>CALSMU010000006.1 GCA_943787535.1 uncultured Flavobacteriales bacterium | reverse complement strand
ATGTATCTTTAAAGATAATTCGCAATTAGGGCATTTAACAATGTTGTTGTTTTCCCGTTGTGAATAGCTTACAAAAATGTATCTTTAAAGATAATTCGCAATCATATCAAAGGCATCGTCATCATCGCCATCGTTGTGAATAGCTTACAAAAATGTATCTTTAAAGATAATTCGCAATAGACCACCACATAAGTGGCTCGGTCACTTGTGTTTTAGTCTCTCTTTTTTGAAATAAAAAATAAGCGACTTTGCTAGAACATTTCTAGCTGTTGACTGGGTTTTTTTGTTGCTGTTTCTTTTTGGCCGATAAACAGTTCCATCATACTTAATTGCTTATCGGTTATATTTAATATTCCTACATGCCCTTTTTCGGGTAAGCTTTGCCCTAACTCTTTTTGTATGCACATCTGCATTTTCTCGGCTGGCACAAAAAACGCATATAAATAGAAAACTGAAACATACGAAACCCATCTTTTAGCAGTTTTTTTTCTAAATTGAGAAGCAGCTCTTCTTTGCTTTTTGGTTTCTGTTGGTAAATCAAAAAATACTAATACCCACATAGTTCTATATTTATTTAGTCTGGTATATTTTTCTTCATTCATAACTTGGGGTAAATAAGTTTACGACTAACGCCCATAAAGCATTCGTTTAACGAATTGGTCGTTCTACTCATAGCAATCATTAGGGGGCTTTTTTTACCATCGATTATTACGTCTAAAGCGGGTATGGTAAGAAGCTCTCTTTTTATAGCAGGTGTAAGTTCTACTCCGACGCTATGTTCTTGCATTATTTCACATACTAAATTATCTACATAAGGTCTGTAGGGTTCCATTATATCGTCTGCCAAGCAATATGCATTGTATTTATTTGCATGGTGTATGCCCAAAGTAGGAAGTAGCCCACTACTTACCAATGCCCTTGCGCATATAGCACGCAGTATTGCGTATCCATAATTTAGCAAATTGTTTGGATGCTCACCCTGTTGTCTTCTTGTAAAGGTCCTCAATATCAAAAAGGTTTTTCCAGTAATAGGCAGCCGCCCGTGCTTCATGATTAAGAGTATCGCCACTTGTAACTTGTTTTGCCCAATGCTGCATATTTTGTATGGCAATGTTTCTTTCTTTTAGCACTGCAGCTTGATTGTTTATTTTCGCTTGAATGGTTTGTTGCCATAGGTTTTTTCTTAAGGGAATGGACGAGTTTAATTTGAGCCCTAAGTCTTTCGTTTTGTTCAGACTGGCCACTTAACGGCATTAGCAATCCTATGGGCATGTGCTGTGCATTGCAATTTATAATTGCAGCATTGTTGGTTACCAAGTTTTTCTAGTAAGCGGTTGCTAATTGTAATTTTGAGCATGCTCTAATACCACAAATCCAATATCCTCTATAGGAACAGATTTTTGTGGCGATTCATTGTTAGGATAGTTAATGACTAATTGCTCATTTTTTGTACTTAAATAAGCTGGTGTTTCAAAACAGAGAGTGCGCTTTATCATACTGTAAATTTTTTATTTACAGAGGTTTACGCATGAAAGCTGTAAAGTGTTATCCTTTAGTATTCGCCTACTTTAACTATTTGTCCAATGTGGTTAACACGTACTTTTAAAATTCCTTTAATTGACTCAGGATTCCTTTGTCTTTTAAAAGCGATGTTAGATACATTTTTTATCGTCATTGATTATAGTTTCTAAATGATGCCTGAACCAATAATCTTTTGAGCCTATTTTTTGCACTCTAAATAAATTTGGGACTAATTAAATTGTAATTTTCTTGATCCGTCCAATCTATTTCGGAAGGTTTAAACCCTGTTTCTTCATTCTGGAAAAACAAAATATTCATTTTGTTTCATGGTGAATAAAAACTCCCAATTATCTTCTTTTCTATATCCTTTATCAATAACATTTAGTCCCTTCGTTTTTTCGAGCTATTGCCTCATAAAATGAGACAACTTTTTCATGCAGTTTTCCACTTTCATCTTTTATATATGGCTACATGGTGGTTATTACCCGTACTTACAAAATCTACAGGTATTGGATTGCCCTCTTTTGTTAAAATTTCGTTGCCCAAATGGTCTTTTTTGTTGTGCAATGCTTCTGCATTACTTACTCCTGTTATCGCAACTCTTTTAATCTTAATACCTTTTTTCTTTATTTAACCAAATTGGGTTCTCTTCTAGGTTAACAAATGCTCTTTTTTCTTATCTCCATTAAACTCATCAAGCCTTTGCTGCAGTATTTTTTTGCACAGCAAGATCTACTACCTTTTCAATTTTCAAATCAGGAGTAATTGCTTTTCTAATTGTGTATTGATCTTTAATATAAGTAAGCTTTACCATTTCTGGTAGTTCAATTTGCCCTATTGGCGTCTAAGTAAATAGGGTTCTTTGCAAGTGCATTTTTACCTCCAAAAGCTTTTTTAGGATCATTATCACACTCTGTTAATCGTTTAATTAATGCCTCTTTGTGCGTCAACTTGGCAACTCTATTTATTTTTTCTTTATCAAACTTAACTCCTACTTTTTCTAACTTGCCTTCGTAAATTTTTGATTTTCCATAAACAGTTTCTTTGTGCAATTGTCCTCTAGGAGTTAACTCAATTTTGCTGTTCATTCCACCTTTTTTCTTGGTTTTATTTATGTTTCGCGTTACTACCTTGTTTTTTGCTTTAAAAGATATAAGTGTACTGTCTAGATGTTTTTTTGCTTCCGATCTAAACAATGGCAATGGCATAGGTGGTGCCATAATCCGTTTTTTATTATCGTTTATTATGGTTTCTTTTTGTTCGATAGCATAAATAATACTGTGCTTTTTATGCCCTTCATCTTTTCTAGCATTTAAGTAGTTGTAATATTGTATATGGTTATGCTTTGTAAATGCCACCGTTAAGGCATCCATTGCATGGTGCCGGTGATCATTTCTTTTTGTCCAATCAATAATCCTCGGGATCTGTTTTCCATGTTTATTTTCCTGGGTATTCAATTAAACCCAGTTTTTCATACTTATCCCAATTTAATTCTTGAAGAACATTAACCAACTGCCAATCTTCCCTTAATTTGCTCGTAATAATACCGGTTACTGGCACTACGGTTCTAAACGCATCTTTTAACATATCCAATGCTTTTTTGGCTATGTATTGTGTGTTTCTGAGATCCCTTTCAATAAACCCATCAGGAATTTCCGTATGTGGCATAAGTAATTTTGTGTACTTAGCTTTGTTTATAGCTCCTTTGCCTTTGTTATGAAGTTTTTCAACTACCGCTATATAGCGCTTGTGGTCTTCCGAATTTTCACCGTATTTTTCAATTACAGCATCAATACCTGTCTTGTTGCTTTTAACTCTATTAAAATCTCTTGCAGCAATTGTTTTAGTGGAGAAAGAATCGTCAAATAATGTCGCTTTCGGAATTATATGTTCAATATCAAATTCTTTCGTAAAAAGCTTTCCTATTTCTATATATGTATTTGTAATAAATGGTCTTGTATCCATTTGATGCTAATTCCTCATAAAGCTTGTACTTTGTAATGTCATTTTTTGTAATTCTAATCCCTTTATTAAAAGGATGTATTTCTTTTAAGCGTTCTCTAATTTTGTTGTTATTAGCAGTAGCACTATTAATATGCGAGGTCATTAAGGCCCTTTCTTTGGCACCTTTTTTAAGGTCTCTGGCTAATTCAATACGGACTTCATCAGGCTTACCGTATTCTTCAATAATTGCATTAATTACATTAACCATTTGGTTGAGTATCTTTTCTACTACAGGATTACGCAAACTATTCTTTGGCAGTAATTCCAGTGTTTCTTTTAGTATGCGCTTATCATTCTCTGAATGAGAATGATTGTAATTCGCTAATGCACATGCCTCTGAATAATCTTTTCCTTCTTTTAAAAAAGGCATTATTTTTTTAATTGCTCTGGTACTTAAACTACCCATAATCTTCCCTGAAGGAAACATTTACCAATGTTTGTGCATATACTTTTTCAAATCCAAATTTCTCTTTTAGATGTGTGTATAAATTCGCATTCCCCGTATTCGAATTATCACCTTCGTAAGCATATAGCAAATGCCATAGTTGATAGGATAATTGATTTTCAAATTCTTTTCCTTCTAAATCACTATTAAATTCAAGCAACTCCTTTTTTATTCCGATAGAATCAAAAATATCAGCGACAATCTTTTTGTCATTAAAATCTACATTTTCATATCCAGCAAGCTCTAAAATGTTTTTATAGGCTTTGTATAATACTTCATTTGTATGGTTCCCTTCTACCCCATCTTTGTAATTCAATTCCCATAACTTAGGTTTCTCAACCAATAATTTTAATATGTCATTACTGGATTTTTTGCCACTAGTATTAAGGGCGTCAAAAAGCATTTGTCTAGTTTCTAAATCAAATACAAATTTTTCTTTTGTCCTCTAAATTTTTTATCTCAAGGTTATTGAGGCTCTGCCATATTTTAAATTCTTGAAATAATGGCGATGATTTGGGAATAACACGCGGCCCAATGGTACGCTTTTTACCATCTAGTTCTATTATTCGCGCTTCTAGTTCACAAATACTTATTAGTCCTTTTTGTGATTTTAGTTTTCGCTGATAAAAGATAACAATATCACTAATTTCTTTTTGAAGAACATCAGTTAATTCTTTGTGATACTTGGATTGCGTTTTCCATATTAGATTGAATTCATTCAGATAATCTTGGCGATAAAACACTTGGTTTTTTAAAGGTGTATGCCGATCTTTTTTTATCTGTTCATACAGGTATTGACCAACCGTTTTGTT
Source organism: uncultured Flavobacteriales bacterium (assembly GCA_943787535.1). Taxonomy (GTDB): domain Bacteria; phylum Bacteroidota; class Bacteroidia; order Flavobacteriales_D; family Parvicellaceae; genus CALSMU01. The sequence goes on along the minus strand of CALSMU010000006.1, from coordinate 138,836 downwards.
TTCGATAATTAACGTTTTACTTCTGTCGCTAATTTCACCAAGCAGTCCACTTGCTTTGAATATTTGGTTGTTTATTTCTTGGAAAACTATTACTAAGTGTTCTAGTTCTAATTTTTCAATTAGCCCTTGAACTCTCCATTTGTATTGTTCTTCTCTTTTTTCTTTTGCAGTTCCAGCCTGCTTTATTCCCACTATTTTAAATGGTTCCTCACATATCTTCCAAGTTTGCCCTTTATTTTTGTCTTTTAAATTTTCTTTTAAGTCATTTGTCAGAATGTTAGGGTAAAATCTTGTCTGAGCATTCCATATCTTATCAAATTCATTCTGAAGGTCAGAACGATAATATTCCGGGATGTTTTTTTTATCCGCTTTGAGCAAATCATAAGTATATTGACCTGGTGTAATATCTTTTTCATAAAGCTCGTTAGCTACATCCATTCCATCTATTGCTGTACCTTCATCATCGGCTTTCGCTTTTCTATTGCTCTTGTATCCTCTTTTTTTATTTATGGCAAGTAACACACGTGCAAAATCTTCTAATCCGATTTTTTCTGTAGCTGCTTTTGCTCTTAACTCCCACAAAGAAAATGTGGTATCTTTGCCTTGTTCAGTTAGCAAGGTATTTTCATTTATTATCTTTTTTGCTTTTAAAATTCCTAAAAGCGCACTTCTTCTAAGTTTATATCGCTGCAAACTTCTTCTAGCCCCTCTCTTTAGCGTTCTATCTGCATTAATAGATGTTGCTTTTCCCTTTTGAAAATCACTGCTTTCATCTGAACTCAGCGGAACTACTCTAACACCTGTTTTGATAATGCTAGATTGCTCACTTTTACTTTCAGTTTCATTAACTAATGCCCACCCTATTGATGTTGTACCTAAGTCTAACCCTAATATTTTTTTCATAGAAAACGTTTACGCGATTAAAGTACAAAATATCAGCGTAATTTTATTACGTAACGAGAGTCAATTATTTATAAGATAAAATAAAGCCTTTATTTATAGGAATTAGGAATTATGCTCTTTATATTAGCATCACATTTTTGAAGCTATTCACAATAAGGATTATTCCGCTGTGAAAACATTAAAAGCGGCCTTTACGGGTCGCTTTCTTCATACATACCCTAACCCCATTTGAATTGATTGATATGTTAACTGCGACATTTTCTACCTAAACAAAACGGAGATAGGTAACTAATTAGGAATCTTTTATTGAGGTAATACATAATCAATGATTTATGAGGGTTTTAATACATATGCCCTATTAGCTAAATGACATATGATAGTATCTGTTTACCCTATTTCATTAAGTGATTTGAAAAATATAATTCTATGTATACTTTGGATAGAAATTTAGATTCCAAATTTTAAGGAAAAAGAAAATCATGCTTTACTTTCTGGAATTATTTACACAAATAATAGTGAAATAAAAACACATGCTTAGTACCTCATGTGAAAATACAAAAAGATTTATAAAACCAATTTTTTCTCTTCTCCATGTCAAAATAATAGTGTAAATTCCATGTGTTATCGATTCATTTAACCACATACCATTTTTTGTGAGTAAATGGGTGAGTAAGCAAAAAAACGAAAACTACATCGTTGTCGTATAAAGGGACACAGAAGGAGTTAGGGATGGACTGCCAATTCAAATCAATTTAATTCAATCAGTATTTATCCGGATTAATTCGGATAAAAACGTTTGAAACAAGATTATATTTATCCGTTTTTAAACTGTAGATAACTTATAAAAACTTCAACCTTTCTTCTTTACTTTTCTTTATTACTGTATACAATACCAAACCAGTTACACTAATCAATATTAGCCCAAGAATTATCGAAGTATTTTTACTTTGCTGTTTTATAGTTACATCTGGAACAAACTCATTAAATGCTTCAGGACTAACCATATTATATTCCACTATTGCCATAATTTATAATTTTCTGATTTCAAACTTATTACCATTTTCAATTATTTTATATGCGTACCCACCAACTAAATTCCAGTCACCATGAAAATCATCATCCTTAATTATTCGAGTCGGAACACTTTTATTATAACCTAATTCAATTAACTGGGATTTTGTCATTGTATAAACCTTTCCTGGGACTTTGCAGATTCTACCGAAAATTAATTGGGATTTCTTCAATCTCGTCACTTCCTCTTTTACTTGATGATTTATTCTTTGTGCTTTATGATTATTAAAGTGAGACTTGCATTTTTCAGAACAGTACTTTTTGTTTTTCCTACCAACAAATGGTTCATTGCATAAAAAGCATTCATGTTTATAGGCCCCAATTTGAGGTATCCACTCACCTATTTCATATATACTAAAATCCATCATTTAATAATTTATACTACAAATATACGTGATATTCTTTGTAACATTACAAAGTTTATGTATTTTTACATAAAATTTAAACGATGAAGTTGACCGAATTCATAGGTAATATACATTTAAGTGATAAATTTATTGACCGAATAAAAGAGAGAACATTCCTTAAAACTGAACTAGATGTTATCTATACTGACTTCACAAATTGGGAAAGAGGAAACTTACTATTTATTGAAGAAAAAATTGAAAAAGGCAAATGGAAGCACCTGAACTTCCGAGAGTATGTATGGATTAAAATTGTTGAACAATTGCGTAAATACGGTTTTACCTATGAAGAAATTAAAAAATATAAAGTTGAATTTCTTGAATTCGTGCCAGCAAAAAAAATGATTGAAGGTGCACTTGCTAACAAACAAGGATTGGATGAAATCAACACGGACATCTATCCAACGCTACTAGAAAATAAAAATAACTCGGAATTTTTAGATACACTAGATAAAAGCATAACCTATCTAGATTTTATTATTGCTGGCTCCATTACATATAACCAACACACATCAATACATTTTTTTAAAGGGAAGCGCGGTGATTATACGATAAATTCGAAAAAAATAATTGAAGAATACGACAATTCTGGAATTTTGGAAGAACTCACTAAGCAAAATGCACAAACACATTTAAGCGTATCGATAAGTTCTATATTATCACAATTTATAACGGAAGATAAACAACTTTTCCTTAAAGAATCTCCAAATTTCTTAAATGAAAAGGAATACAAACTTCTTAAAGTAATCCGAAATAAGCCAAACGACTTAAAAAAAATAAGTATCAGGTTTAAAGAACAAGAAATGGAATTAATTGAAATAGAGAGCCTAAAAAAAATTGAGCTGGAAAGCAGATTAATGGAACACATCCAAAAAGGAGATTACACTACTATGGAAATAACCGCGCAGGATGGCCACATTTCATATGTAAAGAACACTAAAAGAATTAAACTATGATACTAGATAAGCTAGATCAATATATAAGTCGCAATCTTATCGGAAAAACCGAAAGCAAGCACAACATCAAATTAAGATGTTACCATTTAACGAATGCAAAAAACTACTATTAGAAGACAATGAAAATCTAACAGACGAACAAATTAAGCAAATAATAAACCTGATACAAGAATTGGCAAATATGTCGGTTGAGTGTTTCTTAAAAAACCAAAAAGATGAAGAACGCGGTAATAATGTGTAGAGTAAGCAGTGATGAGCAAGCTAAAGGATATAGTCTGGATATTCAACATGAACAACTGACAACCTATTGCAACAGAAATGACATTAATGTTCTAAAGCACTATAGAGAGGACCATTCTGCTAAAGACTTCAATAGACCTGAGTTTCAAAACTTTTTAAAATATGCTAAGAAGAATAAGGATAGTATTGATTTACTTTTAGTCACTTCATGGGACAGATTTTCACGGAATATTACCGATGCGTTTATCATTTTAAGGGAACTAGAAGCACTTGGAATACAAGTTCAAGCCATTGAACAACCAATTGACATGAGCATCCCTGAAAACAAAGCAATGCTTGCTCTTTTCTTGGCCATTCCAGAAATTGATAATGACAGAAGATCCATAAAGATAAAAGGAGGAATGAGAGCTGCTTTAAAAGCTGGAAGATGGTGCAGAACAGCTCCTTTTGGATATAAGAACTCTAGAGACGAAGAAAACAAGCCAATTATTATCGTAAATGAAAACGCAAAGTATGTCAAGTTCTTATATGAACAGTTTTCTCGAAATGTTTCCCTATCCGAACTTAAGTGCAAAGTAAAAGAATATGGGAAGGAAATTGCAAAAAACACGATTAGAAATATATTGTCAAATCCTGTTTACATGGGAAAAATAGTAGTCCCCGAATTAAAAGACGAACCATTAAGACTTGTAGAAGGCGAACATAATGGAATAATTTCTGAAAAACTGTTTAATAAAGTTCAAGATATTTTCGCTTCAAACAAAATTAAAAGACATTGGCCTGTATACACTCCGCATAAACCTGAGTTCCCTCTTAGAGGTGTTCTGTATTGCTCAAAATGCGATGCTAAAATGACTGCATCAAAGTCAAAAGGTAGAAGTAAGTATTATGGATACTACCATTGCAACGAATGTGCTAATGAAAGACATAAGTCTGAAAAAGTCAATTCTGCAATTGAGGATATTCTAAAAAGGTTTAAACTAAAAAAATCCGCAACAGAAATATACAAATCCGCTGTTAAGAGTCTTTTAAAAGGAGAAAAGAAGGATTTAGATAAAAAGAAAATTAAACTCGAAAAATCACATTCCACTATCGTCTCTCGAATCGAAAAACTACAAGATATCTACATAGACGGTGATATTGAAAAACCTCAATACAAAACAACACTTGAAAGATATAAAAAAGAAAAAAGTTCAATCACTGAACAATTGGAAACATTAAAATCCGAAAACAGTAATTATCATGCATGGTTTAAGAAAGGAATAAACTTCATGTTCGACTTCTGCACCATTTACTCAAAAATGGAGGTTTCCAGTAAACAAAGGCTTCTTGAGGTGATTTTTCCTGAAAAAATGTCATACGATGGAGAAAAATGTCGAACCGGAAAACTCAATGAGTTTTTAGCACTTATCTTAATGACTAGCAGGGAGTTACAAAAAGGGAAAGTGGGCCAATTTTTTCCAAAATTGGCCCTAACCCATTGGGTGGAGCCGGAGGGTTTCGAACCCTCGTCCAAACAAGGTTCAAGTAGTGCTTTCTACATGTTTATTTCACTATTAATTTTCGACTATAAACCGGAAGCGAACACCCAATTTATAGCTTAGTCTTTTTAGTTTCGCATTAATATCAAGACGCTATTAATGCTAGTTTATACCAACGAACCCATATAGTTATAACCGATAAACGGGTAGTTATAACCAGGGTACTTGTCGGCTACCTAGTAGCTCGATTAAGCAGAGTCACATCAAGTGACTATGCAGCAAGTGCGTAGTTGTTATTTCCAATTAAATTGGATGAGAATTAGTTTTTACGAGCCAACTCACACATCTCGACATGCTTACAAAACCGATACTCTCGCTGTCAAATCCAAGGTCGGCCCCATAAAGATTATAAGGAATAATTTAATGCAACGTTATTCTTCTTTTTCAACTACTCTTCGTTATTTTCCTTTTCTATAGCGATGCTATTAAATCGAAAAATGCCTTGATTAGTAAAAAAATAAATAAAACCGTTAATACACAACCTCATTCATTACAATCTTTTTTTAAAGAACTATTGCAAAAATAGACATATAATATATAATATACTTGAAAAGCGTAAATGTTTTACTACTAAAATTTCACCAAAAATTGAATTCGATTTACCCAAATTAAGGCATATGTATCGGTTGTTAATAACCGTCTATTAACTGTTGAAAAGTATATAGGTGCCGAGAAGTTTATTCAGTTATATTTGTTTTCGTATTATTTTAATAAATTGACAATGAATTTTATAGTTTCAAGCACCGCATTACTTAAGCAGTTACAAGCCGTTGGAGGCGTACTAAATAGCTCAAATACCTTACCTATTTTGGATAATTTTTTATTCGAAATTAAAGGAAAAGAACTCACAATTTCTGCTTCTGATCTAGAAACTACGATGACTACAAAACTAGCTGTTGAAGCCAAGAAAGATGGCGATGTTGCGGTACCAGCAAAATTGTTGCTGGATATTTTAAAAACTTTTCCAGATCATCCACTAACCTTTAAAATAGACGAAAAGACTTTTGGTATTGAAATTTCTTCAGATTATGGAAAGTATAAATTGAGTGGTCATAATGGCGATGAGTTTCCTAAAACTCCAGCTTTAGAGGCACCTTCTACTGTTAATATATCTTCGGAGGTTTTACAACGTGCAATTGAAAAAACAATATTTGCTGCTGGAAACGATGATTTAAGACCTGTAATGAGCGGCATATTTTGTCAGTTCGAAACAGATAATGTAATATTTGTTGCTACGGATGCCCACAAATTGGTTCGTTATAAAAGAAGCGACATCAAAGCGGATAGTGCTTCTTCCTTTATTATTCCAAAGAAACCAATGAACCTAATGAAAGGACTTTTAGTAGCTAATGGAGATGTTACAGTAACCTACAACGAATCCAACGCACGATTTGATTTTGGTGGATTTACACTTATTTGTAGATTAATAGACGGGAATTACCCGAATTATGAAGCGGTTATTCCCAATGAAAACCCAAACAGATTAACCATAGATAGATTATCTCTATTAAGCTCAATTAAAAGGGTTTCAATCTTTGCAAATAAAACAACACACCAAGTAAGGTTAAAAATTAATGGAAGTGAACTTTCTGTTAGTGCTGAAGATTTAGACTTTTCCAATGAAGCGAATGAGAGGTTAACCTGTTCTTACGAAGGAGAAGATATGGAAATTGGTTTTAATTCACGTTTTATGTTAGAAATGCTAAACAATATGGGAGCAGAATCTGTTGTTCTTGAATTAAGTGCTCCAAATAGAGCGGGTATTTTGGTCCCAGAACAACCCGAAAATGACGGTGAAGATATCTTGATGCTGGTTATGCCTGTGATGTTGAATCACTAGCATATACATCTTTAACAAAAAAGCCTTTCTTGAAAGGCTTTTTTTATGTCTAATTTTCTATAATGTAAAGAGTTTAACTTTCTTGAGTTAAGCGCATGTTTAAGACTTTTTTCGCATGTAAATTTCCTTCCGAACTTTTGCTACCAGCTGATCACTCTCATTTTTAATTACTGTTTCAAAGAATACCGTATGCTTTCCGGCACTATCAACTTCTTCTTTTAACTGTAAAAGTTTTTCTTGGGATATTTCAAAAACAGCACTAACCTTTCCAGTTCCCGGTTTGATAAATTTAATCTCAGCAGATTTATCCCAAACCACATACCCTCTACCAAGGTAATTATGAACAATAAAGACATAAAATGGATCACACATTGCGTAAAGAGAACCGCCGAAATGGGTGCCGAAGAGGTTCTTATTGAACCACGTTTTGCGCAATTCTACCTCCATTCGCGTTTTATCTTGGTTTACTTTCTTCAACTTAATACCGGCTCCAATGTAAGGGGGGTACCAATTAATCATTTTTATATTTTTATAAAAAGAACCGGCAGCCATTTTATAAAATCGCTCCTAATTTACTTCCTTGCTCAATCGCTCTTTTTGCATCTAACTCCCCCGCTCTTTCTGCACCTCCAATTAAATGCGTCTTTACTCCTGCATTTTCCAGACCTTCCAAAAGATCCGTATTGCATAATTGTCCGGCACAAAGAATAATTGTATCTACATCCATTACTTCTGAATTTCCTTTTCTGGTAATATGCAAACCGTTATCATCAATTTTATCATATTGAACACCATTCACCATTTTAACCGATTTATTCTTTAAAGAAATACGATGAATCCAACCTGTTGTTTTACCTAATCCAGCTCCTATTTTAGAATCTTTACGCTGCATCAACACAACTTCCCTTGGAGAAGGATTCACTTCAGGAGTAATGCCTTCTATGCCTCCTCTTGCTTCGTTTTTATCATCAATACCCCATTCTTTTAAAAAGGCTGCTAAATTTTGAGAAGTAGCTTGCCCTTCATGTGTTATATATTCGGCAACATCAAAACCTATGCCCCCAGCTCCTATTATGGCTACTTTTTTTCCTACTTCTTTTTTATGTTTTAAAACATCTAAATAGCTTAACACTTTTGGATGATCAATCCCTTTAATATTTGGAGTTCGTGGCTTAATTCCAGTAGCAAGGATAACTTCATCAAACTCTTTAAGCATTTCTAAATCAGCTTTGGTATTTAATTTCAAATTAACTCCGGTCAATTCAATTTGTCGAGAGAAATACCGAATTGTTTCGTAAAACTCTTCTTTACCAGGAATTTGTTTAGCTATATTAAACTGCCCTCCTACTTCAGATGCTGCTTCAAATACAGTTACGTTATGCCCTCTACCAGCTAAAATTGTGGATGCTGCCATACCAGCAGGGCCAGCACCAACAACGGCAATCTTTTTCACTTTCGAAGTTGGCAAATAATTTAATTCCGTTTCGCTACAAGCTCTTGGATTAACTAAGCAGGAAGCAACTTTACGGCTAAAAACATGATCCAAACATGCCTGATTACAGCCAATACAGGTATTAATTTCATCTTCTCTCCCTTGCTCTGCTTTGTTTACCAATTCAGGATCGGCTAAAAATGGTCTTGCCATAGAAACCATATCCGCATCCCCATTTGCTAAAATACTTTCAGCAACATCCGGCATATTTATTCTATTGGTTGTAATAAGCGGAATACTTACTTCTTTCTTCATTTTATTCGTTACCCATGTAAATGCTCCACGCGGCACCATTGTTCCGATTGTAGGGATTCTAGCCTCATGCCAGCCTATCCCTGTATTTAAGAGCGTTACGCCCGCTTTTTCTAATTCTTTGGCCAAAATGACAACTTCTTCCCAGTTACTACCATTCTCAACTAAATCAATCATTGATAACCTGAAAATTATAATAAAGTTCGGTCCAACTTCCTTTCTAATTCTTCTTACAATTTCTAACGGAAACTTGATTCTGTTTTCATATTACCCTCCCCATTCATCCGTCCTATGGTTTGTTTTTGGCGCAATGAATTGGTTAATCAAATACCCTTCAGAACCCATAACTTCTACCCCGTCATAGTTTGCATGTTTTGCCAATCTAGCCGCTCTTGCAAAGTCTTTTATTGTCTTTTCAATCCCTCTTTTACTTAGTGCCCAAGGCTTAAATGGAGAAATTGGCGATTTAGTTGCACTTGGAGCAACCAAAAAAGGGTGATAACCATAGCGTCCTGTATGCAAAATCTGCATGCAAATTTTCCCACCATTATCATGAACCGCTTTTGTGATTTCTTTATGTTTATTAGCCGTTCTTTCGTTGGTTAATTTACATGAAAATGGAGCAACCCAACCAGCAGTATTTGGAGAAATACCTCCTGTAACAATAAGTCCCGCTCCACCTTTAGCTCTTTCTGCATAGTAAGCTGCAATTTTACTGTAACCATTTTTCAATTCTTCCAAGCCCGTATGCATAGAGCCCATCAATGTTCTATTCTTTATTGTGGTAAATCCTAGGTCTAATGGTTCAAATAATTTCGGATATTTGTTATGCATACATACTAATTTTAGTTCATACAAATATAAGAGTTATTTCACAATATCGTAAAACAAAAAGGTCCGAATCAAATGATCTCGGACCTTTTAGAAGTTAACTAATCTTCAATCAATTACTATAACTTTGTAAATGGCCTTGTTATTCTAGCTTCTCCTGAGCGAACAACAACATAATATATGCCTTGGTTGATACCCGATATATCAATCTCTTTCGAGCTAACATTCCTAACATTTCCAGATTGAATCAATTGACCTAACTGGTTTCTTATTTCAAATGTAGATTCAGCATTTAATTTACCACTAAAATTTAAGCGTATGGAATTCTCTGCTGGATTTGGAAATAGATTAACGTTAAATACATCATTTTCTTCTACTGAAGACCAATCATTAACATCCCAAATAGAAATATCATCCAAAGCAGCTTCAACTAAGCTACCTCCATCTAAGTATTGGCCTGGTCGAGTTGAGTCAGACGCAACAAACTTAATTTGAAAAGTACTATTTACTGTTACATAATCTTCAATTCGATAGGCAAACTTTCTCCATGCACGATCTCCTGTTTTCGTATCCTCAACAGTTGTCCATGAGGCTCCAGAATCATCTGAAACTGATACTTGCCACCAATCGGCATTTGGATTTGCTCCAGATGGTGGATTATTGGTGTACCAGCGATAAAATGACATTACAGGTGTGGTATAATTCGTTAAATCGATTACTGGAGACAATAACGTTGTGTGCCCTGCATCTACATCAGCCAATCCTAATCCGTCACTCTGTTGCCCTGCTCTTTCTGTTAAGAAACATAAATCACCAAACTCTGTATGTTGAGAGCTCGGTGCAACCTGAGCATCAGATACACCTACATCAGGGTTTCCATCACCATTTAAATCAGCAAATGAACCAAGAGGCAGCGTTAACTCCCAACTTCCAGTTGTGTTATTATCATCACTAGTTCCTAACGTCCAATTTCCCCAATCGCTGTTATTGTCTCCTCCATCTTCCTTTTCAATTTCAACCATATCCACTAGGATGAAGTTAGGAAGGTTTGGATATTCTACTTTTTCTGCTCCAATAGGGTTTATGGCCGAAACCATTCCATTGATATCTTCTGCCCCAATATAATAAGCAACAACTGTTCCTGCTGGTTGACCTGGAATTACACCATCATAAGTTGTCCCTGAAGTGTTAGCTAAACCAGTTTGCGTCCAAGTTGTGCCATTGTTTAACCTATACCAACAGCTAACACTATTTAAGTAGTTTGTCCAAGGAAATGCCAACTGTAAATCTGCACTAATATCTATATCTGTAATAGCCTCAGTAGTATCAATCGCTGTATGAACAAGCTCCGCATTTGAAACTAAAGTAATTCCGTGCATATCGAATGCCGTAATAATCGCCATCCCGTTTGGTGTGCCATTCGTAATATTTGCATCATCATCATCTGCTTCTAAAACAGCTAATAATACTTCTGTAAAAGCCGTTCCTTCATTTCCATTGGCTGTTGCGGCCTGTAACCCCGGATAAGCCAGAGCAAATAAATCCATGGTTGCTGCCATATCGCTTCCTAATAAGAGGTATAAATCCCACCAAGCACCCGCTATAATTTCTCCATCGGCATGAACTTCACCGATTATATCAATTGGATAGACTTTTGGCAATGTATCATATCTTCTTATCGAAGCTGCTGGATCTAGCGGATCGCTCCCATTTCCTAGAATTGGATCTTCTAATTGTGCAAACCCCCATACATCTGCATACCCTTCATTCATTCCACCATTCTGAAACCACGTACCTTGATTTTGATAATATTTATCATTAATCCCGTGGCCATATTCATGAAAAACTACGTCTGCAACCATTGCATAAGATCTACACGCAGCAGATGATTGATAGAAATTAATGGAAGAGCCATTATAGAATGCATTGCATTCAGCAGGAGTAATGTCTACATTAATTGGTAATTGAATATCCATACCAGTAAAAGAGGGTAAAATTGTTTTATGATAATCATGAATCGCATTCACATTATTATAGCTACACAACTCTTCTAAACTAGCGTTACCATCCCAAGAAACAGTAGTTGGGAGGCCGTCACTAACTGAGGTTGTAAAACTAGGTGTAGTTCCATTATTTATAACTTTTCCCCATTGACCTTCTAAACTTAAAACGGCATTTTGTGTTCCCGTTTCAGAGGTAGACACAAATCCAACATTATCGGTTTGATACGCTGCTCCCCCGACTGTTAAGTCTAAATTCGCCATAGTCATGGGAATAGCAGGAATATCAGGATTATTCTCATAAATTGTGGCTTCTACGTTTAATTCAATATCTCCAGGAGGTAAAACAAGTTTGGAAGCTGCTATCTTCTTTTTAAAATCCTCCTTACCATCAATTTCCTCTTTATGGCTGCAGGTCCCATCAGAGCAGTGCAATACAAGGTTTTGGCGATACAACACTTCACCTGTATTAGCATCTACCCATGTAAACCAATTTGAAGGTACTCTAGATGCCCCCATTGTCTCTACCTTTACTTCATAAACCAACTTATATTTCATTGATTTAAAATATGGTACAGGCAATACTTTAAGTGATGAATTAACACTAACATTTGTAATGTTCTCGGTAATATCAATACTTGCTGCGCTAACCGCCGCTTGTTCGTCGATAGATGGTGCAGTAGAAAGGGTAATATCTGTATATACATCAGCTCCCCAAGAAATTAATTTACTATCGTGCGTCAACTTTGCTGTAAACTTTCCAAATAATACATCTAAACCTTGATATTTCTGATTAAATGTTACAAAAAGATGCTTTGACGTTTCTCCAACGTTATTTAACACTAAATCTTCCGTTGGAATATTGAACCCAGATAATTTAGTAGCAATAAAATTTCTCACCTTCAACTCTGGTGTTCCACCCGGCACATTGATTGGTTGGCCGTAAGCTGAGTGCGGTCTGGCATTTTCTTCATTAAAAGTCACATACCACTCTCCATTTTCTGCTAAGAAATCTTGCCAAGGCTTTTGATGACGTAATTTATACTGATATTGTAGGTCAGGTAATCTTTTGTTATCAGTAACGTATGTTTTATCTAACTTTTTAGATGTTACATGTAAATTATCTTGTGCTGCAGCCGTAATTCCAATACAGACAGCGAATAACAATAATATATTTTTCTGCATAATTAAAGTAATTTGTAAGTTGATATGAGTACAATATCGACATAAAATAAAGACTAGCCTACCCAAAACCAAACATTTATCATCAATAATACATAAACGGTCAGATTTAATTGATTATTGGTCAATCTCTAAGCATTTCTATTTGTTTGCCCCTATTCTGGACATTTCGTAGAAATAAAAAATTAAATTTGCACTCATGAAAAGAGTCGTGGTTGGATTATCAGGTGGCGTTGATTCGAGCGTTGCAGCATACTTGTTAAAAGAACAAGGTTATGATGTAATTGGACTTTTTATGAAAAATTGGCATGATGAGTCCGTTACTATTAGTGATGAATGTCCTTGGATTGACGATAGTAACGACGCACTGCAAGTTGCTGAAATGATAGGTATTCCTTTTCAGGTAATCGATTTCAGTAAAGAATATAAGGAACGTATAGTTGATTATATGTTTCGGGAATATGAAAAAGGAAGAACACCCAATCCTGATGTGCTTTGCAACAGAGAAGTAAAATTTGATATTTTTTTAGATAAAGCATTAGAATTGGGTGCTGACTTCGTAGCAACCGGTCATTATTGTCAAAAAGAAGAAATACAAATTGATGATAATCCCGTTTATCGACTTATCGCTGGAGCTGACAAAAACAAAGACCAAAGTTATTTTCTCTGTCAGTTAAACCAGCAGCAACTTAGTAAGGCGCTCTTTCCGATTGGTAACCTCCAAAAACCGGAGGTCAGGAAAATTGCCAAAAAAATAGGACTAAATACTGCTGACAAAAAAGATTCACAAGGTCTTTGTTTTATTGGAAAAGTTAAGTTGCCTGTCTTTTTACAGCAACAGTTAAAACCAAAAGAAGGAAATATTTTAGAAGTTGAAAATGCACATACTGGTTTTATCTATCCAGACAATGAACTAAAAACACTTGTTAAGCCCTTTTCGTTAGAACCGGAAATAGGCCAAGTTGTCGGAACACATCAAGGTGCTCATTATTTTACCGTAGGACAACGAAAAGGACTGCAAGTCGGAGGAACTCCTGAAGCTCTATTTGTAATTGGTATAGACACGCGTAAAAACATTGTTTATACCGGTCAAGGAACACTCCACAAAGGTTTGTATCGAAAAGGGTTATTCGTGAAAAATGAAGAAATTCATTGGGTTAGACCCGACCTTGAAATGGCCGTAGGCACCACAAAAACCTTTAAGGGGAGAATTCGTTACCGACAGGAATTACAAGAATTAATCCTTTATAAAAAGAAAGAAGGGTTGTATATACTGTTCAAAGAAATGCAACGCGGAATTACTCCTGGTCAATTTGTAGCTTGGTATGATAATGATGAGCTACTTGGAAGCGGAGTAATCGATGCCTAATGATGAAGCTATTATTCATATCTACTTTTGCTCCTGTTCTTATTTTCGGACAAATAAAGGAACGGTATAACTATATTCAAAAACCCAATACAAATTCGGTTACAATTGCATGGAGAACATCAACTCCTGGAACTTCTATGGTAAAATGGGGAGCTGACTCTCTGCACTTGAATGATTCCATCGTTTCGCTGAATTCTATCCGTAAACATGTTTTTGAAATTAAAGATTTAAAACCCAATTCTAAATATTACTATCAAACAATAACAGAAAACATCTTTTTATCTGAAATAGACCATTTTAAAACCGCAAAACAAAATAGCAGAAACCATTTTTCTTTTTTACACTATGGAGATTGCGGTTACAACAATACTATCCAAAACGATATAGCTAAGCTAATGAAAGCCGAAATAACCGATTTTGGGATTGTAGCCGGAGATGTTGATCAAAAAAAAGGAGATAATTATGATGAAATCTATTTTGGGGTTTATAAAGATTTATTGAAAAACAGCTGTCATTTTACTTGCATCGGGAATCATGATACTTATGCTGATGATGCAGCGACTTATTTAGACGAATTTTATTTACCTTCAAATAATCCACAAAACTCTGAAAGGTATTATTCATACACATGGGGAAACGCAAAATTTATTTGTCTTGATTCAAACATTCCATATACAGAAGAATCAGATCAATATAACTGGCTTATTCATGAGTTAAAATGCAATGATAAACAATGGTTATTTACCTTTTTTCATCACCCACCCTGGACAAATGCATGGAGCCCAGACTATAATATTCCTTTCTTAGAATATTTTAGATATAAGGGAAACGTAGACATGAGAACATCTTTAGTTCCGTTATTCGAGAAGTATAAAGTCGATTTTGTATTAAACGGGCATTCACATTGCTATCAAAGAGGAGAATTAAATGGAGTGAAATACGTAATTTCTGGAGGTGCAGGATCCTCGCGTTTAGATAAGAGAAGGCATAGTAAATCACCAAATATTGATAAAGAAATCTACAAAAATCAATACGTTCGATTTGATGTAAAAGGAGATACGGTTATTTATACTGCAATTGATATTGACGGTAAAGTAATTGATGTGGTAGAAACCATAAAAATAGGACCTATTAAGACCCCTTCAATAACAAATTTAGGCAATGAATTAACATGTAATTTGAATGGAAAACACCAATGGTTTTTAGATGGTATCGCCATACAGAATGCAAACGACATTAATTATTACATCAAGCGGGGAGGTATCTATGAGATTGAAGTTATTAATGAAATGGGTTGTACCTTAAATTCTGAACCTTTGGAAATAACTTTAAAAAAACAACCTTAAAAGATAGTGAAGGAAGAATAATGTATTTTGTCTATGCAATTAACACTTCACTTAAATATATTTGTAAAAACATTTAGAATGCGCTCTATACTCTTTTTATTATTACTTAGCTCTACTCTATCTTATTCACAGGTTATTGACCGTTACAACTTTGTACAAAGACCAACAGAAACCGGAGTAACAATAGCTTGGCGAACGTCATCTCAAAGCACAGGATCAATTGAATGGGGCACTGATGCTTTTAATCTAAACAATACTTTAACTGAAGCCGGAGCAACTCAAAAACATTATTTTGACATTTCTGGACTTACTGCAAACACAAAATACTACTATCAAACATCAACAGATGGCGGGTTTACTTCCGCATTAGATTTCTTTTATACAGCTAAAACAGACGCTTCCACAAAAATGACATTTTTACATTATGGAGATTGTGGGTATAACAATACTATTCAAAACGATATTGCTGCCCTTATGATCGGAGATAGTACTGAATTTGGTATTGTAACAGGAGATATCGACCAAGGCGTAGGAGATAATTATGACGATGTATTCTTTGAACCCTATGCAAACTTAGTAAAAAACGCTTGTCAATATACTTGTATTGGGAATCATGACACCTATGCGGATAATGCAGCAACGTACTTAGATGATTTTTATCTTCCGACAAATAACCCAATACAATCGGAAAGATATTATTCGTTCACTTGGGGAAATGGAAAATTTATATGTTTGGATGCGAACATAGATTACTCCATTGGCTCGGATCAACACAATTGGATGCTGGAAGAATTGCAATGTAATGACAGACAATGGTTATTTATGTTTTTTCATCAACCACCTTGGACAAATGCATGGAGCGCTGATTATTACATTCCATTCACAACTTATTATTTATACCAAGGCAATGAAGATATGCGAACAGACTTGGTCCCATATTTTGAGCAATACAATGTTGACTTTGTCCTAAATGGACATTCTCATTGTTATCAAAGAGGCGAACTAAATGGAGTTAAATATATCATTTCTGGAGGCTCGGGTGCATCTGCACTGGATTTTAACACAAACAGTAATTCACCAAATATTGATACCGAAATTTACACCAATCAATATGTACGCTTCAATATTTCAGGAGATACAGCTACATACGTAGCTATTGATATAAATGACGCTGTTATAGACTCAGTTACAACTGTAAAAGCTTTCACTCCTATTCGTCCCGAAATCTCTCTAAATAATTTTACCCTAGAAAGTACCAATGGAAATAGTTATATGTGGTTTTTAGACGGAATACAAATCAATGGTGCTTCAAGTCAAACGTACACCCCTACTTCCAATGGTACATATGAAGTAGCAACAACAAATCAATATGGCTGCACATTTACTTCGGATCCATTTGAATACAACTTGCTAAACATTGCTGAAATTGATTTAAACAACTTGGTACTTTACCCTAATCCTGCTGCTAATTTTGTGCAAATAATAGGAAGTTGCCCAAACTACTATGGAGGTTTAGAACTTACTATGCTGGATGGAATAGGCAAAATTATTTTTAGTGAAAAAATTGAAATAGAAAACAATTTAAACCATACCATTGACTTAGGTCGTTTTTCAAACGGGATATATTCTCTTAGAATTGTTAGCACATCTTCTATGAGAACATTTAAGTTTATGAAACAATAGATTTATCTCTTTGTAATTTTTAATACCACGAAAACCAACAGAAGTAAGAATCCTAAGACTAGCAAGGCATACCCAATCAACAACATCAATTCATTGCCTGCATTATTTGTCGCTTCTTTTTCTACATTCTTAATGCTACTTTCAATAACTACCTCACTTTCAATCAATTCATACAGTGGCTGAACCAAAAGCGTGTCCTCCAAATTGTGTATTAGCTTTACTTGAGCAGTATCACCATCACTCCATTTTATAAACTGCCACCCTTCAGTTTCAACAGCTTTAATCGGCAAAGGTATATCCTTATAATATATTCCTTCAAATGGCAGTTTTATAGGGTAGTTTCCGTTAACAACTATACTGCCTGTATCACCTGCAATTTTTAATGTGTACATCCCTTTTGGAGCTAAAAGCTTAACCATTTCAGACCTTAAATAACGATGCCGTAATTTTGCATACATCCTAAAATGATCAACTTTTTCTAACCAATCATCTTCAGACAATGGCACCCTTTTCAAATGGGAAGCAAGTAATTTTCCATCCCTGGGTAATTCATCTTTATATATTGCTTCGAATTTATCCACAGCAGCAATTATAGTATCTCTATGAAGTGCTGTATTCATGACGTGCGCCATCTGATTAATGAAATCATTCTTAAATTTATCCTGCTGCATTAGCTTGCGCAAATAGAACGTACTCCATTCCGGATTAAACCAATCCGTTCGCTTAGAACTTAAACATTTCACTAAATATTTTCGGGAAGCATTTCCGAAACTCAAATCTGTATCGTATAAAATCATTCTAAATTTCCCATCTAAATCTTTCGAATTCCAATAACGAATATTACCTCTAGAATCTGTATTGTTTAAGTAAATCTGAAAAACACGGTAATTAATGTAGTTTCTAATATCTAACATAGATTTGGCTTTTTCATAAGCCGCGTTATCCATTGTATCCAAACGCATAAACCAATTATACATTTTCATATAATCGGAACTGCTACCATGCTGCCGAACCCATCTACCCATAACAATACTAGAGCTATCCTTATGCGCTCCGTGATTTTCATATAAATAATGCTCGTTAACTTTTTCACGAAGATTATACAGTCCCCAATATTGGCCATTTACAAACATCTGGATAGGTTGATATGCCATATAGTCTAGCCTCATATTTCTTGCTAAATATGCATTTAAAACATCTTTAAAACGAGAGCCTTTATAATCATTCCCAGATGTTCGAATAACCAATTGTTTGTATGCTGATATATTCTTTTGCGGAAATATTTCATACTGAAAACGGCTAATTCCATATTCATGACGGGCTATTATTTTCATAGATTTATCCGGTTGTCTTCGTGTAGATTCTCCAAATATTTTGATTCCACACTTTTGATTAAATCCTTCTTGATTATTTGTGTCTAAATAAATTACATGAATCGGTCTTTCCCATTTTTTTTGATAGTTTGCATTAGCCCAATGACCTGTACTGTCTTTGTAGCTGTGGACACCCAAAACATATATTCCTTTTTCCTTATCCCACAAAAAGTCTTCTTCAACGCCAATTGAAAGTATTGGCAGTTTTGTTGCGAAGTTTAAAATATAAGTCCTTGAAATGAGCGTATCAATTGAATCTCCAATAAAAACCGGCTTTATTTTTAAAAATGTGCTTTTGGAAATTTCGATTGGTTTCGAAAAACGTCTTGATGGCTTGCTTCCATCAATAGAATAATATGCTTTTGTAAAATCACCTTTTATTTCAACTGAAATTGCACCATCGTATTTACCTGAACTATGCGATACTTCAACAAGCTGTCCAAAAAAGATTGTTGAAATAAATAATGATAAAAGTAAGCTCAGATAACGCATTAAACGAATATAAATAGGAAGCGAAGGACAATCACCTAAGGTTTTAAAAGTTATACATACTTCTCTTTTAATTAATTAAAGTTCCTTAAAAACTTTGTATTAACCTTTTATCCATATTTCCTTTTTACCTATGCTCCTGGGTCTTAAATTTGTCGTACAAATTATTATACATGAAAGTAAGACAAGTTTTAATAATCGTCTCTTCAATCATTCTACTCATCTTTATGTCTATGATTTACAAGATGGGGGAAAGTAATGGAATTAACTATGGTGAAGCGAATGCAGAAGAAATAAGGGCTAACAGAAAAAAGTCAGATGAAACCCATGATTCTGTTCAATTTAAAAGTGTTACAGCATCGCTAATTTCTAACGACAGTATTCCTTCCACAATAAAAGGGTATGGAAGAGTCGTATCAACATCTAAAATAACTGTATCATCAGAAGTGCAGGGTAAATTAATAGCAGCCATCAGTTTAAAGAAAGGTGTTCATTTTAAAAAAGGTCAAACTTTATTTGCCTTAAATAGCTCCGATGCAAAATTGGCCCTAAAAGCCAGGAAAAGTGGGTTTTTAGCCTTATTAACTAGCATATTACCGGACATAAAGATTGACTTCCCAGATAGATTCAATACCTGGAATAAATTTTACAGAGAAATGAAGGTAAATGAACCTATCTCTCGCTTACCAAGTTTTGCCTCATTAAAGGAAAAGAATTTTATTATTTCAAGAAAAATACTTACCGAGTATTACCAAATAAAAAGTGATGAAGAACGGTTAAAGAAATATGCTATTTCTGCACCATTTGACGGTAGCATTATTGATGCTTTTTCGGATGTTGGCGCCATTGTTAATCCTGGCTCACCGATATTGAGTATCATTAGAGATAATACAATGGAAATTGAAATTCCAATTGCAACCGAAAAGATTAATCAATTGACAATAGGCTCTAGCGTATCCCTTCTTGACAACAAGAATAAATCTTTTGAAGGAAAAGTAATCCGTATTGGCGATTATATAAATCAACAAACGCAAACGGTTCCGGTTTTTGTGAGTATTACTAGTAAAACAGATGGCCTTTATAATGGGATGTATTTGGATGCAACTATTATTGGACATGGTTTTGACAACGTGGTTGAAATACCGCGAAAGGCTCTGATCAGTATGAAAGAAGTTTACATTGTGGAAAATGACAGTTCACTAACTCCTTTAAAAGTAAATATAATTGACTACAAAGAAAATACAGTTACAGTTTCAGGTATTCCAAATAATTCTAATGTTGTTATCGAATCGGTTGTGAATATTAAGGAAGGAGAAAAAGTTGTAATTAGAAAGTAGAACGATGCGAAAGTTTATAGCCTTTTTCATAAAATACCCCATTTGGTCGAATGCAATTTTGATAGTCACTGCCATGGCGGGTCTTTTGAGCTTATTTACTATGCATCGCTCATTTTTTCCCGAACTGGATCCTAATCGCATTTACATTAACGTAGCTTATCCAGGAGCTTCCCCGGAAGAAATTGAAGAAGGAATCACAACGCGCATTGAGGAAGCCTTAGTAGGATTGGAAGGAATAAAAGAAACCTCTTCTACTTCATCAGAAAATTTATCGAAAGTCAATATTGAAGCATTTGAAGGGACGGATTTGAATGAGCTCTTACAAGAAGTGAAAAATGCTATAGATGGCATTAATTCAATGCCCTTAGGTGCTGAAAGACCTATTGTATATAGCCAAAAAACAAGAGGCATGGGAGGCATGGGAGGCACCGTTGGCTTTGTCTCTCTCCATGGACCTGACGATTTAAAGCAACTAAAAACAGTTGCAGATAAAATTGAACAGGACATGCTAGCGTCCAAAAAACTTTCCCAAATCGAGGTAATTGGGTATGCTCCTCAAATTATTGCAATTGATGTCAGAGAAAATGATTTGTTGCGGTATGGGATTTCATTTGAGCAGATTGCAAGCATAGTGCGCTCAAGTAACTTAGATGTTTCAGGAGGTTCAATAAAATCCAATAAAGAAGAACTATATATACGTTCCATGAGTAAATCGACGGATCCAGATATCATTAAAAATTACATAATTCGTGCGCTACCAGATGGGCAATTGATTCGATTAAAAGATGTTGCAGATGTTAATTTTGAGTTCTCAGACATTCCTCTCAAGGGTTACGTAAATGGTGAAAGAAGTATTACATTCTTAATCAAAAAACTGGGAAGTGAAGACATCAAGAGTATCTCAAATTACATAAAGCAGTATGTCTCCGAATTTAACAAAGAAGAGAATGGATTTGAAATGCAAACATTATTTATGTTTAGTGATATGCTGGACCAAAGAATTGATATGCTTACTTCAAACTTGTTTTTAGGTCTCATACTCGTCTGTATTGTATTGGGATTTTTCCTTAGCTTGAGACTATCACTGTGGGTAGCTTTCGGCATTCCATTTTCCATGATTGGGATGTTTGCTCTAGGCGCTCTTTACGGAATGACTATAAATATGATTTCATTATTTGGGATGATATTAGTTGTTGGTATCTTGGTTGATGATGGGATTGTTATCGCAGAAAATATTTACTCACACTTTGAAAGAGGGAAATCGCCTATGCGCGCAGCATTAGATGGAACGATGGAAGTTTTATCGTCTGTATTTACATCGGTTCTAACAACGATTGTTGCCTTTGGGTTTCTTTTATTTGTTGGTGGCGACATGGCTATGATGGAAGAGATGGCATTTAGCGTAATTGGCTGTTTAATCTTTTCATTGGTTGAGGCATTTTTGATTTTACCTGCTCACCTATCGCACAAGCACACGCTAGAAGCGAGTACAAACAAAAACTATAAAAGTATTCGAACTAAAATCAACAAGGGTATCGAAAGGCTAAGAAATGGTTATGAAAAATTAGTATCGCGCTGTACACGATGGTATAGAATAACTGTTTTCGGGCCAATGATATTTATTGTTATAATTATTGGACTTACCATTTCTGGAATAATTCAAACAGCATTTTACCCGAATATTCCATTTGATAATGTAGGGATAGACATAGCATTTAAGCCAGGAGACAGAGAAGACCAAACCGAAAATTTTCTATGGTATCTAGACAGCATAGTATCTGACTATGGAATTGAATTAAGAGAAACTTATGGAGACACAATCATTACATATAACTCACTTAACTTAGGTTCCACTGAAAGAATTGGAGAAAGAGGTAGTCATTGTGGAAATATTAGAGTTTCGGTAAAAGAAAATGACTATATCTCAACTCTTGAAATTTCTGCAACACTAAAAGAGAGGATACATAAAGACTCGTTATTAAGACTTGAAAAATTCTCAATTGGTGGTGACACCCCATTTGGAAAGGATATCTCTTTGTCACTTCAAAGTGAAGATGGAGAGCAATTAAATTTAGCTACAAAATGGTTGTTATCGAATATAAAGGCCATTCCAGACGTGAAAGACATCAACGACAACGCCGGGCTCGGATTAAGAGAAATACATTTAACCTTAAAGCCCAAGGCATTTATGTTGGGGCTAAACGAATCAGCAATTTTAACACAAATTCGACAAGGTTTCTTTGGTCAAGAAATTCAACGGGTAATTATCGGAAGAGATGAAGTAAAACTTTGGACCAGATATCCTTTACAAGATAGAAACTCCATAGGCGACTTAGAAGACTTAAGAATTAAAACAACAAACGGCCAAGAGTTTCCGCTAAATGATTTAGCAGATTACGAAATAAAAAGAGGAAAAGTATCCATTCGTCACATAAACGGAAAACAAGAGGTCAGAGTTTTCGGAAGTCTTTATAACGGCGAATTATCTTCTGTTATTAATGCAGATATAAAAAGAGAATACTTGGACCACATACATGAATATTTTCCTAAAGTGGGCTACAAAATCAAAGGACAAGCTGAAAGAGCTGCCGATTCGGCTGGTAGGTTAATGATTGCTTTTACGCTAGGTGTATTTTTAATCTTGGTCATTCTTTCTCTTAATTTTTCATCTTTCTATCAAGCTAGATTAATAATGATGGTTATTCCTGTTGGAATTGTAAGTGCCATATTAGGTCATGGAATTGTTGGAATCCCCTTTTCAATGTTTAGCTTTTGGGGGATAATTGCTTTGGTAGGTATATTAGTAAATGATGCGGTTGTAATGTTAGACCAATACAACAGAAACTTGAAAAAAGGGATGAACCCTAAAGATGCTGGAATTGCCGCAGGAAAATCGAGATTCAGGCCTATTATTCTTACATCGCTTACTACT
Source organism: uncultured Flavobacteriales bacterium (assembly GCA_943787535.1). Taxonomy (GTDB): domain Bacteria; phylum Bacteroidota; class Bacteroidia; order Flavobacteriales_D; family Parvicellaceae; genus CALSMU01. The sequence goes on along the minus strand of CALSMU010000006.1, from coordinate 115,595 downwards.
GTGGCAGGTTTATTTCCGTTGATCTATTTAGAGACTAGCTTTCAAGCTCAGTTCTTAATTCCAATGGCAATTTCGGTTGCTTATGGTGTATTATTTGGTACACTAATTTTACTTTTCTTCTTCCCTCCTTTACTTAGATATTTTGCAGACATTAGAAGAGCAAGATGGTGGTTTTGGAGAGGAGGTCCATCAGCACCCTCCAGAATTGAAGTGGAACCTGTTACTAAACATTTAAAAAGAGTTGCTGAAATGGGTAACCTAAAATACTCTAACGACCAATTAAAAAGGGAAGATGTTTAAATCAACTATAATGAGAATATTAAAAACATATTTCTTACTAATATTGGTTATTTGTTCTGTTGCTAATATTTTAGTTGCACAAGATTCTTTATCACTTTCAGATGCAATTCAAATTGGATTGAAGCAAAATTTTGACATTCAAATTTCTGCAAAAAACATTGAAATAAATAAATTACAAAACACTTGGGGTCAAGCGGGAAGATACCCGACCTTTGACATTAACATTCAACAAGGAAATAGCATATCAGACCAAAGCAACAACCCTCTTTCTATCGTACAAGAATTAATTTTTCAAAACTCTATTCAAGGTGCAGCGAATTTAAATTGGGTACTGTTTAACGGATTCAGAATTAAAGCAAATAAGTTAAAACTAAATAGCCTAGAAGTACAAAGCGAAGGAAATGCCACATTGGTAATTGAAAACACCATTCAAGGAATTATACTTGCCTACTACAGCACCAACCTTCAAAAAGAAAAGATGGACCTGCTTAAAAATGTATTAAAACTTTCAAGAGATAAGTACTTGCATGAAAAAGAAAAAGGGGAAATGGGTTTTGCAACAAGCGTGGATCAATTACAATTTGAATCAGCTTATTTAGCTGATTCATCTGCTGTAATTATGCAAGAATTAGCCTACCGAAATTCAATCAAAAACCTAAACCTATTTCTAGGTACTGACATTAATTTGGTTTGGTCGTTAACAGACAAATTAATGCCTGAAAATATTATGTACAATTATGAGGACTTGGAATCAAAAATGCTTAGCAACAATTCCAACATAAAAAACCAAGTAATAAATATGGAAATTGTTAAACAGGATATTACATTAGCTAAATCCTCTATTTATCCGGTAGTTTCATTTAATTCCGGGGCAAGTTACAATACCAGTAGACTTCAAATTAACGATTTTCCGATGCCGGGTACAAACGTTTCAAATAGTGCCAACATTAACTACTTTGCCAACTTCACATTAGGCTTTAAAATATTTGATGGAGGGAAGGTGAAACGTGCTATACAAGCCGTAAAAATTCAAGATGACATTGCAAGCCTTAACATGGCTAAATTAAAACACCAGCTAACGCAGGAATTAGCAAATCATTATGAGATTTATAATACACGGATAACTATTTTCAAGATAAACTTAAAATCATTTGCTGCGGCAAAAAGAAATTTCGAAATCGCTCAGTTAAGAAAAAACGCTGGAATAATAAATTCGTTCGATTTACGCAATATAGAAATGGTATACCTGCAAACAGGAACCGCTTTATTTGAAGCTATTTATAATATTAATGAATCCAAAACCAATCTTACTAGATTAACTGGAGGAATTATAGAAAATCAAGAGTAAATCTATTTCTCAGTTATTATCATTTAAGCTAAGAAGGGGGTTCTATAAAGGGTTTTATTATTAGCTAATTAATTATTATTTGTCAACTTTAATTTTAAATATAGTATGCTTGCATAACTTTTTTTCATTTTAGTATGCTTGCATAACAAATTTTAATTACATTCGTTCTTCGTGAGCGAAGAAACGAAATTGAATAAGGGGCAAATGAAGCCAGAAGACACCATCGACTTTCACATAAGGTGGGCATGGTACAACATTTCCAGGATGTACAACATGCAAGCATCTAAGTTTGGCGGATCAATGGCAATTGCTATTACAATCCTAAACATAGAGAAAGACGGAACCCCTTCAACAAAATTGGCTCCTAAAATGGGTATGGAGCCAAGAAGTCTCACTAGAATGATTAAAACTTTACAAGATAATGGAGTAATCGAAAAGAGAGCAGATAAGGACGATAAAAGGATGGTTCGCTTATTTTTAACCAAAGAAGGAAAAAAACTAAGAAAACAAGCAACAAACATTGTTGTGCAGTTTAATCAAAAAATTAGAGAGGAAATTCCAGATGAGGAATTGGAACAATGCTTTAACACGTTAAATAAGGTGAATCAAATCATAGATAAGAATAACATATTTTAAAATATATAAAGAATGAAAACAAACATCAGAAAAGTAGCAGTCTTAGGATCCGGAGTAATGGGATCAGCTATTGCTTGTCATTTTGCCAATGTAGGATGCAGTGTTCTTTTATTAGACATTGTGCCAAAAGAGGCCGAAGACACAGATAAAAAAGCTGCAAGAAATAAACTAGTTAACGACGCTTTAAAAGCTTCTCTAAAATCGAAACCCTCTCCTATTTACAGTAAGAGTTTTGCAAACAGAATCGAAACTGGAAACATGACCGATGATATGAGCAAAATTGCTGATTGCGATTGGATCATTGAAGTAGTTGTGGAGCGTTTAGACATCAAAAAGATTGTTTTTGAAAATGTTGAGAAGTATAGAAAACCAGGAACTTTAATAACTTCAAATACTTCTGGTATTCCAATTCATACAATGTTAGAAGGAAGAAGTGATGATTTTAAACAACACTTCTGTGGATCTCACTTTTTTAATCCACCGCGTTATTTGAAATTATTAGAGATTATTCCAACTCCAGAAACGAAACAAAGCGTTGTAGACTTCTTAATGGACTATGGGGCAAAAATTCTAGGAAAAACTACAGTACTATGCAAAGATACACCTGCATTTATTGCAAACCGGGTTGGTGTCTACGCAATTCAGGATTTATTTCACACTGTAAAAGAGATGGATTTAACAGTCGGAGAAATAGATAAGTTAACTGGACCAGTAATGGGACGACCAAAATCAGCAACTTTCCGAACTTGTGATGTTGTTGGTTTAGATACTTTAGTGCATGTCGCTAGCGGAGTAAAGGATAATTGTCCTGAAGATGAACGAAATGATGTATTTACTATACCTGATTTCGTTTCTAAAATGGTAGAAAACGGTTGGTTAGGAAGTAAATCCAAACAAGGTTTTTACAAAAAGGCTAAAGATGAAAACGGAAAGAAAACAATTCTTGAGCTCGACCTAAAAACACTAGAATACGGTCCAAAAAGTAAAGTGAAATTTGCAACAATAGCCGCGGCAAAATTGGAAGAAGACTTAAAGAAAAGAACGAAGATTCTTTTCTCAGGAAAGGACAAAGCAGGAGATTTTTATAGAAGTGTTTTCTGCGGTGTTTTTCAATATGTTACGAACCGTATTCCTGAGATTTCAGATGAACTATACAAGATAGATGACGCTTTACGAGCTGGTTTTGCTTGGGAAATGGGACCATTTGAAACATGGGATGCTATCGGATTCGAAAAAGTATTAAAAACAATGGAAGAGCTAGGTAAAAAGCCAGCCCAATTTGTTTACGATATGGTTGCAGATGGTATAACTTCATTCTACAAATTGGAAAATGGAGTTCGTCAGTTTTACGATGTCGCTGCAAAAGAATACAAAGTAATTCCCGGAACAGAAGATTTAGTTTCTTTAGCTAACATAAAAGAAACAAACACTGTATGGAACAATGCTGATGCTTCAATCATTCACTTAGGAGATGGTATCTTAAATGTAGAATTCCATTCTAAAATGAATACCATTGGTGGAGGAACTTTACAAGCTATTAACAAAGCCATTGATATGGCTGAGCAAGAAGAAGCTTATAAAGGTGTTATTCTTTCGAATGAAGGTGAAAACTTCTCGGCTGGAGCAAATGTCGCTATGATATTTATGATGGCTGTTGAACAAGAATATGATGAATTGGATTTTGCAATTCGAGCATTTCAAAACACCACCATGCGATTACGACATTCTTCTATTCCGGTAATAGTTGCACCGCATGGATTAACGTTAGGTGGAGGTTGCGAACTTTGTCTTCATGCAGATAAAGTAATAGCAAATGCTGAATCGTATATCGGTTTAGTTGAAATGGGAGTAGGTTTAATACCAGGTGGTGGAGGCACCAAGGAGTTCGCTAAACGATTCTCTCAAGAAATGAAAGAAGGAGATATTAGAACAAATGCTTTACGAAATAAATTCTTAACGGTTGGACAAGCAAAAGTTGCAACTTCAGCATACGAAGCTTTTGAATTGGGTTACTTAAGAGAAGGAACTGACGAAGTTGTTGTTTCTAGAGTACACCAACTAGCTTATGCCAAAGCAGTTTGTTTGGATATGGCTAACAAAGGTTATCAGCAACCAGCTAAAGTAAGAGACATTCGAGTTGTTGGAAACGAAGGAATGGGAATTGTTTATGTAGGCGCCCACTCTATGTGGAGCGGCAACTATATGTCTGAACATGATAAAGTTATTTCTGAAAAATTAGGATACGTCTTATGTGGAGGTGATTTAAGTGCTCCAACTGATGTATCTGAGCAATATTTATTGGATTTAGAAAGAAGAGCGTTCTTAGAACTTTGTTCAGAAAAGAAAACACTTGAAAGATTACAAAGTTTATTACAAACAGGAAAAATCCTTCGTAACTAATTACAACTAACTAAACAAGATTAAAATGAAAACAGCATATATAGTAGGAGGTTACAGATCAGCAGTTGGTAAAGCACCTAGAGGGATGTTTAAAACAATGCGCGCCGATGATTTATCTGCAGATGTAATCAGACATTTATTAAAAGATTTTCCACAATTAGATCACAATAGAATTGATGATGTAATTGTAGGAAACGCAACACCTGAAGCAGAACAAGGACTAAACATTGGTAGAATGATTTCATTAATGGGATTAGACTCTGAAAAAGTACCTGGAATGACAGTTAATCGCTATTGTTCTTCTGGTCTTCAAACAATAGCCCTAGCATCATGGCAAATTCAATCTGGTGCAGCAGATTGTATAATAGCAGGTGGAGTTGAAACAATGACACCAATACCTTTTGGTGGATGGCGTTTGGTTCCAAATGCTAAGGTTGGAAAGGAAAACCCTGACTGGTACTGGGGAATGGGATTAACTGCAGAAGCAGTTGCTAAAGAATATAATGTAACTAGAGAAGATCAAGATGCATTTGCTTTAAAATCTCATGATAAAGCACTGAAAGCGATTTCAGAAGGCAAGTTCAAAGATGATATCGTTCCGATTACGGTTAACGAAGTTTATTTGGATGAAAACGAAAAACGTCAAGAAAGAAGTTTTATAGCTGATACAGACGAAGGACCAAGAGCTGGCTCAACAATGGAAGGTTTAGCTAAACTTAGACCAGTATTCGCACAAGGGGGATCTGTTACAGCAGCAAACTCATCACAAACTTCTGATGGTGCAGCATTTGTAATGATAATGAGTGAAGAAATGGTAAAAGAATTAGGTCTTGAGCCAGTTGCAAGATTGGTTTCATTTAGTGTTTCTGGTTTAGAACCAAGAATTATGGGAATGGGACCTATGTACGCATTACCAAAAGCTTTGAAACAAGCTGGTTTAAAACAAGACGATTTAGAGCAAATTGAATTGAACGAAGCTTTTGCTTCTCAGTCAGTTGCAGTAATCAATGAGTTAAAATTAAACCCAGACATTATTAATGTGAATGGAGGAGCAATTGCAATGGGTCATCCACTTGGGTGTACAGGAGCTAAATTATCCGTTCAATTATTTAATGAAATGAGAAGAAGAAAGCAAAAATATGGAGCAGTTACTATGTGCGTCGGAACGGGTCAAGGTGCTGCAGGAATTTTTGAATTTTTAAAATAATTATAATCACATTAAAAAATAAATAGTCATGTCAGAAAAGAAAACAATAAGAGGAGCTGAGTTTTTGATTGCAGAAACAGACGCTAACGATATATTTATTCCTGAAGAATGGAATGAAGAGCAAAAAATGATTGCACAAATGTGTAACGATTTTCTTGCGGCTGAAGTACATCCGTATTTAGAAGCAATTGACAAAGCAGAGGATACTAACTTAATGCCAAGCATTATGGACAAAGCAGGAGAATTAGGCTTGCTAGGAATGTCAGTACCTGAAGAGTTAGGAGGAATGGGAATGGATTTCAAGACTTCCATGCTTGCAACTGAAGCTCTAGGAGCTGGTTATTCATTTTCAGTTGCATATGGAGCGCATACTGGAATTGGAACATTACCACTTTTATACTATGGTACAGAAGAACAAAAAGCTAAATATATTCCCAAATTGGCTACCGGAGAATGGAAAGCTTCCTATTGTTTAACTGAGCCAAGTTCTGGGTCTGATGCGAACTCGGGAAGAACTACCGCTACCCTATCTGCAGACGGAACTTATTATGAACTAACCGGACAAAAAATGTGGATTACAAACGCTGGCTTCGCTAATTTACATACCGTTTTTGCTAGAATTGGAGACGATGAAAATCTTACAGCATTTTTAGTTGAGGCTGATTTGGAAGGTATCACTTTAAATCCCGAAGAAAAGAAAATGGGAATTAAAGGTTCTTCTACTCGACAAGTATTTTACAACAATGTAAAAGTCCCTGCTGAAAATATGCTTTCTGATCGAGGAAACGGTTTCAAGATTGCTGTAAACATCTTAAATATCGGTCGAGCTAAATTAGGTGGAGGTGTAATGGGTGGATGCAAAGCCGCAATAACAGATAGCGTTAACTACGCAAACGAAAGAGAGCAATTTGGTAGATCTATTTCTAAATATGGTGCTATTCGTCATAAACTGGCAGAACAATGTGTAAGGACATTTGCTACTGAAAGTGCAGTTTATAGAGCATCCCAAAATATAGACGATGCTATTCAGACCTTGATTGACGGAGGCATGTCAAAAGAGAAAGCCACTTTGAAAGGTATCGAACAATTTGCGCCTGAATGTGCTATTCTAAAAGTTTATGGTTCTGATACATTAGACTATGTGGTTGACGAAGGAGTTCAAATTCATGGTGGAATGGGTTACAGTGCTGAAACACATATTGAAAGGGCATATAGAGATGCCCGAATAAACAAAATATTTGAAGGAACAAACGAAATCAATAGAATGTTAACGGTTTCTATGATTCTTAAAAAAGCGATGAAAGGCGAATTAGATTTAATGGGCCCTGCAATGGCTGTTGGGAATGAATTAATGGGTATTCCTGATTTTGGTGCTCCAGACGAATCTCTTTTTGCAGCTGAAAAAGGATATGTTGCCAATTTGAAGAAATCCGTATTAATGATTGCTGGTTCCGCTGCTCAAAAAGTGGGTGAAAAAATGGCTAAAGAGCAAGAAATTGTAATGAATATTGCTGATATGATCAATATGGTTTATATCACTGAATCAACATTGTTAAGAGTTGAGAAAATGGTAGGCATGAAAAGTGAAAATGAATGCCAAGAACAATTAGATATGATGCGTGTTCTTATATACGATGCTTGCGATGCTGTAAACAAATCAGGAAAAGATGCTTTGAATGCTTTCGCAGAAGGTGATGAAATGAGAATGATGTTAATGGGATTAAAACGATTTCACAAAACACGCTCCTTTCAATGCTAAAGAAGCTAGACAAAGAATTGCAATTAGGTTAATTGAGAAAAATGAATACTGTTATTAACAATAACCCTATTCAATAAATAAAGCCCTTGTGAGAATACACAAGGGCTTTTTTACTCTAGCAATAGTAGAAATACCTTTTTCCGGTTCCTGCTTAAATAATTTGTATCGAATTTAATTAAATCATGGTTAAAATATAATTAGAAAACTCTCTTATCTTACTCTCACTATTAATACTCCTGGCAATATTTAATCCTTTGATTGCCCAATTAAGAGCCATATTGCGATCACCACACTTTTCAGTTTTAGCTATCTTTCTTTTGCAAATTTCAATCTGTTCTAGATCTGAAAGCATTACGAAAATTGCATCTTGCGATTTTATCATTTTTTCCATACCTAAAATTCGTAATAAATAGCAAATTTGATGTTAAGCATGTATTAATATAGTGTTAGGCTTTCATACATTAAACAAACTATAATTATGGCAATAAACCTAAATCTTACCCAAATTAAATCTAGACCAAAAGGCAAATATTTTAATTAAAAGGAGAAAAAAGTAAAACAAAACTGCATTAAGCTAACTGTCCCTTGACAACTGGAACCGGCACCAGCGGTGCACCCATAACAATGTTGTGAAATTACGACCTCTCTATTCCTCAGCTCCTCAAGATTAAAGTCTGCTATGTGCTGAACCGATGAAGCTGTTTTAAGCTGCAACATTTGATTGAAGTCGCAATCATACAAATCACCATCCCAACTTACTGAAATAGTATTACGACACATCAAATTTTCGATGGTATAAGGATTGAACGATGTAATTAGTTTCTCCATGTATTCTTCAAATCGTTCACTCGCAACCAGAAAATCTAAAAACCGACTTATCGGTAGGTTTGTGATAGTAAATAGTTGATTAAAGAGTATTCCGAAATTTTGTTGTAATTCTCTTTTATAATCAAGCTCTAGGCTATGTTGATCACCAGGTAACGATGCTCCTCCTGGGTTAAAAACTAAATCTAATTGAAGGCCGGAATTTTCAACTCCATACCCTACTTCATTAAGCATTTTCAAAGCTTCTAGCGAAGTCATTAAAAACACCATCTCCTCTTTGTTTATCTACATTATCTGCAGTATAACAAGGAAGTGAAGAAATTAAGTGAATATTATTCGCTTTAAAAAAAGCAGGTAAATTCCGGTACTTCTTATTTGCAACAATAATGGTTAAATTAGAACGAACGATAATGTCATCTACACCTATTTTGGTTAGCTCTTCAATAAACCATCTAAAATTGGGATTCATTTCGGGTGCTCCTCCTGTAATATCAACTGTATGCGCTCCAGCAATTTTTATAGCTTCCAGACACTGCTGCATAGTGTCTTTGGTCATAATTTCTTTTCTATCGGGACCGGCATCAACATGGCAATGCGTACAAACTTGATTACACATATAACCTATGTTAACCTGAAATATTTCAAGTTTGTTAACGCTGAGCGGGAAATTATTCTGAATCCTTAATTTACTTGAAAACTTAGGATATAAATCACTGTCAAACAACTCCCCTTCTAATATCTCTAGTTGTTTTTTTACTTCAACGATAGCTTTATCTTGTCCCTTTAAAGATATTTTTCGAGATTTTGTTGCTATCATTTATTGCTTGTTTAACTTCCAGTTATAATCCAAGTAACTAACCTTTACTTTAGGATGAAATGTCATTCCTGAATACTTTTCTACAAAATTTAAAACTGATTCACTTTCCTGAATAAAGTCGTCCGCATACCATTCAAAAATTTTGGACAATTGTGCAGATTTCTCAACTAGCTTAACATTATCCGTCTTGAAAAAAGCTTTGGTAAGTCTATCCAATTCCTTTTCTACATTTAGCAATGTAAATGCTTTGTTGCTTAACTTTGGACAAGAAATCGCTGCACAGTTAATTGCAAAATGAATCCTTGCATCTTTAAATTGTCTCCTAATAATTTTATTTTCAATGTCATTTAAAGTATGCGTATTCGCACCAATCTTGATAAATCTCTTATCCCACGGTTTTGTAGAAACATCTTTTATACTATTCACAGGATATCTTTCTAAAACGAGTTTAATTGTCCAAGCGTTATATGCGTTCAACCAGAATGCTTTTTTTTCTGCTTGCGACCATCCAGTTTTTGCCTCATTATCTCCAATTAGCTTAAGGTAATTATCTAGTTTGGAGATATCTGACTTAAAACCATCATAATCCACTTTTCCTTCTGAAGTTACATGACTACTCAATAAAGCGTCCCAGCTGCTATGTGATACATGCTCATTAACCTCTTGCCCAAAACACTGAACCACTAATAAACCCATTAAAACTATTGAGATTCTTACTTTATTCATAAGTATAATTTATTTATTCAATTTTATCTTTTTGGATAGTTATAGAAAGTTAACCAATACTAGGCTCAGCATTAAAATCATGATGCTGCTAATTCTTGCAATTAAGTTTGTATGACACCAACATTGTACGGTTTTTCAATTGGCGAATGGTCGGCAGCTTCAATACCCATTGAAATCCATTTACGTGTTTCTAGCGGATCTATTATCGCATCTAACCAAAGTCTTGATGCTGCATATTCCGGTGTAGTCTGCTCATCATATCGGGCCTTAACAGAATCAAACATTTCTTTCTCCCTATCAGCTGTTATTTCTTCTCCTTTGGCTTTTAAACTAGCCACTTCAATCTGCAATAGCACTTTTGCTGCTTGGGAACCACCCATTACTGCAACTTGAGCTGTTGGCCATCCAACAATCAATCTAGGGTCATAAGCCTTTCCGCACATTGCGTAATTTCCTGCACCATAAGAATTCCCCATTACAATGGTAAATTTCGGAACAACTGAATTAGCCATTGCACTCACCAATTTAGCTCCATCCTTAATTATTCCTCCATGTTCAGAACGAGAACCAACCATAAACCCGGTTACATCTTGAAGAAAGACCAGCGGAACTTTCTTTTGATTACAATTCATAATAAAACGAGCAGCTTTATCAGCACTGTCGCTGTATATAACGCCACCAAATTGCATTTCCCCTTTTTTTGTTTTTATAAGTTCTCTTTGATTTGCCACAATTCCAACAGACCAACCATCTATTCTAGCATAACCACAAACAATTGTTTTTCCATAACCAGATTTATATTCCGTAAATTCAGAATTATCAACTAAACGTTTAATAATATCTCTCGTCTCGTAAGGAGTTGTTCTTTCCTTTGGGAAAATTCCATAAATCTCTTTGGGATTTAATTTAGGTTCAACACTTTTCTTTCTATCAAACCCAGCGGATTCATGCGTGCCAATTTTATCAATAATCTGACGAATTGTTGACAAACATGATTCATCATCTGGACTATTATAATCACATACTCCGCTTATCTCCGTATGCGTAGTTGCACCTCCTAAGGTTTCATTATCTATAACTTCCCCTACTGCAGCTTTTACCAAATAAGACCCTGCCAAGAAAATGCTACCGGTTTTATCAACTATCAAAGATTCATCGCTCATTATTGGTAAATAAGCTCCACCTGCAACGCAACTGCCCATTACAGCCGCTATTTGCGTAATCCCCATAGAACTCATGATAGCATTATTTCTAAATATTCGGCCAAAATGCTCTTTGTCTGGAAATATTTCGTCCTGCATTGGTAGGAAAACTCCGGCACTATCTACTAAATATATAATTGGCAATTTATTCTCTATAGAAATTTCTTGCGCTCTTAAATTTTTTTTCCCTGTAATAGGAAACCATGCGCCAGCTTTAACCGTTGCGTCATTTGCAACCACCACACATTGCTTTCCACTAACATATCCAATAACTATTACCACCCCTCCACTGGGGCATCCACCGTATTGCTCATACATTCCGAAACCCGCAAATTCTCCCATTTCCACATAATCCGAATCTTTATCTAACAAGAGACTAATTCTTTCTCTAGCTGTTAATTTGCCTTTGGAATGGTGCTTTTTAATTTTATTCGTTCCACCACCTAAATGAATTTTTTCAATTTTGCGTTGAAGTGCAGAAAGTTTTAATTTCATTGCATCTTCATTCTTGTTAAATTTTAAATCTTGCTTCTTCATTTTAATCTCCTCAGTTGCCATAATTGATTTTTAATAGTTCTATAGGCTATTCGCACGAAGATAAGAAAGGAATCATATATTATGAATATTTATGACAAAATCCTTTCCATATAATTACATATCTTAGCGCAAACAAAGTGTTGAAAGATGAAGATAGGAATAGTTTTATATCCAACTTATGGAGGAAGTGGTGTTGTAGCTACTGAGTTAGGAAAAGCATTAGCAGTAAAAGGACATGAAATACATTTCATCACATACAGTAAACCAGTTAGGCTAAATGAATTGAGAGGAAATATTTATTTTCACCAAGTGTCTATATCAGAGTATCCATTGTTTGAGCATACACCATACGAACAAGTGCTAACAAGTAAGTTGGTAGATGTTGTAAAATTTGAAAAATTAGACTTGTTGCATGTGCATTATGCTATTCCACATGCATCTGCAGCTTATATGGCACAACAAATACTGAAATCGCAGGGAATCAACATCCCTTTTATAACAACATTGCACGGCACAGATATTACACTTGTAGGTAAAGACCCCTCTTTTGAACCTGTAATTACATTTTCCATTAATAATTCTAATGCCGTAACGGCAGTTTCGGAAAGCTTAAAAAAAGACACCTACAACCATTTTTCCATCAATAACGGAATCGAAGTTATCCCAAATTTTATTTGTCTGAAAGAATATAACTTGCCCAATAATGACAAATATAAAGAAAGGTATGCTCCAAATGGAGAGTTTATTATTACCCATATTTCTAATTTTAGAAAAGTAAAAAGAGTTGATGACGTAATAGCTGTATTTAATCAATTAAGGGATAAAATTCCCTGTAAACTTTTATTGGTTGGAGACGGACCAGAAAGACCCAGACTGGAAAGGTTATGCAGAGAAAAATACTGTATGGACAACACCTTATTCCTGGGACAAATGGAATCTACAAAAGAAGTACTTAACATCTCCGATTTGTTTCTTTTACCGTCTGAAACCGAAAGTTTTGGTTTAGCCGCATTGGAAGCTATGGCTTCTGGAGTTCCTGTAATAACATCGAATACTGGCGGATTGCCTGAGGTTGTTTCCAATGGAGAGAGTGGACACTTAACAAATGTTGGTGACATTGACGAAATGGTTCAACACGCTTTATTTATACTAGCGTCTGAAGAAAGGTTATCCAATTATAAAATAGCAGCCAGAAAAAAAGCGAAAGAATTTGACATTAACCAAATACTTCCGCTTTATGAAAATCTTTATAGAAGAACTATTCAATTATCGCATTAACTGAACCGTATAACCTCTTTCTATTGGAATTACTTCTTGCGTTCCATCAGGCTTATAGTCACCGTTATAAGAACCAGTCAATACAATAAAGTAAACTCCTTCTTTACATTTTACTCCCCCTTTTGTTGTACCATCCCATTCAAAGCTCAAGTCCGTAGACTCAAACATTTTTTTCCCCCATCTATTATAGATAGTTACTGAAAGGTTGTCAAAACACACATCGTTTGTTGTAATCAATTTAAATACATCATTTACGTCATCCCCATCCGGCGTAAATACATTTGGAAAATCTACAGTTGTTGGCAGAATATCAATCTCTACATGAATATCTTTATCCTCCGTGTGCAGCGCACAATCGTAAATTGAAGCACGAAATGTCAAGTCATACTCTTCTAACAATACCTCTCCACAATTAGGTGACCAACAATATTTAATTGGAATATCCCCTATTCCAGAAACCGAACCAGTAGCAGCATCGTAAGCATAATTATCTATCCAAATCGTATCCTGCGCACCATTGTACCAGAAGCTTGGGTAGTAAGCAGCTCCCCCCATAGTTTCAGGAGCAATATAAGAGGCCAAGTAATCAAACCCATCATTGATTGGCTCCACACTTAAAACTAGACCTGAATTAGAAACATCTTCTGCCAATAATTCAAAACAAATGGATTCTCCATAAGTAACTTTTAACTCCGTTGGAATATCCAATGTAAACGCAGGTGGAGTAAACTCTATAATAACAGTCAAAGACGACTCTGTAGTATCAGACCCTCCACAACCTTCGGTAAAGGCAGCTAGATCAACAACAAAAACTTCATCTATTGCCTCACAACCCGGAGTAAAACAATACCGCAATGGAATAGTATCGATACTAGTAACTTGACCGGTAAAAGGATTAAAATCATAATAATTCATCATAACTGTATCAACACCAAAGAAATTCGTATAATAATATTGTCCACCTCCTAAGCTTGTTGGTGGCACGTAAGTTCCTAATAAGTCAAATTCAGAGGAAGTCGGAACCACATTAATTGTATCTGCTGCAATTGTATCGGTAATTAAAATGTCAAAACAAATCTGATCAGCAACGGTAACATTTACCGTATCCGATGTTCCTAACTCAATTGCAGGTGCAGCATCATAGACAACATGGATAACAATATCTTTATTTGTAGTATCTGACCCAGAACAGCCAATTGAATAAGCTAAAAGACTTACATGGTAAGTTGAATCCAAATCTTCACATCCCGGAGACCAACAATAACGCGCTGGAATAAAGCCAAGCCCTTGATATACGTTATTCACAGAGTCTAAATGATCAATCCATAATGTATCTCCTGTATTTTGGAAATTAGGATAATATAAATCTCCTAAAGAATCAGATGGCTCAACATAAGTCCCGGGTAAATCAAAATCTATAGATTCTATACCTAAATAAATAGTATCAGTTCCATCAGCATCAAAAACATACATATCCACACAAATTTCATCAGAAACATATACTTCAACTGAATCTTCTAAAACAATTTGTGGAGGAGTATCTAACACACATGCTAACGATTTGTATTGAACATCTCTAACCGCCTCTCCTATTTGAATACCGTCTCTATATTCTTTTACCATAACAGAAAACACAAATACGCCTAAAAATTCAGAGTGACAAGAAATCACACCTGTTTCAGAGTTAATTGACATAGGTGGTTGAACAACGTTACCTAGTATATTTCCAAGTCCATACCCTCCTGCCCAAGCACAAGTTGGAAAAGGCTTAGGCCCACCAAGAGCCTCATCAAATGGATTGATTAATGAAAACACCAAAGAATCACCATCAGCATCCGTAACGCCCCAATCAATATCTTGATCAAAACCAATGCATAAATACCCATCTGTAGGGTAACTGCCAAAATCTGGAGTACAATTTCCTCCAGCTAAAGCAGGATCTGGAATTTGCACATAGTAGGTCATTCCATCATTATCAGGAGTGTTCAAATTATCTATCAATGCATTCCGGCAGCAATCATCCCACTCTAAATAATATCCATTTGGATTATCGGCCAAAGTAATTGTCTTGACAAAAACATACTCTTCAACGCAAATACCGGTAGGAGTATAACAAGAGTCTCCCAAAGTAAGAATTGTTTGCGACACCACAGTGCCCATACTAAATGAACTTCCAACTTGAGCGTTTGTAACATTATCCCTTATATACACAGAAGTTGGAGATATTACAGTAGAATTACCAGGTAAACAATCTCTGTAAACTCTCAAGGTAACCTCGAAAGTATTTGGACCGGTTTGGCAAACTTGAAAATCTCCTCCAACGAAATGAGTGGCAAAAATCGGCATACTACTTAGAATAAAGAATACCAATAAAAATGTGTTTTTCATAACTTTATAAAATTTCAAACTCAGATTAGATTGACGCGAAAATAAACAAAATGGTTGCAATAAATAAAGCTAACCTATTTTATTGTAACAATGGTTAATAAATTAACATAAACTTTTAGTGGTGTAAAATATGCAAATCCATACATTTGAGGCTACAAACAGAAACAAATGGAAACATTAGAAAAGTTACAACTAAAATATAACCGTAATTCTTTATCAGAAAACGAGTTAAAGAATTTTTACAAAGCAATTCTTCTTCCAAGACTAATTGAAGAGAAAATGTTAATTCTTTTAAGGCAAGGTAAAATCTCCAAGTGGTTTTCTGGAATTGGACAAGAAGCTATATCGGTGGGTGTTGGATTAGCTTTGGATCAAGATGAGTTTATGCTTCCTATGCATAGGAACTTGGGTGTTTTTACAAGCCGAAACCTTCCATTAGATCGTTTATTTATGCAATTTCAAGGAAAAGAAAATGGCTACACTAAAGGGCATGACAGATCTTTTCATTTTGGTTCAAAAGCAGATCATATAGTAGGAATGATATCACACCTGGGTCCACAACTAAGTATCGCGGACGGAATTGCACTAGCCAATAAACTAGAAGAAAACAAAAAAATAACTGTAGCTTTTACCGGTGATGGTGGAGCAAGTGAAGGCGATTTTCATGAAGCTTTAAACGTGGCTTCTGTGTGGGATTTACCTGTGATTTTTATCATTGAAAATAATCAATGGGGACTTTCAACTCCCTCGAATGAGCAATTTAAATGTAAACAGTTTATTGACAAAGGAATTGGATATGGAATGGAAGCTGTTCAAGTAAATGGCAACAACATTATTGACGTCTATGAAACTATTCGTAAAGTAAAAAACTCTATTGCCAAAAAACCGCGTCCTTTTATTGTAGAATGCATGACTTATCGCATGAGAGGGCATGAAGAGGCATCTGGAACGAAATATTATCCAGAAGGAATACAAGATAAATGGGCATTAAAAGATCCTGTTGCTAATTTTGAATTGTTTTTGAAAAACGAAGGTGTTATTGATGATGCTTTTATACAAAAAGAGACAGCTGCAATAAAAAAACAAATCAATACTGGGTTAGATGTCGCTTATGCTGCTCCAGAAATTGAAGCAGATGCAAAAAGAGAATATGATTTATTGTTTGCAGATTTCGACAATAAACCAATTGCTCCCTCTTCAGAAAAAAGAACTGAAAAAAGATTAATAGATGCAATTTCGGATGGATTAAGGCAATCTATGGAGAAACATGATAAGTTAATTATAATGGGACAAGATATTGCTGAATACGGAGGAGTGTTTAAGGTAACTGAAGGTTTTTTAGAACAATTTGGAAAAGAGAGAGTCAGAAATACACCTATTTGTGAATCTGCTATTGTAGGAGCGGCATTAGGACTTTCTATAAAAGGCTACAAAGGTGTTATGGAAATGCAGTTTTCTGATTTTGTAACGGTGGGATTTAACCAAATAGTAAACAACTTAGCTAAGCTTCATTATAGATGGCAAGAAAATGCTGATGTAGTTATAAGAATGCCAACTGGAGCAGGTGTTGGTGCAGGACCATTTCATTCGCAAAGCACAGAAGCTTGGTTTACCCATACTCCTGGCTTAAAAATTGTTTACCCAGCTTTCCCTGGGGATGCAAAAGGACTATTAGCTGCTGCGATAGAAGACCCAAACCCTGTAATGGTTTTCGAACACAAGGCTCTTTACAGAAGTATAAAAGAAGAGGTTAATGACGCTTATTATACGATAGAAATAGGTAAAGCCAACCTTCTAAAAGAAGGAAGTCAAGTTACTATCATTACTTACGGAATGGGGGTTCACTGGGCACTAGAAGCTTTAAAAGAAAACCCTGAAATTGAGGCGGATTTAATTGACTTACGAACGCTTGCTCCTTTAGACAAAGAAGCTATTCTAAATTCTGTTAAAAAGACGGGTAGAGCAATTGTTTTACATGAGGATTGTTTAACGGGAGGAATTGGTGGAGACATCTCTGCTATGATTAACGAAGAATGTTTCGAATACCTTGATGCTCCTGTTGTTAGAAGTGCAAGTTTGGACACTCCAATTCCATTCGCTGCTGCTTTAGAAAAGGACTTCTTGCCAAAAGACCGATTTAAAATACAATTAGTAAGTTTGATTAATTATTAATTCTATGAAAAAAATAGTTTCGCTCCTATTTGTTTCGCTTTTTACATTTTTTTCAATTCCGGCTCAAGAAAACGGTTCCGCTTTTTTTGGAATAAATGTTGGCGGGTTTTTTGCAAATAAAAACACTTCAGTATTATATACTGGTGCCGACGCATTTTCTACCTATGGAGTTGAAGATTTATTCTCGAATACAATTAACAAACCCATTTTTGACAATTATTTTCAGTACCCTTACGCTATTGCAGAGCTTCCGCAAACATGGAAATATCGTCCTGCATTAGATATTGGTGGACATTGTGGAATTCACTTAGGTCAAGGCAATGCAATTTATGTTGATGCAAATTTTAGTTCATTGGATTTTGAAAACTTCTTTACTGTAGCCATTGAAGATCCCAACAACCAATCACCAGATCCAACCTATGAACAAATCCCTCTTTTCGGAGAGGAAAAAAGAATGAATATAAATTTAGGAGTACAATTCAGTTTTTACAATGAAAATAAAATGAATGCCTACTTTTCGCTTTTTGGAAACCTTAATAGCGCCAGACTAGAAAAGAATTATTTCGTTCTAAATGGAAGGCAATACTTTATTAATCATGTTTTTCCCGGACAGCCAAACATTTTGCCAGGAGGGATTGGCTCAGGAGGAGGAACAGGTTTAGGAGTTAAGTATAAGTTTAATGAGAAGTTTACTTTTGATTTTGCATACAGCTTGTACTATACCAAAACAAAAATGAAAGAGGACTTTGCTCCTCGAGGAATTCACAATGGAATAACTTTTAGAATTATTTGGGGGTAAACGACCAACAACTTAATGAGTTGGATTAATTATTTGTTTTTCAAAAAAACCAATTTCCTGGTCAAAATTTATAATTGGATTCTTCATTTTAATGGTATTTATATTTTTTAATTGCATTCTCAGAAAACGCTGATGCTCATCTCCAGCGCTATTGAAAGGTCTATGTTTTTTGGCTGCAGTTATTTTAAAAATTTCTTTGTTTAATTTGATAGTCTCAGCAGAAAAAAATACATTTTCGAACTTACTCCAGACATAGTCAATGGCAACATTGTTGGGATGAAGCATATCCTCCTTGTAAAAGCGATAATCACGTAAATCATCTATTATCATCTCATAAGAAGGAAAGTAAACAAGTCCTTTCCTACTAACTAACTGATGTATAGCAACATTTAGAATTGACTTGCTCAAAGTATTCTCCTCTGCTCCATCTTTCCAATGACGCACTGGACTAATGGTAAAAATTACTTTTAATTTAGGGTTAATAGCTTGCAATTTATTTATTACCTCTTGCAATTTTTCAACTATAAAACTTACTTCCAATAATTCTTTGCTAAACTTTTTGTTGGGAACTTTATGACAATTCGCAACGAATTCGCCAGTATTATCATATTTGTATACCCAAGAACTGCCAATGGTGACTATTATCACATCTGTCTTATTCAAAAATTGAGTCGCTTCTGCCCTAGTTTGGTTAATCAAATTTACTACTTCACCCTTATTTGGACCTGAAAAACTACTATGATGTGCAAAACTATGGTACAAACCATTTTCAAAATGTAAATCTCTGAGTCCAAAATCTTTTTCTTCTATTATATCGTTCAGAGTATTTACTATGGAAATAGGGTTAAACAAAATTCCAAAAGGATTAATCAATGTATTGAATTTATTTGCTGCCAGCTTGCTTCCTATATTATCACTAAAGCAAGAACCCAACAACAACAAATTTGATTGATGAGATATTTCAAAATCGAAATCCTTGAGCGATACTACAGTTCGATAATTCATGCTGCAAATGTAATTCAGATTATTTGAATAATGAATAACTAACAGTTATCCTAACAATAATTAGTATAATGTAAGTTTATTAACAATTCATCAATTCTGTGGATAACTCTGCATAAAAGCTAAAGCTATGAGAAATTAAATGACTTAGATTTGTTAAACTAAAACAGAAACTAAAATTATATGAACGAATTTGGAATAAGACCTGAAACTGCTAATTTAAAAGAACTAGGTTTAGGAAATGTTGCCAACGCATTTTGGAATTTGTCACCTGCGGAATTGGTAGAAGAAACCATTTTAAAAGGAATGGGAGTGCTTGCAGATAATGGGGCATTAGCCATTGATACAGGTGAATTTACTGGAAGATCTCCCAAAGACAGGTTTATCGTTTGTGACGAGAAAACAGAAGAAGCTGTTTGGTGGGGAGACATAAATATTAAAATGGCTCCAGCACATTTTGATAAATTATATGATAAAGTTACTTCGTATTTGCAACAACGAGATGTATATGTAAGAGATGCTTTTGCTTGTGCAGATGAAAACTACAGATTGAACTTACGCGTAATTACAGAGTTTCCTTGGTCTAATCAATTTGCGCACAACATGTTCTTGCGTCCAGAAATGGATGAATTAAAGAACTTTGACGCTGAATGGACAGTGCTATGTGCTCCAGGATTGTATGCTAACCCCGAAACTGATGGTACTCGTCAGCACAATTTTGCATCAATCAACTTTACCAAGAAAATGATATTAATTGGGGGAACCGGTTATACTGGAGAAATCAAAAAAGGAATATTCTCAGTATTGAATTTTATTTTACCTCACGAAAAAAACACATTATCAATGCACTGCTCTGCTAACATAGGTAAAGACGGTGATACCGCTGTATTTTTTGGCTTATCTGGAACAGGTAAAACTACGTTATCTGCTGACCCAGACAGACAATTGATTGGAGATGATGAACACGGTTGGGCTGATGGTTCTGTATTCAACTTCGAAGGAGGTTGTTATGCTAAGTGCATTGACTTAACGCAAGAAAAAGAACCACAAATCTGGGATGCTATTAAATTCGGAGCAATTTTAGAAAACATTAACTTCTTATCCGATACTTCTTCTGTTGATTTTGAAGATAAATCGAAAACAGAAAACACGAGAGTAAGTTACCCAATTCATCATATTGACAATATTGCTCCGGGAAGTAAAGGAACAACACCAAACAATATTTTCTTCTTAACTGCCGATGCTTTTGGTGTATTACCTCCAATATCCAAATTAACGAAGGGACAAGCCATGTATCATTTTATTTCTGGGTATACTGCTAAGGTTGCCGGAACTGAAGCTGGAATTACTGAGCCAGTAACTGCTTTTTCTGCTTGTTTTGGAGCACCTTTTTTACCATTACATCCGACAAAATATGCTGAAATGTTGGGTAAGAAAATGACAGAAAACAATGTAGACGTTTGGTTAATCAACACAGGTTGGACAGGTGGAGCTTATGGTATAGGTGAAAGGATGAGCCTAAAACACACAAGAGCAATGATTACTTCTGCTCTATCGGGTGAATTAAAAGACGTTGACTACACAACACACGAAGTATTCGGGTTAAAAATGCCAGATACTTGTCCTAACGTTCCATCTGAAATTTTAAGCCCTAAAAACACTTGGGAAGACAAAGCTGCATACGATGAAAAAGCTAATAACCTTGCTGAGCAATTCGTTAAAAATTTCGAGCAATTTGCTAGTAATGCAAATGAGGAGATTATGGCTGCGGCACCTAAGGTGAAAGCTACGGTTTAAAATACAATTATCTTATTGAAAAGACCCCATACGGGGTCTTTTTTTGCTTTTTTCTAATTTGACGTGAGTATTCAGTTGGGAACAACAACCTACTTTTGCTAAACTGTTACAGAAGAATACTTATAAAAATTTATGTATAATTCGAATTCAAATTATAACCTATCTTTGCCAGGATGGAATTAGGAAAATTTAATACGCTCACTATTACAAGAAGGTCCGATAATGGTTTTTATCTAGCTGACAAAGAAGGAGCTGAAGTATTGTTACCCAATAAATACATTTCGGATAACCACAGAATTAAAAAAGAAGCCAAGGTCTTTATATATAAAGATTCTGAAGATCGTTTTGTTGCAACAACATTAGAACCTTACATTATAGTAGGTGAATTTGCTTATTTAGAAGTAAATGAGACAAACGAAGTTGGCGCTTTTGTAGATTGGGGACTCGAAAAGGATTTACTAATCCCATTTAATGAGCAACACCAAAAAATGGTAGCCGGAAACTGGTATATCATCTATTTATATGTTGACCATAAAACAGAGCGACTGGTTGGGACTAGTAAAATAGATAAGTACCTGAAACCCCAAACAATTGAGGTCAAAGAAGGAGATAAAGTTGATCTCGTGGTCCGCAATTTTTCAGACCTAGGAGCAAATGTTATTGTTCAAGATAAATATAAAGGGCTTATATACAAAGAGAAAATATTCAAACGTCTACAAGAAGGAGATTTTTTAGAAGGTTTTGTTAAAACCGTGAGAGATGATGGAAAACTAGACATCGTTTTGGAAAAAGAAGGGTTTCAGCATATTATAGAACCTGTTTCTGCAAAAATTTTGGAAACATTAAAAGAAAGTAATGGGTTTTTAGACCTTACAGACAAGAGTAATCCTGAAGAAATTAAATCCGAATTGGAAATAAGTAAAAAAGTCTTCAAAAAAGCAATAGGTTGGCTTTACAAACATAAACTAATATTAATAAAAGAAGACGGTATTCATTTAGTTGTTGAAGCTGAAAAAGGGGAATAAAACACCAAGTATTTTAAGTCGAAAATGACCTATATGCCCGAACGGATATTGCTTCTTTCGAAGTTATAAGAGCATACAATCCAAATAAAACTATTATCTTTGCGCCCTTAAATCTCAATAAAAATGATAGCAGCACACAACATTTCACTACAATACGGAAAAAGAGTATTATTTGATGAAGTAAATATCAAATTTACAGAAGGAAACTGCTATGGTGTAATAGGAGCAAATGGCGCTGGAAAATCTACCTTTTTAAAAATACTTTCTAACGACATTGACCCTGGGTCTGGTAACATTGTTATTGAACCGGGTAAAAGGTTAGCTATGTTGCGTCAAAACCACTTCGAATACGATGAAGTAACTGTTTTGAACACTGTAATTATGGGACACGGAAAACTGTGGTCTTTGATGCAGGAAAAAGATGCAATTTATGCCAAACCTGATTTTTCTGAAGCAGATGGGATTAAAGCATCTGAATTAGAAGCCGAATTTGCTGAAATGGATGGATGGAATGCTGAAGCTGATGCTGGTTCCATGTTAAGTGGCTTAGGAATAAAGGAAGAGTCTCATGATAAATTATTAAAAGATTTAAATGGAGCAGAAAAGGTTCGTGTTCTTCTGGCACAATCGCTTTTCGGAAATCCAGACATACTTATATTGGATGAACCTACCAATGATTTGGATATTAAAACAATCTCCTGGTTAGAAGATTTCTTATTAGATTTTAAGAATACGGTAATAGTTGTTTCGCACGACAGACACTTTTTGGATACAGTTTGCACACATGTGGCAGACATTGATTTTGGAAAAATTAAACTATTCTCAGGAAACTACACATTCTGGTACGAATCTAGCCAATTAGCCCTGAGACAGCGCTCTGCAGCGAATAAAAAAGCTGAAGACAGAAAGAAAGAATTGCAACAATTTGTTGCTCGATTTAGCGCAAATGCTTCAAAATCTAAGCAGGCTACGAGTAGAAAAAAAATTCTAGACAAAATAAATATTGACGAAATCCAAGCATCTAGTAGAAGATATCCAGCTATTATCTTTAAACAAGGGCGTGATGCTGGAGATCAAATATTACATGTGAACAACCTTAGTAAATCGATTGATGGAGAGCAGTTGTTTCAAAAGCTTGACATCAATGTTACGAGAGGAGATAAAATTGCTTTTGTAGCTGATAATGGTTTAGCTATTACATCTTTATTTGAGATCCTTACAAACGCGGAAAAGCCAGATACGGGTGATTTTAATTTTGGACAAACAATTACCACGGCCTACTTACCTAACGAAAACCATGCGTTTTTCGAATCTGACGATAATTTAATAGATTGGTTACGTCAGTTTTCAGATGAAAAAGACGAAGTATATATCAGAGGATTTTTAGGAAAGATGTTGTTCTCTGGAGAAGAAACATTTAAAAAGAGTAACGTACTCTCCGGTGGAGAAAAGGTAAGATGTATGTTATCTAGAATGATGCTGAAAGAAGGTAATTTATTAATTCTTGATGAGCCTACTAATCACTTGGACTTAGAAACAATTACAGCTTTTAATAATTCATTAAAAGATTTCCCTGGTACTGTTCTATTTACCTCTCATGATCATGAGTTTACGCAAACTGTAGCAAATAGAATTATTGAATTAACCCCTAATGGCTGTATCGATAAGGTATGTACATACGATGAATATCTTACCGATAAGAAAGTTGCTTCTCAACGTGAGCTATTGTTGAGCTAGTGCGTTAAAAATCAACAATTTTCAATTTGAGCTGAAATTCTGGATGAATACTAATTAGCAATGCAGAGAAACGTAATATTTAGCTAAATCGAAATAAACCAACAACACAGTTTTAAAACCCTAAAAGACTCATTTTGAATTAATTCTTTCCTTTTTTTTACAAAACAAATTGAGTATTATTTAATAAAATTTCTTACTATTGTTAAGCATTAGAATACTTAACCCTGAGTATATGTTGTTTAATTCATTTCATTTTTTGGTTTTTTTACCAATGGTGGTCGTCCTTTATTATGCCGTTCCTCAAAAATTTCGTTGGTTCCTATTATTAGTTGCGAGTTATTACTTCTACATGTCGTGGAAGGCAGAATATATTATTCTAATTGTAGCTTCCACCTTGGTTGACTTTGGTGCTGGATTGGCAATAGAAAAAGCAGTTTCTAAAAAGAGAAAAAAACTTTGGTTATTCTTAAGTTTATTTGTCAATCTAGGTCTATTATTCACTTTTAAATATTGGGACTTCTTTAATGAATCTATCCGTGACACTTTAAATCTGTTTAGCATACCATTTGATCCGAGCACCCTTAAGTTACTATTACCCGTTGGTATCTCTTTCTATACATTTCAAACATTAAGTTATACGATTGACATCTATTATGGTAAAATTAAACCCATTAAGCACCTAGGTATTTTCGCAACATACGTGTCATTCTTCCCACAATTAGTAGCCGGGCCAATTGAAAGAGCAAAAAACTTAATACCCCAATTTTACAATAATGTCGTATTTGAATACGAACGTGTAAAAAATGGATTATTACTCATGCTTTGGGGGTTCTTCGTAAAGATAGTAATTGCTGATAGGCTTGCTATTTTAGTCAATACGGTTTACAAACATGAGGAATCACACAACTATTTGCTTGATCATACTGGGTCCTCTTTATTCATCGCCTCATTCTTTTTTATGTTTCAATTATACTTAGATTTCTCTGCGTATTCAAACATTGCAATTGGTGCAGCAAGAGTATTAGGTTTTGACTTACAAAGTAACTTCAGAAGACCTTATTGGGCAACTTCTATCTCTGACTTTTGGCATAGGTGGCACATTTCTTTATCGACATGGTTTAGAGACTATGTTTATATTCCATTGGGAGGAAATAAAAGAGGCGTAAAAAGACATTTAATCAACTTGCTGATCACATTTTTATTGAGCGGTTTATGGCACGGTGCAAGTTGGAATTTTGCCCTATGGGGATTATTAAACGGACTCTTTTTAATCGCTCAAGTGTTTATTGACAGGAGAAAAACTTCCAAAAAACCGAAAACCTCCTTCATTAAACGTATACTACAAAGTGCTGTTGTAATGTTACTTTGGGGTGGCTCGTTAATCTTTTTTAGAGCGCAAACATTTGATGATGCGATTTACGTATTTCAAAATATCTCTTTAACCGGTTGGGATAACTTATATGAACTAGGTCTAACAGTGTCAGAGTTCAAATTTGTATTTTACTGTTTAGTTAGTATTTATATTCTTGATTACATTCAAGAGAAAAAAGATCTATATAAATTTCTTACCGAAAGAAATATTGTTATCCGTTTTGCAGTTTATATTACCGCCATACTCATGATAATTTATTTAGGAGCTTATGGTGAAGACGTTAGCGATAACCAGTTCTTGTACTTTCAATTTTAAATTTGAATTATAATGAAGAAAATGCTTATAAAAATAGTAGTAATAATGCTTGTTGTTCTTGGCACCATTTACTATTTAGATGCATCCAAACTTTTTTCATTTGACGAAGATCACGTTGAGAAAAGATGGAATGGTATATATAAGTTTACCAGTGAAAATGAAATTGATTTATTAATTCTTGGTAATTCAAAAACTTACTGTGGCATCAACCCAAAAACTATGAGTTCGAGGCTTGGGTTGAATACATTTGTATTGGCAACACCCAATGGTTCTTTAACTCAGTCCTATTATAACCTTAGAGAGGCATTAACTATTAGTAAACCAAAAATGGTAGCTATAGAAGTAACCACACTTAATAGTTCCACTATGACTGATAAAGAAGGTTCCGGAAAATCATTTTTATATAAGGACTTTAATGCGCGAAGAAATATTTATGAGAAAGTAATTACGACACCCCATTGGTTCGATATTGAAGAATACGCTTTTGCATGGTCTACAAGTATTAGAAATCATAACTTCTTATTTACGAACACCGAACAAATAGAAAAAAACAAAGAAAAAAAAGAAGTCATAAATAACAAGCTGTATCTAGGAAGATACGTTCGGTTCACTACTGGTATCAAGGATTCTATTTTAAATATATACGAATCCGATGGACCAGCAGTTGATGGAGATAGCTTAACCATTAGTGATGAACAGCTGAATAGCTTGCAACTTTTAATTGATTTACTAGAGGACAATAATATTCAACCTGTCTTTTTCACCATTCCTGTTTATAAAGATCATATTGAAAATTACAATACACGCTATGAAATACTGTCAAACTTAATCGAAAAAAAATACGGCTATGAATTATTTGACTTCCAACAATTTTACCAAGAAGATATGCTAACTCCCAATTGCTTTGAAAACACTTATGGAAATCAACACATGACATACTTAGGTTCATTAATTGTTACCTACAGCCTTTCAGATAGTATCCAAAATAGCACTAATTCTGCTGGGTTACCAAATAGAAAAGCAGATCAGGTTTGGCACAATATGTTTTATGGAGAGGAAAGTTATTTTTACAACAATCCTATGATTTTGGGAAATAAAGTACTTTTTGTTCAAAACGAAATTGTTACAGAAAACTGTACAATAAAAGAAGTTGGAATTGTTCAAGAAGAAAAGGTGAAAATAATTATGGCTAAAATCCCTAAATCCTATATTCTAGAAAGTGAAAAGGAGGACTTAGAAGTTCGGATGATAGTGGATGTGAAATTAAAAGGAAAGCCGCAAAGAATTCAAGTTAATTTACCTTTTAATAAATACCATATACCTGGAGAACAATATATTTACTCCATACCAGCTAATGATATAGAATTTATTAAAATTCTACAAACGAAGGTTGTCAATACTAAATTATCAGCGCCTACTATTTGAAAACCCTAATTACATAAACGTATATTTGCGCGTATGCAAACGGGCGCTATATCATACAAACATATTTTAAACATTTCAATACCAATTGTCCTAAGTGGTGTAGCTCAAAACATTGTTAATGTAACAGATACTGCGTTTCTGGGGAGATTGGGGGAAATTGAGTTAGGCGCTGCTGGTAACGCTGGCCTTTTTTACTTCGTTTTTGTGATGTTAGGAATGGGAATGTCTACTGGTTCCCAAATTATTATCGGTCGACGAAACGGTGAGAAAAATTACGCACAAGTTGGAGCAATATTCAACCATACGTTGTTTTTAATGATTCCACTTGGCATTATCATGTTTCTCCTCCTCTATTATATTTCACCGGTAATATTCGAATCATTCACCAATTCTGACTCAATTAGTAAAGCATCTATTTCCTATATGAACTATCGTTCCCCAGGTATACTATTTGCCCTTTTCAATTTTGTTTTCATTTCTTATTTTGTGGGTACAACACGAACAAATATATTAACGTACTCCACCCTATTAATGGCCCTCACAAATGTCTTTTTTGACTATGCATTGATATTTGGCGAACTTGGATTCCCTGAAATGGGAGTTAAAGGAGCAGCCTTAGCATCGGTATTAGCAGAAATAATAACATTACTCTTTTTCATCATTTATAGTCGTTGGGATTCGAATAAAGTAAAGTACAACATGTTCCGATTTGGTAGGTTAAATAAAGAATTATTTGGTCGTATAATCAAAATTAGTGCACCCGTAATGATGCAAAATACGCTAGCTTTAGGTTCATGGTTCATATTCTTTATGATATTGGAAAAATTAGGAGAATCTGAATTAGCTGTATCACATATTATAAGAAGTATTTACATGGTATTAATAATTCCATTAATGGGTTTAAACGTAGCTACAAACACTTTAGTGAGCAATCTAATTGGAGCTGGTAAAAGTGCCTATATAGGTGACTTATTAAAGAAGATTATTGTTTTATGTTTAGCATTTACTACCGTTTTATTAGGATTAATTTGGATTGCTCCCGAACAAGTTATTTTGTTGTACACTAACGACGTATCTCTTGTTCCTCTGTCAATTTCGACATTAAAAATTATTAGCATGACGATCTATTTATTTTGCGTGGCTTCAATATTGTTTAATGGGGTTATTGGAACTGGCAACACCAAAGTAACAATGGCTATGGAGTTTATTAATATTTTAATATACCTAACAACGACATATTATATGACAGTCATTCTCCGATTAAGACTAGAATTAGTTTGGTGCTCAGAATTTATTTATTTCTCAGTACTAGGCATAATGGCTTTTTGGTATTTAATAAAAGGAAATTGGAAAAAAACGGTTGTTTGATTTTTAAACTATTTACGAACGTATAAATCCAAACCTCGTGAAAAAACTTGTCTTATTTCAACTCCGCTCAGCGTGAACGAAAAGTTATTATCTTAGCAAAAATGAACAAACCTAAAATACTGCATATTCCGCAATGGTATCCAAACCCAGATGATATACAGTTAGGAACGTTCATTCAGAAACAAATTATTGCCACCGCATCAGATTGTAACAATTTAGTTTTATCAATAATTGGTTCTAAAAACATTTCTGACATTTCTCTTTCTATTAATGACTCCAATGACATTAAAGAGATTCAGGTTGTCTATTGTGCAAAAGGAAATGCCTACAAACGCATAAAGTTTTATCTAAGAGCACTTCAAAAAGGCTTATCTACTGTTGCAGATTCCGGATTCTACCCTGATTTGGTTCATTGTCATATCGCAGGAAGAAATTTATGGATTGCAGAAAAATATTTTAAAAAAATACCTGTAATTCTCTCAGAACATTGGTCTGGATATTTAGATGGAAGATTTGACGCTATTCCAAACCTTAAAAAGAAAAAAAGAATTAAACGGATAAACAATTGCAAGGAAGTAATCGCAGTTAGCAAACATCTAGCAGAAGGGATAAAAAACAAAGGAATTCAAAATAAAATATCAATTGTAGATAATGTTATAGAAACAAAAGGAATTAGAAAACAATTGGAAAAGAAAAATTTCACCTTTTTAATAGTTGCTGATTTAGTCGATCAAACAAAAAATATTTCTGGAGTTATCCGTGCGTTTGCGGAAACACTAAAAACCCAACCAAATAGCATATTAGATATAATTGGTGATGGAAAAGATAAAGAAATGCTTTCTGAACTAGTAAAGGATGCTAATATTACTGATTCTGTAAATTTTATAGGACGTATTTCACAAGGAGATGTTTTGGAATATTATATGCAAGTGGATTGTGTTATTGTAAATAGTTATTTTGAAACCTACTCAATGGTAACAGTTGAAGCTATTTTAAGCGGCGTACCTGTAATTGCTACCCGTTGTAAAGGTCCTGAACAATTCATCAATGAAAAAAACGGGATACTTATTGATATAAACTGTGATGAGCTGC
The DNA here is from genome assembly GCA_943787535.1 of uncultured Flavobacteriales bacterium. GTDB lineage: Bacteria > Bacteroidota > Bacteroidia > Flavobacteriales_D > Parvicellaceae > CALSMU01. Next base: position 86,068 of record CALSMU010000006.1, on the reverse strand, counting down.
TTGAAAATGCTATGACTTCTATCCAAACTAAAGGTCTTTTACCAGATTCCATTGCTAATTCATTATCCACACATTCATCAAAGAATTTTGTTCGTAATAAATTATTAAAGATTTATCAAAACCACATGTAATTACACAAAATATTACGTTTTTTATCTTGTAAAAAGTACAATTAGTCGTTTTTAACTATATATTTATCACATTTTTAAATATAATGGCGACAATAATAGAATCCATAGAACTAGACTTTTGTACAATTTCATTGAGGAGTGACGGAATTATTGAGCAACGATTTACTAGAGAAGACCCCTATGAAATTACAGAGGAGGTAATGCAAGAGTTTATTGATGCTATAAAATCATTATACAAAGGTGAGCAAAGGTGTATTTTATCAATCCCTGGTCTTTATGGATCAATTACAACAGAAGCTCGAAAAGTTAGCATTCAAGAAGATAATTCCAACACAATAGCAATTGGATTAATTATTGAATCACTTTCGCAAAGGTTACTATCTAAATTTTACTTTAAAATAAATAAAGTTCCCTACCCTGTTCAATTTTTCAAAAACGAAATTGAAGCTACCCTATGGCTAAATGAACAAAACAAATTACATCTTTTAAAAAATCAAGTTGGTTAAGCAAAAGTATTCAACTTCTCTTCTAGTATTTTAACCTTTGCTTCTGCATCTGCCATTTTCTTTTTCTCAATAGCTACAACCTTTTCTGGAGCATTACTAACAAATCGTTCATTGCTCAGCTTTTTTGAAACACTGATTAAAAAACCTTTGGTATACTTCAATTCCTGCTCTATTTTTTCAATCTCTGCTTTAACATCAATATCTTCATTAAACGGAACAAAATATTCATTTGATTTCAGGACAAAAGAAAAGGCATTATCCACTTTGTGATCAACATATTCCAAACTAGAAAGATTACTTATTTTAGAAATTATTGGGTCAAATGATCGATTCGCTTTTTCATTGTCAATTACTATTAAGTCTAAAGTAACTTTATTTGCAATGTTCTTTTCTTTTCGAATATTTCGAATATTCGTAATTACCTCTTCAGCAAGAATAAAGTTCGATAATAAATCTTTGTCAACATCTCCTAATGCAGGCCATTCAGCCACCATAATACAATCTTCGTCTTTTTTATCTCCAATTAAGTGCCAAATCTCCTCAGAAATAAATGGAGTAAATGGATGTATAACTTTTAGTAACGACTCAAATATTGAAAGTGTTTCTTTATACGTAATAGCATCAATAGGTTGCTGATAAGGAGGTTTTACTATTTCTAAATACCAAGAACAGAAATCATCCCAAACTAATTTATACGTACTCATTAACGCTTCTGAAATTCTAAATTTATTGTAAGAATCGTTGATTTCAGCTAAAGTCTTATTGAACTTACTTTTAAACCATTCAACACCTTTAGCTGCGTAATTGGGCTGTTTGATATCTTGAACATCCCAGCTATTAACCAAACGAAATGCGTTCCATATCTTGTTTGAAAAATTACGTCCTTGTTCACATTGGGAGCTATCGAAAGGCAAATCATTTCCTGCAGGAGAACTCAATAACATTCCAACTCTTACGCCATCAGCACCATACTTATCAATTAAATCTAATGGATCTGGACTATTGCCAAGGGACTTTGACATTTTGCGCCCTAACTTATCCCTAACAATACCCGTGAAATAAACATTTTTAAAAGGAAGCTCTCCTTTGTATTTATAACCTGAAATAATCATTCTTGCAACCCAAAAGAACATAATCTCTGGAGCTGTAACTAAATCATTGGTTGGATAATAATAATCTAAATCCTTGTTGTCATTACCTTCTTTAAACCCATTAAATACTGATATTGGCCATAACCAAGAAGAAAACCAAGTATCCATCACATCATCATCTTGACGCAAATCTTCTTGTTTTAAATCAATATTTCCTGTTTTCTCTCTTGCTTTAACCAAAGCCTCTTCAATTGTTTCTGCAACAACAAAATCATCTTTCTTTCTTCCATAGAAATATGCAGGAATTTGATGTCCCCACCATAATTGACGAGAAATACACCAATCCTTAATGTTTTCCATCCAGTGGCGATAAGAATTTTTAAACTTCTCTGGGTGAAATTGAATAGTATCGTTCATTACATTGTCCAAAGCTGGTTTAGCTAAGTCTTCCATGGCGCAAAACCACTGCATCGACAGTTTAGGTTCAATTACGGCATTTGTTCTTTCCGAAAATCCTATTTTATTAATATGATCTTCTGTTTTAACCAAATAACCTTGATTCTCTAGGTCAATAGCGATTTGCTTACGAACTTCAAACCTGTCTTGGTTAGCATAAAACCCAACATCCTCATTAATTGTCCCATTATCATTTAAGATATCTATTGACTCTAAATCATACGTACTTCCTAATTCATAATCATTTGGATCATGTGCAGGAGTAATTTTCAGACAACCCGTTCCAAATTCTGGGTCAACGTACTCATCAAAAATAATTGGCACTAGCCTTCCAACTAATGGAACAACTGCGTTTTTTCCTTTTAAATGTGAATATCTTTCATCATTCGGATTAATGCAAATTGCAGTATCTCCTAAGATTGTTTCAGGACGCGTTGTAGCGATTGATAACCACTCGTCATCTGTTCCTTCTATTTTATAACGAACGTAATACAACTTTGAGTTTACCTCTTTGTAATTTACTTCTTCATCACTCAATGCAGTTTGAGCTGAAGGATCCCAATTTACCATTCTAACACCACGGTAGATATACCCTTCTTCATGAAGATTACAAAATACTTTTATTACACTATCGTAATAATCCTTATCCATTGTAAATCGGGTACGATCCCAATCGCAAGAAGCTCCTAATTTTTTTAATTGTTCTAGAATTATCCCACCATGTTTTTCTGTCCAATCCCAAGCATGTTGCAAAAACTCATCTCTCTTTAAGTCTGTTTTTTGAATTCCCTCGGATTTTAATTTAGCTACAACCTTTGCTTCAGTTGCAATAGAAGCATGATCTGTTCCTGCAACCCAGCAAGCATTTTTACCTAACATACGAGCTCTTCTCACTAATATGTCTTGAATAGTATTGTTCAACATATGCCCCATGTGCAACACCCCCGTTACATTTGGAGGTGGAATAACAACTGTATAAGGCTCTCTATCATCTGGAGTTGATTTAAAATATCCATTATCAACCCAGTATTTGTACCATTTCTCTTCTGCTCTTCCTGCTTCGTATATTTTAGGTATTTCCATCATTATCAGTATTGTTGTTGTATTCCGATTGCAAAAATACTAGAATGCAATCTATTCTAGCTTTAATTAATTGATTTTGTTAACCATTTTAAGTTTAATTCTTCATTTGTTAATATTTAGCAGCTATTATTACCCTCTATCTTCTAGGTTATTTTAATTTCGCGTTAAGAATTTAAAAATTAAAACTCAACATATGTCAAACGGAGTATATACTGCACCATATCCTGCTAACGAACCTGTAAAAGGATATGCCCCTGGTTCGGAAGAAAAAGATAGTTTATTAGCCAAATACAAAGAAATGTACAATCAAGAGCCAATTGAGGTTCCCATGTATATTGGTAGTGAAGAGGTAACAACAAATGACAAAAGAAAAATGTCTCCTCCACATGACCACACTCATAACTTAGGCAGTTATAATTTTGGAACTAAAGAGCACGTTACTAAAGCAATTGATGCTGCTTTAGCAGCTAAGTCCGAATGGGCGAATATGCCTTGGGAACATAGAGCCTCAATATTTTTAAAAGCCGCTGATTTATTAGAAGGACCTTTTAGAAATGAACTGAATGCTGCAACTATGCTGGCGCAATCCAAAAATGCGATGCAAGCCGAAATTGATGCCGCATGCGAATTGATTGACTTCTTTAGATTTAACGTTGCTTTTATGCAACAAGTATATGAAGACCAACCAGAGTCTAACCCTGGAATGTGGAACAGATTAGAATACCGTCCTTTAGAAGGGTTTGTATTTGCTATTACACCATTCAACTTTACCTCAATCGCTGCAAATCTTTGCGCTGCTCCTGCAATGATGGGCAACGTTGTGGTATGGAAACCAGCTGCAACTCAAATCTACTCTGCTCATGTGTTAATGAAAATATTTAAAGCTGCAGGTGTTCCTGATGGTGTTATTAATATGGTATACGTTAGTGGTGCTGATTCTGGTGAAGTTGTTTTCAATCATCCAGAATTTTCAGGTCTGCACTTTACTGGATCTACAGGTGTATTTAAAAGCCTCTGGAAAACTATTGGTGCTAACATTGACATTTACAAATCTTACCCAAGAGTAGTTGGAGAAACAGGTGGGAAAGATTTTATCATTGCTCACAAATCTTCTATTCCTGTTCAAGTTGCTACTGCAATTAGCCGAGGAGCTTTTGAATTTCAAGGGCAAAAGTGTTCTGCTGCTTCAAGAGGGTATATTCCTTCTAATATTTCGGATGAGATTATTGAAATCGTAAAAGAACAAGTAAATTCTTTTAAAATGGGGAGTCCAGAAGACTTCAGCAACTTTGTAAATGCAGTAATTAGCGAGCAATCTTTCGATAAAATTGCTTCATTTATTGATTACGCAAAAGAAAGAGATGATGCTGAAATTATCTGTGGTGGAAATTATGATAAATCGAAAGGTTACTTTATCGAACCTACGGTTATTGTAACTACAAATCCATCTTTTAAAACAATGTGTGAAGAGATTTTTGGTCCGGTGATGACTATTTATGTTTATGATGAAAATAAATGGGATGAGACATTGGATATTTTAGACAAAACGTCTGACTACGCTTTAACAGGAGCGATTTTCTCTCAGGATAGATACGCTATTGTTAGTGGCATGAAGAAATTGGAAAATGCCGCTGGTAACTTTTACATAAACGACAAACCAACTGGAGCAGTTGTAGGACAGCAACCATTTGGCGGTGCTCGTGGATCTGGAACCAATGATAAAGCCGGATCATACTTAAATTTAGTTCGTTGGGTATCTCCCAGAACAATAAAGGAAACTTTTGTTCCACCAATGGATTATAAATATCCATTCTTAGGATAAATAACTACTGATTTATTATTACTAAAAACCGCTATTTGAAAATTGAAATAGCGGTTTTTTTGTTTTACAATAGTGAAATAATAGATAGAATTCTTTCATAGAGATAAAGAAACACTTAAATCAATATCTTCGCGTTAAATTATATAATGGTAAAAGCTGTAATTTTTGATATGGATGGCCTTCTGATTGATTCGGAGCCACTATGGAGAGAGGCCGAAATAAAAGTATTCACTTCAATTGGACTAGAGTTCAATGACAAAATGTGTCGTAAAACAATGGGCATGCGAATTGACGAAGTAGTCTTATTCTGGCATAAGCAATTTAAATGGACTTCCCCATCGATCGATGAAGTGGCTGACCAAATTGTAGAGGAACTTATTAAATTAATACTTGAAAAAGGAAAAGCCATGGATGGTGTTTATGAAACATTAAAGTCACTCCATAAAAAAAAGGTTCCTATGGCTATTGCTTCATCCTCATCCATGAAAATTATTGGAAACGTAGTGCAGAAACTTGAAATAGCAAAGTACTTCGCAGTAATCCATTCTGCTGAATTTGAAAGCTATGGAAAACCACATCCACAGGTATTTATCTCAACAGCCCAAAAATTAAGAGTTAATCCTGAGGAATGTATTGTTTTTGAAGATTCCAAATATGGAATGATCGCAGCTCTAGCAGCTAGAATGAAAGTGATCGTAATACCCGAAAAAAAAGACTTAAATGCCTCTTGGCACACTATTTCGACAATGAAATTAAAATCTCTTTCTGATTTTAAACTTAATTTGCTTTAAAAAATTCTTTATACGTTTTTTAAGTCTGCAATTGTTTGTAAAGGATTATCCGATTTGAATACAAAACTTCCTGCAACCAAAACATCTGCTCCAGCGTCAATCAATTTTTTAGCATTGGCTGCAGTTACTCCTCCATCAATTTCAATTTTCGTTTCAGCTCCATTTTTAGTAATTAGGGCTTTCATCTTTCTAACTTTTTCGTAAGTAGATTCAATAAACTTCTGACCACCAAAACCAGGGTTAACAGACATTATAAGCACCAAATCAATATCATGAATAATACCTTCTAATAGTTCAACTGAAGTATGCGGATTTAATGCTACTCCCGCTTTCATTCCTTCCTCTTTTATTGAATGTATTGTTTTATGCAAATGGGTACATGCTTCATAATGAACCGTCAAAATATTCGCTCCGGCTGCTTTAAAGTCTTTAATATAGCTATCCGGATTCTCTATCATTAAATGTACATCTAATGGTTTTAAAGTGTGCTTATTAATTGAAGCTATAACAGGCATTCCGAAAGAAATATTAGGAACAAATAAACCATCCATAACATCTAAATGATACCAATCGGCCTCACTTTTGTTAAGCATTTCGCATTCGGATTGTAAATTAGCAAAGTCCGATGCTAATAGTGATGGAGATATTAAATGGCTCATAGTTTTATTCTTTGCACAAAGAAACAAAAAAAGCCTCATTCCGATAGCAATCGGAATGAGGCTTTTTTTAAGAGTAATTAACAAATTGTTAACCCAAGTATGTTTTTAGCATTTTACTTCGAGAAGTATGCTTTAGTCTTCTTATGGCTTTTTCTTTAATCTGACGAACTCTTTCTCTTGTTAAATCAAAACGCTCTCCGATTTCTTCCAATGTCATTGGATGTGCTCCGCTCAACCCAAAGTATAGACGAACAACATCTGCTTCCCTAACCGTAAGAGTAGTTAAAGATCTTTCGATTTCCTTACGCAATGACTCATTCATCAATTCTCTATCCGGTTTTGGATTAGAGTTTGACTCCATTACTTCATACATATTACTACTTCCATCTTCATCTTTCAAAGGAGCATCCATAGACAAGTGTCTACCTGCATTCTCCATTGATTGTTTCACTTCATTTTCAGTAATCTCTAATTCATCAGCAATTTCTTGAACCGTTGGAGGTCTACCATATGTTTGCTCCAAAGAAGAAAACGCTTTGTTTATCTTATTAATAGAACCTATCTTATTTAATGGCAAACGTACAATTCTAGATTGCTCTGCTAGAGCTTGTAATATTGATTGACGAATCCACCAGACAGCATAAGATATAAATTTAAACCCTCTTGTTTCATCGAAACGCTGTGCAGCCTTGATCAAACCAAGATTTCCTTCATTAATTAAATCAGGAAGTGTTAACCCTTGGTTCTGGTATTGTTTAGAAACAGAAACAACAAACCTAAGGTTTGCTTTGACAAGCTTCTCGAGAGCCACTTCATCACCAGCTTTAATTCTTTGCGCTAGTTCAACCTCTTCTTGAGCAGTAATCAAATCTACGCGCCCAATTTCCTGAAGATACTTATCTAAAGAAGCGGTTTCACGATTTGTTACTTGTTTGGTTATTTTTAGTTGTCTCATGTTTTAATTTAGTGGTTACTTATAATATCAAAAGTGTACTTTTGTTAGTTCCCTAGCTAAGCACAGACCTCCTAACGAAACATTATTTGTATAAGTTTCAAAAAGTTAGCTTTATTTATCAGTAAATCGATGAAACAGCATGGGGATCATATATAGAACGCCTGTTTTGAGGCGAATAATAACTAATTGTTACAAAAAAAGAAACCACCTTTCCTAAGAAAAGTGGTTTCATTTGATTATTTATCTGTATTTAATCCTGAGGTTTGGCCTCTGGCTTAGGTAAAAGAGCTTTTCTTGAAATTTTCAATTTTCCGTTTCTTGGATCTTTACCAATAACTTTAACTTCAATTTCTTGACCTTGTTTTAAGTAGTCCTCTGGTTTTTCAACTCTTTCCCATGCTATTTCAGAAACATGCAATAATGCATCTTGACCTGGAAGAATTTCAACAAATGCTCCAAAAGCAACAATGTTCTTAACCTTACCAGAGTATGTCTCTCCTACTTCAGCAACTGGAGGAAAAGCAATAGCGTTAATTCTTTTTAATGCCTCATCCATTCCTTCTGCATCTTCAGAGAAAATCTCTACCAATGCATTTCCATTCTCATCTTCGTCTCCAATAGAAATTTTAGTATTGGTATCCGCTTGCATCGCTTGGATAGTTTCACCACCTTTTCCAATGATTCCACCAATCGCATCACTAGGAACTTCGATTTTCTGAATTCTTGGAACGTGTGCTTTATAATCTTCACGAGGTGCAGACATTGTTTCCATAATCTTTCCTAAGATATGTAAACGACCTGCTTTGGCTTGATTCAATGCATCTTCAAGCATTGAGTAATCTAAACCATCAATCTTAATATCCATTTGACAAGCAGTAATACCATCAGCAGTACCTGTTACTTTGAAATCCATATCACCTAAGTGATCTTCATCTCCTAAGATATCAGAAAGTACTTTGTAAGTTTTACCATCAGAAATTAATCCCATTGCAATTCCAGAAACTGGTTTTTTCATCTTGATACCACCATCTAATAAAGCTAAAGTACCGGCACAAACAGTTGCCATTGAAGACGAGCCATTTGATTCTAATATTTCAGAAACTAATCTAATTGTATAAGGATTATCAACTGCATCTGGTAATTGAGATTTCAAAGCTCTATAAGCTAAGTTACCATGTCCAACTTCTCTACGGCTAATTCCTCTAATCGGTCTTTCTTCTCCAGTAGAAAAAGGAGGGAAATTATAGTGCAACAAGAAAGTATCTTCACCTGCAACTAACGCTCCATCTTTTCTTTGAACATCTAAACTACTGCCTAAGGTAAGTGTTGTAAGAGACTGTGTTTCACCTCTTTGGAACAATGCAGAACCATGACAACCTGGCAAATAACCTACTTCACTCCAGATAGGTCTTATCTCATCCATTGCACGTCCATCCATTCTATTTGAAGAATCTAAAACAACTTGACGAATTGCAGATTTCATTGCTCCTTTTATGTAAGCTCCTACCTGCTCTTCACCTAATTCCTCTTCACTTAATTCGGCTTTTATAGCATCCTTAACCTCAGAATATTGTCTATTACGTTCGTAACGATCAGACAATCCTTGAGCAGTAATATCATAATACTTTTGATAAGCCATATCCTTAATCTTAGCCCTCAATTCATCATTGTGGTTTTCATGACTGTATTCTCTTTTCACTTTTGAAGAAGGAACTTCAGAAGCTAACTCCATCTGCACTTGACAGTGAACCTTAATTGCTTTGTGAGCTTCTTTAATTGCTTCAAGCATGTCAGCTTCAGAAACCTCAGCCATCTCACCTTCTACCATTACAACACTATCAAGTGTTCCTGCAATCATCATATCCAATTCTGCACCTTTTAACTCTTCGAAAGTTGGGTTGATTGTATATTTACCATCTTTTTTAGATACTCTAACTTCAGAAACTGGTCCGTTGAAAGGAATATCAGAAACTGCAATTGCAGCTGATGCAGCTAAACAAACTAGTGCATCTGGAATATTTTTCTTATCAGCAGACATCAATTGAACCATAACTTGGGTTCCTGCATGATAGTCATCTGGAAACAATGGTCTAAGTGCTCTATCCACTAAACGCATAGTTAAAATTTCATCATCACTTGGACGTGTCTCTCTTTTTAAGAAACCTCCTGGAAACTTACCTGTAGAAGCAAATTTCTCTCTGTAATCTACTGTTAAAGGAAGAAAATCAACTCCTTCTCTAGCATCTTTACTAGATACGATTGTTGCAAGCAACATTGTATCATCTAACCTTACTACAACAGCACCATCGGCTTGTTTAGCAAGTTTACCTGATTCGATGTGAATCACTTTACCATCACCTAAATCAATTGTTTTGTTTACTATATTCATTTTTCTGTTTTTATCTCAATTTTCATCTTCCAAAATTGAGGGTTTATATTTAAAATAGACTCTAGAAGCGGAGCTTCTAAATTAATAGACAAAACACTAAATTATTTTGTCCAGTTTTAACAAAGAAGGGACTATTACAATAACGTAACAGTCCCTCCAATACTATTAACCAACTTCTCTTAGTCGATTATAATTCATTATCTTCTTAAGGCCAATTCCTTAACAATAGCTCTGTAACGAGTAATGTCTTTTTTCTTGAGGTAATCAAGGTGATTCCTTCTTTTACCAACCAAAAGAACCAAAGCTCTTTGTGTATTAAAATCTTTTTTGTTTTTTTTCAAGTGCTCAGTTAAGTGCGCAATTCTTAATGAGAATAAAGCGATTTGCCCTTCAGCAGTCCCCGTGTCTTTCTCATTTTTGTTGTGTTTTTTAAAAACCTCTTTTTTCTTTTCTTCTGTTAAATACATCTTGCAATACTTTTAGTAATTGTTATGTGATTTTGTTAATTCGGCAGCGAAGATAATTCTTTATTTTCTAATTATCACTAATTCTTAAACAATTTTATAGCAAGCGCAAGTCTTTGCTTCATTTCTCGTCTATCAACAATGAAGTCCAAAAAGCCGTGCTCTAATAAGAATTCAGAAGTCTGGAACCCTTCTGGTAAATCTTTACCTATCGTTTCTTTCACTACTCGTGGTCCCGCAAAAGCAATCAGGGCACCAGGCTCAGCAATATTAATATCTCCCAACATAGCAAATGAAGCTGTAATTCCTCCAGTAGTAGGATCAGTCAAATACGAAATATACGGTTGTTTAGCATCAGCCAACTGAGTAAGTCTAGCAGAAGTTTTAGCCATTTGCATCAGAGAAAAACCAGCTTCCATCATTCTAGCTCCACCAGATTTAGAAATCATCATAAATGGACACCTTTTCTTAATTGCATATTCTATTGCTCTAGCTATCTTTTCTCCCACTACCGAACCCATCGAACCACCGATAAAAGCAAAGTCCATACAAGCCACAACCAAATCATTACCCGATGATTTACCATAAGCAGATGCTACAGCATCTTTCAAGCCACTTTTCTTCTGGGTAGCAGTAATTCTATCAGTATATTTTTTAGTATCCTCAAACTTCAATGGATCACCAGACTCAAGATTAGCATCTAACTCTTTGTAATTATTCTCATCAAAAATGATTTCAAAATATTCCTTAGAACCAATACGCGTATGAAAGCCTTCTTTAGGTGTCACAAACTGATTAGCATGCAACTCTTTGGTTTCAATCACGTCTCCTCCAGGAGTTTTTACCCAAAATCCGTCAGGAGTTTCTTTCTTATCTTTTGTTGCCGTAACAACACCTTTTTGTTTTCTCTTAAACCAAGCCATATTTTTTAAACTTCAGGACAATGGACGCAGAGCCAAAAGACTTTGAGCCATGTCTATAATTAAACATTATTAAGCTATTGTTATACTTTCATCCAAATAAACATCTTGGATTGAATTCAGTAAACTAATTCCATCTTTCATATCTTTTTGGAAAGCTTTTCTTCCAGATATCAACCCATGTCCTCCTGCTCTCTTATTTACTACAGCAGTCATAACAGCCTGTTGTAAATCAGATTTACCATCACCAGTTGAAGCTCCACCAGAATTAATCAATCCGTTTCTTCCCATGTAACAGTTAGCTACTTGGTAACGACATAGATCAATCATATGATCTGTTGTCAATTCAGAATATACATTAGGATGTGTTTTTCCAAAATTAATATTTGTATAACCTCCGTTATTTTCTGGTAATTTCTGTTTGATAATATCTGCCTGAATAGTTACTCCTAAATGATTTGCCTGAGCTGTAATATCCGTAGCGACATGGTAATCAACCCCATTCTTTTTAAAATCGCTATTTCTAAGATAACACCATAAAACTGTAGCCATACCCAATTCATGAGCTCTTTCGAAAGCTTCAGCAACTTCAATTATTTGACGATTGCTATCTTCAGACCCAAAATAAATTGTTGCACCTACAGCTGCAGCACCTAAGTTCCATGCTTCATCAACACTTCCAAACATAATCTGTTCAAACGTACCAGGGTGCGTTAACATCTCATTATGGTTTAACTTAACTATAAAAGGTATCTTATGCGCGTACTTTCTGCTTACGGAAGCTAAAACTCCAAAAGTTGATGCCACGGCATTACACCCTCCTTCATAGGCTAATTCAACAATCTTTTCACTATCAAAATAAATTGGGTTTGGTGCAAATGATGCGCCCGCAGAATGCTCTATACCTTGATCAACTGGCAAAATAGAAACATATCCTGTATTTGCCAATCTCCCCGTACCATATAGCGCTTGTAAATTCCTTAATACCTGCGGATTTCTATTCGTTTGCACAAAGCACCTTTCAATAAAATCATTACCCGGCAAATGTAATAAGTCTTTACTTATCGCTTTACATTCATGATTTAACAATCCGTCTGCACTAGTTCCTAGTATATCAATTGTTTTAGACATTGTATTTATTTTTATTATTGTATTTAGCTAATTTTAAGACTGCGAATCTAAGAATAATCTCTGAAGTTATTTCTTTTTCGACAATATTTAGAAAGGATAACCTATTCCCAAGTTAAATTGTAATTTAAAAAACTGCCCCCTATCAATCTCCACATCAACATACTGCCCTATTTCTGCATCGTAAAAGGATTCAAAATAACTACTCCCTTCTTTTAACCCTCCCTGAAATAACCATCTTTGGGAGGCTGGTAAAGATGGATTTCTAAAAGGCATTGAAAGATCAAATCGAATCACAAAAAAATCAAGATCCATTCTTAACCCAATACCCGTTCCAATTGCAATTTCACCAATAAACCGATCAGCTTCAAAGTGCGCATCCGTTCGTAGAGAGTCTCTATTAATGAGCCAAATATTACCTGCATCAACAAATAAAGCCCCTTCAACCCAACTAATTAAAGGAAACCGGAACTCAATATTACTTTCCAACTGGATATCACCAATTTTATCGAAACTTCCAGTAGAATCATAATAGGCCCCCGGACCTAGGGTTCGAGCCTTCCAAGCTCTCATGCCATTTGCCCCACCAGCGAAGAAACTTTTTTGAAAAGGCAATGCCTCCGACAGATTACTCAAAGGCAATCCTATTCCGGCAGCTACTCGATATACAACTTTTGTTTTTTTTGATAAAAGCCTGTAATAACGAGTATCTAAGTTAATTTTGACAAATTGTGCGAACCTTATACCAAATAAACTATAGCTATTTGTTGTTGTATCAATTAATTGGTTGGAGTATTTATAAACACCTCTTAAAACATTCCCCGCTCCTTCAATAGTAGCACTTGTATAAAATACATTTTTCCTCTTTTTTAATTGCTGACCATTGTATTCAAACGACAATCTGCCTCCAGCAATTATGTGATTGTCGTAACTAGCTGCAAGAAATCCATCATTTATAGCATCAATTTTATCTTGAAAAGCCTGCTCCTTAGTAATACTGATAGCACTCAAAGAAATAGGCGTAAACTTATATGTAATAGGAGCTTTCTCATGCCATACCCATGTCATAGAAATGTCTTGAACCCCTCTAGTAAAATCAGGTCTCTTCTGATAATTATATGAAGTCGATAGCTCCGTTTTAGCATTTGCTTTATTTGTAAAGTATTTATTTAGAAATAAAAAACGAGGAAAAACAATTGATATACGGGGTCCAAACTCAATGGTGTTAAAATTTGCATTAGATAATAAATTATCATCCGATTCATCATCGATTAACAACTTTTGTGCTTCTAAACCTCCCGAAAAGCTTATTTGCAGTCTTTCTGCACCTCCGAAAACATTCTTATGTGCATAAGTCATACTGCCCTCAATACCATACAAACCGTTATTATGAAGTCCGTCAGACGAAACATTAAAGGTTTGCGATTTCATAGGCTCCAAAAGAATTCTAGCTTGAAGACCATCATTAAGCGTATCAAACTGAACGGAAACAGATTTAAAAATTCCTAATCCTGAAAATTTTCTATACGTAGCCTCTATAGTCGCTTTATTGTAAAGCTCACCTTCATTTATTAAAACAGCATCATGAAGCATTTTTAAATGATATCTTAATTTTTTCTTATAATAAAAATCAATCTCATCAAAAGCAACTTTTTGATACCTTTGAATTACAGATTCAACACCGTCTTTAGAGTCATAATCAACCACAACATCAACTTCCTTGATTTCATATTGCCTGTGTTTTACCTCAACAATAGAATCCGTCAACACATCCTTTACTTTATAATTCTGAATCCCTAAAATTACATTTACTTGCCTTGAACCAAGCGCGCTATCTATTCTAAAGTAGATAAACTCCTTATTAAAGAAATGATATCCATTATTTAACAAATATTTTGTTATCCGGGTTCGCTCATAATCCATTTTATCAGTATTGAAATTCTCGCCAACTTTCAAATACGAATCTTGAGAAATACTGTGAATGTAGCTTAACAATACAGAATCATTGATTTGATACACAATTTGCTTAATCGTATAAGGTGCCCCCTGTGCAATAATGTAAGATACCTCAGCTTTTTGATGTTTTCCAAAAGACACCTGGTATTTAACCTCATTATTAAAATAACCCTTGTTAATCAATTGATTATTAAGCTGTTTTATTGATTTGTGTATTTTTAATGAATCGAGAATAACCGGTGCTTCTCCAGAATTCCTAAACCCCTCTCCTACGGTTGTTTTAGGGACCTTATGTTGCTTAGGAAGCTTACCCTTAGCACGTCTCTTATCATTATTTAGATCAATTTTTAAATTCTTTTTGGCAGCCTTATTCAAATATACCAACTTTCTTTTTTGAATTCTATCTTCATTGGAAAGGCTATATATCCGCAAATGAAACCTCACTAAGCCAAAACCAATTTTTCTGTTTGGTTTTTGCTTTAATATTGGATACAATTCATCAATTGAAATTTGCTGACTTTGACTATTTGCACCGATAGAATCTTCTGCAAATAATATTTTGTTACTATTCAATAAATATTCATCTTCAAGGACATATTTTGTCGGACTACAAGAAAACATGCCCGAAAGAAAAATTGCGTAAATGAAATATTTAAAAAGGAACCTTTTCAAGAATGCAAATATATATGACTGATTTAAATGCAATTTAGTAATTTGCACAAAAATAGAAATATAGGTGATTAATAATAGAGAAATAAAGCTAATCAATTCATTAAAAAGGAAAAAGAACAGAATTGAAGAAGGATTATTTGTAGTTGAGGGGGAAAAAAATGTAGAAGAACTTCTAGATTCCAATTTCCAAATATTGGACATTTATGCTACCGATGAATGGTTAGTTGATGTTGAACACATTAAAGTCTCATCAAAAGACCTGGGGAGAATCACATCACTTTCAACTCCTAACAAAGTTCTAGCTCTCGTTAAAATCCCTATTTCAAATTCAATCAACCTGGGTATTACTAGTTTAGTAATTGATGGTGTAAATGACCCTGGAAACCTAGGTACGATTATCAGAACTGCAAATTGGTTTGGGATTAAGCAAATAATCTGCTCTGGCAACAGCGTTGACAAATTCAATCCTAAAGTTATTATGGCTTCTATGGGGTCCATTTTTAAGACAGATGTAATTTACACTGATTTACATCAATTTCTTTTAGACTCAAAACTCCCTGTTTATGGTGCATTGCTTAAAGGAGAGTCCATATTCAATTCAAAAATCAATAGCCCATGCTGTTTTTTATTGGGAAGCGAATCGCATGGGATTTCCGATGAGCTTACTCCATTAATAACGCATAAGACTACTATCCCAGGTGGAGAAAACACAGAATCACTTAATCTTGGCATATCTGCTGCAATTTATTGTTCTGAATATTTTAAACAAAATTCTATTTAACTGCTACTGTTTGTTTCTATTACACACTTAATGTTTACCCCAAACAACGAAAGTAGCCCTACCTTTATGTTTTGCAACAGCAGTATAATTCATCACAATCTTCCTAATTATCCTTTTGTTTCCCGGTAAGGCAATAACACGAGACTCCATTCCTGCTGTAAATTTCTTATTTAATTTGAAGCTCCTAGATTCTCCATTACCAAATACAATTTTTACACTTCGCAACAATATAGGCGCATCCAAAACCTTAAATTTTATCTTGGTAAAAAAACCTTCAAATGCAGTAACTAGAATCACGTCATGATCGGCCCCCATATTTACTTTTCTTGAACCTAATTTTTCCCACTTATAAGTTTGATTGTTTTTAACTTCATGATCAGGTTCTGAAACCAATCCAAATGAAAACATACCTCCAATTAACAAAACGATTGACAATAATTTTATGCTTTTTTTCATAGTATAATATTTTTTATAATATTCATTTAGACTTGAAAAGTGGCAGAAGGTTTAACCCAATACTTTTCCATTTACAATAGCTTCAATACATCTTTGCCCATCAATTGCTGCAGAAACTATACCACCAGCATAACCTGCTCCTTCTCCTACTGGGTACAACCCTTTCACCTCTACATGCTCAAAAGATTCTTTATCTCTTGGAATGCGAACGGGTGAAGAAGTTCTAGACTCCACCGCATGCAATACTGCGTCATTTGTATAGTAACCCTTCATTTTCATCTTAAAAGCTTTAAAACCCTTTCTTAATGCTTTTACCATAAATTCCGGCAGCACATCTGAAAGTTGAACAGAAGTAATTCCCGGATGGTAGGAAGTTTTCGGTAAATCCTTTGACTTTATCCCTTCTACAAAATCAATCATTCTTTGTGCTGGAACTTTCTGTTCTTGCCCAGCGATTTCCCAGCATTTTGTTTCTACACTTTTTTGAAAATACACCCCAGCTAAAGCTCCGTAACTATGAAAATCTGAAATATCATCCCATCGAACCTCTGTCACAATTCCTGAATTAGAAAATGGATTATTCCGTTTACTCGGTGACCATCCGTTAGTCACCACCTCTCCTTCAGAAGTAGCACAAGGAGCTATTACTCCTCCTGGACACATACAAAAAGAATAAACCCCTCTACCCCCCGTTTGTTCAACTAAACTGTAGGATGCTGGAGGCAAATACTCTCCCCTATCACCACTGCATTTGTACTGCACCTTATCAATTAGAGCTTGAGAATGCTCAACCCTCACTCCCATTGCAAAAGACTTATATTCTTGTTTAATGCCTTTTTTCTCCAATAAGAAATAAATATCTCTTGCGGAATGCCCAGTAGCTAAAATCAAATTCTCACAAGAAACATGTTCATTTCCGTTAATTGATATCCCTTTTACTTTTCCTTGTTCGATTGTAATATCCGTCATTTTTGCATTAAAGCGAATTTCTCCTCCACAAGAAATAATCTGATCTCGAATATTGGCAATTAACTGAGGTAATTTATTTGTACCGATATGCGGATGAGCATCAATCAAAATATTTTTATCTGCTCCATGAAAAACCAATGTATCTAAGACTCTTTTTACATTTCCCTTTTTTTTAGAGCGCGTATATAATTTACCATCAGAATATGTTCCTGCGCCTCCTTCACCATAACAATAGTTAGATTCTGGATTTACCACCCCTTCTTTATTAATCGTTGCAAGATCTTTTCTACGTGCTCTTACATCTTTTCCTCTTTCAAACACAATTGGCTTTAAACCATACTCTAATGCCTGCAAAGCCGCAAAAAGACCGGCAGGACCACTACCAACAATCACCACAAAATCACTAGAATTTTCTACATTTTGATAGTTAAAAGTATTTTCTACTTCCGTAAAATCTTCATCGACATATACGAGCGCTTTTACCTGATATTTAACAGGAGTTCTACGCGCATCTATCGAGCGCTTTATTATTTCAATATGATTAACCCTTTCTTTTTCAAGTTTTAAAAAGAGTGAAACTGAAGTAAGCAACTGCCCTTCCATAAAGACTTGTTCGGGAAGAAGAGATATCTGAATTTCCTTTATCATTACCCTTCAAATGTAAATGACAAAGACCACACTTTTGAGCGCAAACTTTCAATAGGGCTAGAAAATTTCAAATTTTCTTGAATGAGCATATTCTTTAACCCCAAACCTAGTTTCAGCTCAATTCCAAATTTGAAATACTCCAAAAAAAAATCAATTCCACCTCCAATTTCTAATCCATAATCCGCTCTGGATGTCTTAACTATCTGGTCCTCCAATGAAGCTGAAGAATTTTTAACATCCTCACTACTAGACATATCAAGACCAAACCTTCCCCCACCAATAACATATGCGGCAAAATTATTTATTCTGTTTGTTCTAAACTTAACCAATAGCGGGAAATCTAAAAAAACTGGCTGAACTGGTTTCTTCCAAAACTCGGAAGTATCAGGTTGTTTGAAATAAGTATATTCTAAAACCCTTTCTTGAAATGACAAAGAAGGAACAAGTCGTATTTTTAGATTGGGTGTAAGATTCAATGAAGAAACTATACCAAGATTAAACCCGGACTTTGGTTCTACCTCCATCACCATCAAGGTATCTATTGACGTACCATATTCTGCGTTTTTATCTAGATAGAAATCCGCTTTATTATAGCCTAGCACAAAACCAAAATGCATTCTAGCCTCGTCAAAGTCATATAAATTTTTCATTTGTTGTGAATAGCCATTTGTAGCAATAACAAATAATAAACATATGATAATCAACTTTTTCATTAATGTGGAAATAAAATTTAGGTATAAACGTAGGTATTTAGGTTTTATTTCTCTGCGATATATATTGTAGCTATTCCTCCTGAAACTTTGACCTTAGAAACATTTTTAAAACCAACAGATTCATAAATATCCAAAAACTCTTTACCCTCGGGAAAAGCCTCAATAGACTCAGGAAGATAGGCATATGCCGAAGCATCTTTAGAAATAGTTTTACCCACCTTAGGCATAATGTATTTTGAATATATCATGTAAGATTGTTTTATCGGAAAATTTTTCGGCTTTGAAAACTCTAGAACCGCGGAAACTCCTCCAACATTTAAAACTCTATACATTTCTGCAAGGCCTTTTTCCAGATTCTCAAAGTTTCTTACCCCGAACCCAACAGTAATAGCATCAAAACAGTTATCATCGAAGGGTAGATTTTCTGAATCCCCATTTTGAAGTGTTATTTTATCTTCAAAACCCTTTTTTATCATTTTTTCTCTGCCCTTGTCGAGCATCCCATTGGATATATCAATTCCAATAACCTTTTCGGGGTTTAACTTCAAGGCTTCTATTGCAAAATCCCCTGTACCAGTGGCTATATCCAAAATTAATTTAGGGTTGTATCTTCCAATTATTTTAATTGCCTTCTTTCTCCAGATTTTATCAATACCAAAAGATAAAAAATGATTCAAAAAATCATATCTATGAGAAATATTATCAAACATTTCAGCAACTTGTTCTTTTTTGGAGCTGTCTGAATCTTTAAAGGGAGTAACTATCTTATTTTTTGACATGTGTACAAAGGTAACGAGAATTTACTTCTCTTACTATTCAAAAACAATTTTTAGCACACAATGCGCATTCCCTTTCTTGCCCTTAAATTTGCAATCATAGGCAATTTGACATAAGTATTATGGAAATAATTGAAAATGTCCTGATTGTAATCCCATAGAACAAAAAAATAATCTGTACCGTTTTCATATCTTTGCATTACCTCATCGAATTAATACAATTTCAGTTGCAAGGAAGTAAACAGAGTCGGGAATTAACAATTGAGCAAAAACTTATCGTTGCTGCGCAAAATAACCCTGCTAGGTTTGCTCCTTTGTATGATAAATATCATAGACAAATTTTTCTTTTCATATTTAAAAAAGTTAAGAATGAAGATATTGCTGGTGACATTACTTCCACAGTTTTCCTTAAAGCTTTATTAAACATTAAGAAGTTTAAATTTCAAGGTTTCCCTCTTTCCTCTTGGCTTTATAGAATTGCATCGAATGAAACCAATATGTATTTCAGAAAGTCAAAAAAAACAAATGAGGTAGAAATAATGGAGTCTGATGTTATTGATTTAATGACTGAAATGAAAGAGGGTATTGATGAAGACCGCCAAGAAATGCTAATTGAGGCTCTGAATAATTTACCTTTGGAACATACTGAATTAATCGAATTAAGATATTTTGAAAAAATGTCTTTTAAAAGTATAGGAGAAATTAAAGCTATTTCAGAAGGGAATGCTAAAATAAGAGTCTACCGAGTAATTGAAAAATTAAAAACAATATTGAATGCCAACTAACGAATGAGGAAGTACAAAATAAATAGAGACAAAGAGCGCAAGCTTCCGCCACATGCAGTCAGCGATAAATTCAAAGACTTCGATAAAATTCGTATGCAATACAATGAAATAACTAAGCGACCTAAACAACCTCTTTATAAGAACAAAAAGCTCTTTATGCTGCTAATATTAATTGCAGTAGTTGCCTGGGTAGTTTCGGAAAGTATAAAGGAAGAAAAGGCAATGGAAGCCAAAAAAAACAAAATAGAAATGAAAGAAGAAAGGGAATAGCAACCCGGTTATACTCGGTGTCAAATCCGCCTATTGGGGGATGGTTTTTTCTATTCTTACTGTTTCTTACCTTAACCTCAATAAAATACATTACCGACTATAAACCCTATAGATCCTCAATTATTCTCACTTCGTTTTGCCAAGAATGAGTTATCTAATTATCCATCAAGTCAAAAAATCTAACTGACCAAGGGCCCAAATATTTTTGATTTAATACTGTTTTCTTTAATCCATCCCCTTTACGGATACAAAACAATTTTGAACACTTATACTATAGAATTAAGTCATTCAATACAAAGAAGTTCGAGCTACTTTTTCCTTTTTTACTTTGTAGTGTTAATAATTAATATCTTTATACTTTGAAAACCATTAAAATGCGAATCTCTATGAAACACGGTTTAACTTTCTTTCTAATACTTTTGCTGTTGGCAGGAACTTCGCAAGAAAATTCGGAATCTGAAAAAAAAAGCAAACCAATTAGCAGAACTTTTGGTTCAACAAGAATCATAAATTCACATTCGACTGAATGCATTGAAAAAAAGACGTTAGATTTTAGAATTTCACACAGGTTTGGAGATATAAATGGTGGAGCTTTTACATTATTTGGAATTGACAATGCCGCTGATATCCGATTTGCTTTTGAATATGGTGTTTCAGATGATTTTCTAATTGGCTTAGGAAGGTCAAAAGGACAGGGGCCAATTAATTCTCTAATAGATGGTTTTTTTAAATATAGAATCCTTCATCAGACAAAAGACAACAAAGTGCCGATTAGCATTGCTATATTGGGATCAAGCGCCTTAACTTACATGAAGAAATCAAATGACTCTGCTTCGGTTACCTCTTTCCCTACCGCAACTCACCGTTTATCCTATGCGTCTCAAATAATTATCACACGTAAGTTTGGTGATAAAATGGCATTTGCATTGCTTCCAAGTTATACACATAGAAACTATGTTGATATTCTAGATCAAAATGGTTTATTTTCTATAGGTTCTGCTGTTTCTATAAAAATTGCAAAAAAAATAGCGATCATAGGAGAATACTACTATAACTTTGATTCTCCCAATTTAAGAACAGATTTCCAGAGCGCTATTGCCTTAGGCATTGAATTCATTACTTATGGACATGACTTTCATATAAACTTCACAAATTCACGTGGTTTTGGCGAAACGCAGTTTATTCCCTATACAAAGTCGAATATTAATCTTGGAGAATTTCGTTTAGGCTTTACGATAACCAGAAACTTTATGCTCTAAAGAATATTATCTTATTCAGCGAAGTATTAATGCAACCAAATGTCATTTGAGCTAAATACGAAACAGATTAATAAATTAGCAATTCCTGCTATTTTATACAACATTACTGAACCACTTATTGGATTAGCCGATACTGCCATTATTGGACAGATGCCCGAACACGCAACTCAAGCCCAAGGAGGAGTTGGGCTAGCTGTTGGATTAATAATGACGCTCGTATGGGGGTTAGCTCAAGTTCGAACTGCTGTTTCTGCAATAATTAGCAAATACCTAGGAATGGGTAAGTTAAATGAAATTAAATCACTCATCCCCCAGTCGCTTGCTTTCAGTCTAGCATTAGGTGGTTTATTTTGGTTTTTAACTTCGATGTATTACGGGGATATCAGTGATGTCTTATTCCAAGAAGACAACCAAAGAATCAAAAAATTTTCAGCAAGTTATTACAATATTAGAGCAATGGGGTTACCACTTTCTCTTTTTATTGTAGGAGTATTTGGGGTGTTTAGAGGTTATCAAAATACTTCTTGGGCAATGGTAATTAGCTTTATTGGAGGGACAGCAAATATTGTAATGGATTTAATTTTAGTAAACGGCATAGAAGGTTTAGTGCCGGCTTACGGTGTTGAAGGAGCAGCAATTGCTAGTGTTATTTCACAACTAATGATGGCTATATTATGTATCGTTTATTTATTAAATAAAACACCTTTTAATTTAAAATTGAGAGTTCCCCTAAACCCTGAGTTCTCGAATATGTTTTGGATTGCTATGAATATGCTAATGCGATCATTGGCTCTAAATATAACTTTCATATTAGCCCTCAGATATGCAAGTGGATATGGAGAAAAACAGTTAGCAGCATACACAATCGGAATAAACATTTGGCTATTTACCTCATTCTTTATAGATGGATACTCAAATGCTGGAAATGCTTTAGCTGGAAAATTTCTGGGAGCAAAGGATAATAAAAACCTAAATCGATTAGGTTGGAAATTAATGTTTATTAATCTCAAAATAGCCTTTGGTTTATCCATTGTTTATCTCATCTCCTACCCTTTTATGGCTCAAATTTTCAATTCCGATCCAGAAGTTCAGCAAATTTTCAATCGTTTCTATTGGCTAGTTATTCTGGCAATTCCAATCAATTCTATAGCCTATAGTTTTGACGGAGTTTTTAAAGGTCTAGGTGAAGCAAAGTTTTTACGAAACATATTGTTAGTTGGAACATTTATTATTTTCATCCCTGTCTTATTATTAACAGACTATCTGCAGCTTGACTTATTTTCCATATGGATTGCATTTGTGGCTTGGATGTTGTGGAGAGCAATAAGTCTTGTAGTTAAATTTTCTAAACTGGTAAGTATTAAATAATATGAAAAAGCAATTTGTTTCTTTCGGAGTAGCGTTATTAACCCTAGTCTTATTTCAATCATGTATGGAAACAACTTATCTAAATGTGCGACATGCAGCTCAAATATCACTACCTGCAGATTTGGATTCTGTGCTTGTAATAAATAAAACCAAAGTCTTAAAAGGGAAAGGAAATCAAGTTTTAAATGCTTTGGAAGGTTTGGTTACCGGAGAACCTATCTTAGGTGATAAATACGGATCTAAAAGCGCTGTAAAAAACATGCGGAAATTGGTGATAGAATCGGACCGAATGGACTTAATTCATAATGATATTATTAATCTAGGGTTAAAAGATATCTCTGGTGAGACACCAATCAAATCTGAAATTATCGACTCTATTTGTCAAGAATATGGAGCCGATGGCTTAATTGCTTTGGAACTTTTTGATTCGGATAGTTATTATTCATCAAATTCTGCAGAGGTCAGAACTCAGTGGCGAGTTTACTATCCAAATGAACGTAAAATTATTGATGAATTTATTGTGTACTCAGGAGCTAATGACCATAGTTTTTCTTCTTTGGCTCCGGCTGCATACAGCTCTATATCTAAAGCCGGAGCGTATGGTGCGCAATTGTATTTTAACAGAATCGTACCTAGTTTTACAAGAGAAGTAAGATACTACTACACAAAAGGTTCATATGAAATGAAAGCCGCTAAAAAAAGCGCTAAAAAAGGAGATTGGGACCAAGCAATCTATTATTGGGAAATAGAAATTGAATCTCAAACAAATGAAAAAACTAGAGGTAAAGCAGCATATAATCTTGCCTTAGCATATGAAATTAAAGATGATTTTGATAAAGCACTTGAATGGATTGATGCTTCAGAAGCAGCAGGAAACAAAAACGCAGTTTCTTACAAATCTATTTTGAAATCCCGAAAAAGTGAAATGGTTTTGATCGAGGAACAATTGAAAAGAGAATAATCTACTTACAAAAAAAGCCGCTCATTGAGTGGCTTTTTTTGTAATTCTCTACCTAATTCAACCTACATATGAATCACTTCACCATAAGCAGCTGCAGCAGCTTCCATAATAGCTTCACTCATTGTAGGGTGAGGATGAATTGTTTTAATCAATTCATGTCCTGTAGTTTCTAATTTACGAATAGCTACAATCTCTGCAATCATTTCAGTAACGTTACCTCCAATCATGTGAGCTCCCAATAACTCTCCATATTTAGCATCGAAGATTAACTTAATAAAACCATCGTTCATTCCAGCAGCACTCGCTTTTCCCGAAGCTGAAAATGGAAATTTACCAATCTTTAATTCATGCCCTGCTGCTTTAGCAGCTGCTTCCGTCATACCAACAGAAGCAACCTCTGGAGAACAGTAAGTGCATCCCGGAACATTACCGTAATCAATTACATCTGGATTCTCTCCTACAATTTTCTCAACGCAAGTAATTCCTTCTGCAGAAGCAACGTGCGCTAATGCTGGACCAGGAATAATATCTCCAATTGCATAATAACCTGGTATATTCGTTTCGTAAAAATCATTTACTAATACTTTACCCTTATCGGTTACAATTCCAACTTCCTCTAATCCTATGTTTGCAATATTTGCTTCAATACCAACGGCACTTAAAACAACATCACATTCAAGAATCTCTTCTCCTTTTTTGGTTTTAACTTTAACCTTACATCCTTTTCCTGCTGTATCTACACTTTCCACAGAAGAATTCGTCATTATTTTAATCCCTTGCTTTTTAAAAGAGCGCTCTAACTGCTTAGACACCTCCTCATCTTCTACAGGAACAATATTTGGCATATATTCTACTACAGTAACTTCACAGCCCATTGTGTTGTAGAAATAAGCAAACTCAACTCCAATAGCTCCAGAACCCACAACCACCATTTTTTTTGGCATTTTTGGAAGTACCATTGCATCTCTATATCCAATTATGTTTTTACCATCTTGCGGTAAATTTGGCAAATGACGAGAACGAGCACCCGTTGCCAAAACAATATTTTTAGCTGAATACTCAGTCGTTTTTCCTTTATCATCCGTAACGTCAACTTTCTTACCAACCTTTACTTTACCAGTACCCATAAGCACGTCAATCTTATTCTTCTTCATTAAGAATTGGACACCTCCACTCATTTTGTCGGCCACTCCTCTACTTCTTTTAACAATTGCGTCAAAATCAGCTTTTCCTTCTTTTACAGAAATCCCGTAATCAGCAGCATGGTTAATGTATTCAAATACATTCGCACTTTTCAATAGTGCTTTTGTTGGGATACAACCCCAGTTTAAACAAATACCACCTATTGATTCTTTTTCAATTACTGCTGTCTTCAAACCTAATTGTGAAGCTCTAATTGCAGTCACATATCCTCCAGGTCCACTTCCTACTACTATTAAATCGTAATTCATATCTTATCTATTTTGAGAAGACGAATTTAGTAAATAATTACCTAATACATCTATAAATATTTAGCTTAAGTTCTTTATCGATTAACTCCTCTAGAAAATCAAAGCCTAGCCGCTTCATCAGTTTAGCAGAAATTAGATTACCCTCTTCAACTATTCCATGAATCGCCTTTAATTTTCGTACTTCAAAACCATATTTTATCAATTCTTTCATCAACTCAGTTGCAAAACCTTTATTCCAGGCTACACTTTTTAAATGACATCCAACATGCGTTATTTCTGAGTCTTGAAATTGATTGAGGTTTACTGTACCTAAAAACTCATTTGTGGGATGTAACCTTACAGACCAAAAGCCTAAAACTTTTTTATTTGCTGCTATTTTACCTTGAAGAAAAACTTGATAATACTCTCTGGTCTTATCCTTATGTGGAGTGATATACTTAAAGGAATCTGGTTCTAAATACATTTCCAATATTTCTGGAATATCCGATTCTATTAGAGGGGTAATAGTAGTTCTTTCAGTATACAATTTCATTTAATCATATTTTATAGATTTTCCATTAAAGGAATCTTTCAAAAATACTAACTTTGAGCAAACACCATTTTATAAATGAAATATACATTCTCTGCAAAAAACCCAGCCAATCATTTTATATCCATTAAAGTTGAATGCACTTTATCCAATCAAGATAAATTAACGATTCAACTTCCTGCATGGAGGCCGGGACGTTATGAGTTGGCAAACTTTGCAAAGAATGTAAAAGACTTTGTTGTATATGACCAAGAAGGAAATCGTTTATGTGCACCTAAATTAGCCAAAGACTCTTGGGAAGTAGAATGCAAAAATGCTACTTCTATTAGCATACAATATGATTATTATGCTTCAGTATTAAATGCGGGTGCAACATGGATGGATGAGAACCAATTATATGTAAACCCTGTTAATTGTTGTGTATTTGTTTTAGGAAAAGAAAACGAACCTTGTGAAATTCAACTAGAAATTCCAGACGATTATAAAGTAGCTTCATCCATGGAGCGTAAAAAAAATAATCTTTTTGTGGTTTCAGACTATCAAGAATTGGCTGACACCCCATTTATAGCTTCTAATTCTCTGCAACACAACAGTTACGAGTCCAAAGGAAATACGTTTCATGTTTGGTTTCAAGGAGAATGTAAGCCTAATTGGAATAAGCTAATTACCGACTTCCAAAAATTTACAGATTATCAAATAGAAATTTTCAAAGGTTTCCCCGTGAAGGAATACCACTTTTTAAACCAGATAACCTCCTATCGAAGCTATCATGGTGTAGAACATCAAAAAAGCACGGTAATTCAATTGGGGCCTAGTCACAAATTGTTTGGTACGTCTTATGTAGATTTTTTAGGCGTCAGTTCTCATGAGCTTTACCACACATGGAACATTAAAGCAATTAGGCCGAAAGAAATGCTTCCTTACGATTTCACAAAAGAGAATTATTCTCATATGGGATATGTTGCTGAGGGTGTTACAAGCTATATGGGAGACCGGGTACTTTATGAATGTGGGGTATTCGAAGAAAACCAATATTTTAAAGAATTTGAGACTTACTTGACCAGGCATTTTCATAACGATGGTAGAAAACACATGAGTGTTGCTAATTCTTCTTGGGACACCTGGTTAGATGGCTATGTGCAAGGTATTCCTGGCAGAAAAACATCTATCTACACAGAAGGAGCCTTAATCGCATATATTTGCGATATGCGCATACGAAGAGCCACCAGCAATGGCGCTTCCTTGCATAATGTAATGCAAGAGATGTATAAGCTTTCCAATACAGGAAAAGGATATACAGAAGTAGAATATCGCAATATATTGGAAAAAATATCTGGCGAATCCTTCGAAGACATTTTCACAAAACTGGTCTATGGAACAGAGGATTTCACTCCATTTATTGTTGAAGCCCTAAACTATGAAGGCTGGAAATTTGAAACCAAACCATCTACTAAAGAATATGAAAACTTTGGATTAAAAGGAACTTGGAAAAGTGGTTCTTTTGAAATATCTCATGTACTGGAAGATTCTACTGCAGAAAAATCAGGTATCGTTGTTAGTGACTGTGTTCATTCTATAAATGGAATAAGAATCAATAATGATCTATCTGAATGGTTGATTTATTTTCAAGAAGATTCGATAAGCTTGTCCATTGAAAGAGAAAAAAGGTTAAAAAAAATAGATCTACTACCCAACAATGGAAGAGGGTTTAGCAAGTTCAAAATATCCAACAAAAGTAAGTAGGTGGCAAATCAAAAAACCGAAATAGCAGAAAAATTAGAAACTCCAAAGAGCCTTAAAATTCTTTGTATCCTCAGTTTCGTTGGCTTTGCATTGGCTATGGCACAAGATACTTCATTCTACTTGACCTATGGTTCGATTCAAGATGTTATGGAATCACCTGATCAAACGACTTGGGAATTATTGGAAACAAAATTTGACCTATTACAAGATCAAGGAATAAACACCCTTGAAGCCGATGGAAAAATAATAAATGAAGCTCTATCCATGAGGATTTCCCTTATGTACATCTACAGATCTATATTGGATGTTTTAGCATTACTTGGTGTTTCAATGATGTTTATTCGCTTAAAACTTGGCTTTGTCATCTATGCAATTTTTCAAGGTGCATATGCTGCAATTCCTTTTGTCATGTTTGGTGGAAGTGGAGCCATTATTGTTGGCAATGCGAGTATTGCAATAACGCTTGTTTATGTAGCATTATTTCTAACTCAAAAAAGGCATTTAATAAGATGATAGAGCAGGAAAATAAAATCGAACGTATAAGAATTGAAGAAGAAAACATTGCAGCTGAAAAAAAAACAGAACCAATTAGCATTCTGTCCAGAAACCTCCGCTTACTTAAACGCATAATACTTGGAAAAAACAAACCTTCCATGTTTCTTCGTATACTTTGTTGGTTTTACCTTGGGTGGAGTTTATTGATGATTATCTACTATGGGTCTGTCGGTCTATTAATAAGCTCCTCTGCTATTCACGATAAAGCATTTGAAGCAATTGGTGGAAAATACTTCTTTGTTTATGCTTGTTTGCATGCATTGGCTTTTATAGGTGTAGTATTTATGTGGCGTATGAAAAAAATAGGCTTCTATATATTTTCAATACCGACTTTTATTATGCCTTTTTTACATCTATTAATGACATGGAACTGGAGGGAAAGTTTAACGGAAAAATCAAATAAAATTGAACTCATAATATTCTTATTTTCCATAATTTCGGTTGGGTTATTTGCTCTCAATTGGAAATCTTTGAACCTTATTAAGAAGAAAGAATACATACATGAAGCATAGAATTTTATTTCAACTTAATAGCAATTAGATGTATTTTATACAATTTTCATCTAAAAAACAAATCTTTTTACAAATTTTAGCGTAATATTAAAAATGAGTAATTCTCCCAAACATACACCTACTCCTAAAAAAGGCATTGCTGGTAGAATATTTTACTTTTTTCCTTTCCAACTAGTTTTCTTACACATTAAAAGAAACCAATTACTCTTATTATTTTGGTTAATATTGTATTTATTCATGACCGGTGTAATTGGGAAAAGCTATGGAATCCCTTACCTATTTCTCGCACCAGAATATTTAGGCGAAGTCAACTTTTTATCTTTTGCTATTCTAGGTTTCTCGATTGGAGGATTTATTATGGCTTTCAATATTTATAGCTACATAATATATGCTTCGGAATTTCAGTTTCTAGCAACCCTTTCAAGACCGTTTATTAAGTTCTGCTATAACAATCATATAATTCCTTTCATTTTTGTCATTACACTTTTCTTTAAAGCCTATGCATTTCAAGTAGATGAAGAACTAATACCCTATTCAATGGCTCTATGGAATCTTGTTGGCTTAGGACTTGGCATCCTACTGTTTCTTATTATCTCTACCTTATATTTTGTAAGGTTCAATAAAAATGTACATGAAATTAGTGGTAAAGATGCTTCTTATTTCGAAAAACTACTAGCTTCAGGAAAAGAAGCCACACTAATCAAAAAAATTAAGTGGTACCAGCGTATAGGAAGAAAACAAAAATGGCGCGTAGAGACCTATATGGGAAGTTTGACTAAATTAAAAATGGCACGTAGAAGTGACCACTATGATAAGGAACTACTTAAAAAAGTTTTTAAACAAAATCATATTAATGCTTCGTTTTTTGAAATTGTACTAATTGCCTCGTTTATAATTTTAGGATTATTCAGAGATATCCACTGGGTTATTATACCAGCTGGGGCAAGTATATTTTTAATATTCACCATATTCTTATTGCTCTTTAGCGCTTTGTATTCATGGTTTAAAGGATGGACATTAACTTTAGTGATTGTAGGATTGATGATTTTTAATTATGCTTCGAAAAATTACGATATGTTTAATTTCACTAACTACGCATACGGAATTGATTATCAGACAAAAGCATCCTATTCCTACGATAGTTTGAGAAAGTTATCAGCAAACGAAACAAATTACAAAGAAGCCTTTACCCACACCATTCAAATATTGGAAAACTGGAAGAAGAAAAATATGGCTCACACGAATAAAAAACCAAAAATGGTTATTTTTAATATTAGTGGAGGTGGTCTAAGAGCAGGTCTTTGGACAATGTCAGTTATAACAAAACTTGACAGCATTACGAATGGGAAATTACTCAAGCAAACGCAGCTAATAACAGGTGCTTCTGGAGGAATGATTGGCGCTTCTTACCTAAGAGAGTTGTATTTACAAAGCCTAACAGATAAATCTATTAATTTATCCGCTCCTAAATACTTAGATAACATTTGTAAAGATTTATTAAATCCGATGGCCTTTAGTATAGCGACAACTGATTTTTTCATACGCTCGCAAAAAGTATACAATGGACCATATACATATTCAAAAGATAGAGGCTACTTTTTTGAACAAAAATTGATTGAGAATTTAGGTGTTTTAAAGAACAAAAAATTGTTCGAGTATTACCTTCCTGAAAAAGAAGCTCAAATACCTATGATAATATTCTCACCATCCATAACAAATGATGGAAGGAGAATGCTTATTTCACCGCAGCCTATTAGTTACTTAACCTATAACGACACTACTTTTGGAACTTCAACTTATAGCTCCTTAGAGAATATTGAATACTCTGAGCTATTAAAAAATAATAATGCCAAGAATTTAGACTTTACAACAGCTATTCGAATGAATGCTACTTTTCCCTATGTTCTACCAATGGTATCTTTGCCTACTGAGCCTCCAATAGAGATAATGGACGCTGGATTAAGAGACAATTACGGATTAAAAACAAGTTTAGAATTTATCCGGGCTTTTAAAGATTGGATTACAGAAAATACGAATGGAATTATAATTATAGAAATAAGAGATAAACAAAAGTACTTTGAAGTTGAAAATGTAGGGAATGGATCAATAATGCAGCGTATTTCAAAACCTTTTGCTAATGTATATGGAAACATTCTTAAAACACATGATTATAATAATGATCAATTTCTTAAGAATGCTATAGAATGGTTCCCAGGTAAAATAGATGTGGTTTCATTTTACTTAAATCAAAATGAAAATGAAGAAATATCAATGAGTTTTCATCTAACAGAGTTTGACAAAAAGAAAATTATTGCTGCATTTAATAGTAAGGATAGCCAAAATTCTCTTGAAAAATTATTAGAGCTTTTTGAACAGTAATCACTTGTTTATTGTTTTAAAATGGCTACTACCCGTTGAATTCAAATGTGTTTCAACTATTTAAAGGACCAAGAATATTTGAACTATATATAAAAAATTATCAGTACTTTCATTTTCTAAAGGGCATTTAATGACAGAAGAAAACAAAGAAGATAAAAATCAGCAAAAAGTGGATTATGACCCTACTCGAATTGAACTAGGAAAGGAAGAAATTAAAGATATTCCTAAAAATCTGTTCCATTTCTTTCTTAAAACGATCTCTATTAAGGATGAAGTTGATCGCATGGCAACTATCGCAAATATTAAAGATGGAATTGAATTTTATGGTTCCAACGTTTGGATTCTGATTTGTTCAATTGTTGTAGCTTCTATTGGCTTGAACCTTGAAGAGCCCGCGATAATTATAGGAGCCATGCTTATTTCACCATTAATGGGACCCATTAGAGGATTAGGGCTTGCCTTAGCTACTAACGATTTTCAAATACTAATAAAATCATTAATTAACTTTGCCATCATGGTTGGGGCTAGTTTGATAGCGTCCTATTTATACTTTCTTCTAACCCCTTTAAAAGCAGAAACATCAGAACTTCTTGGAAGAACCAAGCCGCACGTTTTAATAGTATTGGTAGCGTTTTTTGGTGGATTAGCAGGTGTAATTGCTGCTGCTACTCATAAACTTGGTGCAGCCGGAACCATTATACCAGGTGTAGCAATTGCAACAGCATTAATGCCTCCAATGTGTACAGCAGGATATGGATTGGCAATAGGTAATTTCAGCTACTTCTTTGGAGCAATGTATTTGTTTTTATTAAACTCTGTATTCATTGCCTTATCAACCGTTATCGTTTTGCGACTGCTCAACTTTCCAAAAGTGGCATTTGTCAATCAAAAAACCGAGAAGAAGGTGAAAATATACATCTTGGCGGCCACCCTTTTAATAATCATTCCGAGTGTTTTCAAGTTTGTAACAATTATCAAGGAATCTATTTTCGAACAAAATGTTTTCAGCTATATAGAAAAACTGGAAGATATGAACGAAACTAGAGATATTCGATTCAAAACAAATTTCAATGATGGAAACCCTGAAATCAAACTTATTGTCAGCGGCGAATACGTAGACAAGAAAGACGAAAGTTACTGGATAGAACTACAAAAAGACTTTGACCTTGCTGCCGTAAAGCTAACAATTAAACAAAATGCCAAACCATCTTATCTAGATACTACTGCACTTGAATTAAACGTAATCAACAAGCTATATGAAAATCAACTAGACAACCTTAATTCTGTTAGTGAACAACGAGATTTCTATCGGAATGAATTAGCAAGATTAAAAGCTTCTGAAATAAATTTAATTGCACTTGAAAAAAGAATCAAGGCGCAATTTCCAGAAATAGAGCAATTTACATTTTCAAAAGCCTTAGAAAGTAATTTTACGAATGTGATTGATACTATATATACTGTCAATATTCATTGGTCAGATGTAATTGATTCGACATATAAAACAGAAGCGTTTCTAAAGTTTAAAAAACTTATTAAGGTAGAACTGGAATTAGCTACTAAGAAGGAAATTCAGAAAATCCGAGTATTGAATTATTAAAAATGGCAAAAAAGAAAAAACGAATAGAAATTTTCTCTTTCAACGATGACGTTGAAAATGAAGAAGAAGCGACACTTGCTCCTAATCAGCAAAAGTTATATGTTTCTCTAGATAGAAAGCAACGAAAAGGGAGTGTTGTTACTCTTATAGAAGGTTTTGTTGGCGCTGAAGCCGATTTAAATGATTTAGGAAAAAAGCTAAAGTCTAAATGCGGTGTTGGAGGCAGCTCTAAGCATGGCGAAATATTAATCCAAGGGGATAACCGAGATAAGGTTATAAAGCTTTTAGAAGCTGATGGGTATTCGATAAAAAGAAAAGGTGGTTAATTCCCGTTTCTATTTAATAAAAGACAAATTTTACGAATACCATGATCTGTTTCGTAATGTTTCGTTTCAACAAAACCAAACTTTAAATATAAGTTTATCGCTGGTACATTATCACAACCCGTTTCCACAGTAAAGTTATACTCCATATTCTCACTCAATACAAAAGCAATCATTTTGCTGGCTAATCCTTTTCTAAATTGACTAGGCTGCACTACCAAACTTTGAATATGTAAAATATCATCATTATCTCGCAACTCCATTACAGCATTATAATTATCATCTTTTACAAAACCATAAAATCGTGTTGAAGAATTTATAAAATCTGCAACTGTTCTATTTAATGGAGGAAAATCAAGAACCTGAAGAAGCTTTGCCTCTACCCTATATGATTCCTGCCAAATTGTAAATAATTTTTTCGCTACAAGAGCAGATTTATTGTTCAATGTTTCAATCATAAAAACAAATATAAAAATTTACGAATACGTATTTTTCCGACCTCAAAATCTCAATAAAGTTTCTTATTTCGTTTACTATTACTTCGAAATAAGGTTTTCAAACCCATTTGTCATCCAAACATCATACTCCTCTATTTCATTGGAAGCGATCAAATATACTTCCAAACCAAGCTCTGGTTTCGCGCTTAAAAATTTCTTGGTCTGTTCGACTCCCATTACCATAAATGCTGTTGCATACCCATCTGCATCAGCACATTTATCTGCTTTTACCGTTACACTTAGCAAAGAGTGTTGAACTGGATACCCTGTTTTAGGATTAATAGTATGTGCATATTTTAACCCTTCTTTTTCGTAGAATTTACGGTAGTTTCCAGAAGTAGCAATTGCACCATTATTTACAGTAACAACAAATTGAAAACCTTCACTCCCAGGAGATGAGTTTTCTACAGGTTTATCCACCCCTATTTGCCAGTAAGTGTTTTTGTTATTCACTCCATTGCATAATACTTCCCCCCCCACTTCTACCATGAAGTTAATGATCCCGAGAGATAATAAATAACTCCCTATAATATCTACTGAGTGCCCTTGTGCAATTCCATTGAAATCAATCTTCGTATTTCCATTCAATTTACCTATTACCGGAGTCGAACCAAATATAACATCACCTTTAGAAACAGTATCGTTATATAGGTTAATCATGGAATCAGAAAAATCAACTATTTTTAAAAGGGAATCTATTTCAATCTCGGAAGCATCCTCTCTTATTTCACCTTTAAAAAATCCCCAATATTGCACTAATGGAAAAATTGCAGGATTAAATGCGCCATCCGTAGCATGGTAAATTTCTTTTGCTGATTTAAAACAATCTTCAAAAATTCCATCAGGCTTAATCTCCAAATCTAAAAAATCATTGTTCCATCTTGTTTTTGAAGATGTTGGGCTATATTCAGAATTATTAAATTGAGAGATTAAACTTGTATCAACATAGGCAGAAAGATAACTATCGTAATCTTTAAGCAAAGAATCGATTGAATTCGATAAATCTCGTTCCAAGGAGTCTTGATAAACTACAGAGTAAGTTGTTCCTTGCGCATATCCAGTTATTTGGAAAAAGTTAGGCAACAGATCTTTACCTTTGGGATTAATAGACTCCTGGTTCTCTCCGCATCTTACAAATAGAAAAGTAATTAATAGTAGTGTTACAACTTTCATTTTGCGCATTTAAACAAAAATCCTCCTACTTAAAAAGCAGGAGGATTTAACCTTTTAATTATTTATTGATTATCCACCAAAGTCATCGAATCGTACATTCTCAGGAGGAACACCCCAATCGTCACACATGTTTTGCACTGCAACGTTCATCATTGGTGGTCCACAGAAATAAAATTCAATATCTTCAGGAGCTTCATGATCCTTCAAGTATTGATCAATTACTGCATTGTGGACAAAGCCAGTAAAACCATCACCTTCCGTATCATTAATATCTTTCATTTCTATCCAATTGTCATCCGGAAGTGAATCGGACAAAACCATGTAAAACTTAAAATTCGGAAATTCCTTCTCTAAATCCCTGAAATAATGGATATAGAACAATTCAGCTCGAGAACGTCCACCATACCAATATGAAACCTTTCTACCAGTTTTTAATGTTTTAAATAACTCATATAAATGAGAACGCATAGGTGCCATTCCTGCACCACCTCCAACATACAACATTTCAGCCTCTGAATGATTAATAAAGAATTCCCCATAAGGCCCAGAGACTACAGCTTTATCCCCTTCTTTTAACCCAAAAATATACGAAGAGGCTATACCAGGATTAACATTCATCCATGCATTGTTCTTGCCGTCCCAGGGTGGAGCTGCTACACGCACATTTAGCATAATCCTTCTACCTTCTGCAGGATAAGAAGCCATAGAATAAGCTCTAACTACTTCTTCAGAGTTCTTCATTACCAGGTCTCTCATAGCAAATTTACCCTCACCCCAATCTTTTTCAAATTTATCCGGTTCACCCGGATGATCTTGTGGATGAGCCTTAATATCCATGTCGGAAAATTTTATTTCACATTTAGGGATTTTAATCTGGATATAACCACCAGCCTTATAATCCATATCTTCAGGAATCTCGACAATAAACTCCTTAATGTAAGTTGCAACATTATAATTAGAAACGACAGTAGCTTCCCATTCTTTAATTCCAAGAACTTCCTCTTCTACTTCTATTTCCATGTCTTCTTTTACTTTCACTTGGCAACCTAATCGGAAGTTATCTGCTATTTCTTTACGCGAAAAATGCGGCGCCTCTGTTGGCAGAATGCTACCTCCGCCAGAATGAACTTGACAAGTACATTGCACACATGTTCCGCCTCCGCCACAAGCAGATGGTAAAAAGATACCTGCTGCACTTAATGTAGATAACAAAGTACCTCCTCCATCAACTGACAATTCCTTTTCGCCATTAATAGTAATTTTAAGTTTGCCTGAAGGCATTAATTTAGCTCTAGCAAAAAGAAGTACAGCTACTAAAACGAGCACAACCACCAAGAATACTGCAATTGTCAATATAATGATTTTCAAATCCATTTTTTGTTTGTATTAAAAATTTTTTAAAGTTCAAATCCCATAAATCCTAAAAATGCTAGCCCCATTAATCCAGTTAAGATAAATGCCATTCCTACACCCCTTATTGGTGCTGGAACATGAGAATAACGAATTTTTTCTCGAATAGCTGCAATCAATACTATCGCTATAAACCATCCAAAGCCAGAACCCAATCCGTATACAGATGCTTCACCAATGTTTTCGAATTGTCTTTCTTGCATAAATAATGATCCACCAAGAATTGCACAGTTTACCGCAATCAATGGCAAGAAAATACCCAATGCACCATACAATGCAGGAGAGAATTTTTCAACCAACATCTCTACCAGTTGGACTATGGAAGCAATTACTGCGATAAACATAATAAAGCTCAAAAAGCTTAAGTCCATATTTGCGTATTCTGCTCCTAGCCAAGCTAATGCTCCATCTTTGAGAACATATGTTTCTAATAAATAGTTTACAGGAACTGTAACACCTAATACAAATATTACTGCAGCACCAAGTCCGACACCTGTTTTAACTGTTTTCGAAACTGCCAAATAAGAACACATTCCAAAGAAAAACGTAAAGACCATGTTCTCTACAAATGCTGCTTTTATAAATAATTTTAATAAATCCATTTTTTACTTTTTTACGGTATAATCAATTTTTAATGTCCTTCTTGTAAACTTGGATTTCTACTCTTCTGAATCCAAATATAAATAGCTACTAATACCAATGATGATGGCGGCAATAACATCATTCCATTATTTTCATAACCCATTGCATACAATCCAGTCATATCAGTAGCATTTCCGAAAATTTCATATCCCAACAATGTTCCTGAACCAAATAATTCCTTGAAGAAAGCTACAACGACTAATATAATCCCATAACCAATGCCATTTCCTAGACCATCTAATGCCGATGCCCATGGTTTATTTGCTAAAGCAAATGCTTCTAAACGCCCCATAATAATACAGTTCGTTATGATTAGACCAACAAATACCGATAATTGTTTAGATACATCATATACAAAAGCTTTTAATACTTGATCGACAATAATTACCAAAGCAGCTACTACCACCAATTGAACAATAATTCTAATTTTACCCGGTATCAGATTCCTCATTAAAGAAACAATAACATTACCAGCAATCAATACAGCTAATACTGCCATAGACATTACTAATGCAGCATCCATTTTTACCGTAACAGCTAATGCTGAACATATTCCTAGTACTTGAATCGTAACAGGATTAGTATCGTTCAATGGATCTGTTATTAACTTCTTATTCTTTTTGGAGAATAATGGTTCCTTTTCTTTTACAGCTACTTCGCTCATAATTCTAATTTTTCGAAGTTAAATATTGGTTAATAATTGTTTACCCTCTTCTTTTTGGAAGAATTTGTGATATACCGCTAATGTTCTATTCATCATTTCATCTACTCCAACGCTTGTAAATGTACCTCCACTTATACCATCTACGTATGGCTCTGTAACACCTGTGCCAGGTTTAACAACCTTTACTGGAGTATATTTTCCGGTTTGATCTACAATAGTTTTCTCAATAAATTGATCACTAAAAAAATCTTTGGAAATCTCTGCTCCTAAACCGGGAGTCTCTGACTTATGATCAAACACAGCACCAGATATCGTTCTTCCATCTGATTCTAATCCTATATAACCCCATACTCCAGCCCATAGACCCTTACCCATAACAGGAATAACATAATGTTTTTTATTATTTACCTGACAAATAAACAATGGGTAATGAATGTTCGTTTCTTTAGTTAACTCATCTACTAAATCAGTACCTGTATATTTATTTGTTAAGGGTTGAACAAACTTTTTGTATTCTTTTTGTAAATCTACAGCAAAAGCATCCTTTGCGCTTTTTATATCTACAGGAGTTTCATTAGTCAATCTAGTTCCTTCTAGAATATTCCCTTCGTAATCAAGGATCAATCTTTCTACTACGTATTTATTGAATTCCGCTCCAGCATCTTCTCTACTAATAGACTTAGTTTCTTCAGAACCAATTGCTTTTAAGATTAATTGCTTTTTCTCATTTCTGACGTTGTCTTCTTGAATAGGTTTCAATGATGACGAAATAAATGCCAAGACACCACCCACAACCACAACCATTAATGTTGCAAAAATTACTGTGTATACGTTACTTTCTTTATTAATTGCCATGATTATGCAGTTTTAACTCGTTTTAATCTTCTTTTAATATTAGTACTTATCACCATATGGTCAATCAAGGGTGCAAATACATTTGCTATAAGTATAGCAAGCATAATACCCTCCGGATATGCCGGGTTTACCACTCGAATTAATATTCCTAAGAAACCGGCCAAAAAGCCATAAAAATACTTTCCTTTGGATGTTTGAGCAGCCGTAACTGGATCTGTTATCATAAAGACCATTCCGAACAAAAAGCCACCATACATCAGTTGGTGAATTGCTGGCAGTTGCATGTAAGCATTTTCACCAGCAAATTGATTCATGATCAAAGCCATTACCAATCCTCCAACAAAAAATGATGTCATTACTCTCCAACTAGCTATTCCGGTAATCAATAAAAATATGGCTCCTAGCATTATTGGAAAAACAGATGACTCTCCAATGGAACCTGGATATAACCCCCACATAGCTTCCACAAAAGAATGTCCCTTATCAATAAATTCATTTAGAGAAGAATAAGCAGGCTGGTCCTGCGTAAAAGAGGCTAAATCTCCTAGAGGAGTAGCTCCTGACACCCCATCTACCAAATTACCTGAACCTTTCAACTCTTTGAAACCTGAAATCCATACATTATTTCCGGACATCGATGTTGGGTGAGCAAAGAATAGAAACGCACGAGCAGTTAGAGCTACATTCAAAATATTCATACCTGTTCCACCAAAGACTTCTTTACCTATTACAACAGCAAAAACTACTGATACCGCAACCATCCATAATGGAGTATCAATTGGCATAATAAGTGGAATTAACATTCCTGAAACTAAATATCCCTCTTGAACAGCATGACCGTTCTTAATCGCAAAAATAAACTCAACTCCTAAACCAGCAGCATATGAAACAACTATAAATGGCAGAACTTTCATTAAACCATATAGGAACTGATCAACACCAGACCATTCTACAGTCGAATTTGCAAGATCATGTTGTAATCCAACATTGTACATTCCGAATAACAGACAAGGGATTAACGCCAAAATAACAAACATCATGGTTCTCTTAAGGTCAATTCCATCTCTAATGTGCGCTCCTCCGGTCGTAGTATGATTTGGAGTAAACATTAAAGTATCTACAGAATCAACCAATGGAAATAGCTTTTTAGTTTTTTCTGACTTGTTCAACTTAGCATGAGCATTGTCAAATATGTTTCTTAAAAATTTCACTATCTAATTTGTTTAATTTAAAATAAATTATGCACTACATGCATTCTTTGTGAATAACATCCAAACCTTCCCTAACAATTTCTTGAGAATTAATTTTTGAGGTACAAACGAACTCACATAAGGCAAAATCCTCAGGTGCAACTTCATAAATCCCTAACTTCTCCATTGAATCAATATCATTTACCATAACTGACTTAATTAAATGAACAGGGTAAATATCAAATGGAAAAACTTTTTCATACTCTCCAGTTACCACAAATGCTCTTTCTTCACCATTTAAGTTTGTATCAACATCAAATTTCTTTGGACCAAATATTTTACTTGGGTAAGCAGAATTATTCGATAACTTTTTAAATCCTGGCTCTAACCAACCCTTTGTTAAAAAAAACTTGTGTTCATTTCCTTCTGGAACTACAGTAAGCTGCGAGTCATAAAAACCAATATAACCATCCGATTCAATTTGAGAGCCCGTCAACACATTGCCACTAATATAGCGAACGTTGTCTGTATTGCAGTTACCATTTAATACGTCACTTGCATTTGCTCCAATAATTACTTTATAATATTTTCTATTGGTAGCTTCGGAACCTGTTAACGCTACCAATTTAGAAGCATCATACCTTCCTGTGAGAAGACACCTGCCAATTATAGCAACATCTTGCGCATTTACTGTCCAAACAACCTCTCCTTTATTTATAGGGTCAATTTGATGAATCTGAGGTCCGACATTACCTGATGGGTGAGGACCTGACACTTTATTAGCAACTACTTTCTTCGCTTGCGTAAATGCTGCATCCGTACCACCTTTAGCTCTTAATTGTAGATTAACATTCCCGTCTGTGAGTTTATTTAAAACATCAATCCCTGCTTGAAATTCCTTATCTCTAGTATATAACAGATAATCATAATCCGGTGCTAAAGGACTGGAATCAAAACCTGAAATAAAAATAGATTTTGGAGTATCTGTATAATTCGCAACAACATCAATTGGTCGCATTTTAATAAATGGCCATAATCCGCTTGCTAATAATGCTTCTTTTGCTGTTTCTCTGTCCAAAGACGCTACATCGACTGGATTTCCCGCCTCATAAGAAATTTCTTTATCCGCTTCAATAATGACTTCTAAAATCTTTCTTTTAGCACCTCGTTTAACTTCTTGAATTTTTCCGCTTACAGGTGAAACATATTTAATGTCCTCTCTATACTTATCTTGAAAGATTATAGTTCCAGCTTTTACTGGGTCTCCTACTCTTTTCAATAATTTTGGTATAAGGCCATGAAAATCAGTTGGTTTAATAGCATAAGTAGATGACAATGGTACTTCAGTAGAGCTTCTTTCAGCATCTCCTTTGATTCTGATATCCAATCCTTTACGGATTTTTATGGATTTTGACATAAGGTGATTTTTCAAATAATTAACTTTGCAAAATTAAAAATTTGCTGTTTCTAATAAAGCGTTATATCTTTATATTCATTTATAAAACACTAATTTAGAATGATTATAAATAGCAGAAGCCAATCACCTATATTTCTACTTGCGCTGATGTTGATAGGAATGCTTTGCAACTGCACCTCAAAAGCGGTTTCAACTGAAGAAAGATTCGCTATTAAAGAAACTTCAACCTCACCAACAATTTTAGACGAAAAGGAACAGTTTTTCGAAGATGAACCCTTACTGTATAAGAACCTAACATACAATCCTAAAATAAAAACAGTTTTATTCTATAAGAAAGGTTCGGTGCTTTCTGACCCAGCAATTAGATTGAACTCGGAAGAAACACTCGAACTAAGGTTTGACGAATTAGATGGTGAAATAACTGCCTATCAATATAAAATAATACACTGCAATGCAGATTGGACACAAAGTGGGCTGTCAGACATTGATTACATTAATGGTTTTGACGAGAACTATATCGATAATAATAAATATTCCTTTAATGCATATCAAAGCTATGTGCACTATTGGGTAGAGTTCCCTAATGAGAACATACAATTAACAAAGTCCGGGAATTACATTATAGTGGTATATCCTGAAGGTGAAGAACAGTATCCCGTGTTAACACAAAAATTTTACGTTACTGAAAACAGTATGCAAATTCTTCCTAAAATTAAGTATCCAGCCAAACTTGATGACAAATATTATAGGCAAGAAGTTGACTTTACCTTGTCCTACGACAAAATACAGGTTATCAATCCCTATTCGAATATAAAAGTACACATTGAACAAAATCACAGAACGGATAATTCATGTACCAAACTATCCCCAAATTTTGTTAAGGAAGATCAATTGATTTACAACTATGAAGAAGACAATGTTTTTGACGGAGGAAACGAATTTCGATTTATTGATATTTCCACACTGAAAAACTATACACAAAGAGTGCTTAGTATTGATGATAGGAATAGTTCCTATAAAGTAAAATTAAAACCTGATATTAAAAGAACTTACAAAAAATACCTCGAAACGGGAGATGCTAACGGTCGCCTATTTATTAAAAATATAGATGGCTTTGATCACAACCTAGAAAGTGATTATGCTTACACCACCTTTACTATTCCATATTCTAATCCTCTAAACAAAGGAGATTTATACCTATACGGCCAATTAAGTAATTGGGAAATAGACAATGCTTACAGGCTAAAATACGACTATGATGCACTTGCCTACAAAGCTGAAATTTACTTAAAACAAGGTGTTTACAATTACACTTACCTTATATGTAAGTGACACTGCTAAAAGTGCTGACATTTCTCTTATTGAAGGAACACATTTCGACACTGAAAACGAATATACTTTTAAAGTCTATTACAAAGACCCTGGTGAGTTTTACGACCGTTTATTATTGTATTACACAGCAAACTCTAGAGACAATTTTTGACATAAACATAAAGTAACTGTTACAATTAGCTTTTGCGAGCATTTATTACTATATTAGATGAAGTAGGCATATTTTTTAAACAACAATGCAATGGACCAACAATTTGAAATTTTACTGATTACCCGAAAAAACCTACTTAATTCAATAAAAGGACTTATCGATTGACGAGTTAACCAAAATTCCAAATGGTTTTAACAATAACATTATTTGGAATGCAGCTCACAACTTAGCCACTCAGCAATTACTAGTTTATAAATTAAGTGGACAAAGCCCCGTTATACCCGGGGAATTAATCGAGAAATATAGGAAAGGGACTTCAGCGCCAAAAAATGTTTCAGAAAATGAAATCAACGAAATAAAAGGACTATTAATTTCTTCAGCAAAACTAATGCAACAAGATTATGATAATGGTTTATTTACGGAATACTCAGATATACTACTAGTTATAATATCATCTCTAGAGCAGCACGGAAAAGGCAATTGCTTTTAATAATGTGCACGAAGGATTGCACTTTGGATATATAATGGCTTTGAAAAAAGCAATTAGCATTTATAATTGTAACGTCCGTCTTTCGCAAGGAAGTTAGATTAATTTTAATCCGATTCGTTTCCGATCAACATCTATAGAAATTACTTTGGCCTTGACATGTTGATGCACAGAAACTATATCAGCAGGGTTACTTACATAACTATCTGCTAGATTGGAGATATGGATTAGAGCCACTTTCTTTTATTCCGATATCTACAAAAGCTCCAAAATTGGTAACATTGTTTACTATACCAACTATTTCCATCCCCTCTTCTACATCGGCAATGCTTCTTAAACGCTTATCAAATTCGAATACCCGGGCAATTTTACGAGGATCTCTACTAGGCTTAACCAATTCTTTTATCAAGTCATTAAGCGTTAGCTCCCCTACTTCTTTGGTAATATATTTTTCAATATTAAGACCACCTACCAACTCTTCATTTCCAATTAATTCGTTCAATGAACACTTTGCATCTTTTGCCATTTTCTTCACCAAAGAATAAAGCTCCGGATGAACAGCGCTATTATCCAATGGGTTTTCTGCATTTGAAATACGCAGAAAACCTGCGCTTTGCTCAAATGCTTTTGTTCCTAATTTTGGTACTTTATTCAATTCTTTTCGAGCGGTAAAGCCACCATTTTGTTTTCTGTATTCGACAATGTTCTCTGCTATTTGCGGTCCAATTCCAGAAACGTACGTCAAAATATACTTACTCGCTGTATTTACATCGACTCCTACTCTATTTACACTGCTTTCAACAACCGAATCGAGCCTTTGTTTTAATATAGCTTGATCTACATCATGCTGATATTGACCAACACCAATACTCTTTGGATCTATTTTAACCAATTCAGCAAGCGGATCCATTAACCTTCTTCCAATAGAAACTGCTCCACGAACCGTTACATCATAATCTGGAAACTCCTCTCTAGCAATTTTTGAAGCTGAATAAATAGACGCTCCAGCTTCATTTACTATATAGACATTTACTTTTGTATTGAAGCGAATTCTTTTAATAAAAGCTTCCGTTTCTCTACCTGCAGTTCCATTACCAATAGCGATAGCTTCAATTTTATATTGCTGTACCATGGTAGATATCTTCTTCATCGCATCGGTACCTTTATTCTGCGGAGGATGCGGAAAAATAGTAGAATTACCAACTAAGTCTCCATTTTCACTCAGACAAACAACTTTGCAACCCGAACGAAATCCGGGATCGATAGCTAAAATTCTTTTTCCTCCTAAAGGAGATTGTAATAATAGTTGACGCAAGTTTTCAGCAAATACTTTTATCGCTTCTACATCTGCTTGTGTTTTTAGATCTTTTTTTACTTCTGTCTCTATGGATGTTTTTAATAACCGTGTATAAACATCTTTAACTACTTCTTGGATTTCCTTGTTAAAATCACCGTCTCGCTTTATAACGG
Organism: uncultured Flavobacteriales bacterium; assembly: GCA_943787535.1. Lineage (GTDB taxonomy): Bacteria > Bacteroidota > Bacteroidia > Flavobacteriales_D > Parvicellaceae > CALSMU01. The sequence goes on along the minus strand of CALSMU010000006.1, from coordinate 41,682 downwards.
AATCAGCGACCATTAGAATTGCTTCTTTGGTTGGCGGTTCAATTACAACTTTCAAAACACCTTCTTTTTGCCCTCGATAAACAGCTAAAAAGCGATGTGACTTAATTCTTTTAATTGGTTCTTCGAAAGAGAAATAATCCTTAAACTTTTCGCCTTCTTCCTCTTTTCCTTTTACCATTTTGGATTTGAGCACGCCTTCTCTCCAAAACAATCCTCTAATTTTTTGACGAATATATTGTCGTTCGCTAATCCATAATGCAGCAATATCTTGAGCTCCTTTAATTGCTTCGTTAATATTCTCAACTTCTCCTTTAACAAATCGCTCTGCCATTGAACTAAAACTATCCCCCTGTTGCGACATTAGCATCTTTGCTAAAGGCTCTAACCCTAATTCAATTGCTTTATCAGCCCTTGATTTTCTTCTTGGTTTAAATGGCAAGTAGAGGTCTTCTAATTCGTTACTGTCCCATGAGTTCTCAATTTTTGCTTTTAATTCCTGACTTAGATTTCCTTGATCCAAAATAGTTTCTAGAATGGTCTTTTTACGCTTCTCTAAATCCTTCAATTTTAAAAAAGCAATTTGAATGTTCTCAATTTGGACTTCATCCAACCCACCTGTCATTTCTTTTCGGTAGCGAGAAATAAAAGGAACCGTTGCTTTTTCCTCGAGTAAATTTATTGTACTCAAAACTTGCTTTTCGGAAATAGATAATGCTTTCGAAATAAAAGATATGGGTAATGACATGGTTAAAATTTTAGAATCACAAGTATAAAAATTATATACCGTCTTTTTCGCTTCAATTCAAATTGTTTCCTACTATCAGCCTTATTTAAGATTCATACACTTGATTAATTATACAGTTGATATATTTGCAAAATATGTCTCAAGTTAAATTAGGTCTTAAAGAAAACTGGAAGCAATTTTCACTACTTGTTCTTATTAACGGGTTTGTTGGTGGAATGGTTGGAATGGAACGAACCATTTTACCAGAATTAGCAGAAAGTGTATTTAGTTTGAAAGGAAATGCTGTAATTCTCTCTTTTATTATTGTATTTGGGTTTACTAAAGCGATAACCAATTATTTTACGGGAGCCTTTGCCAATAAAATAGGAAGAAAAAATTTACTGGTAATAGGATGGTTTTTTGCTTTACCAATACCTTTCATCCTTATGTACGCTAGTAGCTGGAACTGGATTGTTTTCGCAAATGTTTTATTAGGAATAAACCAAGGGTTAACCTGGTCGAGTACGGTTGTTATGAAAATTGATTTAGTTGGCGAAAAGCAAAGAGGCTTGGCTATGGGACTCAATGAATCTGCGGGGTATTTGGCTGTAGGTGGAGTAGCATTTCTTACAGGCTGGATTGCAAGTGAATACGGTTTACGACCTTATCCTTTCTATTTAGGAGTTGGTTTTTCTATTTTAGGGCTATTGGGCTCATGGATATTTGTAAAAGATACAATTCAGCATGTAGCAAAAGAGACCGCTGTAAGCAGCATTAAAAAACTGAAAAATATCTTTTGGGAAACTACTTGGAAAGATAAAAACCTGGGCTCTATATCGCAAGCTGGATTAGTCAACAACTTAAATGACGCGATGGTATGGGGTTTATTCCCAATACTTTTAGCTACAAAACATTTTAAATTAGACGAAATAGCAACCATCGTAGCTATCTACCCCATCTTATGGGGAGTTGGTCAATTATTCACGGGTAAAATGGCCGATATTTTTGACAAAAAGAAAATGCTATTCCTCGGGATGCTTCTTCAAGGAGTTGCTCTGTTATCCATGATTTATGCAACAACATTTTGGCACTTTGCAATATTATCTTCTATTCTTGGAATAGGAACCGCCATTGTTTATCCAACATTCCTTGCTGGAATAGGTGATTATACTCACCCCGAACAAAGAGCCAAAAGTATCGGAATATTTAGATTATGGAGAGATTCCGGATATGCTTTTGGAGCAATAATAACAGGGGTTATATCAGATATCTGGAACATTAATACCTCAATAGCTCTAATTGGAGGGCTTACAATTATTTCAGCACTAATTATTCAAGTAAGAATGAGGTAAAAGATTTAACTTGCTGATTACACACATGACTAAACAAGATTTTTCGGAGAGGAAAACAGTATATATATCGATAGAATGAAATTTTTAGTCGATAACACATAAAACCCTTTCTTTTTTAACTATTTTTGTGCTTTAACCTTTTTAGAAATTAACAATCTACACTATGAAAAAAATTTACCTTTTAACAAGTTTGGCGTTGCTTACTCTGTATGGAAATGCTCAAGTTATTTTTAATGTTGTGTCTCCATCCCCAATTTCCGGGATGTATGACCTTACTTTCGCCCCTGACTCTTTAGATGGAAATGGAGGATGGAACGGAGGTGATTTGAATGACACTGCCAATTATGTTTTAGACACCCTAGCCTTTGCTTATGATGATGGCACAACCATTCCTACTGGAGCTACTGCTCCCTCAGGAGATTCTTGTTCATGCGGCCCCGTTATTAGCGATGTTGATGGAAAAATAGCAGTTTTATATAGAGGTGCATGTCAATTCGGAACAAAAGCACTAAATGCTCAAAACCAAGGAGCAGTAGCAGTGATTATCATCAACAACAATGGAGATGCTGTGGGAATGAATGGAGGTGATGATGGAGTGAATGTTACGATTCCTGTAGTTATGATTGGAGAAGATGACGGAGCCATAATTTCTGCTGCCATGCAAACCGGCAGCGTGGTTGTTTTTATAGGAAACAAACTAGGATATTTCGATGATGACTTAGGATTCCAAAATAGGCATGTATTGAGAGCAAAGCAATTCTCCAATCCTTCCCCTATTTCGCAAGATGCCTCGCAATTTGAAGTTGAACTGGGTGCTTGGGTCTACAACTATGGTGTAAATGCTCAAACAGACGTAACGCTAACTGCTAGTATAAATCTTGGAGGAACAATTGTCTATTCCAATGTTTCTACTCCGATTAATTTACCTGTAAACGATAGTACATATATTTCTTTACCTACATTTTCACAAACAACTTATTCGAATGGTTATTACTCATTAGCTTACGATTTGGCATCTTCTTCTACGGATGAATTCCCTGATGACAATATGGTTTCTGCCGACTTTGTAATTGATGAAGAAATGTATTCCTATTGTGCTTTAGATAGCGCACTATTACCAGTTATAACTGGTGGCTCTAGGTTTGGAGAAGGTCAATTTACATCCTGTATCTCATTTAAGAATGGAAATACTTCTTCTGTTGGACTATTTGCAAAAGGAATGTCATTTGGGGCAGTAACTAATGCTGATTCAGATTTAATAGGCAAATACTTTTCGTTGACTCTTTATCAATGGGACGATGTATTTACTGACATCAATGATGCTGCATTTGAAAATTTAACAGGTGTTGCTTTTGGCGAATATGTTTATATAAATGACGACCAAGCAATTCCGGTTTATGCAGAATTATTTCCTCAAATTCCGTTAAATGACAATCAATGGTATTTAGGTTGTGTAACTGCAACTGATGCCGAAGTCTTTATTGGATATGACAATGCTATTGATTATCAACTAAATTCTACCACATACAAAACACCAATGTTTCCGGTTGGAGAAGCTATTCCAACTCAACCGGCTTTTGGTGGAGGATCTGGAGAAGGTGGTTTAACAACTCAAGCTCCTTCCATTGTAATGCATATGGCAACGGGTGTTGGAATTGATGAATCGCAAATGGTAAACATTACCCCTTTTCCAAATCCAACATCAGATTATATCAGTATTCCTTTTGGAAAATTAGAGGGTGATGCTACAATTACAATTTCAGATATGTCTGGAAAAATTGTTAAAACAGTGTCTGTTTCAATGCTATCAAATGATGTAACGAAAATTAACGTTTCAAATTTACCAAGTGGCATGTATGTTTTCCATACTGAATTGGAGAGCGGAAGTGTTGCTAACTTTAATGTTGTTATCAACAAATAAGGTAAATAGTATATCAAACTTAAATAATCGACAAGAGTATTTATCGATTAACAAAATTAAAGCAGAACAATGGTTTCATTGTTCTGCTTTTTTTATTTGGGCAACAAAAAGACATTTTAATACAACTCGTTACAAAAATCAAAGTTCCAGCTCCATGTATTTTACGGTAGGATCTGGATTCGGACAATATGCCTCTATTTCATAAAACCCTATTTTTTTATACAACCCTATTGCACTTTTAAGTTTAGCAACTGTATCCAGTCTCATCTGGCAGTAACCCACCTCACGAGCTATTGAAATAATTTTTTCACAAAGAACCTCTCCCAATCCTTTTCCTTGATAATCTCCATAAACAAAAAGGCGCTTCATTTCACAAATTTTTACATCCAATTTCCGAATCGCTACACCCCCAGCAATAGCCCCATTTATTGTAGCGTAGATAAAACAACCTTCAGGCTTACCATACATTTTTTCGAACACTTGAAATTCTTTCTTCGTATTTTGGAAATCAAGATTCATACCCAGCCATTTCATGTAATCTTGAGTAATATTTCTAGCAATTGCGAATTCCTCTTTTGAAATACATACATGAATAATGAAATCTTTCTCCATTTTGCGCTTCCTCTAAAGTAATTTTAGCAATATAAATAGAAACTAACGAATGAACAAGATTATGTCTTACAGGAACAAACTACTATGATTTATTCTATGGTAAAAATATTATTAATAATTTAGACCTAATTATAGAATAAATAAATGCACATGAATAAGCTTAGGGCAACTCTTGCAATTCTTGTAACCTCCCTCTTTTCCCATGCACAAATAGCACATGGATCAATTGCACCGGACTTCAACCTTAAAGACATCAATGGAGAATGGCACCATCTGCATCAGTATTTAGCTGAAGGAAAGACAGTATTTGTTGAGTTTTTTGCTTGCCACTGCCCTTCTTGTTGGAGCTATCACAATACGGGAATATTGGAAAGCCTTTATCAAACTTATGGTCCAGCTGGAACTGACCAAATAATGGTTATAATGATTGAATACGATCAATGGAATGGCACAAACGAGTTTAATGGAACTGCAGGGTGGACTCAGGGAGATTGGATTACTGGAAGCTCTATTCCTAAAATCAATGCAGAAAACCCGAATAGAGGAATATTTACAAATTACAATGTGAATTATTATCCAATAGTATATAAAATATGTACTGATAAAACTACCGAAATAATGGACATCAGTTATTCAACTGCAGAGTTATTTGAAAAAGCAGACGCCTGTCCTGGAGCACTTATTGTAAATGAAAATGAAGAAGCCATAGAAATAATTGTGGACAACACAAACAAAAAAATTATTTTGAAAAATATCAATAAATTAGAGTCTTTAAATATTATCGACATCACTGGACAAATTATAAAAAGAATGGAAGGCAATAACCATAATAGTTTTGACACATCTTTCTTAACCAATGGTATTTATCTCTTGCAAATTGAGCATGCAGGAGGAGCAATTGCGAAGAAAATATATATAAATCGTTAAGGAAAAAGATATGGCTCGTTAGCAGAAACCATATTTCTAATATTTTCTAAAACCCTTTTCATATAAACTTTCCAGAAAAGTTTTGCAAATAACCAATTTAGGGGATAAAGAATTTTGCTCTTTGAATGCATGGCATAGGTATACTCAATTTGAATAATATTTGGTTTAATTTCCGTAGTGCTCCATTCCCCAACAAATTTATAAAACCCCAACATCCAAGTTTGAAAATCACTCACTTCTATTTTCCAATATTTATTTTCAACTCGCTCAATAACCTTATCCATAGACCCCAGCCTCCTTTTTGCGTAAATGACTTTGCAAAAAACACTTTTTTACTATTGCCAGGAATTCCCCAATTTTCATCTTCCGTACAATGCGTAACCGCAGGCATAAACATATATCCCGTATGAATTTTGGTTACATCACAAAGCATAGGGGTCTTAAATGCTCTTTCAAGCGAGCAATTGTAAATTGTTTTTATACTTAATTTAGTAATCATTTGGGGATGCTTTTCTTAGCAATAATTTTTTAGCTAAAAATGTTTTATAATTTGCAATAAGAATGGCTACTTATTCGACATTTTATATGCATTATTCACTAAAACAGCGTTATCTGTCCATCCTCATCAGCTCCATCCTCAGCTCCATTGGAAGGATTCTTTTTCTTGTCAGATTTATCTTCATCAGCCTTTTTTGCAGGTTCTATATCCCACTCCATCTCAACAGGTTTATCATCCTTTACTGGTTTTGATTTCTTAGCAGACTTTACTTTAGCCTTCTTTTCAGCATCTTTCGTTTCAATCTCATCTACTGCTTCTGTCAGCCTTTCTTGTTCGGAAACCCCGTTTGCCGTAACCTCAGAAACCATTTCTATTTGCTCTTCTACAATTTCAGGTATTGGTTCCTCAACAATATCAATAGGCCATTCTTCCCCTTCAACTGTAGCAAGTAGCTCAATATCTTTTACAGCTAATTTTGTAAGTTGATTACCTTGGGCTTTTAAGCCTTTTATATCAATAATATCGTTTATTTCCTCAACCTTATCCTTAAGGTGCTTGGTTTCTTTTAAACGCTTATTGTAAATAATTTTAATTTTTGGCTTATACTGAGTAGAAGCAACTACCAGCTCCACACCCTTTTCTTCCGGAATGAACAACACTTTCTTGGAGGAAGATTCTACCAAGAATCGTTTTATGTAATACAATTCTTTAACAGAATTCCAATAAACAGCAGCCACCGGATGACTTGGATTCCATTTTTCAATACTAATCAAATCATGGTCAAATTTGGTTGCCAACTCAAAACCACTTAATTTATAATTTCCAGATTGATGCAAGGTTAAAATCTTATCCTCACCTCTAAATTCACCAAGAAGCGTTCCTCTGCCATCATCGTTTAGTCTGCGAACAACATCGTCCCACCAAACTTTACGCGCAGCCAATGTTGAACCGCCAACTTCTTTTTGCTCTACTTTACTAATCATGTCTTTCGTGACACGATTACCTTTAGAGCCTCTTCCTTTAATCAATAATTCACCAAAATCAATATCAAAACGTAATTTTTTAAGATTCGGTTTTGAGCGCATTTTTACTGCTACAACTTCTTTTCTTCCATTCGGATTGCAAGATAAATAATGCACTTTAGAACCGATAGCCCCATTCGTAAGATCGTACTCTTTATCTCTTGTTATACTGCTCACATCAAAACGCTTCATGTAGGAAGCTCCCCCTTTGCCATCTTGATAAATTAAATGGTAAATCGTTCGTTTATCCCCTTTTTTCCAAACTCCAATATGCAAAATTCCTTTTCCGACAAACTTTTTATCAGAAACCCGAGTAACAAGCATTTTACCCGTTTTGAAAAAGACAATTACATCATCAATCTCAGAACAATCAGAAATAAACTCATCTTTACGCAATGTCCATCCGATAAACCCTTCTTCCTTGTTTACGTATAGCTTCTTATTTGATACAATAACTTTTTTAGCAGAAATACTATCAAAGACTCTTATTTCAGTCTTTCGTTCTCTACCCTCCCCGTATTTATCCTTTAAGTCTTTAAAGTAATCTATCGCAAATGGAATCAAATTATCTAAATGCCCTTGCACTTCTTTTAACGCTTCCTCAATTTTAGCAATAACTTCATCCGCCTTGAAAGCATCAAATTTTGAAATGCGCTTAATCTTAATTTCTGTAAGACGAACTATATCTTCTTCGGTTACTTTCCTTTTTAAATGTTTTATGTGTGGCTTTAAACCTTTGTCAATTGCAGAAATAACTCCTTCCCAAGTTTCCTCCTCTTCAATATCACGATAGATTCTATTCTCAATAAATATTCTCTCCAATGAAGACCAGTGCCATTGATTTTCTAATTCAGCCTTGCGAATCTCCAACTCCATTTTCAACAAATCAACTGTTCTATCAGTCGAATGTTTCAGCATTTCATTAACACTAATAAAAACAGGCTTATTCCCTCCTTGAATAACAGCAGCATTTGGAGAAATCGAAACCTCACAATTAGTAAACGCATACAAAGCATCAATCATTTTATCTGGAGAAACCCCAGGTGGCAAATGAATGATAATCTCTGCAACTGCTGCGGTATTATCCTCTACCTTTTTAACTTTAATCTTATTCTTTTCCGTTGCTTTTACAATGGAGTCAATTAGCGTGTCAGTTGTTGTACCAAAAGGTATATCACTAATCTTAAGTGTCTTTTTGTCTACTTTAGTGATTGTAGCACGAACACGAACTTTACCGCCTCGTAAGCCTGCATTATAATTCGTAAAGTCAGCCATTCCTCCATGAGGAAAGTCAGGGTAAATATCTACTTTTTTCCCTCTTAGATGATTAATGGAAGCATCAATTAATTCAATAAAATTATGTGGTAATATTTTACAGGCCATTCCTACTGCAATCCCTTCAGCACCCTGAGCCAATAACAAGGGAAATTTAACAGGCAGGTTATTTGGCTCTTTATTCCTACCATCATAAGATGATAACCATTCTGTTGTTTTTGGATTAAAAACAACGTGTTTGGCAAACCTGGTTAAACGCGCTTCAATATAACGAGGAGCAGCTGCACCATCACCTGTTAAAGTGTTACCCCAGTTCCCTTGACAATCTATCAATAGTTCCTTCTGCCCAATCTGAACCATTGCATCACCAATAGATGCATCACCATGCGGGTGATACTTCATGGTATTACCAATTACATTCGCTACCTTGTTATAGCGGCCATCATCCAATTCATTTAAAGAGTGTAATATTCTTCTTTGTACTGGCTTTAACCCATCTTCCAAAGCTGGAACAGCTCTTTCAAGTATAACGTAAGAAGCATAGTCTAAAAACCATTCTTCGTACATTCCTGAAAGTGAAACAATGTTATCATCTCCACCACCTGAAATTCCGTTTTCATCTGTACCATCCAACTCACGAGATAGCTCTTCCTTTCCATTAGAATTAGCTTCCTCTTGATTAAACTCTTCTTCTTCGCTATGTTCGTCTTCTGTGCTCATGTTGCCTATTTTCTGAAGGTTATTCTTGTTCTGCTAAATCCTCTTCAGTCTTGAGGTTGTAGATTATAAATTTTTGTCTATCTGGCGTATTCTTGCCCATGTAAAAAGTCAATATTTCTTCTATCGAATGATCTTTGGTAATCAAAACTGGTTCAAGACGCATATCTTCACCTATAAAATGCTTGAACTCATCAGGAGATATTTCACCTAAACCTTTAAATCGAGTAATCTCTGGATTTTTACCTAAGTCAACCAAGGCTTGCATACGTTCCTCTTCAGAATAACAGTATCTAGATTCTTTTTTATTTCTAACTCTAAATAATGGAGTCTGCAGTATTTTAACATGTCCTTTCTTTACTAAATCAGGAAAGAACTGTAAAAAGAAAGTTAACAGTAACAATCTAATGTGCATACCATCAACATCAGCATCTGTTGCAATGATTACATGATTGTATCGGAGCCCTTCTAATCCGTCTTCAATATTTAAAGCGGCTTGTACTAAATTAAACTCCTCGTTTTCGTATACGACCTTCTTGGTTAAACCAAAAGAGTTTAACGGTTTTCCTTTTAAACTAAATACAGCTTGTGTACCAACATCTCTACTTTTTGTAATAGACCCACTTGCTGAATCTCCCTCCGTAATAAAAATAGACGTTTCTTCTCTTCTAGCGTGTTTTAAATCATTGAAATGAACACGGCAATCGCGTAATTTTTTGTTGTGTAAATTAGATTTCTTAGCCCTATCTCTAGCTAGTTTCCGAATACCCGAAAGCTCTTTGCGCTCTTTCTCGGCTTGTTTGATTTTATTCTCTAAAACCTGAGTAATTTCAGGGTGCTTGTGCAGGTAATTATCCAATTTATCTTTTAAGAAATCCATTACAAATCCCCGCATTGATTTACCACCAGGCTCAACTTCTAAAGACCCTAATTTTGTTTTTGTTTGTGATTCGAAAACAGGTTCCATTACTTTTACCGCTACCGCAGCAACTATAGACTGCCTAATATCCACTGGATCGTATTTCCCAAAAAAATCTTTTATAACCTTAGCTATAGCTTCTCTAAAAGCACTTTGATGTGTGCCGCCTTGCGTAGTATGCTGACCGTTGACAAAGGAATAATAATCTTCACCATAGCTTCTGGCATGTGTAAAAGCAACTTCAATATCTTCACCTTCCAAATGAATAATTGGATATAATGGATCACCATCCATATTGTTTTCCAACAAATCTCTTAATCCGTTTTTGGAATGGAATCGTTTACTATTAAACTCAATTGTTAATCCCCTATTCAAATAACAATAATTCCAAAAAAGTTTATCTAAGTATTGATTTCTAAAGTGGTAAGCCTTAAAAACATCTGGATCTGGAACAAATTTCACATAGGTTCCATTTTCTTTATCTGTTTTAACTAAGTCATGATCATTTAAAATATTACCTCTTTCAAATTCAACTGTTTTCTCTTGTCCTTCTCTAAATGATTGCACTTTAAAATAACTGGACAAAGCATTGACAGCTTTTGTACCTACACCATTTAAACCGACTGATTTCTTAAATGCTTTGGAATCATACTTCCCTCCTGTGTTCATTTTAGAAACAACATCCACAACTTTCCCTAAAGGAATTCCTCTTCCCCAATCTCTAATTGAAACTGCATCTTCCTTTATTTTGACTACTATTTTGCGACCATTACCCATCACAAATTCATCGATACAATTATCTACAACTTCTTTGACCAGAATGTAAATCCCATCATCTGCTGATTTACCATCCCCCAATTTACCGATATACATCCCAGGACGTAACCGTATGTGTTCCTTCCAATCAAGCGAGCGAATATTATCTTCGGTATACTGTACTTTTTGTTCTGCCATAATCCTACCCAGCATTAAGTTGGTGAAATTAACGAATAAAACACGTGCTAACCACCTACAAACAATGGGTTTTATTAACATTTTCCATGTTAATTACGAAGAAAAAAGCAAAAAATGACTAAAAAAGGTAACTTCTTAGACAAAAACAAAATAGATCTTTTATGATTACAGATTCATTATTTATTTATTATGTCATTTTGAGGATAAGAAAAATCAATCAACTCCTTATCCCAGGACATTTTCTTTAAAACCATCTTCTTTTTCTTTACCTTAAACTTATGATATGTAAAGTATAGGTTTTGTTTATCAATAAATTCAACTCCAAAAATACTCACAAATGCTTTCCGACTATTCGTGTCATCAATCTCAATTTGAGCATTCTTGATTTCAGCAAGCAAAGCTGTGTATTTCGATTTAATTAAAGACCTTATTTCAGTATGTTGGATTAGTTTTTCTTCAACTTCTTTCATTAGCAGCGAATGCCAATCAATACTAAACTTAGCGCTTAACAATGCATCTGTTTTTTTATTTTCTAGAATTAAACTATCTAATTCTTCTGTGTAAAATGCAGAACTAACAGAAACATATCGCAACTTCCAATCACCCTGAACTTCCTTTATAGCATTGTTTTTTTCAAATGAATTAGGCCTGCCGATTAAATAAAATGTATACTTTTCTTTTTTCTGGGAAAAACCAAAAACTATATGAAATAGGAAGAGCAAGAAAACAATATAGCGCATTAACATTACTTTTTAAAGACTTTAACAACCCTAGTTTTTTGATCTCCTGAAAGCATGAGTGAATATAAACCACTACTATAATTACGCATATCTATATTTTCAACTACAACTGAAGAAACCTTCTTCCGAAAAACGACTTTACCCAAATTGTCTATAATTTTTAATTCTCCATACAAACCAGGTTTGATAAATTCAATAGTCACCTTGTCATTTATAGGATTTGGATAAATTGTGAATTCATTATTTAATAAATCTGAAGTTCCCACACAGGACGAGACATTAACATAAGAAGACTCTATAATTGTATTAGTGTTTACACCGTCGGAGACAGTCAATTCAACAGCATAATTTCCTGCTGAACTATATTGAATACCAACGGGATTTTGATCTGACGAAGTTGAAGGATTACCACCGCTAAAAATCCAACTCCAACTAATCGGATTTCCTACAGAAACATCTGTAAAATCTATTGAAGCACCTTCGCAAATTGTAGTATTGTTAGAAGTAAAATTAGCAACCATATTATTTGCAGCAGTAATTTCAAAATTGTTATCAGAAATATCATAAAAAGTCCCATTTTCTGACATCACTCTTATTCTAGCTGTTGTTGTCACATTATTGGGAACCGTAATGTTTTCAGAGCCATCATTTGCTATACCGCTAGCTACAACTATTGGATAAGTCAAACCTCCATCCGTAGACAGCATTATATCCACAAATGAACAATTAACAGGAGAGTTATCGGTATTTGCTACATCCCAAAGTACAGTTTCTGTTGATGAAGCTACCCAACTTATCCCATTAACACTTGGGTAATTAACCACAAAAGGCCCCGAACCAGCATCCACAGACAAGGTAACATCTGCATGATCATTACAACCTCCAGTAATAGAATTATCTCTCACAAATACCCTAAAATTCATCGTCCTAGATACAGTTGGTAATACTTCCCATTCATCATTTACTCCAGAAATAACTGTAGCTAAACTTGGAAAAAACCTAGAAGGACTTGTACTTGGACTATTAGATCGAAAGTTTGGGCCATCCACCGAAGTTGGAGAGGGCGATTGAGTAGAAATCTCATTGTCCATTTGTTCCCAACAATACGTCATTGGATCTCCATCAGCATCTGCAGCAATTGCAGTTAAAACAAACGGTGTCCCCCCTGGTACAGAGACATTACCATTAGTAGATGAAATAACTGGAGATACATTTACCAATGGAGTTATTGCAGCACAACTATTGGCACTTCCCGTAATAAACCCCCCAATCTCTTCTAAATTAACACCATGAAAATGATCATCACTATTGGATTGAACATTAGGAGTACAAATACCTGCATACGCCATTATAGTAGAACCACTTCCCGGCTCCATTGCTGTACTATTATTTCTATTTCCATTACAGGAATTATTAAAACTATGATTTCCTTTGAACTGATGCCCCATTTCATGTGCTACATAGTCTATATCGAAAGGATCTCCAATTGGAGCACTACTTCCTGTAACTCCTCTAGCTTTATTATTATTGGAACAAACAACACCTAGACCAGCTAAACCTCCACTGTTAGTTCCAAAAACATGTCCAATATCGTAATTATTACTCCCTATTATACTATTCGTATTCGTTTGATTTTCACTAATCATATTGCCCGGTGAACCATTTGTAAACGGATCAGTATTCGAATTCGTGTAAACAATTAAATCATTGTTACCAATAATTTCCATAGTTATCGCTATATCTCTTTCAAATACACCGTTTACCCTATTCATTGTAGTAACTTGCGCTGCCAATGCAAGAGCGACAGTGCCGCCATGGAAATCTGTATACTCACCTGTAGCAGAGATTGCGCATCTGTAAGTTCTCAATTCACAGCTTCCAAATGTTTTTAATGAACCAATTGATTCATTCGTTTTCTCGGTTGGATGAAAAGAACAATCCATTACCTTATCCGTAAAAAAATCATCGCGGTAATAACTCATATAAACATCTGTTTCACCATGAAACATTGGGTCAATAAAAAAAGTGGATTTTTCCGACATTACCATAGCATGAAAACCAAGAGGTGTAACATCTAATTTACCAATCTGATTTAAATCATCGATACCTTTTAAATCATAGGTTCTGATGGCAGGAAACTTTTCACACAACACAGAATGCATTGTCGTGTTTTGGGTAACTACAAAACGGGTAATCCTTCCATCTGGATTTAATAAAGAAACAACCACTTCATTCCCATTAGAAATGTCATTTCTGTGACGCACATTTTCCAAAGCATTCAAAAGATATGCTTCATCTATAGCTAACTTTCTATACTTTCTTGACTTAATATATTGAGTAGATCCCGATAAAATATTAACACCTGATAATTCCTTCCAAAAATCCAATATCTCAACAGGTTTTTGTGCTAAAAACACAAGTGATAATCCAATAGCAAATGTGGTCGAAATATATTTTTTCATTGAGTTGTTTTTTCTTAATTAACCCAATAAATATAGTTGAAAACTTATTAAAAAAGCACTTCCATGACTTATTTTTTGTTTCCAGGTACTGACTTTGCCGCTAATCTAATAGGATTTGCAACCAACTCATCTATCAAGGCCAATTCAATAACTTCATCCATTGTTTTTACATAGTTAAAAATCAAACCTTTAAGATACCTAGGATTAATCTCTTCAATATCTTTCCTGTTTTTCTCACAAAGAATCAACTCCTTAATATTTGCTCTTTTTGCAGCTAAAATCTTTTCTTTTATACCTCCAACCGGCAATACTTGACCTCTTAACGTAATTTCACCGGTCATCGCTAAATGACTTTTTACTTTTCTTTGTGTAAACAAAGAAGCTAAGGCTGTCAACATTGTAATACCAGCGGATGGACCATCTTTTGGTGTTGCGCCTTCAGGAACGTGCACATGTATATTATAACTATCAAATACTTCTTGTTCAATCCCTAAATCAGCACTATGCGCTTTTAAATACTCTAATGCAATAACGGCAGATTCTTTCATCACATCACCCAAATTCCCGGTAAGGGTTAATTTTCCCGTTCCTTTGGTAATTGATGACTCAATAAATAGTATGGTTCCCCCGGTCCGCGTCCATGCCAATCCGGTCACAACACCAGCTACATCGTTATTTTCATAACCATCTTTTTCATGAGCTGGTCCTAGAATTGTTTTTAAATCTGATAAATCAATAGGAACATTATATTCTTCTTCCATTGCTATCTGTTTTGCTCTATACCTCACAACTTTAGCAACTTTCTTTTCAAGGCCTCTTACGCCACTCTCATTGGTATAAGACTCTATTATCTTCTCAACAACGCTGTCCTCAATTGAAAATAGCTTTTTTGACAACCCATGTTCTTTTATCTGCTTAGGGGTTAAATGTCTCTTAGCAATTTCAATTTTTTCCTCAACGGTGTATCCGTTTACTTCAATAAGTTCCATTCTATCTAACAATGCTGGCTGTATAGAACCCAATTCATTAGCAGTTGCAATAAACATTACTTTAGATAAATCATACTCAATTTCCACAAAATTATCTTGAAAAGAATCATTTTGAGCAGGGTCCAAAACCTCCAGTAAAGCAGATGACGGATCACCATGATTACTCTTACCTACCTTGTCAATTTCATCCAATACGAAAACTGGATTCGATGACTTAGCCTTTTTTATGTTTGTCATTATACGACCTGGCATGGCGCCTATGTAAGTTTTACGATGCCCCCTAACCTCTGCTTCATCATGAACGCCACCAAGAGAAACTCGAACATATTTTCTTCCAATTGCCTCAGCAATAGACTTTCCTAAGGATGTTTTACCAACGCCAGGAGGACCATGTAGACAAAGAATAGGAGATTTCATATTACCCTTCAATTTCAAAACTGCCAGGTATTCAATGATTCTTTCTTTCACTTTTTCTAAACCATAATGATCTCGGTCTAAAATATCGTTAGCTCTCTTCAAATCAAATTTATCCTTTGTGTAAACTCCCCAAGGCAAATCCAATAGTAATTCACAATAATTTGATTGAACGCCATATTCAGCTCCTTGCGGATTCATGCGCTCTAACTTATTTAATTCTTTGTAAAAAGCATCTGAAACCTTAGCGGGCCATTTTTTCTTAGAAGCACGACTCCGCATGTCATTAACCTCTTCCTGCACCGGATTATCGCCCAATTCATTTTGTATTTCCTTCATCTGTTGCTGAAGAAAATACTCGCGTTGTTGTCGATCTAAATCCGTACGAACCTTGGACTGAATATCATTTTTTATCTCAAGAACCTGTAATTCCTTGTCTAAATGTTTTAACAAAAGATTAGCCCGAGCCTCTAAGTTTACCTCTTCCAAAAGACCTTGTTTCTCCTCGATTTCCGCTTGCATGTGAGAAGAAATAAAATTGACTAAGAATGAAGAACTTTCTATGTTTTTTATTGCAAAAGAAGCTTCTGAAGGTATACTTGGCGATTGCTTAATAATTTTTAACGCCATATCCTTTAAAGAATCAAATAGCGCAATTAATCTTTTATCAAACTTTTTAGGCTTATCATCTAAAAAAGTTTCAATCTGAGCCTTTAAATATGGATCTTCTTGAATCGGCGAAATTAGTTTCAACCTTTTTTTACCTTGAATAATGACAGTGGTACTTCCGTCTGGCATTTTTAGCATTTTTATTATCTGAGCTACCGTACCAATTTCAAATAAATCTGCAAACCCCGGATTCTCTAAAGCAAAATCTTTTTGGGATACCACACCAATAATCTTATCTGATTTATAAGCATCCTGAATTAACTTAATCGACTTGTCTCTACCAACAGTAATAGGTATAACAACACCAGGAAAAAGGACGTTATTTCTTAAAGATAAAATAGGCAATTGCTCTGGGACAACCTCGTTATCCATTCTTTCTTCATCCTCTGCAGAAATTAACGGAATAAACTCTGTTTCTTCTTCTCCCATTCCTGCAAGCCCAACCCAATCATTTTCTGATAAAAAATCACTCATTTCTAATATATATTTTTAATAACGTCATTATGGCAGATTTACAAACCCCACCAGATGTACATTTATTTTTATTAATTCAAACCAGCAATGTTTATAAAGCTTTTGGAATACATCACACTTTATTCAGCCGGCCATTAAGCTTTTCTTGTCAAGCTACATGCCAATCCAAAAACACTGAAAAATTGTCATTAATTAGCTTACTATTGCTTTTATAGGTTGAGTAATTCAAAAAGGAAATGGGATGATCGCCAAAAGACCTAATAAAATATAACAGTTTGTTGCTTCAAATGAAATAAACTCCTTATTTTTGCAGGCGAATTTAAAAAGAAACTTACTAATAATATAGATATGACTGGTACAAGAACTTTTACAATGATTAAGCCTGATGCAGTTGAAGACAAAAACATTGGCAACATCTTGCAAATGATTACAGATGCAGGATTTACAATTAAAGCGATGAAATTAAGAAGGTTGTCAACAGAGCAAGCTCAGGAATTTTATGCGATTCATTCGGAAAGACCATTTTATGGTGAATTAGTTGAATACATGACTTCTGGACCAATAATCGCTGCAATCTTGGAGAAAGATAATGCAGTTGAAGATTTCAGAACACTAATTGGAGCAACTAACCCAGCTGAGGCAGCGGAAGGTACAATTAGAGCTAAATATGCTGAATCTATCGGCCGAAATGCGGTACATGGATCTGATAGCGATGAAAATGCTGAAATAGAAGGGAATTTTCATTTTCCAGTTGCTGAAGTGGTAGCTTAATCTTTTCAAATATTTACTTATTAAATCCTTGTAAATATTAATTTACAGGGATTTTTTTATTTCCTTTTTTAACTAAAACAAAAAAAAAGGCCATCTATTTCTAGACGGCCTTTTCACTTTCTAATTTTTAGTCTATTCCCAAGCAAATTCGCTCGACTTCAACTTATCATTTACTTTAATGGAAGTTACTTTAAGATCGATTGCTTGTGGACCCATATTCCTTACACGCGAGTAGGGATACATAATTCCATCCACCTCTTTATAATCGCTAAATTCAGCATAAGTTTCAACCACACTACCATCAGGGCCTTTTTCAGTTGAGGTACTATATACTTTCAACCTCGATTCAATATCAAAATAATCATAACTTATTTCACCCTTAGCATCGGTAATAGCAACTTTATAAGCATCTTTTCCATTCACATCTTCTATTGATTCAAGTTTCAAAGAATAACCTAGGGATTCATATTTCAATTCCTTGTTCATAACTGCCTCATTCTTCATTGCTTCTAACTCTTCTCCTTCTAAAGCCTTTTTACCTTGCATTCCAGATGAACCACCTTTCTCTCCATCAAAAACTTGTTTTTGAACAGTCATTCCTTGCATCTTCCATTCAACAAGAGACTTATTTGGAGCCATTTGCTTTGTAACCATTTCCATTTTCATCCCTTGCATTTCAGCCTCCATAGCAATTGTGATATCTTTAATTTTCTTGTACTTCTTTTGAACACTTTTCATAGAGGTTTCACCTGTAATGGCAAAGAAATAATCTTCTAAAACTTTTTCAGCCGTCAATCCTGATGGAAGTTCTTTTGCTGGTTTATCAACTTTAACATCACCATTTATGTCATAAAACTCTATAACACCATCGCTATCAAATTTTGTAAGCGTACCTGCGATATCTTTATTTCCAACTACCAGAATAATACAGTTTTCTGGATGAATGTATTTCTTAGCAGCAGCTACTACATCAGCAAACTGAACATTTTGCAAACGACTTAAGTAAGTCTGATAATAATCTTTCGGTAAACCGTATCTCTCAATGTTTAATGCAAAGCGCGCAATCGTTTGATCATTCTCTAAGGAAAGAGCAAATCCACCATTCATATTATTCTTAATACGATCTAAATCAGCTTGTGACGGTTTTTCATTTATGATATGATTCATCTCAAATAAGAATTCCGTTACAGAACTATCAGTTACTTCATTTCTCACGCTTGCTCCAGCGTTAAAAGACCCTACTCTATTATCCGCTCTAACACCACCGCGAGCTCCATATGTATAAGCTTTATCTTCTCTCAAGTTTGCATTTAAATAACTTGAAAATGCACCTCCAAAAATACTACTCATAACACTTACAGCCGCAGCATCTGGAGCTCCCACTTTATAATCTACTGGATATATAACCTTAATAACTGATTGAACTGCGCCAGGCTTATTTACAAAAGCAACACGCACGCCTTTAGGCGCTAGTGGCATATCATATTTATGTTCTGGAACTTCAGCTTTTTCCCAAGAACCTAGATATTTTTCAGTCAATTTCTTTGCATCTTCAACTGTAATATCGCCAACTATCACCAAATAAGAAATGTTTGGTCGAAAATAGGTAGTATAATATTTCCTGCAAGCCTCTATTGTAATATTTTCAATATCACTTCTCATTTGAACTTCTCCATATGGATGATTTTTACCATATTTTAATACACTTGTAACACGCCCAGCAATTGCATCCGCATTTGTAGCCAATGACTTCAATGATGAAAATGCTCTTTTCTTTTTCTTATCTAACTCTTCTTGAGGAAAAGCAGGGTTCAATAAAATGTCAGCAGCTATTCCCAAAACTTTATCGGAATGTTTTGTCAATGAAGAAGCATAGAAACCGGAAGAAAAAGTAGAAACAGATGCCCCAACAAAATCTATTTCTTCGTCAATCTGAGCTTTTGTTTTAGTGGTTGTACCAGCACTTAACATATCTCCCATCATATCTGCCAATCCAACAGTCCCGTTTTCCAATACCGGATCTTTGTCTATAGTTAACTGAAAAGAAACTTTTGGTAATTTATGATTTTCTACTACAAATACTTTTAGCCCATTGTCTAAAGTAAAACTAGCTGGAGTTCCAATGTTAATTTGTGGAGCTATACCAGGTTTTGGAGCAGTTGTTCTATCAATTTGTGCATGCAATAAAGAAACACTAGCTGTCAATAATATCGTTGTTATTATATTTTTCATTTTAATTCTATTAGTCAGTTATTGTATAATTTATTGTTCTTCTTTTGGTAAATAATAAAGAACGACTCTATTGTCTTCAACGAAATATTTATTTGCTACACGTTGAATATCTTCTCGTGTGACTTTCATGTAACGCTCAAGTTCAGTATTGATCAGGTTCGCATCACCAAAATACATTTTGTAATTAGCCAAATTTTCAGCAATTCCTACTTGAGAGTTAAAATTGTAAACAAAATCGTTCTCTACCATGTTTCTCAATTTTTGAAACTCTACTTCAGATATCAACTCATTTTTTACTTTTTCAAACTCTCCGTTTACTTCTGCTTCCAATTTTTCAGGAGCAACTCCTGCGTTTGCAATACCAAAAACAAATGACAGGCCGGGATCTTCTGATGCAAAAGGAAACGAACCAACATACATAGCAGATTGTGATTCCTCAACACATTTTTTATTTAACCTAGAGCTACCACCAGCAGATAGTGCTTGCGATAGCATATCAATAGCGTAATAGTCATCAGTACCTTGCGCAGGAATTCTGTAGGCCATCATTACACCAGGTAATTGAATATTGTCGTATACAGTATCTCTAATTTCTCCACCTAGAGCTGGCTCAACAATTGTTACTTTCTCAACATCTTTCCCCCTTGGTATTGCAGAAAAATAAGCATCAATCATTTTTTTCGTTTCTTCAATGTTTATGTCTCCTGAAATGGAAAGGATAGCATTATTTGGCACATAAAACTTATGGTAAAAAGCAGTAAACTCTTCTAATGTTGCAGCATCCAAATGCTCCATTTCACCAATAGTGGTCCAACGGTAAGGATGCTCCTTGTAAGCTCTCTTATTCATTTCTGCCAGAAAGCTACCATATGGCTGATTATCTACTCTTAACCTCTTTTCTTCTTTAACAACTTCATTTTGCGTATCAACTCCTTTTTGATCAATATTTGCATGCATTAATCTTTCAGACTCTAACCATAGCCCCAATTCTAATTGATTTGATGGCAAAACTTCATAATAAAAGGTTCTATCATTGGTTGTATTTGCATTGTTTTGTCCTCCAGCATTTTCAATATATTTGAAGAATTCACCGCGTGGAATGTTATCAGACCCTTCAAATAACAAATGTTCGAAAAAGTGAGCAAATCCCGTTCTTTCCGGATTTTCATTTTTAGCGCCAACATGGTACATTATTGAAACTGCCACAATCGGTGTAGCATGGTCTTCATGCAAAATTACATGCAATCCATTTTTTAAATCGTACTCTTCAAAGTCAACTTTAACGCTTTGAGCATTCCCTGCAAAACTAACAAAAGCTAATCCTGCTATAAATATTCTTTTCATCTTATATAATTTTATTCTTCACGAAAATATTCATTTATTAGAACATTATCACTTTTAATACATTAATGGGACTGTAAATCTTTGTAACTATTTAATTATCAGTATTTTAATTTATTTCACAGGAGACATATAGTTTACAAACGGTAAGTCAAATAATATTTTAAAATTGGTTAGTTTTGTAACACAAAGAATTATGAAACGATTCCTACAATTATTCACAATCACCTTTTTAGCTGCTTGGCTAAATCAATCTTGCGATTCGAACCCCAGCGATTTACCAAAATTTGTGACGTTCTCAGAAATTACTAATTCTCAAATTGCCCTTGACTCTTTTTATACCCAAGGAATAGCTTCAGTTGATTTAAACAACGATCTATATCCAGAATTGTACATGACTAATAGTTGGGAAGGATTCGAAAATCATTTCTATAATAACCGGAAAGCAACGCATACTAAAGATACTGTTTCATTTAAATTAAGTGATAAGTCTTTCTCAAACGGTTGCTCTTTTGCGGATTTGAATAACGATGGTTTTTTAGACCTATGTCTGGCTAACGCAAATGATAAATACAACACAGTGTTATTTGGAAATAAAAACCATCGCTATTCCGAGCATTTCATTGACACAAATGCGACTAATTGGTCATACAGTATAGCAATTGCAGACGCTGACAATGATGGAATATTAGAAGTCTATATCTCAAATTACCATTCACAAAAAAACATGTTTTATCGCCTTAATGGAAATCAATTTTTTAAAATCGATTCTACAGCAATAACTTCAGATACTTCCAGTACTCTTTTTGCTACATGGTCTGATTTAAACAATGATGGTTTTCAAGATTTAATTGTATGCAACGATTCTGCAAATTATATATTTCGAAATGAAGGAAACCAAGTTTTCACACGAATAAATAATGATTTTTCCATAGATAAAAAGATGACCTATGGTTGCTCGGTTGCAGATTATAACAATGATGGACTAATGGATGTTTTTATTACTAATTGGGCCGGAAAAAATTGCCTATTCAAAAACAATGGTAATTTCAAATTCGAAAAATTAAATATTCGTCCTTTTAATTTTGACTATCATAATTCGGAAGGTTCTTGTTGGGGAGATTATGACAACGATGGCTATACCGATTTATTCGTTACAAATGATGGAGTTAACATTCTCTATAAAAACCAGGAAGGAAAAGCTTTTAAAAGGGAACCCTTTCCTACTATTTCAGACACAAATAGAAATTCTAACGGTATAGTTTGGACTGACTTCAATCTTGATGGAGGATTAGATATTATAATTGCCAATGGAGGAAACCAGCGAAATCAAATATTCAAAAGTTCTCGGAATCGCAACAACTGGGTTAAAATTAAATTGGAAGGAACCATCAGCAATAAATCAGCGATTGGAGCCAGAATTATTGTCTACTCAGGGAATTTAACACAGCACCAAGAAGTCCAATCTCAATCTGGTGGAGGATGTGGTTCACAAAAACCCTATTTATTACATTTTGGTTTAGCTCAAAATAGGGTTATAGATTCTATTCAAATAAAATGGCCACTATCACCTATGGTTACTAAAACAAATTTAAATTGCAACAGCATTTACTCTTATAAAGAATAATTTGAAAATAGCTGCAATAATATCATTCTCATTTATCTCTACTTTCCTAATTGCTCAAGAAGAGGAAAAAATATATAATTCTGTCCAACTAGACACTTTAACCATATTCGCAGAAAATGAATTTGACATTAAAACATTTATCCAAAGAATTAAAGATGACACCACCTTTTACCAAGCGTTCAAAAACTTACACTATTACCCACATAAAGCACTGGGAAATCTTTGGGTTTATAACAAAAGGGAAAAAGAGAAAGCAGCTGAAAAAATATCCATAATCCAACATTTAGAAAAGTCATACATGTGGCAAGATCGGAAAACTATTTCTTCTTCAGGAAAACTAAGAACAAATAAAGGGAAATATCGATTTATTACCGCGGAAATATATTACGACATATTTTTTCCTTCAGACACCATACCTGTATCTACTGAGATAACCAATGTAAAAGATGAAACGGTTGGTAAGGGTAAAAAATCTAAATATAAACATGACTTAAAATTGATGATGTTTAACCCTGGAGAGGATATAAGCGGAGTTCCAATAGTGGGAAAAAAAATGTCCATATTCGACAATGACATGGTTAAATACTATGATTATAAAGTAAGTATTATAAATTATAATGGAATAGAATGTTATCAGTTCTCCTGTGTAGCAAAACCAGAACACAAAGAATATAAAACAGTTATTAAGTACCTTACAACCATTTTTAATAAAGAAACTATGGCGGTACTAAACCGGCAATATTCAATGCGTTATAAATCCATTTTATTCCAATTTGATGTGAAAATTAATGTAAGAAACGAAATGAGGCATGGAACCATTATACCGCTATCAATAAGCTATACTGGATACTGGGACATTCCTTTTAAAACCCAAGAAAAAATAGCGTTTACGATTACAAATAGTGGTTATACACTAAAAGACTGAAGCATTAATTCATCAAGCCAACCTTCTTTATTTTTAATCCAATCTTTTTTTGTTCCACAAATGGTAAAGCCAGATTTTTCGAATAAATCAATACTAGCTTTATTTTTAGACAAAATATTGCAATATACTTGATGCAAGTTTAAATGGTTGAAACAATATTCTTTAATTAAAAGAATTGCTTCTAATGCGTAACCATGTCTTCTATCTTCAAGCTCAGCAATAAGTATTCCCAAGCCAACTTTATGATGATATGGATCAAAGTCGAATAAGTCAATTGCTCCAATTTCCCGACCGTTTTCAATTAAGCAAACCATAAAACGAACTTGTTTTACTGAATAAATATCTTGCGCAGAACGCACATAATCTTCAATTAATTTTCTTGAAAAAGGAACCAAAGTATTACTCACACTCCAATTATCTGGATTGTTTTCCCACTTCCAAATAATATCAGCGTCTGAGGGCTCAAGTGTTCTCAAATAGATTTGTTTACCTCTTAACATGTCTCTTGTAACTTAACAATTCTATTTACAATATCAGCTTTGGAATAAACCTTTAATTCAAATGAAGTATCCTTCATATTCAATGAAAAACAGTTCGTTATTAATTCACGACTATGCAGAATAGGAATCAATTCAAATACAAAATTTGCAGATGTTACATCTTCTCCAATACTTTTGATATAATCCTTTATGGGAAGTAAACATGTCTGATTCTCTTTCAATTTTGGATAATTTTCAAAAGTTGCGACTAATTTCTGCACATCATCCGCAATATCTAATTGAATAAACAAAGTTGGAATTTTACTTTGCTTAACTCTTCGCAAAACCAATTGCACATTTTCCCCTAGACGACTTCCTTTAGCACTTGTGGAATAATACTTCCCGTCGACAACCAACCCCAAATGGGGCGGTATTTTATCTGTTCCAAAAAGACATAAAAAAGTCCCCTTACTTAAATTCTTAAATAAAAGTGGTGTTATATTTTCTATTCTTCTCAAATGTTTCAATTTCATCACATTTCAATTTCCCCATTAAAAACCAACTTTGTTGGGCCTGTTAACCAAATATCTTCAAATCCATCTAAAGTCTGACGAAACGAAACGGATAAATCTCCTCCGAGGGTATTAACCTTAATCTCACCCGATAAAGCTTTTGCAACCAAAGCAGCACTCAAAGCACAAGCAGTAACACCAGTACCGCAGGACAACGTCTCATTCTCAACTCCTCTTTCATATGTCCTTACTTTAATTCCATTAGAAAGGTGTTCAATGAAATTTACATTGGTCCCAATTTCTTTGAACCGATTACTATAGCGAATTTCTCTTCCCTTGGCAACAATATCAATGGTGTCAATATTATTTTCAAAACAATTATAATGTGGAGACCCAGTATCCATATAATGATGCGAATCACCTACTTCTATATTAAAAACATTATGCATTTTCAATTTAACCGACCCATTTGATTCAATAATTGCTTCATGATAACCATCAGTTGAATTAAATTTTGCGAAATCATTAACTATTCCCAATTCCCTGGCAAATGCAACAGCACACCGGCTTCCATTCCCACAAAAACTTTGTGACCCATCCGGATTAAAAAAAACCATATTAAAATCCCACTCAACATGATTCTCTATCAATATCAAACCATCTGAACCAATACCAAATTTGCGGTTACAAAGATTTTGAACCAATTCAATATTATTTTTATCGAAAGACGTATTTCTATTATCTACAATAATAAAATCATTGCCAGTTCCTTGGTATTTATCAAACTTTATCTTCATTATCAATTATCTCTGCAAAGTATTACGGACTTAACATTATTTAACAAGGGCCATATGCAACCAATCAAAATAAAAACGTTAATTTAATACTTACAAATCAAAGGTAACGAAGATATAGCAATAAATAATTTCTAACTCTTTAAAATATAGCAAAATGGCGAAAAAGCAGCATTAAATTTATAATAGCAGGAATGATAGGTGGAGTTTTATCTTTTGGATTAACATCTTTAATAAAACCTAAAAGTTTAACAAAAATAGAACAGACGAATAATCAAACGCATTCGTGCAAATCTAAAAAATCAACTAATTCCTTCAATAGACAATTAACCTCAGTGCTTATGCCTACATTTGAATCTAATATAAGTTTCACAATAGCAGCAGAAAAAACGGTCAATTCAGTAGTTCACGTAACAACTGAATATGAACCAAAAAGTAGTCAACATCCATTCTCAGAGTTTTTTTATGGAGGCGGTCCTGCAACGCAAATTGCTAATGGATCCGGAGTGATTATATCAGATGACGGCTATATTGTTACCAACAATCATGTTGTAGATGACGCTGACAAAATTGAAATAACATTAAATAATGAAAGAACATACGAAGCTGCCTTAATCGGAAAAGATCCAAATACGGATTTAGCTTTGATTAAAATTAATGAAAATAATTTGCCATTTATTAATTTTGGTAACTCCGATGATGTTAAAATTGGTGAATGGGTATTAGCAGTTGGAAACCCATTCAACCTTACCTCTACGGTAACAGCAGGAATCGTCAGTGCAAAAGCAAGAAACATTAACATCCTTCAAAGAAGAACTGGAACTAACGATTTCCCACTAGAATCATTTATTCAAACTGATGCAGCTGTAAACCCCGGAAATAGCGGTGGTGCGCTTGTCTCAGCAACAGGGAGTTTGATTGGAATAAACACTGCAATAGCATCACAAACTGGGTCCTATACTGGATATTCTTTTGCTATACCTTCTAATATAGTAAAAAAGGTAACAGAAGATTTATTGGAATATGGAATTGTTCAAAGAGCATTCATCGGAGTTAGTATTCAAAATGTAAATCAACAAGTTGCAAACGAATATAAATTACCCAACTTAAAAGGTGTTATGGTAAATGGAATAACAAAAGATGGTGCCGCAAAATCTTCAGGAATTCAATTAAACGATGTTATTCTAAAAGTTGGTACTATAGAGGTAAATGATGTGCCAGAACTTCAAGAACAAATTGGTAGTTTTAGACCAGGTGAAAAAGCCTCAATTACCATTAGAAGAGGATCTGAAATCAAAACGCTCACAGTCGTATTAAGAAACAAAGAAGGAAGCACAGCTGCCATTAAGAAAGAAGAGATCAGTAAACTAACTGCTCACGGCGCATCATTTAAACGTTTATCACAGCAAGAATTAAAGGACTTAAAAATCAACAACGGTGTTAAAGTTTCTTCTATCATGTCGGGAAAATTGAGAAATGCTGGTATTACAGATGGTTTTATTATTACTAAAATAGACAAGCAACCGGTAACAGATCCCGAAGCAGTCGCAAAATTATTTAAATCAAGAAAAGGTGGAATTTTGGTTGAAGGGATTTATCCAAACGGGGCAAAAGGGTACTTTGGTTTTGGGCTTTAGACCACTTCCAATTTTGGTTAATAACTTTTGCATATTACCTGAAACCGTTAATAGAAAAGAATCTTCTATCAACAACCACTGCGTAGTATGGGAAATTAAAAAAAATAGATGTGAATACACTTGACATATATGCGTGTTTTAGCGTATTTTCGCAACCTCTTCAGAGGAGGTTTTTTATTCACTTAAAATCGACAATAAATTCATGAGACAACTTAAAATAACCAAATCCATAACCAATAGAGAAAGTGCATCATTAGATAAGTATTTACAGGAGATAGGAAGAGAAGACTTGATTACTGCTGAAATTGAAGTAGAGTTGGCTCAAAGAATTAAAGCAGGCGATGAAATAGCATTAGAAAAATTAGTGAAAGCCAATTTACGTTTTGTTGTTTCTGTTTCAAAACAATATCAAAACCAAGGATTGACACTTCCAGATTTAATTAATGAAGGAAACTTAGGACTGATTAAAGCAGCACAAAGATTTGATGAAACAAGAGGGTTTAAATTTATCTCTTATGCGGTTTGGTGGATTCGCCAATCAATTTTACAAGCATTAGCTGAACAATCAAGAATTGTCCGCTTACCATTGAATCAAGTAGGCTCTTTAAATAAAATAAATAAAGCTTTTTCAAGATTGGAACAGGAGTTCGAGAGACCTCCAAGTTCTTTTGAAATGGCTAACGAACTCGACTTACCATCCGACAAAGTGGAAGATACGCTCAAAGTAGGTGGAAGGCATATTTCAGTTGATGCGCCATTCGTAGATGGAGAAGACAACTCTCTACTAGATGTTATGGTGAACAACGACTCCCCAAAAGCAGACACCTTGCTGATGATAGAATCATTACAGGGAGAAATTGAAAGATCTTTATCTACCTTAACCGAGCGAGAAAGGGATGTGATTCGGTTATTCTTTGGGATTGGATTGCAACATGGATTAACCTTGGAAGAAATAGGAACAAAATTCGACTTAACACGAGAACGTGTTAGACAAATCAAAGAGAAAGCAATTCGCAGACTCCGACATACGTCAAGAAGTAAATTATTAAAAACATATTTAGGATAGCAAACTTATAATCGTCAGGGAAAATACCTGGCGATTTTTTTTAAATTTATTTTACAATGGATATAACAAAAGTTCAATTAGGTTACGAGGCAGGTCTAAACGATTATGTAAGACAAGAAAAAGCAGCTGTTGAATTAATTAACGCAGTAGGTGCACTAATGTATAACAAAGGTGTTGAATTAGTTTTATTTAGAAACCACCTGGTTGAAATTAGCATTTCGGAGGTAATCAACTTGTTTACCAACTACGCGGCAAAAGTTGTTAACAAACCAATTGACATTGAGACCTCAGCAAAACTTGCTAAAGCAATGCTAGAAGTTAATCTTGCTCCCTCTAAAATAGATATTGGTAGGCTAACATCAGAATACTTTTTGGCTGGTAATGACGGATCACATATAGATTTCCTAAAAAACAACCTCTCCAATTTCATAGGTCAAGACAAACATACTTTTGAACCTAAAGATGTTGTACTTTATGGTTTTGGCAGAATTGGTCGATTGGTAGCAAGAGAACTTATCAAACAAGCTGGAAAAGGACAACAATTGAGGTTAAGAGCTATCGTTCTTAGAAAAGTAACTGAAGAAACTTTATTAAAAAGAGCTGATCTTCTCAGGAATGATTCTGTGCATGGAGCATTCAAAGGAACCGTAATTACGGATGCTGAAAACAAAGCGCTCATAATTAATGGACAGATAATAAAAATAATTGAATCTCCTACACCGGAAAGCATCGACTATACGGAATATGGAATTAATGATGCTTTGGTTATTGATAGTACCGGAGTATTTGGTGACAAGGAAGCTTTGGGGCGTCATTTGCAAGCTAACGGTGCTTCAAAAGTATTATTGACCGCTCCTGGAAAAGAAATACCAAATATCGTTTATGGAATAAATCAAAAAGAATTTAATCTGGACGATCACGATATTTTCTCAGCCGCTTCTTGTACCACCAATGCAATTAGTCCAGTGCTAAAAGTGATAGAAGATAACTTTGGTATCGAAAAAGGACATATTGAAACAGTTCATGCTTATACCAATGATCAAAATTTATTGGACAATATGCATAGCAAACCAAGAAGAGGACGATCTGCACCTATAAACATGGTTATCA
The DNA here is from genome assembly GCA_943787535.1 of uncultured Flavobacteriales bacterium. Lineage (GTDB taxonomy): Bacteria > Bacteroidota > Bacteroidia > Flavobacteriales_D > Parvicellaceae > CALSMU01. Next base: position 12,518 of record CALSMU010000006.1, on the reverse strand, counting down.
CATCTACTGGAGCAGGAAAAGCTGTAACGAAAGTAATTCCTTCATTGGCAGGAAAGCTGACCGCAAATGCCGTTCGTGTTCCCACACCTAATGGTTCTTTAGCGATAATAAACATTCACATTAATAAACCTACATCTGTTAAAGACGTAAATGCTTTAATGAAAGAAGCTGCTATCAAAGGGCCCTTAGTAAACCAGATTAATTATCAAATCAATCCAGAATTGGTTTCAAACGATATAATTGGAAATACGTGTGCTTCGGTTTTCGATAGTAATGCAACTATTGTTTCTGCAGATGGTAAAAGTGTTACAATTTATGCTTGGTATGACAATGAGTTTGGATACACAAAACAAGTGATTAGATTAGCTAAGCACATAGCTAAGGTTAGAAGATTGATTTATTATTGAACTGCATGACAAAGAAAGAAGAAATACTGCAGGAAGTACTTGGTGAAGATGGACTTCCCATCAGCCCTAAACTTCCAAGTGATGTAAAAAATTACATGATTGATATTGATGGTACGATTACGGATGACATTCCAAATGAAGAACCTGAAAGAATGGCAACTTGCGAACCATTTCCAGATGCCCTGGAGACATTAAATAAATGGTATGAAGAAGGACATATCATTACATTTTTCACGTCTAGAGTAGAAGAAAATAGAACCGTTACTGAAGCTTGGCTTAGTAAGCATGGTTTCAAATATCATGGTATTTTATTTGGAAAACCAAGAGGAGGAAATTACCACTGGATAGATAATCATCTGGTAAAAGCTACTCGCTACAAAGGGAAATTCACCGATCTTGTGGTTACCTCAAAAGAAATTGAGGTTTTTAACGATTCACAAGAATAAATATTCGTAAATTGAAACATGCTAAAAGCTTTTACAAAAATCATACTGAATCAATTCTCCCTGTTAACGTTAATAGTAAGCATCTTACTTATTTCAATTAGCTGTGGAGAGTCAATAGAAAATGAAAAAACTTCTTTCGATGAAAAGTCGCAAGAAGAAATTCAAGAAGCAATTTATAACGAAGTTTCTTCCGACTATGAATTTATTCCTCCTTCTACTCTTCAGGTAGCCTCTATATTCAAAAAGGCAGGGTTAGTTTATGATTTAAAACTTACTAACCCCCGAAATCGTATTGATAAGTATTCCACAAAGCTCAGACAATCTTTAGCGTTTGGTGTATACTCTTCAGATCTAGCGTATAGTGTTATCCACGAAAAATACGATGAAGCAAGTGAATTTCTAAAGACTTTAAGAACGCTAGGAAGTAAAATTGGATTGGAAACTATATTTAATTCATCGGGATTAATTGAGCGATTTGAAGCCAATGTAGCTAGCCAAGATTCAATCATTGAGATTTTAATATTACTGCAAGAAAATACCGATGATTATATTGAAGAAAATGGAAAACAAGATTTATCGGTAATATACTATACTGGAGCTTGGGTAGAGGGAATGTTTATGGGAGCAAGCACGGTAATGAAGGACCAAGAAAAAAGAGTTGGTGTATTGATATCAGAACAAATGACCCTTGGTGAAATTTTAATTAAAGGACTAGAACATATTAAGGATCAAAATGACGATATTCAAGACTTAATTGACGATATTCAAGACTTAATTGACACGTATTACAGCCTAGAATCTGTTACTACACTAGGGGAAGAAGCAGATTACATAGACATTATATTAACCCAAGATGAAATAACTCTTATGTCTGGCAAGATTGTTGAACTTCGTGAATCAATAGTACAATAATTTATTTATGAAGCTTAAAGACATCATATCAATTATTCTAATTCTTCTCTTAGCTAATAGTTCGTTAGCTCAGAAGAAAAGAAAAAAAGATGATCTTGACCCTGAGGCGGCTGCTAAAGCAGCATTCAAAGAAGTACTTTCTGGATATAAAAAAGGCTGCAGAGCAGCACTAAAACCCTACCGATACGACGGCATAAAAACTACGCAATTCAGCTATAAGCCATATGAATATGTAAAAGAAGTTGAGATAGCAACAATTCAAAATGCCGAATACCGGCTTTCCTATAACACCAAAGGAATCGAACATAATAAAATTCAAATAAAAATTTATGACAAACCCGACAATGACAAGAGAAGGGTTTTACTCTACGAACAAGCTGAAGTAGGGGGAGATGAATTTTTCTTTGAAACAACTGAAATGATAGAGAAATTAAAAAAAGCAAAATTAAAAAAAGGTGTAGATTCTGCTATTGTGGATAAAATGAGGCTAAAAAAGATTTTTATTGATTACATCATTCCTGCCGTGGAGAGGGAAACAGAAGTAAATGAATGGGGCGAAGAAATTCTTGTTAAATTAAAAGGAGCGATTATTCTTTGTGTGGGATATTACAACCTTTAGTTCATTTTTTCTATCAATAATTTTTTAAGAGAAAACATTTCATCTCTTAACACAGCTGCTTCAATGAAATTTTCCTTTTTAGCTTCTTCAAACATCTTAGATTTTACGCGTGCAATGGATAACTCCAATTCACTTTTAGACATATATTGAACTACCGGATCCGCAGCAATTCCAACTTCATCATTCATTTCATAAGACTCGACGATAGTTTTATCTATACCTAGACCAATTACCTCTCTTTTTGACTTAAGGATTTGCGTAGGAACAATTCCATGTTCCTGATTGTGCTTTAATTGTACAGCTCGCCTTCGGGTAGTCTCATCTATGGTTTTTTGCATGGAATTAGTAATTCTATCAGCATACATAATTACCTTGCCATTTACGTTTCGTGCTGCTCTACCAACAGTTTGCACCAAAGACCTTTCAGAACGTAAGAATCCTTCTTTATCAGCGTCTAGAATAGCCACAAGAGAAACTTCTGGCAAATCCAATCCCTCTCTCAGTAAATTAACACCAACCAAAACATCGAATAAACCATTTCTCAGATCTGCTAGAATCTCAACCCTTTCTAATGTATCAACATCAGAGTGAATGTAACGACACCTGACACCCATTTTTGCTAAAAACTTATCTAACTCCTCTGCCATCCGTTTTGTTAAGGTAGTGACAAGGGCACGTTCCTCTCTTTCAGTGACGACCGTTATCTCTTCTAATAAATCATCAATTTGATTTAAACTTGGATGGATGAAGATTTCCGGATCCAATAACCCTGTAGGCCGTATGATTTGCTCGGCAATAATTCCTTCTGATTTTTCCAGCTCATAGTCTGCAGGAGTGGCGCTTACATAAATTGTCTGACCAATAATCTCTGTAAATTCTTCAAACTTTAGCGGACGGTTATCTATTGCCGCTTGCAAACGGAAACCATAATCAACTAAATTCACTTTACGAGATCTATCACCTCCATACATTGCCTTAATTTGCGGGATTGTAACGTGGCTTTCGTCAATAACCATCATAAAGTCTTTTGGAAAGTAATCAAGCAGACAAAAGGGTCTTGTTCCCGGTTTTCTTCGATCAAAGTAACGCGAATAATTCTCAATTCCTGAACAATAACCCAATTCCCGCATCATTTCTAAATCATACTCCACCCTACTTTTAAGACGCTTTGCTTCTAAGTGTTTACCTGTTTCTTTGAAGTATTCAGTCTGTGCCATCATATCATCTTGTATCTCATTGATCGCATTATTGATTGTATCCTTACTCGTAATAAATATGTTTGCCGGAAATATCTGATAGGCCTGAAACTGTTCAGCGGTTTTGTTGTTAATTGGATCAAAAGTTTCTATTGACTCAATCTCATCTCCCCAAAAAACAACTCTTAAAGCCACTTCTGTATAAGCTAAGTAAATATCAACTGTATCTCCTTTAACTCGAAATGTTCCGCGTGTAAACTCTGAAGTGGTTCTTGAATACAAACTTTCTACTAAGCTTAATAAAAATTTATTTCGTGAAACAATTTCCCCAACTTTTATAGTGCTTACACCTTGGTAAAACTCCTCTGGGTTTCCAATTCCATAAATACAAGATACAGATGAGACAACTATGACATCTTTCCTTCCTGATAAAAGCGAGGAAGTAGTATGCAAACGCAATTTTTCAATTTCATCGTTTATCTGTAAATCCTTTTCAATAAAGGTATCGGTTACAGGTAAATAAGCTTCAGGTTGATAATAATCATAATAGGAAACAAAATATTCTACAGCGTTGTTAGGAAAAAAAGATTTGAACTCTGTGTACAACTGTGCTGCCAGGGTCTTATTATGTGACAACACCAAAGTTGGTTTATTGACCTCTTTAATTACATTAGCGATTGTAAACGTCTTTCCTGAACCCGTAACACCTAGCAATGTTTGGTCTTTCACGCCATTTTTCAATCCTTCAACCAATTGCTTTATGGCCTGCGGTTGATCTCCTGTTGGAGAATATTCAGAAACTAGTTTGAATTCCATTATTCAAAACTAAGCATCATTGACTTCATATAATTGATTCCGTTAAATTATATTTAGTATCTTGAGGCTGATGGACCAAAAAACGTTTAATAAACTATCTATTAATGCAAAAAGGGCTCTTTTGCTAGAAGGAGGAATATTTTTAGCAACAAGGCAGTATAGATCTCATACAGTTCATTTATATGATCTAAACGGAAGTTATATTGAAGTTTGGAATCGAATTGGCTATGATTTTATAGAATGGATCGAATTCACGAATAATAAAGACACCATTAATAGTTACTTGAAAAATATTAATATCGAGGAAGATTTAAATATTTGAGAAAAATCAAATACATATTAACCATACTCATTTGTTTATGTGGAGTAAATTACCACTCCCAACAATTTAAATTTCAGCACTACTCCGTTGAAGAAGGACTGCCACAGTCACAGGTGCATACGATGATACAAGATTCTCGAGGATTATTATGGATTGGAACCATTGGTGAAGGTTTATCAAAATTTAACGGAAAAGAATTCACCACGTTCACCAAAGAAGAAGGACTTTCAGGAGATAAAATTTATTCGTTATTTGAAGATAGTAAACACAATATTTGGATTGGAACAAGTGAAGGAATAACGCATTACAACGGAATATCATTTACAAAACATCCTATTTCGAAAAAGTACGATATTTTAGTATCAGCAATTGTTGAAGACAAAAACAACACTATCTGGGCAGCTACTAATGCAGGGCTATATTATTACGAAAATAATCAATGGATAGCTTTTATTTCGAATAATGCAAAACTTAAATACAACATCAGCTGTTTATTTGTGGACAGTATTGGTATTATTTGGACAGGGAACGATAACGGGTTATTCAAGATTGATAAAGGACACGTAACACGCTATACGTTTAAAAGCGGGCTCTCCTCAAATAAAGTAAGAAGTGTCAATGAACTGAATGGTCAACTTTTGGTAGGAACCTACGGACATGGATTAAATATCCACAGCGATAATGGATGGTATGTTTTAGGAAAGTCAAATCATATTGTACATAATATTTTTGTAGACAACAAACAAAATATCTGGGCCGCCACGCAAGCCAATGGTGCAATTAAATATAATTTAAAAAAGAAGTCTGAAAAAACATACAACGAATCAAAAGGACTTTCTGCAAATAATGTACGAATAATAGTACAAGACAGCTGGGGTAACATGTGGTTTGGAACTAATGGTGGTGGTATAAATAAGTACCATGGACAACAGTTCAAACATTATAATCTCGAAGAAGGGTTTTTACATACTACATTTTTCTCAGTACTCGGTGGCACTGACAATTCCCTATGGGCAGGAACAGGACCTTTTGGTTTCGCTGAAATGCGCAATGACACTGTAATTTACCATAACCAAAATACCGATTTTCACGACCATCAATGTAAAACTTTATTTGAAGATCACTTAGGAAACATTTGGATTGGAACAGAAGGAAATGGTGTATATATCTTTGATGGAAGCAACTACACTCAAATCAATGGAAAAAAAGGACTAGCAGATGACTGGATTCGCTGCATAACAGAAGACAAAGACTTCAATATCTGGATTGCAACTGTTAGCGGAATTTCAAAATTAACCCCAACCAACTACGGAGAACTTAACTTCACCATAAGGAATTTCAGACAAGAAAATGGATTACCCGGTAACAGAGTCAATACCCTTGCTAGCGATAATGAAAACAGAATGTGGTTTGGAACGAATAATGGACATATTGGCTATATTAAAAATGGAAAAATAACGCATTATGGAGCAAATGAAGGAATCAAAAAAAATGTAGTTATCAAATCTATCGCATTTGATGATTTCAATCAACTTTGGGCCGCATCCCTTCTAGAGGGATTATTCCACGCGGACGTTAGAAGCAGCGCTGTCTCTTTCAAGCAATTTAAAAAAAAAGATGGATTAAACAGTAACAATATATACTTACTTCAATTTGACAAACTTGGACAATTATGGCTAGGAGCTGGAGGTGGTGTAGACAGAGTATCTTTTACTGAGTCAGGTGAAATCTCAGGTATCAAGCATTTTGGGAAAAATGAGGGTTTCCTTGGTGGTGAAACCTGCACAAACGCCATATCTGTTTCTCAAAGTGGCAATATATGGATCGGAACTTTAAACGGCCTAAACCGTCACAACCCCTTCCAATCTAAAATCAACACCATTGCTCCAAAGCTAAGTATGTTTAATATCACTCTGTTTTACGAAAGCATAACTGAAGACGTGAACGACTGGTACAAAATTGAGAATATGCTTAATTTCAATTACAATGAAAATCATATTAGCTTTCATTTTGAAGGGGTAAATCTAAAAAACCCAGAGGAGGTTTATTACCAATTCAAACTTGAGGGATTTGAAAGCGAATGGTCCCCTATAAATAAGCACAAAATTGCCACATACTCTAACCTACCCTCAGGTACTTTTACATTTAAAATTAAAGCTGGAAATGAGGACGGTGTATGGACAGAGCCAATTGAAGTTTCTTTCAAAATACTTACTCCATTTTGGAAAACCTGGTGGTTTATAAACGTTGCATCCTTTATACTCTTATCAATACTTTTGTTGATTTACAGAAACAGAAAGCGGCAACTTAAAAAAGAAAGAGAGCGCTTAAAGCTTGAAAAAAATATGCTTGAAATGGAGCAGAAGGCGCTAAGACTTCAAATGAACCCACACTTCATTTTTAACGCTATGAATACTGTTCAGGCTTTAATTGCAAAAAAAGATGAAAAAGCCGCTCGCTATTATTTAGCAAAATTTTCAAAACTTATGCGCAAAGTATTGGAAAACAGTCGAAACACATTAATTACCATACAAGATGAAATTGAAGCATTAGAGAACTACCTGAATTTAGAGCAATTAAGTAACGAGGATAACTTCGATTATGAAATAATTGTAGATGAAAACATTCAAACAGATGCATACGGGATCCCTCCTCTTTTATTACAGCCATTCGTAGAAAATTCTTTAGTACACGGAATAAAAGAGCTAAACCATCGAGGCAAAATAACTATTAATTTTATATGGAAAGAAACATTTATAGAATGCTCTGTTAACGACAATGGACGCGGAAGAATTGCCGCCAAAGAAGTAAGACACCAAAAATCAAGCTACCATAAATCAACTGCTCTCGTGCTGACTCAAGAAAGACTAGCTTCATTGAGTGATGATTTATCCGTTAAATCATTTGAGATTATTGATATGAAAGAGCCCTCGGGAACCAAAGTTATCCTAAGGATTCCAGTCATTGAAGTTTTTTAAGCAAACTTTAATTTCTACATGATAAAACTCATGCTTTAATCTTTTCTAATCCATTTAGTTTCCTTTATATTTCGTCATTTATAACATAAATGAAATTTAGACACATAGTATTTATAAGCCTTTCGTTTGCATTAATCACTAGTTGCAGTAATGAAAACACTTTAAATATTGCGACATCAGCAAATATGCAATTCGCTATGAGTGAAATTGTTTCTGAATTCAAAAAGGACAATGACATTAATATTCAACTTATAGTTACTTCTTCTAGCAAGCTAACTTCCCAAATAGAACAAGGAGCACCGTTTGATGTTTTTGTATCAGCAAACACAAAATATCCTGCCTATCTTGACTCTCTGGGACTAACAACGTCAGCACCAAAAGTCTATGCAAAGGGAAAATTAGGATTATGGACGTTAAAAGAATTCACACCAACTATAAACCTATTAACAACAGACACTATAAAAAATATAGCAATTGCCAACCCAAAGACCGCTCCTTATGGAAAAGCGAGCATCGATGTATTGAAACATAACGGTATATATAAGCGAGTAAAACACAAATTAGTATTTGGAGAAAGTATTTCACAGGTAAATCAATTTATCACAACAGGTTCCGCAGATATCGGTTTTACCGCATACTCTGTAGTTGTATATAGTAAAATGAAAACTTTTGGAAAGTGGACAACAATCAATTTAAATGAGCATGGGGAAATTCTTCAAGCGGCTGTGCTATTAAAAGAATCGACTAACCCAGAAAAAGCAAAAGCTTTTTATAATTTTTTATTTTCCGAAAGAGCTTCAGAAATTCTAAATAAATACGGTTATTTAACCCCTGAAGAATGAATCGACTAAAAGGCAAAATAGAAGGAATCAATAGTCACGGTGAATTGTTGTTGATAGAACTGAATGCTCAACAAACAAAAATGAAAGCCATAATTATTGGCAAACCTAGTGACTATTCTTATTTGGAAATCGGAAATGAAATAGCAATACTATTTAAAGAAACCGAAGTAATAATATCCAGTGACAAGATACTCAATATCAGTGCTCAAAATAAATTAACCTGCACTATAAGTTCAATAAAAAAAGGACGACTCTTAAGTCAGGTGAATTTGGATTTTAACGGTGTTAATTTATCTTCTATAATCACTACTAGAAGTATTGAAAATCTCAATTTAAAATACCACGACACTGTAACTGCCTTGATTAAAACCAACGAAATCATCCTATCCGAATGCTAGATTGGTCACCTATCATATTAACACTACAACTAGCCTTGAGTACAACAGTAATTCTCTTGGTTATTTCCATACCACTAGCATATTGGACGGCAAACACTAAGTCGAGAATAAAACCAATAATTGAAGCCATCGTTAGCTTACCTCTAGTTCTTCCTCCAACTGTATTGGGTTTTTACTTATTGATTGCTTTCAGTCCAGAGAGCGGAATCGGATCCTTTCTAAACGATGTTTTTGGTTTAAAACTAGCCTTTTCTTTCTCGGGATTGGTAATTGGATCAATTATATACAGCTTGCCTTTTATGGTTCAGCCTTTACAAGCTGGATTCGCTAGCCTACCCTCTTCGTTATCCGAAGCCTCTTTTGTTTTAGGAAAATCTAAATACCAGACAATTACAAAGGTGCTAATCCCGAACATCAAGAAATCTATTTTAACTGGAATTGTCCTTACTTTTGCTCATACAGTTGGAGAGTTTGGTGTTGTATTAATGATTGGCGGTAATATCCCGAACCAAACTAAGGTTGTTTCTATTGCCATTTATGATGAAGTTGAATCACTCAACTACTCTACAGCACATGTTTACTCTGGCATCCTACTAGCAGTCACATTTGCTATATTACTATTGGTTTACATCAACAATAATCGCTCTAATAAATTTTCAAGATGATAGAAATAGACATCCATAAAAGACTACTTTCTACTACCGGAAATTTTAACCTAAAGGTCTCCTGCACGATCAATAAAGGTGAACTTGTATCTATTTTTGGCTCCTCGGGAGCAGGAAAAACAACTATTTTAAGATTGATTGCAGGATTGACCCAACAAGATTCAGGCTCCATATCAGTCAACAAAACCACTTGGTTTGACTCAACTAACAAAATCAATCTTAATCCACAAAAAAGAAAAGTTGGTTTTGTTTTTCAAGACTACACGCTTTTCCCAAATATGACGGTAAAAGAAAATCTCGAATTTGCTTTAAACAAAGGTCAATCGAAAGATGTTATTAACGAGCTAATCCAAACCATCGAACTGACTGATTTGCAGGATCGAAAACCAGAAACACTTTCGGGAGGTCAGAAACAACGCGTTGCACTAGCAAGAGCATTGGTCCAAAAACCAAGCATTCTGCTTTTAGACGAACCTTTATCTGCTTTAGATGGTGAAATGCGAATTAAACTGCAAGATTATATTTTAAAAGTTCATAAGAAATATAGCCTAACCACTTTCTTAGTCAGTCACGATATTTCGGAAGTATTTAAACTATCGGATCATGTCATAAAATTGGAGAATGGCTCTATTCTAAAGCAAGGAACTCCAGAAGAATTATTTCTAGACAAAAAAACTACAGGAAAATACAAAACGATAGGTACTATCCTTTCCATACAACCCTCAGACGTCATCAATATTGTTAGCATACTCTCAAACAATAATATAATTCAGGTAATTGCTACGAACGAAGAAGCTTCCAACCTTTCTGAAGGAGATAAAGTAATGATTACCTCTAAAGCTTTTAACCCGATTATTCAAAAGATTTAAGATATTAAACTTAGAAACTACTTGAATAAATAAAAAGCTAGACACTATATTAATGATGTCCTTGCGAAGGCGACATCAGATAACCACCATCATCAATTTGAAATATTTCAAATTAGTTATATTTGGCATCTATTTTGAAACAAATGGAAATAATATAACTTAAAAAATTACAATTATAAAATATAAAACATGAAATCTACCACACTATTTATCGCAGTATTGATTACTCTTTTATTTACTTCTTGTGTAGAACAACAAACTCCGGAACAAGCTACTGAAGCATTTTCCAATGCCTACGAAAACAAGGACTGGGAAACTGCCAAAAAAAATGCGACAGTCCATGGAATTGATCAATTAGAAAGCGCTGAGAACTCCTTACTCAATATGTTTGATGACTTGGTAATTTTAGGAACAAATGTAAACGAAACCGAAGCGCGCGTAATTGAATCTATTAAATGCCCTGCGAACGCTGAAACCACATGCGAATGCGAAGTTACCTTTAAAAACAAAGAAACTGTTGTTTACAAATTAGTTCATGAAGGTGAATTTTGGAAAGTAGATTTTGAACTACCAAAAGGAGAACAAATATTGAATAATATTACTGATTTTGTGGATGATGCTGTTGGAGATGAGATTAACAACGTAGTTGATAAAGGACTTGAAATAGCTAAAGACTCCTTAATCAATAGTTTATTTTAAGAAATAAACCTGTGGCAAAAAAGAAAAAGCAAAAGTGGAGATCAGAATTTACTTTTTAGTATTTTTATTTCTAACCTTTAATATTTTGTATATACAGAAAAAGCAATATCCTACTTTCAACGCACATCAAAGGCTAAGCTCCACGATATAATTTCTTATAGTTACACTTAAAACAAATAAGATGATTTACACGCACGTTTCGAAATCTGATTTTGCCAAAATAAAAAGTCCGTTTGACAACATTAAAAAACGTAAAAATTAGTGATAGTGGTGTTTTTGAAGATTTTTAACTAGATTGCACCATAGTAGGATAAAACACATATGTGTTTTAGCACTACGTTATGCTTTATTATTAATCGGAACAACATTATGAACTCAAAATCAATAATATTTATCTTTTTAATTATTCTATCAGTTTCCTGTAAGGATAAAACAACAGATAAAAACAAAACTTCATCTTCGTTAAAACAATCCACAGATAGTATAATACCAGACACTTTAAGTTTTGAGTATTTTCAATCGCTGCATCATGAAAACAAAAGCATTCCAAATTCTTTGTACGATAAATTTATTGGTAATAATCCTAATGAAAATACTCCAGAATCTGTAATAGGAAAATCCTTCAAAAAAGTAGATGAAATTTTTATAAGTTCAATCGAAATTTCGGATATGAGCACATCAAAAATTATCATTTACGATTTACAAGGAAAAAAATTAAACCATTTTAATATTTACAAAACTGACGATTGCAATGAACCAATTTGCCATACAAAGTCCTTTTCATTTATAGAAGATACCATTATATCTGTTCAAAATGAATTATGGGGTGGAGAACCATTTCATAGCGAACTTACTTTAGATGATACTACAGTTGCAGAAAAATATCGTATAAAAATGAATGGAGATATCACTAAAGTACCTACAAGTGTTGATGAAAAGATTGAACACTATATCTGTTATACAAATGATAATAAGAAAGAAATGATGATTTGGGTAGGTTTTGATAGTAATTCCAAAGCATTACAAATAAAATACAAAGGTATGGCAGAACCCATTACTTTGATACCGGCATTTTTTGGAGAAGAAAAAGTATTTGAAGAAAACGATGGAATAATTCCAATGGATGAAGATTGGTATTTAGAATTCATTGATGGTAAAATAAATGGAAGTTATAAGTTAACACATCAAGGTATTTGGGATTATGTAGAATACACAAGGTGGAAAGATTCAAAGAAATTTAACTTTACCATTGATCATAACTCCAATAATTACGTTAAAACTCCATGTTTCTAGTAACTTATATAAAAAAGCATAACAACACCTATACTGCATTAAAACGCAGTTTAGCC
>CALSMU010000005.1 GCA_943787535.1 uncultured Flavobacteriales bacterium | reverse complement strand
TTGTCTATTTGCATATGAGAAGTAATCGGTTACGGGTGCACAACTGCCTCCATCCACCATGTCTTGAATTAAATCTTCTTGCACTCCATCTAAGATTAGTAGGTATTCCATATCAGTGGTAGGAGCAGGTGATAAGGTAAATGTATATGTTCCATCCATATTATCAACTGCAATTGGTCCAGTTGTTGGATCCCAATTCCAGATAGGTCCAGTCATCCTAACTTCAGAGCCTCCTGTGTTTCCACAAACTTCAGCTGTGATTACCAAATCGCCAGAAGGTGGTGCAGAACAAGGGCTACATTGTCCGTATACTAATCCGCTTAAAGAAAGTGGATCAGTCATTAACCATTGTCTATTTGCATATGAGAAGTAATCGGTTACGGGTGCACAACTGCCACCATCCACCATGTCTTGAATTAAATCTTCTTGCACTCCATCTAAGATTAGTAGGTATTCCATATCAGTGGTAGGAGCAGGTGATAAGGTAAATGTATATGTTCCATCCATATTATCAACTGCAATTGGTCCAGTTGTTGGATCCCAATTCCAGATAGGTCCAGTCATCCTAACTTCAGAGCCTCCTGTGTTTCCACAAACTTCAGCTGTGATTACCAAATCGCCAGAAGGTGGTGCAGAACAAGGGCTACATTGTCCGTATACTAATCCGCTTAAAGAAAGTGGATCAGTCATTAACCATTGTCTATTTGCATATGAGAAGTAATCGGTTACGGGTGCACAACTACCACCATCCACCATGTCTTGAATTAAATCTTCTTGCACTCCATCTAAGATTAGTAGGTATTCCATATCAGTGGTAGGAGCAGGTGATAAGGTAAATGTATATGTTCCATCCATATTATCAACTGCAATTGGTCCAGTTGTTGGATCCCAATTCCAGATAGGTCCAGTCATCCTAACTTCAGAGCCTCCTGTGTTTCCACAAACTTCAGCTGTGATTACCAAATCGCCAGAAGGTGGTGCAGAACAAGGGCTACATTGTCCGTATACTAATCCGCTTAAAGAAAGTGGGTCAGTCATTAACCATTGTCTATTTGCATATGAGAAGTAATCGGTTACGGGTGCACAACTACCACCATCCACCATGTCTTGAATTAAATCTTCTTGCACTCCATCTAAGATTAGTAGGTATTCCATATCAGTGGTAGGAGCAGGGGATAAGGTAAATGTATATGTTCCATCCATATTATCAACTGCAATTGGTCCAGTTGTTGGATCCCAATTCCAGATAGGTCCAGTCATCCTAACTTCAGAGCCTCCTGTGTTTCCACAAACTTCAGCTGTGATTACCAAATCGCCAGAAGGTGGTGCAGAACAAGGGCTACATTGTCCGTATACTAATCCGCTTAAAGAAAGTGGATCAGTCATTAACCATTGTCTATTTGCATATGAGAAGTAATCGGTTACGGGTGCACAACTGCCTCCATCCACCATGTCTTGAATTAAATCTTCTTGCACTCCATCTAAGATTAGTAGGTATTCCATATCAGTGGTAGGAGCAGGTGATAAGGTAAATGTATATGTTCCATCCATATTATCAACTGCAATTGGTCCAGTTGTTGGATCCCAATTCCAGATAGGTCCAGTCATCCTAACTTCAGAGCCTCCTGTGTTTCCACAAACTTCAGCTGTGATTACCAAATCGCCAGAAGGTGGTGCAGAACAAGGGCTACATTGTCCGTATACTAATCCGCTTAAAGAAAGTGGATCAGTCATTAACCATTGTCTATTTGCATATGAGAAGTAATCGGTTACGGGTGCACAACTGACCACCATCCACCATGTCTTGAATTAAATCTTCTTGCACTCCATCTAAGATTAGTAGGTATTCCATATCAGTGGTAGGAGCAGGTGATAAGGTAAATGTATATGTTCCATCCATATTATCAACTGCAATTGGTCCAGTTGTTGGATCCCAATTCCAGATAGGTCCAGTCATCCTAACTTCAGAGCCTCCTGTGTTTCCACAAACTTCAGCTGTGATTACCAAATCGCCAGAAGGTGGTGCAGAACAAGGGCTACATTGTCCGTATACTAATCCGCTTAAAGAAAGTGGATCAGTCATTAACCATTGTCTGTTTGCATAGCTAAAGTTATCTGTTATCGGAGTACAGGACCAGTCTCCTGATGCGGTTCCTGCAGCTACCATATCTTCTTGCACTCCATCTAAGATTAGTAGGTATTCCATATCAGTGGTAGGAGCAGGGGATAAGGTAAATGTATATGTTCCATCCATATTATCAACTGCAATTGGTCCAGTTGTTGGATCCCAATTCCAGATAGGTCCAGTCATCCTAACTTCAGAGCCTCCTGTGTTTCCACAAACTTCAGCTGTGATTACCAAATCGCCAGAAGGTGGTGGCGCTGAAAATATCAAGTCATCAAAGTAGTATGTTTTAGAACCAGCCGTTGCTCCATCTGTACCGAAGTTGAAGAAGATAGAAGCCTTGTTATATGTATTTGCAAAATTGATAGCTGCTGTACCAGAAGCCTCATTTGCGAAATCAAAAACCAATGTTTCCCATTGCCCAGCAACCGTTGTCAATGCTTCAGTTTCAACTGAAATCGCAGGGTCTGTGTGATCTTCTACTTTCAAACGAACAGGAATCCCGGCATCAGGAGACCATACACGAACAGACATCTCTGTTTCAGTTGCTGTGAAAGGAATTGCATTTACAAAACCAAGAGAAGTACCTATCGTTGTACCTGCCCACGTTGGAGCACTTAATGGTTTAACCACTTGCATAACCATATTCGTAGGAAGCGTTGGGTCAACTAATAATGTTGACATATTATCTCCGAAATCTGTCATTGTATAATCAACAGTTGCAGATTCAAAAGTAACAGGAAGATCAATTTGCGTCAATGGTGATGCCGATTGTTCAATATCATCAAATAAGAATGTAGAGGTAGCGGTTCCGTCACCTACATTTCCAAAATCGAACATTAGTACGATAGTGTTGAATGTGTTTGCAGTTCCCGAAAAATTCCAAGTGATTTCTTCCCAAGCTCCCGTTACCGTAGTTAAGGCATCTACTTCCGCTGAACCAACTCCTCCTTCAAGTTTGAATTTAATAGTAGTTCCAATTGGAGCAGCTGTATAGACTTTCATCGTAATGTTCGTCATTGTAGAGAAATCAAGATTACCAGCAAGAGTATATTTACTTCCGCCCCAAGTTAGCCCTCCATTACGAACAATTTGACCAACTGTGGCGCTAGTATTTATTCCAGAAGATTGAGGGTTTGGTAATACTGTCGCAACACCACCATCGAAATCAGTGAAGTCGGAGGTTATTATGGATGCTTCGAAATCTTCTGGTAATGTCTGGGAGAACCCAATAAACACCATTAGAAGAAATGTAATACTAGAAAGGATTTTCATAATGTTTTAGTTTAAAAAGTTAAATAACCGTAATTGTATATTGTACAATAAGTATTGTTTGTACGAATATAGTAAAAATTACAATAAGTATCATAATTACTTTGAATTAAATTAAATTATTCATAAGTAATTTTGGACCCAAAAACATGATTAAATGTATTCAGATGAAATCAGAAAGATCCCGGGAGACACCGTCGGAACTGATAAAAAGTATTTAGAATGTCAAATGGACTTTAACCTTTCCTTTTTAATTTTGTGCGTTATTACTATTTAATTAACCAAGATCCTCCAACAGAAATAACATTGTTTAAAGCTAGAAACGAATGATGATTATTTTCATTTATTCCTCCAGTAGGACAAAATTTAACATTTGGAAAAACGTTGTTGTAGGTTTTCAAAGCATCAATTCCTCCAAATAGATTGGCTGGAAATAACTTGAAGAATTGGCAGCCGTCCTCAATTCCTTGAATTATTTCTCCAGGAGTCGATACACCCGGAAGAAAAGGTAATTTACTCTTTTTATATTGCTTTAGCATTGATGCGCTATATCCCGGACTTACTATAAAGTCGACATCCAATTTTTCGCATTTAATTATATCTTCAACTGAAACAACGGTGCCAACACCAATTTTAAATTCCGAACCATATTTAGTTTGAAAGATAGAAATTGCATTCCAAGCAACCTCTGTTCGAAGGGTAATTTCGATGCATCTAACATTTTGTGCAACCAACTGGTTATAGATAGTATCTATATCATCTACACTTTCAATAGTAGCTACAGGTATAAGAGGATTATATTTTAAAATATTTTCTATATTGTTTTGCATATTTATCTTATAAAATTCCTGCGCCTTTTTCACTTTCAGAAATAAGTCCTCTAAGGTTTTTGAATAACTGACGACCATGACTCATATCATCATAGTTCACTGTTCTGTTTGGTCTATTTTCAATTTCTTTTTCCAAGCAATTGAATACACCAGTTGATGCATCTAAAGTTATTCGATCACCCGTCTTAATTTTTCCAATTACTCCTCCCGTGCTTGCTTCGGGGCTTACGTGAATTGCTGCGGGCACTTTTCCGGATGCTCCAGACATTCTTCCATCGGTTATTAAAGCTACCTTAAAACCTCTTTTTTGTAATATTGTGAGAGAAGGAGTTAGTTTGTGTAATTCAGGCATACCTTTATGCTTTGGACCTTGGAAGGGAATTACTGCTACAAAATCTTTTTCCAGTTGCCCGGCTTGAAAGGCCTCGATTAAATCATTTTGATGATCAAAAACAATAGCTTCTGCTTCAATAATATAGTTGGATGGATCAACAGCAGAAGTTTTAATGACAGCAACACCAATATTTCCCTTAAGTACTTTTAGTCCACCTGATTTTTGGAATGGATTGTTTGCAGAACGTATTATGGTATCATTTAAAGATTTCTTAGGTCCTTCTTTATATTGTATTGTACTATTCTGTAGTTTCGGTTCTCTGGTGTAAAGTTCTAGTCCTTTTCCTATGATAGTATTTACATCTTTATGCAATAAGCCTTGCTCTAATAATGTACTAATAACGAAAGCCATACCTCCCGCTGCATGAAAATGATTGATATCTGCAGGTCCATTTGGATATACTCTTGTTATAGATGGGATTACTTCCGAGAGATCAGAAAAATCTTGCCAATTTATGGAGATCCCAGCAGCTTTGGCTATTGCTACTAGGTGTAACGTGTGGTTTGTAGAACCTCCGGTTGCAAGCAATCCAATAATTCCATTTACAATGCACTTTTCGTCAATTATTCTTCCGATGATTCTTGATTGATTCTTTGTCCGAATATTTTCTAATAAAACACAAACAGCTTCTTTGTTAAGTGCTCTTCTCATTTTAGTATCTGGATTTACAAAACTCGACCCAGGAAGCTGTAAACCCATTATTTCCATTAACATTTGATTGCTATTGGCTGTGCCATAAAAGGTGCATGTTCCGGGAGAGTGGTAAGAATCTGATTCTCCTTTCAAAAGTTCTTCTCTTCCTATTTTACCTTCTGCAAAATCTTGTCGAATTTTCCCTTTCTCTTCATTCGAAATCCCGGTTGGCATGGGTCCACCGGGAATAAAGATAGAATGTAAATGTCCAAAGCTAAGATTGCCGATTAATAACCCAGGGACAATTTTGTCGCAAATCCCAAGATTCATAACTCCGTCAAACATATCATGAGAGAGTCCAATTGCTGAAGATAAAGCAATTATATCCCGACTTAATAAAGAAAGGTCCATTCCTGGTTGACCTTGAGTTACACCATCGCACATTGCTGGTGTTCCGCCTGCTACTTGCACGGTTGCGTTCATTTCATTCGCATATTTTCTAACTTCTTCGGGGTAGTGCTCATAGGGCTTATGCGCAGAAAGCATATCGTTATAAGCAGAAATAATTCCAATATTTGGTTCAATACCTTCTGAAATTATTTTTTTATCGGATGTTCCACATCCAGCAAATGCATGTGCAAGATTTCCGCAACTCAACTGACTTCTTCCTCCGGAATTATTAAAATTAAAAGCTACTGATTCTAGATAGGAGTCACGTTCTGTTTTACTCCGTTCAATAATACGATCAGTTATTTCTTTTATTTTTTTATTTATCATCATCTAGGTAAAATATTTTAACATCTTTTCTTTTTTCAAGTAAATCATGAATAGGTAAAGATTGAGTTTTATCATGTAGCACTTTTCTTTTTTCATTGCCATGAAAAAGCATGTATATACTAGTTGCTTCAGTTATCATTTTCATACTACAAGTAATACGATGAGACGGTTTGCTCGGAGCTTTGGTTTTAAGAATTGTTTTTTCGCTTGTTAAAAGAGCTCGCAAAGATTCCTTGTCCTCCGGAAAAATAGAGGCTATATGTCCATCTGTTCCCATTCCAAGTATTACAATATCTGTTTGGTTTAGAAAATCTTGATATTTAGAGTTTACATGGTCTATGTTTTTTTTTTCATCTTCTGAATCTATTACCATTCCCGTTATTTGGTAAAACGCTTCAGGATGCTTGGAAAAACAGTTTTTTATGTACTTTTCATTGCTGAATTCACTTGAAACAGGAACGTATCGCTCATCTACCAATCCGATTTTGATTTTTTCTAAAAAGGCACATTCTTCATCTAATAACTTATATAAAGGACCAGGAGTACTGCCTCCAGATAGTAACATGGTGGCTTCTCCTTTTCTGATAATTACATCTTTGAGCTCTTCAATGATAGAATCTACCATCGATCTAAAAAGTATGTTCTTATCGAAGAATATATTAGTTATTTCGAATCTTTGGTTTCCCATTTTGTGTTTTTTTCAAGAATTTCATCTCCAGGGCCCCATGTTCCCGATTCATATAATGACAGTGGTATCTCTTTATTCCAAAAAGCACTAATTGACTCAATCCAATTCCAAGCCGCTTCTAATTCATCATGACGCATAAATAGAGTTTGATTTCCCCGGATAATGTCAATAATTAATCTTTCATAGGCTCTTGGCATGGGATCTTTGAAAGAATCTATAAAATCAAGTTTTAAAGAAATTGGTTTAAATCTGTAGCCTCCTGGACCCGGTATTTTACTCAGTTGAACTAGCTCTATTCTTTCTTCAGGCTGAAGACGAATAATTAACTTATTTCTTAGTCGGTGTTCAGAGTCTGGAAAGATATTGTGCGGTAATTCCTTGAAGTTAATAACAATGTCGGAATATCTTTTTTTCATTCGTTTGCCAGTCCTGAGATAGATTGGTACATTTTTCCATCGCCAGTTATCTATATAGGCCTTTATGGCGACAAATGACTCTGTTTCTGAATTGTATTTTTCAATGTCTTCGAGGTAAGAATTTAATTTTTCATTACCATTTGCACCTCTGGTGTATTGACCACGCACCACATTGCCTTTGATTGTTGAAGGCTTGAAAAGTCTTAGTGACTGAAGAACTTTTACTTTTTCGTTTCGTACAGAATCTGGATTTAAGCTTGCAGGTGGCTCCATGGCTATTAGGCAAAGGAGTTGTAAAAGATGATTTTGAATCATATCCAATAGAGCTCCGGTGTTATCATAATATCCCGCTCGCTTTTCTACACCTAAACTTTCTGATACCGTAATTTGTATGTTTTCAATATTTTCCGCATTCCATGCTCTCTCGAAAAGATGGTTAGCAAATCGCAAAACCATAATGTTTTGTACCGTCTCTTTTCCAAGGTAATGATCAATTCTGAATATCTGTTTTTCCTTAAATGTTGAAGAGATAATCGCATTAATGGATTGACTTGATTTTAAGTCATGACCTAATGGTTTTTCTAAAACTACCTTACTGCTATCATTAACTAATCCTGAACTTCGAAGTGTTCCGCATATTTCTGAAAAAGCTGAGGAAGGTACCGAAAAATAGAACACCCTTTGGCGCTCGGCATTTTCATCTAGACTATTTTTTAAATCAGCATAAAATGCATCACTATTTTTTTTGATTTGTAGGAGTTTGACATGCTTGAGGAATTCATCTGTAGCCTTTTCTTTGGAGCCTTTGTGGTTGGTTTTTACAATAAATTCTCTAAGTACTGTCTTAAATTGCTCCTCATCATTTGAAGATCGCGAAATACAATAGATATTAAAATCTACATTTAATTGCTTGGCAGCATATCTGTGAAAGAGAGCAGGAACAATCTTTCGTTTTGATAGGTCACCATCTCCACCAAAAATCACAATATTAAATGGATTTATTTTGTACCTTATTTTTTGCTTCAAATTCATATTGATAGCTTTATTAAATCAAAATTTTCTTTTGTTGGCAATTCAAGTTGTTCTGTTTTCATTGAATTGCATTGATATCTATGTAGTTTGTTTCGGTTTTGTTTGCAATTAATTTTACTTTGATAAATAACAAAGTTAATTACTTTTTGTATAAAGTACAATATCTAAAGATATTTTTATTATTTTTGAAATCTAATAGAAAATCCAGAATATGTTTTTAGTTGTTGAAAGTGGTTCTACAAAAGCAGATTGGAAATTGATAGGTGCTCCTGTAGAAACAACATTTTCTACCAAAGGATTTAACCCGTATTTCCATAAGAAAGAAGATGTTTTGCGAGAATTAAACCGTCATAAAGAATTATGCCAGATAAAGGATGAAATAGCAGAAGTATTTTTTTACGGTGCTGGTTGTTCATCGGTAAAATTAAATTCAATTTTAGAAAAAGCACTTTCTCATTTTTTTTCTAAAGCGGAGGTTTTTGTTTCCCATGACTTAACCGCAGCTGCTTTTGCCTGCTATACAGGCGAACCTATCATTTCTTGTATTTTAGGAACCGGCTCAAATTCATGTTATTATGATGGTGGAATTGTTTCAGAAGAATTGCCTGCTCTAAGCTACATCTTGGGGGATGAGGGAAGTGGAAGTCACTTTGGTAAAATCTTGCTTGCTGATTTCCAGTATAAAAGACTACCGGCTCCAATAGAAAAGGAGCTTATTGACATGGGATTGACAAACGCTGTGATTAATGAAAATGTATATATGAAGCCAAATGCCAATGTTTATATAGCTTCATTTATGCCTATTTTTATTAAGCATAAAGAATTAAAGTATTCACAAAAACTTATTCGAAGTAATTTTCAACAATTTATAGATATACATGTTAAATGTTATAAAGATTATCAGAGAGTAAAAGTCAATTTTGTGGGTTCAATTGCAAGTTTACTAGAAAATGAACTTAGGGACATTTGTGCTGATAATGGTATTCAAATTGGTTTGATTCTGCGGCGTCCTCTCGATAGACTAGCGGAATTTCATAAAAGTAAAAGGAATATGGTTCAAAATATTTAATTGCTTAGGATGCTGTCAACATAACAAATCTAATCCTGAACTTTAAAGGGAATATTACCAGTGGCTACATTTCCATTGCCATCATGAACATAGAGAAATAATCGGTATTCACCTTCTTTTTTGGGTGTGTAGAATTTAACTATTGATTTGCTTGTAGAATTCTTTGGAAAAAATCCTTTCAATGGACGTGGTGCTCTTTCTTTGTCGCCTCCTGTTTTCTTATCTGTGCTTTCTGGAATAATTTGCCATTCATAGGTTAACTTATCATCGTCTTCATCTTCAATCACAACAGATGCTTCCAGCTGAATTGTGGAGTTAACAATGATATTTTCGTGTGCACTTTTATTGGTAAGTTTAAAATTTTGTATACTGGGAGCAAAGTTATTTGGTGGTTTACTAGTCCATTCTTCGATAAGCACATCCATTACAGCTGTTTCTTCGTCACTTTCAGTAAACAAGCCAAACCATGTGGAAGTGTGTTCTTGTTTTTGACCCCAAAGAAACACATAAGAGCCTAAGCAATTGTTTTTATCAGAAACTATGGCTTTGATGCTTTTAGAATAGGTTTCGGCTTTTTGTGTGCTCGTTTCTTCAATAGATGCACCCCAGCTAGTTTTAGTAACTTCCCACCAGCCATAAGGACCCCATTCTGCAACTACGTAAGGTTTGTTCCAGCCATATACTTTAATCGATTCTGGTAGGTAAGAAATGTCTCCGTATGTGTTTACTCCTAGAATGTCTAGACTAGGGGTAAATTTATTTATGAGTTTAACTTCTGCTACATCTAACCCTGCAGTAACTGCCATAGTTGGGTGATTGGGATCTTCTTCGTGAATCATTTTGCAAATCTCCTCAAGATGCTTCCAAACATCGAAATTGCTATAGTCTAAGTCCATTTCATTACCCACTCCCCACATTAGTATAGCTGGATGATCTTTGTACTTCCGGACAGTTTGTCTAAACATTTCAAGCTGTGTTTTTACAGCTTCTTCGTTACTATAATCGAATCCCTGCCTTTCTTGTCCCATCCAAATTCCAAATGTTACTGTCAAGCCTTCTTTTTCAGCTTCATCAAGAATTTTATCCGTATTTGCATCTACACCCCAAGTTCGAATTGAGTTACCTCCGTAAGATTTTAATTTGTCCAGATGAACTGTTCCTCCAGCTCCCTGTATATAGTAGGGTTTACCTCCTCTAAGTAGTTGATAGCCATTTTTATTTTTTACTATTTCTACGGCAATAGGGGTAGCATGAATGAAGCCACAAAAGATTCCTAATAAGAACGTTGATATAAATGTTTTTGTCATTAATATTATTTCTCGTATATCAATTAGCGTTGGTAAACTCTCACATAATCTACTTCCATATATTGCGGGTTTTGGAGTGCGTTAGCATCTACACTTCCTCCTAAATTTCCACCAACAGCCGTATTAAGTAGTAGATGAAATTCTGCATCAAATGGCCAAGTAGAACTGATAAGATTGTTTGTTCTAGTTACTTTAAACGTTTCTAAATCATCAATATACCAGGTAATAATATTTTCATTCCATTCCACAATATATTTGTGAAATTCATTATTCTGGATGAAGTACTCGGGGTCACTGATGTATTGGTGATTTGAAAATTGATCTGCAAAGTGAACAGTATTTAATATTTCATCTGGTTTTTTACCTACATATTCCATAATGTCAATTTCACCACTCTCTGGCCATGATTCACTTGGGTTACTAGGAAGAAGCCAAAACGCATGCCACAATCCTTGAACATCCGACATACGAATAGATGCCTCTATTCTTCCATATTTGAAATCTCCACTACCTATCGAACGTATTCGGGCAGAGGTATAGTCATAGCCTGCAAAATTTTCTGCCATCGCTTTGATTTTGAGAAAGCCTCCATTCACTTCAATATTTTCAGCTCTGTAGTATTGGGCTTCATTATTTCCCCATTGCCATAGTCCATAATCGGAACCATCTCCAAGCTGTATATCCCATTTGTTCTCATCGAGTTCTGTTCCGTTGAAATCATCAGACCAAACAAGATTATATTGTGTTTGGATGGGATCACTTTGCTTGCATGAAGTAAACAAAATAATAGATATCAAAAATAATATAGTGTTAAAATAATTCATACCTATTTGTTTCCATGGTTTTAATGTTTTATCAGTTCTTTTGAAAAAGATGTTCCTAGATTATTTTGGATAGTAATTATGTAAATACCAGATTCCAAAAATGCTGTATTGATTAAACATTCTTTTAAGTTGCCAGGAGTTTCTTTATGGATAAGTTTTCCAGTTAAATCCGTTATTTTTATGGTAGAAATGAAATCTGTTGATGAAATAGTAAAATTATCAGCGAAAGGATTTGGATAAATCTTCGTTTTTGAGCTTAAGTCTTGTTTTGAAATGCTAGATGGATCAAATGAAAACCTAAAGTTATCAATGAATATAGAGTCTTCAGTTGAAGTAGCTGGATTAAGGAGCAACACAATATTTGTTATTTGGGTACTTGAAGGAATTCCAGTTAAATCTAAATCATACGTTTGCCAATCTGATGAAGCTGCTGTTGTATGTGTAATTTCTGCTACGCTGCTACTGCCTGCATCTTGAACAATAACATAGAAATCTTGTGGAGCAGCCATATCATATAAATCTATATGCACCCTGTTATAATCTGCAGTAGTGAATGGGGTCGTTAAATTACCTCCAAAAGCACCGTCGTTTGTTGGAGGTGGGAATTTTTTAAAGAAACCACAGTGGCTAGATGTGTTGTTACTAGAAGACATTGGGTTCGTCACAGTAGACAAACTTCCATTGGTGAATGTGTAGTTTAGGTTTCTTTGACATTCGAAATCATCACCAATGGATGGGTCAAAAATACCGCCTTGACAAGGATCAATAAAATCTGGACCTATTAGGTCGTCCCACAGCCAGTTGGTCGCATTATTCGTGTTAGGTTCAAATAATAAAACCATTCTAGTTATACTCGTATCTGAAACGGCAGGGTCAGGTGTGTTAACGAGGGTAAAAGTTAGAGTTTCCCAAGCATTATTTCCCGTTGTGGTAGCTGTATACTCGCTATGTCTGCCGGCAGGATAGTTAGTAGGGCCGGCCACATTTTTGTCTTCGAGAGTAATTTGCACTGTTAAGCCAGGACCAGGACTGTATACCTTTACAGATAGTGTTTTTGTTCCCATAACGTAGTCTGCAACCGAAGAAACCACATTCGTGCCCGCAGGATCGACAACAATTACATCATACAGTACTCCTGGATTTCTATCGTAGCTAGCGCAGATTCCGCTTGTGTTAACTCCTCCTGTTGCTGGATTAGTGAACATTTGATCAAAACCAATCCCATCGTGATAGGCATAAACTACATTCTCTGGGTTGTCAAAATCATCCCAGATGGTTTGCCCAATAGCACTATTTATGATCACTGTAGCCAATAGAAATATAGATATTTTCTTCATAATCAATAGGTTTTTGTTTAAAATACAATAAGATAAATTAAAATTAGTCAATTCATATGTGAAATCAAATTATTTCAGTGAAAAAGAAGTGTTTAACGTGTCTATAAATAATTGGAAATCTCCTAATTCCGTTGTCCAATTATTGTCTTTTCCAACAAATGCTAATTCGTGAATAGGGATTTTCAGAGTTACTGTCTTCGTTTCACCAGCTTTAAGTTCAATTTTGTTGAATGCTCTGAGTCTTTTTACGGAGGGTGTTATCGATGCCACAAGATCACTAATGTACACTTGAACAACTTCTTTACCATTTATCTTTCCAGCATTAGTTATATCAACTGTTGCCTCTATGGTGTCAGAAATTCCGTAACTTGATTGGTTTAGTTGTAGGTTAGTGTAATCAAAGAGAGTGTAGCTTAACCCAAACCCAAATTCCCATTGAGGGTTGAAGGCGTTGTTACCAAAATTTTTGTCTAATTTTTCCGTATGCTTATAGTCATAGGGTATAAGCGAACCTGTATACCTTGGATAGGTAAAAGGAAGTTTACCTGAAGGATTTACATTTCCAAATAGTATATTTGCCAACGCTTTAGCTCCATAATCTCCAGGTTGGTAGCAATTAACAACAGCATCTACCAATGGCTCTATATCGCGAACAATCAGGGGTCGGTTAAACACCTGAACCATAATTATTATTTTGTTAAGCTTACTGAGTTCTTGTACAAGGTCTTTTTGAGCTTGGGGAAGATTTAAATCTTCGATGTCACCAGGTTTTTCGGTGCTAGGTTCCTCTCCAAGGCATACAACCACAACATCTGCAGATTTGGCTTGCGAAATAATTGAGTTAATGCCTTTATTTTCATACAATTTTGCGCCTTCTGCAATATTCACATCAATTTCGGTCATTTCTTTAATCGCTTCGTAAATGGTTAGACATCCTTTCGTGTTGTAATTTGTATCCAAACCTTGCCAAGTATGGGTCCAAGCTCCATTTAATATATTCAGTGAATTTGCTGCTGGACCGCAAACTAGAATGTTTGAGTTTTTTGATAATGGCAAAGCACCCTTTTCGTTTTTTAGCAATGTGATGGATTCTTCGGCTGTTTTTTGAGCTAATTCTTTATGTTTGCTAGAAGCAAAATCTTCATAGATATCAAAATCAGGAATTGGATTACTCAGTAAGCCAAGTTTTTTCTTTACCCATAAAATTCTGCGACAGGATTCATCTAACCTTTCTTCTGGAACTTCTCCTCTTTTAACTAGCCCAATCAATGCTCTATTAAAGGAATAATCATTTGGAGTCATACTTATATCAACTCCCGCCATTATGGACATTTTCACTGCTTCATCCATGTTTTTTGCTATTTTATGATCTCTGTAAAGTTTGATAATGTCTTCCCAGTCTGTTATCACTAGACCTTTAAACCCCATTTCTTTTCGAAGTAAAACGGTTAAAATATCGTAATTAACGTGAACAGGGATTCCATTTATTTCACCTGAATTAATCATAATGGTAAGCGCATTTAATTCAATTGCTTTTTGAAAGGTTGGCAAAAAATATTCTCTCAATTGTCTTTCTGGTATCCATGCTGGAGTTCTATCCTTTCCTGATAATGGCATGCTGTATCCGAGAAAATGTTTTAGGCAAGCCGCCACTTTATACGAATCGGAAGGGTCGTCACCTTGGTAGCCTTTAATAACAGCTTCTGTCATGGATTTGGCAAGAAAAACATCTTCTCCATATGTCTCAAAAAACCTTGACCAAAGCGGCTGTCTTCCCAAGTCTAATACAGGAGAAAAATTCCATGGTATTCCGGAAGCACGACACTCATAGGCGGCAACCCCAGCTCCAGATTCAACTAATTTTGGGTTCCATGTAGCAGCTTGACCTAACTGTTGCGGGAATAGGGTAGCATCCACCGTATAATTTACACCGTGGATTGCATCAATTCCATAGATAATTGGAATTCCATTTCCCTCACTAATTGCCTTTTGCTGAATAGTATTTATGATTTCTTTCCAATGCTGTCTGGTATATGTATGTCCTCCTACATTCAAGAATGAACCTACAAAATAATGATTAATTGCAGAATCAAGTTTGACAGTATCTAATTCGTGGGGTTTTTTAAGGTTGAAAACTTCTCCTTTTGAAACCAAATCTATATTGATTTGTGTCATTTGTCCAACTTTCTCTTCAATAGACATATTTGAAATCAAATTTTCGATGTCAGTTCCGTAGTCAAAAATGGTTGGATTATTTATGGTAGAGGCATTTACCGTATTAATTGTTGACTCATTACTCGATTCACATGAGTAAAGGAAACATAAACATACTCCGATGAATAAAAATATTCCATCTCTTTTCATTATTCTACAATTTTGATGCTATCAATAAATACCTCCCCCGGTTCAAGACCTTCGAATAGCAGTTGTTTAATTTGATCGAGCTTAAACTTTTTACCTTTCAAATCTAGTTCAGCTAGTGATATTTTAATTAGTTTCCATGAGCTAGCCTCTTCATGCGTATAGATTATGGTTGAATGTCCATGAAAATCTTCAAGTTTTATGTTGAAAACCGCACCCGGACTGGTTTTGACTTTAAAAATTATTTTTGAAGTTGCTGTAATACCTCTAAAGTTCACTTGGTACCAGTTATTCCAGTTTATTCCCCACTTTGACCAATTACAATCGGGTTTGAAATTCCAATAGATATGTTGATTGTTTTCCTCTTGTCGTTCTTCCAATATTTGACAGTTATTATTCTCATATCCCCATATATCCTCTTTCAAGCTCCTTCCCGGATATATTGATTGATTAGCCTTTCCTTTTGGTTTCATGAGTTCAACTGCATCTCTCATTTGTTGGTATTCTTTTTTGGAATAATCTATTATCTCTATGTCATCAAGGTAAAACGAACCTGTACCTTCTAATTGAAATTTAACCTGCTTTATGGAGTAGATATCAACTTCTTCTTCATTAACAGGAAAATCCCATAGTGGCACAACGATTTGTCTCCAAATCGAATCAATTTCTAGACCGTTAAGATATTTTTTAGCATCAACAAAATAGTAGCTTCCACCACCTCCAAAATCCTCTAAATTTGCAACTATTGGAATGGATTTAACCGGTTTAGAAGTTGATTTTACGTAAAACGATAAAGCTTTCTTAAATCTATCTTGTGATAAATCAACCGGAGCCCAATTGTTGTAACTATTTCCAAATCCTGCCCACGTGCATCCTTTACCTCTATCCCATATAATTTTTATACAGCTTTTCCCGGAATGCGGCTGAATCTCGTTAGTTAGAGAGAATTCACCACATTCTGCTAATTCATGCCACATTGTTCCAAGTGCATCCTCAAATATGGTTTGAGCTCCTTGTTTTTTTGGCAGGGGCTTCTCATACCTATCGTAAAGGGTTTGTTTTTGGAACTTAACAGAACCGCAAGCACCTACAATAATTAGTATCCCTATGACAAATATGTTTTTCAAGGGTTATATGGACCGTTAGAGGTGAATATTATGTGGTCGAACAAGGCCTTGGCATTTCCGTTGTTTGGATCCGATAGAAAAAATAGGTTGACCGATAGCAGTTTAGAAGGCTCAGGTAAACCGTTTCCATTAGTAACTAATGGGTCACCGTTTTCATCTTGTGTTAAGCTAGCATATTCAACACTTACCAATTCCCAAATAGTATCAGTTGTCCAGTATTCATAGATATATCGGTCTTCCGTATTTGGGTCAAATATACCATCATCGTTTTCGTCTTCATCAAACCAAATTTGGATGAATGAGCTCGTTGGTCCAACACTTTCAACTGGTTTAAGAGCCATATTAAAAAACAAATTGTTAGGGCTGGATTGTAGCGGAAAAGTTCCAGCATCTGGCTGTATAGAAACAGATCCTTTAGCCCAATCCCAGCCAACCACTCCTTCAACACTATAATGACAAGTACCCTTTGCAGATTCTCCATTTCCACATACAATTTCACCAGTTACCGTAGTTTGGTTAAAAACGACCCAATTTGATCCTGCACCATTTTCAAATCCTGTAATTAATACACCATCATCTATTTTTTCTCCTGTAATTGCCACTGTATCATACAATACTGGCGATCCTTCTTCATTGGGAAATGTAATTTCTATGTAAACGTCCTCTATAGAGAATGCAGGGTAGGAGTTGGCTCCTCCGTTCCAAGTTGCGTTAGCACTGGATAAAATGCGCTCCGATCCAGTAATGTTTCTTATTGCCCCAGAATTTGCTCCAGTAATAGTAATTACCCAATCCGTATTTTTCGATAATTCGCCATTGAAAGATAGGTTTCCATCTAGAGCAAAATTTATTGGATTGTGGCTTACTGTGATGTTTTGAACAATGCTGAAAGGACCAAATAAATCATTTAAATCGGGTCCGTAGAAAGTTTCTGGTTCATTTTTTCTGCAGCCTGTAAAGAGAACCATGCCAATTGCTAATATTGATAATGTTTGTTTCATATTCAAAAGAATAGGTTGTATAAAATAGTAAATTGAGACATTCCATAATCAATCACTGCATCATCTGCATGATTAATATTGAATTGCTGATAGTGCAAAGAGAAAATATTTTTTTCGCTGAATCTATATTGCAGACCCGCTGCAAGAACGTTTTCTGTGAAATTTAAATCAACAATATCGAAATCATCAATCGAATTGAATAGGTTTCTTTCATTGATAAAGGCATTTCCGCTAACTGACCATAGTTTTGCACCGGCTAGTATATCGAGTTTTTCCGCTATTTCCCAAGATAAACCAAGATCAATAAAAGTGCTTGCTAGTTGAATGTTTTCATATTCTTTTCCTGTCCTAGTGGTATTTTCATAACGCATTCCAAGATCTAATTTTAATAAACGATTCCATTTAAATAAATCATTTAGATAAAGATCTGTTCCAGCTTCTGTAAGCAGGAAAATTTTCTTTTGAAGTGTTCCGGTTCCAACAGATTCTGTAAGTCCCGCAACTTTAATGAAAGAAGTCTTGAAACC
>CALSMU010000004.1 GCA_943787535.1 uncultured Flavobacteriales bacterium | reverse complement strand
TCCTCCACCATCCCACCATTTCTGACCAGATCGATCAAATAAGGTGTCGGTTCCATCTAGTTTTCGGCCCTTTTGATTACCAAAACCAGCCATATAAAATCCATTCGAAAAATTTATTTTAGTCATTGGAACCGCTTTAGGATAAGCTGTCCGAATATTCACAACGCCATTCAACGCAGACGAACCGTATAAGACAGAGGACGCACCTTTAATTACTTCAATCTGGTCCACATTCTCTATTGGAAGGGAGGACCATTTAATATCTCCAGCGTCACCTGCTAACATAGGAATGTCATCTATCATCAACAATACGCGACTTCCAGAACCATAGCTAAAACCACTTCCTCCACGAATACTAATTTGATTCTCTAGAACTTGAACCCCAGGAACCTGGTCTAAAATAGCCTCGCAAGTAACAGTAGCTTTAGATTCAATTAAATTCGGTTTTATAATTGCAATAGATACTGGCACATCTCCAATTGATTGCTCAAACTTACCGGCAGATATTACTACATCATTTAATTGACTAGAATTAACTTGCAATTTGATATCTAGTACTTTTTCTTCACCAGCATCCAGTGTGATATTTATCTTTTGATTATCATATCCCACATATCTAAAGACAACCTCATAAGACCCTGGTGAAACTTTTAGTGAATATTGCCCATCAAGGTTTGTAACAATTCCCGGTCCATCTACCACGCTCACTGCAACACCTATTAAAGTTTCATTCGTGCTCGCATCAAAAACAACGCCTTTCAATGTTGCTGTTTGAGCAAAAGAAGAAATCGATATAAGAAGGGGGAAAAGTAAAAGTAAAGCTCTAATCATAGACTTACATAAATAATTATCTATGTTAAATATAACAATTATTTTTAAAGTGTAACCCTAAACTACCTTAATATAGAAGAGCCCTTGACTTTCTTTGATTTGTTTTTCTTAGGCTTTTCTCCGCCACCATATTTATACATAATCTTTGCTTCTTGTCCTTTCATCACAAGACTTTTTGTGCGTACACCATTTTTGTATACCACATGCAGCATCAATTTCCCTTTTCGGTTATAAACCTTCATAGGACCATGCTTTTTGTTATTTTTATAACCTATTTCATTTTGAACCTCACCTCTTCTTGTATATGTTTTTGAAACGCCGTTTAGCATCCCTTCATCGTATACATTTTCTGTTGCTACAACTACTCCCCCTGGATAATAGTATTCCCATTTTCCATCTTGCTTACCATAAGCGTAATCTCCCTCACTGGTTAACTCGCCATCCAAATCGCTGTAAGATTTCCAATGCCCATGCCTAAAGCTTTGCTCATATCCCTCACCCTCTGCAAAAGTAATATCTCCTTTTCTTTTTAAGATTTTAAAATTCCCCACATCCTTTAAAACTTCTTTATCTGTCCAAAAAGACCATTTACCATCTCGCATATCATTGGTGTAAGCACCTTCATATCTTTTCTTCCCGTTTGGATACCATCCTATCCAATTCCCTTTCATTTTAGCCATATCGTAAGCCCCTTGATCTTTTAACTGACCATTTTCAAACCATGCAGACCAATCGCCATTTTCTTTATCATGCAAATAATTTCCCTTCATGGCTTCTTGTCCATTTTCAAACCAGGTAGTCCACTCCCCTTCTCTTAAATTTATTTTGTAAATTCCTTCTTTCCATGTTTCTCCGGTTTTGTAAAAGAACTGCCAGAACCCATCTTTACCTCCTTTGATAAAATTACCTTCATAATACAACTGTCCATTTGGGTACCAAAAGCTCCATTTCCCATCTTGCAAATCGTCTACAAAATTTCCTATCATATCTTTTGCTCCTGTTTCAAAGAAATATTCCCATTTACCATTTTTTAAATCATTGTCGTACATCCCACTTAAAACCAATGTGCTATCCGGTAAATATTCTTTAAAAACACCTTTTTTCAATCCATTGTCGTAGTTTATTTCTTGATACACCTGATCGGTAACAAAATAACGAAACTCCCAAGGACCAGTTCTTTTTCCTTCTTTGTATTCTCCAATTGTTTTAAGGGTGCCGTTTGCATTCCATTCTTTAAAAACACCATCTTTTAATCCATTTTTATAATGCGCTTCTTCTTTTGGTTTTCCGGTAGAGTACTTATTTATAATAGATCCAATCCCCCCGTAACAGTTGCAGTTCCAGAAGTGTCATAATATTCCATCATGTATTCGGTTGAATCATTTTCTTTATGTTTGGTCACCATCATAGGCTTCCCATTTTCAAAAAAATATTCCCATTTACCAATTTTATCTGCTTCAAATTGATCTAATTTCATTGCCCAATCGGCATTGGCGGTATCTTCTAAAAAGTCATCTGGAACACCAGCATAATTGCCTTTTTCTGCAAGATTCCCATTATTATAATAAGCCTTAAATAAGGAATCTTCGATTCCTAAGTAATAATATCCTTCAACCAACAACTTTCCATCTGGGTAAAACTGCTGTGTTTTTCCATGTCTAAAACCCATCCAATAAAATACTGTTTCTTCAATTATCCCTTTTTTAGTCCAAAACCGCCAAAGACCTGTTCTCTCACCTACCGAACCATAACCACTTTTATTATAAAACCCTATACTTCTAACAAGTATACTATCCTTATCCCAATAGGTTTTTACTTTTTCTATTTTCAGTAAACCTTCCGGATGATTGCCCTGACCAACGAGCGTTGTAAGGGTAAAAAGTAAAATTATACTAGATATTATTCTCATGAGATTAACGCTTCAATTATTCTACTCAAATGTAGAGTTTATTACCAATCAAGAGTTGGGCTGTTCCAATTAAAATTCACAGTGAATTGTTTTAAAACAGTATAACGCGTATTTATGACTTGGTTACGCGCTAAAAAACGTGGAGGCTTTTACTTTTTGCTAGCGCTAAAAAAGTAAACAAAAAGGCGCTATTAGGCGACTACGTAATTAACCTTATAAATTCAATTCCTCTTCGCTCAATGGCATATATCCTTTCGGATACTTTTTGTTTTTATAGTCCCCATTATACTTTAATTGATTATAAAAAACTTGATGTAATCTTTTACGAATTTCGTAGGTCCCTATTTTTCTGTTCGATGGATCTGGGTGAACTCTATTACTTACAAATACAAATAGCAAGTCATTTTCGGGATCTGCCCAAACACAAATGCCTGTAAAACCTGTATGACCAAATGCTGTAGTTGGGCAATCAGGGGACACCGTGCTCACACTTTCATAAGTTGGCTTATTAAATCCTAACCCCCTGTGACTGCCAACTTGCTGACTTGTAAATTTATTTATTGTTTGCGGGGTTAAATATTGTTTACCTCCATAAGACCCCTTGTTCATTACCATTTGAAACAAAATACCCAAATCATTAGCATTTGAAAAGATACCTGCATTACCTGCAACTCCACCATAAAGAGCCGCATTTGGATCATGCACATGTCCTTTCAGTAATTGATAACGCCAAAACGTGTCAAACTCTGTTGGCGTTATTGGATGTATTAACGTATCTAAATATTGTAAGGGCAAATAACCCGTTGTTCGCAGTTTTAATGGATAATAAAACTGATTTGCCATGTATCTATCGAATGAAACCTCTTTTAATTTTGATCGAAATAATTGATACAACATATTCATATTGGCATCACTGTATTTATATTTTTTTTCTCCGGGCCAGATTCTATTCATCGAAATCCACATACTATCTAAATAAGTAGAATCTAAATAAAAATCTTTAGCAACCTCAACGCAATAATAACCGTCTGATTCATCGCAATAATACCGATCGAATTTCCCGATAACACTATCTATATATGCTATGAACTTATATATTGGCAAGCCTGAAGGCAAGCCACTTGTGTGCGTAAAGAGCTCCTTGAAAGTTGTATTCGACAATCGGCTTTTGTACCCTAATGTTTCGGTAAGGCTGTCGGGTAAATGATCTTTTAACGAATCAGAAATTTCATAAAGTCCTTCATCATACATCTTCATTCCGCAAATAGTAGTTGCGGCAATTTTTGTAACAGATGCAATATCATATACATCTTGTTTAGTAACTAATTTATCTCTTTCGTATGTATGATAACCAAACGCCTGATGATAAATGACTTTTCCATTGCGTGCTGCAAAAACCTGACAACCCGGAGTAACTTGATTGTAAACAGCTTCCCTAGCGATTCGACCAACTTCCTTTAGAGAGTCTCGATTGAATCCCGCTGCTTCTGGAATAGCATAAGCCAATCTTGTTTTAGGACTTGTCAACCCATATGTAGCCCTAAAATCACCAACATCAAATGCCAATTTTCCATTTATTGCGTTTCCTCCAAAAATAGCTTGTGCCGCTAACGCTTGACTTTGTTGATCCGTATTCCAAATATGAATAAGACAAGGGATGGTGTTAAAATATTTTAAGTTCTCTATATACTGGAAGTTTACAATTACAAGTTGTTGCTTTCCAGCATATAAGTTTACTTTATCCGCGAACAATTCTCCCGAAACAGAATCCAACTGCTCATTTAAAACAATTATCACTGGAGAACTACTACTGTCTACAAAAAGTCCTTTCACCGTTGTTGTAGAAGCAGTAATATCAGCATAGTTTCTGATAGCTTCTGTAAAGTGGTTTAACTTCTTTTTCCCAATTTTCACCCATGTAAAATCTGTATTACTCCAGTCTTTTAGTGGAATTAGTTTCTTATCATTCTTCAATAAAATCTGACTACTATGCTTCAATTGGTATTGCTGTGAGCGCAAAGAGACAATATGCTTTTTATCAAATTGTTCTTCATTCATCTTAAACACGTCCGTTAAACCCAACCATTCTTTAAGTGCTAGTGCTTTTCGAACATTTACTTCTATAACTTCTGTATGAAAAATATTATTCGACATGGCATGTTTAATTGTTTCTTGCAGTTGTTTGAAATTTGCGCCATTAATGTTTTTTAGTAAAACAAGTTCCTCTCCTGCTTTTAACACATTAATAATAGAATCGTATTTATTTTCTGATTGATTAAATTTTTGACCGCGAATTATAAGTTGCCCTGAACTAGAATCAGCCTTCTGAATTTGGTTGTTAAAAGCAACAA
This sequence comes from uncultured Flavobacteriales bacterium, assembly GCA_943787535.1. Taxonomy (GTDB): domain Bacteria; phylum Bacteroidota; class Bacteroidia; order Flavobacteriales_D; family Parvicellaceae; genus CALSMU01. The sequence goes on along the minus strand of CALSMU010000004.1, from coordinate 333,785 downwards.
TAATTTTAGATGTATAAATCAATTCACTTACTTCACTATTGGTATCTGTACAATTATCCGCATTATACAGCACTGATAATATATTACTGTCGGACATATGCTGAATTATACTATCCATTCTGCTTTGAAAACCATCTAGCAATTTCAGGTTAGAATAAAAAACACTATCTCCAGTATTAATGACTAAATGCATATTTAAGTCATGCATATAGTGAACTGTAGAATCGTAAATGGAAGAGAGAAGGGCGGCATTCTGTGCAGACAGAAACTCATTTTGAATCCATGCATTGTTTTCAAATGTATATGGTAATTGCCATTGATTTGTACCTAACAACACCGGAGTTCTGATGGAATCTAACTGTTTAAAGAACTGAAAGTAATTATGCTTTGGAGAATTGGAGATAATAGCCCCTACAGGGAATTCTTTTTGAACCTCTGTGATTGAATCATTCAAGTCAGCCACATCAATCCAGATTAATTACCTAATTGTTCTTCAAGTGTAAGGGTGTTATAAACCGAATCAACCCACGAAGAATGCAAATCTATTTTAGTAATAGGTTCTGGAGGAATATCTAAAACAACTTCCTTCTTTTCTTCCTCAGAGCAGGAAGAAAGAATAAAAATTATTAAAGGAAGTAATAAGAAAACCCATCTTTTCATAGCAACCACCAAATTAAGGAAGTACTATGTAATTAACGCTTGATTATCAAGGAGTTTTAAACGGGTATATGTTTATCACATTGTTCCCATATTTGTTTTAATGCCCTTGCTACCATCGCACTTTTTTGTTGTAGAACAAGAACTTAAAAACAGTAAGAAACAAAAAACTAATGCTAATATTATTTTTATTTTCATTCTTTATAGTTTTTAAACATAACGGAAAATATAGCTCTTTGGTATAATCAATTTCAATTACCTAAAAAGGATTGAGTGGTTAAAATCTATTGTTATGATACCTTGAATTAAATCACATCTCAGTGAAGACTACCTATAACCTAGTGAATACCGATACATATCACTAGTAAAAGTTATATCAAAATAGGATAATAATTTATTGTGCCACATATGTAAATTTAATCCATCCATTTTTACGCATGGAATCATCAAAATCTTGCGTGAAACGCCACTTTTTAGAATAATTTAAAGCTTCCGTACGAAGACAATCATTTTGGGTATTGGTTTTTCCTTCATTAATACTTCGTGCAATCACATCTCCCTTTTGATTGACCTTAATATCAATTACAACAACTCCTTCTACCCTACATTTATAGGAAGGAACCCTTTCGCTCCTTGTAGATCTTCCTTCTAAAAAATAAGAAGCGATAGCTTTCACATCTACACCATATGAAGCATCATCGTTTGTCTCTGCGTCAGCATTCACTAAATTCTCATCAATCGTTTTATCCTTATTATCTTCGGGATTGTCTGCTGGCGTATCTTTATTTTCGTTAATGCGATTATATTCCTCCGCCTCCATTCGCTTTAACTCCTCCCAAACATCTTTATCTGCTTGGTTTTTACTAAAACCCTTATCTGTATAGGTTGTCTTTTCTTGATTCGCATTAGCAGCAACATTTAGTAAGTTACTCTCAATTGGGTTTCCATTTTCATCTAAAACTTCCGCTGGTTCATCTTGAGGTTGTTCATCCTCATTCGTATAATCTAATACGGCTACAATTTTATTTTTCGGCTCATAAACACCGTACTCCACAATCTGAATATTGAGCCAAACAAATACAACTATATGCAAAGCAATTGTTCCTAATATGCCAAATTTATGTCTCTCTATGAAGTCTATTACATTCAAGCCTAACTAAATTTTAGTATTATTTCCGCTAAATAAGGCAATGCATATAAAACTGGTAAAATAAGACTGGCTAGCCATAGCAGTAATAAAAATAATTTACCTGTGGCAGATATATCTTTTTCAATAGGTGTGATCAAGACATTTCTTACTGAAATAGCGATCCTATCTTCAAATTGAGATTCCACATATTCATTTGGGTCTATCATTTTGCTTAACTTAGAACTCAGTATATATTCTTTTCGAATTGTCCAATATTCCTTATCTGTCAATTCATCATATGTTCTAATCAACGGAATTTTATATACACTTATTTTCTTTCTTAGTTCAGAAACGGTTTTAAGCATTTTGATTCTTAACGACATATACAAACCAAAAAACGCCAAAAGGTACATTTGAAAAAATACCCCAGCTACAACCATAATTACAACTGAGGCAATTAAAAATACCTGCTTGATTTTTGCATTTGAAGCAAAGAAAAGTGTTTCAATTAGTTTCCCTCCATCAAGAGGATCTAATGGAAGTAGGTTAAGCATATTAATTAACAAAAACATAAAACCTGCAATAGCTGCTCCAGTATGACCAATGGTTTGAGCATATGCAATTATCCCACAACCAATCAACACTCCCGGCAAAGGTCCAGCAAGCACAATTATAGCCCTCTGCGATTGAGACACCCTATCTTTTTCTCCTGTTACCATTGCTCCAATTAAGGGTATAAAAAACATATTTACACCATTGTACCCAAAAACTTTCATAGCAATAAAATGCCCCATCTCATGAATAAACAAAATTAGTACAACGAGAAACAAAAATTGAACATCGTCTATCAAAAAATAAAACAACAAAATAAATAACCCCAAACTCATTAAGGACTTATTAATATTCGTTTTAGACTGCTCTTCTATGTCGGGTTTCGGCGGGTAATATGTCTCGTCGGCTTCTTGCATCTAACACAAAGATACTAGAGAAAACATAAAGAATACAAAATGAAATATTAAAAAGGAAGAGTATTAAACTAATTTCCCTTCTTTCATTAACTTATATTTTACGGAGAGATAACCCAAAACCTGAGCAAATGCGTTGAAAGCTTCTTCCGTTTCGGATGTTATTGGCTTATTTTGTAAGCGCAACATAAGCTTAGCATAGAGCCCATTAAAACAAACCTCTACCTCTGTAATATTATCGGTATTGGCCCTTTTTTTAAAATCCTCTATCAAAGGCATTGCGGCTTGATAAATACCTTTATATTTTTCATCACCCAAAAGGCCAATCAAGGTACCGTGTAAATAGTTTATCTCAATAAAAAGATCATCTAAATCCCTTAAATGACCATTTTTTTCTTTGCCTTCCAATTTCATTTTAGAAATTAAGTCTGCATACCAAACTCTAATTTCTTTTCGAATAGCTTCGTCATCCACCATTGAATTGACTATTCTTTCTTGAATTACATCTATATCAAGGTTACAAGCACGAATCATATCTTCGACTTGCCACATATACAGAATATACTCTGCTATGTTTTCTTTTAACTTTTGTTGAGCTATTAACATCTAATCAGCCATTTTATCGGCACGGTATTCATTATTTAATAATTCAATAACTTGCTTTGTAATATCAAAATCAGGATTTGCATACATTACTAAATCCCCTGTTCTGTATCCAAATATGTAATCATACCCCAACTCTTTTCCTATTTTCTGAAGGTACTTATCGGTAGCCATAATGTAATCGTAATTGGCTTTGTAACCTTTGTCTTGTAGCTTTTGACTTAATTCATACTCCATCATCTGCAATTCTTCCTGTCTTTTCATCAGCTCTGCCTGAGTCCTCTCTAACTCTTCTCTACCCATAATTGGTGCGCCTTGCTGAAACTTCTCAGCATCCGCCTGAAGTTTCTCAGCTTCCTTTCTCAGCTTATTTTCAGCTGAAGATTGCTTTGCCATCAAATCGGCATTTAATTGCTTACTAAACAAATAATTTGCCGTAACAGTATCACTATTCACATAACCGATTATTAATCCAACCCTATTTGTATCTGTCAGATGCTTCTTAATAACAGATGCAGGCTCTTCTTTTTCTTCTACTACTGCAATATCCTTAACATTAGACTTAGTGGCACCAGAAAATTGCAAAACAAATAAAACAATTATTGCTACACCTAATACTCCATTCATTATTAATGACCCTTTGTTGTTCATGATACTTTATTAATGTTTAAAAATGCACTTTTTAAATCCTTACTCATTTCTACAAAACGCATATAAACAGTAGATAAGAAATCTCCACTTACCATAGCTTTCATATCATCCATTCCAGTTACATCAGTTGCATTAATTCTATAAACCTGTTCATACTGGTCCATAACGATTTTAACAATGTATTTATTTTCTCGTAAATAAATACTTATGTCCATTTTAGGATGTTCAATTTTTGCTACTGTTCGCATTCAATTAAAATTTCTGCAAATGTAACATACCCAAGCCAAATAGCTTCCCGAATTTTTGACTTTTTAATTGTAAACCTCTTTTCTTTAAAATTTCTCAGCATATTCCAATGCTTTTAAATTCTATTCATACCAATTTTTAGGTATTCATATAAACACTAAGCTTAATTGCTTCAATATGAGTAAAACAAATATATTTAACTATTCGAAAAGAGATTTGGATTGAACAAAAAGAGAAAGAAATAACCTTAAACTATCCCGCTAAAGACTCGTAGTGAGAATATTCAATAAATTCAAACGGGATGTTTACCATGAATGCAAAATCTTGACCCACCTCATGCATATCATCTTCGCCTTCGTGGAAATACCACTTAACATTAACCTGGTGGCCCGCATCTATAAGTTCATTTAGCTTATAAAAAATAAAAAGTATTCTTTTCGAAGAAGAAATATTAAAGTAGTCCAGTTTCAAAACGAGTGTCGTTTGTTGATTTGGTATATTCACATATTCACTTAGCCAATGCAAAATAGGGCCATAGAAACTTTCTGCATCACTGGGAATAGACTTCCCTTCAATAACAAAATCCCCCAACCCTGCATCAAAGTTCAATAATGGAGTTGTCTCCGTTGCAGATATTATTAAATTTTCCATTATTAGGGCTAAGGTTTATTTAGAATGCTAATATCGCTATTAATATTAAGCCTTTCGTGCAATTTTCTACAAAAACCAAATAGGTCGCGACCAAATAGCCAAAGGTTTCGACTAATACACTAAAGACTCATTAAAGCTTTAAATTTCACCGCTTGCCTTCTGGAAATTTCGACTTTTTCTCCATCTTTTAAAACTACCTGAAGACCCCCATTAAACCAGTTTTCGATGTGAGAAACCCATTTTAAATTAATAATATATTTCCTATTCGCCCTGAAAAATAATTTTTGATCCAATCTTTCTTCAAGACCATTTAGCGATTTTAAAACCAGAGGCTTAAATGTTTCAAAATAGATTCGAACATAATTACCTTCGGATTCAAACATTCTTACATCTTTTAAATGTATAAACCAACATTTCTCACCATCTTTAATGAAAATTTGATCGTTTGAAGACAAAATCCCCCTATCGGGCAAATCATATAATTCTTCATCTTCAATATCTTCAGACAACACCTTAACCATGGTTTCTTTTAACCTTTCGGGGTCAACTGGTTTCATAAGATAATCTAAGGCATTCACTTCAAATGCTTTTACAGCATACTCATCAAAGGCTGTCACAAAAACTACTTTAGGTGATTTATCCAGCTCTTGCAAAAGATCAAACCCTGTTTTTTCAGGCATTTGAATATCTAAAAATAATAGATCTGGATTATGCTTTTCAATACTTTTTAAAGCTTCTTCCGGGCTAGCACATTCATCAACAATTTCAATCTCATGATAATCCTTTAACAAAGATTTTAATTCCTTTCTTGCCAATCTTTCGTCATCTATAATAATTGCTCTCATAGCCAAATATTTAAAGTCTATTAATTTTTTCCTTGGGAATAATCACCCTTGTTTCCACTTGATCACCGACATTACTAATCTGAATGCTAGCTCGATCACCATATAAAATCTCTAACCTTTTTGTCGAATTCTTGAGTCCAATACCTTCTGCTTCGGAAGGCTTAGGATTGTATTTGCCGTCATTTAAAATTGTAATATGTAATTCATCTCCTTTCAACACTCCATCAATTCTTAAGATTCCCCCTTTTCTTACCCTACTAACACCATGCTTAATAGCATTCTCAACTAATGTTTGCAACAATAAAGGGGGAACAAGGCACTTTTCAATTCCATCTTCTAATTCTATTTCAATATTCAATCGCTCTTCATACCTGATTTTTTCAAGCGCTAAGTAATCTTGAACAATCTTCATTTCTTCTTCAATCAAAACTACTTTCCTTTTTCCTGTCTGCAAAGTGTTTCTCAGTAGGTTCGATAATTGCGTAATTGCCTTTTTACATAGCACAGGATCCTCTTCAACTAAAGCCCGGATACTGTTCATTGCGTTGAACATAAAATGCGGATTTAACTGAGCTTTTAAGTTATTCAATTCTGTTTCGTTAATAGATGCTGCCCATTGCAGGCGTTCCATTTCTTGTTGCCTTGACCTTTCGAAAAAGTGGTAGCCAAAGTATATTACAGACCAAATAAAGAACAACAAAGCATTATTTATAATATTTAAAGTAAGTCGTAAAACAACAAAGCTTGCAGACATATTCTCATCTCTTCCACCAAAAAACCTTGACAAAGTGTCTTTTTCTCCTCCAATACCTGCCGTATCTTTAACAGATACCATTATTATCTCTATACCATAAAATATTGTTCCTACGGCGATAGAAGCAAAAATGATCCGAGGTATCGCTTTTACAACATTACTACTTAACCAATCTCGTTGTATAATAAAATATCGATAAAGGTGACTAATACCTATTCCCAAGCAAAAAACAATTAAAGATTGCACCAATTTACGGAGCGCTATTGAATTCTCAGCTTGAAATTCTTGAAGCAGGCCCAAAAAAATTAAGAAACCCCAACCCGATATTTGAAATAACCAATAAAACCCTTTTTTCGTCATATTATCAAAGATAATATATAACAGGAAACGAATAATTATAGATACATGAAAGGAAACAAATGGAAATATTTATGCCTTATTTTGAGGATAAGTGATTTCTAAAAATAAATCATCCAGCCGATAGTAAAATATAGAAGCAGTCCAACAACATCATTAACAGTAGTAATAAATGGACCTGTTGCTAATGCTGGATCAATATTATACTGGTCCAAAACCAATGGAATTAAAGTTCCGAAAATTCCGGCAAAAATAATAACAACAAATAAGGATAAACTTACCGTGAAACACAGTTCCCAAGCTTCTCCAAAAGCTATATTGTAAATAAAAATCAAGCTCGAAAGTACTGCACCATTTATTAAGGCAACCCCAACCTCTTTCACAACTTTAGAAAATGTAGAACCATAAGAAAGTGAATTATTTGCTAATCCTTGAACTATAATTGCAGAAGACTGAACTCCTACATTACCTGCCATAGCGGCAATTAAAGGAATGAAAAATGCTAATACCGGAAACTGTTTCAATTCAGATTCAAAAGAGCTAATTACAACTGCCCCTAGAATTCCACCGAGCAAACCAACTAGTAACCATGGCAATCTTGCTCTGGTCAACAGCCAAACAGAATCTTTCGACTCAACATTTTCAGAAATACCACTTGCCAATTGAAAATCTTTTTCAGCTTCTTCTTTTATTACCTCAACAATATCATCAATTGTTATGCGCCCAACCAAAATATTAGCTTGATTTAAAACTGGAAGGGCAACCAAATCATATTTTTCCATTATGTTGGCCACGTCCTCATCCGGTGTATCCGTTTTTACATAGATAGGTTCTTCTTTATACAAGTCAGAAATTTTAGTATTATTCCCGGCGAACAAAAATGTTTTTAAAGACAATGTTCCTTGCAGTTTATTTTGATTATCGACAACATAGATAGTGTGCACATAATCAACATCTTCAGCTTGCGAACGCAATTCTTCAAGACATTCTTCAACCGTCCAGTTGATATTTGCCTTAATATATTCTTTCGCCATCAAACCACCTGCAGTGTCTTCTGGATAGCTTAAAAGTGATACAATATCGCTTGCTTGCTCGGCATCTTCTAGTTTAGAGAGTACTTTCTCCTTCCGTTCCTCAGATAAATCTTGGATTAAATCCGTGGCGTCATCTGAGTCCATATTATCGACCTGATTCGCAATCTCCTGAGCAGTAAATGATTTTAGAAACTTATCTCGAACATCCTCTTCTAATTCAACGAGAACATCAGACGCTACTTCTTCTTCTAACAGTTCATAAATAAATTGTGCTTCAAGCAAATCTATTCTATCAAATATTTCAGCAATATCAGCAGGATGGAGATCTTGAATTTTTTCGGCAACATAATTCCCATTTCGTTTAGCAACAGCTAACGAAAGTTCTTGTAAAAACTCTTTTGTTAGTTCGAAATTCATGCCTCTCAGAGTCCACTAGGTAGTTATCAATTTTATAATTGATTGGCTGCGAAAATACAGTTTTTCGCCAATATAACCCCTTAAAAACGACATGTAATCTTAAAACGCGTCAAAAAAAATACAACTCCAACTGTGTCAAGCAAAACAAACTATTAACCAAAAATTCGTTTTGTTAACTCAATAAATTGCTCAACACCCAATTGTTCTGGACGCTCTTTAAAAATTGGAGCAGATGTGTCAACATCGCCTAAAAGTTGTTTTAAAGAATTTCTTAACGTTTTTCGACGCTGGTTAAAAGCCATTTTGATTACTCTTTTAAAGTCCTGCTCATCACAAGACAATTTTTTGACATCATTTCGAATTAAACGAATAACACCTGATTGGACTTTTGGTGGTGGATCAAAAACATCTTCATTTACTGTAAATAGGTATTCAATATCGTAAAATGCTTGGAGCAGCACGCTTAAAATACCATACCGCTTCGTTCCTGGTGGTTCAGCAATTCTTTCAGCTACTTCTTTTTGCAACATCCCCACAACTTCTGTTACACGATCTTTTTCTTCCAATATTTTAAAAAATATTTGAGAGGAAATATTGTAAGGAAAATTGCCTACCACAGCTAATTTTTCCGAATTAAACCTGGAAAAATCCAAATGTAAAAAATCTTCCTCTAGCACCTCTAATCCATGAAAATTGGCGTTTAGATAGATAACAGATTCTCTATCGACTTCAATAACCGTAGTTTTAAAACTTTTGTTCTCCACTATAAATTTCGTTAAAGCTCCGGTACCTGGCCCAACTTCTAAAACCTCTTTATAGCTACCATGATTGGTTAATGCATTAGCAATATCCAAACAAATACTTTCATCTTTTAAAAAATGCTGCCCTAAATGTTTCTTTGGTTTAACTGTCATTATGCAATGAATATAGATTTTCCAAATGTACATTTGTTATATTCGTAAACAAAATTGTTATCTATATTTGATTAATACATCAACTCAATGCTAAAAAAAACAAGACTCTACAGTATTTTGAATTTCAAATGCCCAAGATGCCATAAAGGAGAGTTTTTAGAATCTAAAAATGTTTACAATTTAAAAAAAGCGGGGAACATTAGAGAAAAATGTGAGAGTTGTAACTTAAAATACTCCCGTGAACCTGGATTTTATTTCGGGGCAATGTTTGTATCATACGCTTTAGGCGTAGCGTTATTTGTTACAATATGGGTAGCAACAGCTGTATTATATCCAGAATATTCTGCAGAATTATTATTGGGCATAATCATAGTAGCAATTATTATTCTAAGCCCTTATTTATATGCTCTTTCAAAAATAATTTGGGCTAATTTATTCTTTCACTATGAAGATAATACACTGAAAAAAAATAGGTAATACAACAATTAAAAGCATGTTGCTTTTAATTTTAATTTGCCAATATTACCATTAACTTCGTTCTTTATAAAAGTGAACTTTTTTAAAAAATACATACCCATCTTATCCTGGCTTCCAAACTACAACAAAGAAGCTTTGTCTGGCGATTTATCAGCTGGACTTACGGTTGGTGTTATGCTTATTCCACAAGGCATTGCCTATGCTATGATTGCCGGACTCCCACCAATTTATGGTTTATATACTGCCATGACTCCCCAAGTTATTTATGCTGTTTTTGGAACTTCACGTCAATTATCGGTGGGACCTACCGCAATGGATTCATTAATTGTTGCTGCTGGAATAACATCGATAGCAACGGTTAACCCTGACAACTATATAGCGGCTGCAATATTATTAGCTTTTCTTATGGGGGTAATGCAATTGGCTTTTGGGGTTTTTAAACTTGGTTTTTTGGTCAACTTTTTATCGAAGCCCGTAATAAGTGGCTTCACTTCTGCTGCTGCAATAATTATTGGCTTAAATCAATTGAAACATGTTTTTGGAATAGAAATTCCCAGAAGCAATCAAGCACATTCTTTGCTGTATGACGCAGGAATAGCTATCAACTCAACCAACCTAGTTACTCTTTGTATTGGATCAGGAACTATTCTTACAATTATTTTCTTAAAAAAGTATTTAAACAAAATCCCTGCAGCCTTAACCGTAGTTGTTGTAAGCATATTAATTGTACCATTTTTCCACCTAGATTTGTACGGAGTGAAGATCACTGGGAGCATTCCAACTGGAATACCAATGCCCTCTCTACCTGATTTTAGTCAAAATTATTTTCAAGACTTATTACCACTAGCACTAACCTTATCCTTAATTGCTTTTATGGAGGCTATTTCTCAGGCTAAAGCCATTGAAGATAAGCACAATGATCATAAAGTAGACGCTAATCAAGAACTAATAGCACTTGGGTTAAGTAATATTATAGGCTCTGTTTTTAAGAGTTATCCGGCTACAGGTGGCTTTTCTCGAACTGCTGTAAACAATCAATCCGGAGCAAAAACGGGAATGTCTTTTATTATTGCAGCTGGGTTAGTAGCAATAACATTGCTTTTTCTTACTCCACTATTTTATTATTTGCCAAAAGCCGTTTTAGGCGGAATTATAATCGTTGCTGTTCTAGGACTCATCAATATTAAGTACCCCATCAAACTTTGGAAATACAAAAAAGATGATTTAATTATGCTCTTGGTAACATTTGCTGTAACGTTAAGCATTGGAATCAAAGAGGGTATTATTGTTGGAGTAATTCTATCTTTGGGGTTTTTAATTTTCAGAAGCACCCGACCTCACATTGCTGAATGTGCAAGAATTGAAGGAACAAATTATTTCAAGAATGTAGAAAGATTCGATACAACAGGTCGAAAAGATGTTCTTATACTCCGATTGGATGGACAACTTTATTTTGCAAACACCAATTATTTTAAGGACCAATTAAATGATATGATTGCAAAAAAAGGTTCTGACCTTAACTTGGTAATACTAAACGCCGAAGCCATTAACCACATGGATTCAAGTGCAGTTCAAATGTTGAATCAGACCATCAAAGAACTTTGCAAAAAAGAGATCTACTTTGCAGTTGCGGGAGCAATAGGCCCTTTACGAGATATTATTTTTAACAGTGGACTATCTGAAACAATTGGAAAGGAAATGATGTTTGCTGATGTCAACAAAGCTTTAGAATGTTTAGATGAAGATAAAGCAACGAATTTTGAAAAAATTTGCAAACGAATTGCTTTACAAAATAACAGTAATTTGTAACTATAGTTGCTGTATATTTTATCGCAATGGTTTATTTTTGCCTTAGAAATAATAGAATATGAAAATAGAACAAATATATACTGGGTGTTTGGCGGAAGCTGCTTATTACATCCAATCGCAAGGAGAAGCCATAATCATTGATCCATTGCGTGAAACTGCACCATATATTGAAAGAGCGGAAAAAGATGGCGCCACAATTAAGTACGTTTTCTTGACACATTTTCATGCTGACTTTGTTTCCGGGCATGTTGATTTAGCGAACAAAACAGGGGCTGTAATTGTTTTTGGACCCAATGCAAAAGCTGATTTTGATTTTCACATTGCTCAGGATGGTGAAGAATTCAAAGTTGGTGAATTAACGCTAAAACTATTACATACTCCTGGTCATACCATGGAATCTTCGTGTTATTTATTATTAGATAAAGAGGGCAAAGAAAACTGTGTATTTACAGGAGATACTCTTTTTATTGGAGATGTTGGAAGACCAGATTTAGCTGTAAAATCCGACATTACTCAAGAAGGTTTAGCGACACATTTATTCGATTCATTACGCAGTAAGTTAATGACCTTACCAGACAATGTTATTGTTTACCCTAGTCACGGTGCAGGTTCTGCTTGTGGTAAAAACATGAGCAAAGAAACATTCGACACTTTAGGGCATCAAAAAGAAGTCAACTATGCTTTAAGGGCTGATATGACTAAAGCTGAATTTGTACAAGAAGTTCTTACTGGACTAGCTGCTCCACCGGCCTACTTCCCTAAAAATGTTGCTATGAATAAATCAGTAAATACGGCAATAGATGACATTTTAAAAAAGGGAACAATTGCGCTTGATGTTGATACGTTTAGAGCTATGGCTTTCAATGAAGGAGCAATGATAATTGATACAAGACATCAAACTTCTTTTACTAAAGAGCACATACCAGGATCAATATTCTTTGGAATTGATGGTGGTTTTGCCCCATGGGTTGGAACTCTTGTATCAGATATTAATCAGCCTATTATTATAGTTGCTGATGAAGGACGAGAAGAAGAAGTTGTAACTCGACTATCTAGAATTGGATATGACAACTCTCTTGGGTACTTGAAAGGAGGAATAACCGCATGGAAAGAAGCTGGGCTAGAAACATCTTCTATTATTTCATTACAACCATCAGAAATAGTTGAATTAGTAAATGCCGAGAAAAGTAATTTAGTTGACATAAGAAAACCTTCTGAGTTCCTCTCAGAACATGTTTTAGAAGCTGTAAATGCTCCATTAGATGTGATTAATGATCAAATGGATGATTTATCTAAAGACATCACTTACCACGTTCACTGCGCAGGTGGTTATCGTTCGGTAATTTATATCTCAATCATGAAATCAAGAGGGTATCATAACCTAATTGATGTTGCTGGAGGATATGGTTTAATCAAGAAAACGAAAGGGTTTCATCTCTCTGAGTATGTTTGTCCAACAACACTATAAACAATATGAAAACTACGTTTGAAATAGAAAACTTAAAATGTAGTGGCTGTGTAAAAACAGCAGCAGAAGAGGTAACCGCTTTAGATGGAATATCTAATGTTATTGTTTCGCTTGAAAAAAATTCCATTACATTTGAATCTTCTAATGAAAGTTCAATTAATAAAGTAGAGGGAAAACTAAAAGAAATTGGTTATCCAAGAAAAGAAGAAGTCTCCTTATTGGAAAAAGCAAAAGCATATTTAAACAAATAAAACAGATCCCAAACAACATATTATGAATACAGAAAACATAGACATTAAAGAAGCAACAATTATCGATGTGAGAACCCCTGGAGAGTTTATGATGGGAAATGTAAAGGGGTCTATAAACATTCCTCTAGATGAAGTTTCTTCAAGAGTTAAAGAATTTAAAAATATCCAAGGCAACGTGGTTTTGTGCTGTGCTAGTGGAGGTAGAAGTGGTCAAGCAACAATGTTCCTGCAACAAAATGGACTTTCAAATGTTTACAACGGAGGTGGATGGCAAACATTAGACGCGCTTAGATAATAGTCATTTCCAAAAAAATGAAGGAAGGTAGCTTCCCAAAGCTCACCAGCTAAATTAGATTTTATGTCAAAATTCAGTGATTTAATAAATGGAGATACACCTGTTCTAGTAGATATGTTTGCTGAATGGTGTGCCCCTTGCAATACGATGGTTCCTATTTTGAAAGACCTCAAAAGTAAAGTGGGTGATAATGTGAAAATTATAAAAATTGACATTGATAAAAACCCACAGGCTGCAGAGAAATTTCAAGTTCGAGGAGTTCCTACTTTTATTCTTTTTAAAAAAGGCAAACTACTTTGGAGGGAATCAGGAATAATCCCAACAGATCAATTAGTTGAATTAATCAATTCACATCAAGAGTGAAAGACTTTAACCAACCTTTTTATAAAAATATAACCTTGTGGCTGATAGCTTCATTAACGCTGGGCCTAGCTCCTTTTACCCCTCCACATATTTGGGGTAAATTAAAGTGGATTTATGGAGGCGGTGCTATTAGCGGAGAACACCCGATGCAAGCAATGGACTGGTTTGATTTAGTGCTTCATGGCACACCATGGCTAATGCTCTTTATTTCATCAGGTATAGCACTAAAAACTAAATTGAAAACTAAAATTTAAGAGAGCTATTTATTTGATAGGTGCCCTAAATAGAATTTATCTTTTGTCTTATTTTCAGCTAGGATAATTAATTCCTCTCCCGAGAAATAATAGGTCTTAGCGAATAGAATTACATCTTCTTTAGTTCCCTTAAATAAATCAACATAAGGATTATCCGTTACAACTCCGTCTACATCAACACTACAAAACCTTGTTCCCATTGCAGCATTGACGCCATAGACATTTTTGGTTTTTTTTATTTCTGCTCCGACAGGGTTATAAAAAACAGATAAAGTTGTATCCGTCCCCACCAAGATCGAGGAACTCCAATAACCCTTGTTAAAATTGTCAACTTGATTACTTGCAATTGGGGCTGCCCATAAAAAATCTCCTTTACTGGAAAACTTAACAACTGCAAGTCCTTTACGTTTTTCGACGCTTTCCTTTTCTGTTTTATTTACACTTAAATGTTCTGCTATTAAGTAACTAACACCTTTTGGAGTGACAATTAGTTTCTTCACATGAAACTTATTCAGTCCATTACCAAACTTTGAGATTTCCTTTTTACTTTTTAAACCTGAAATCAAATTTTGTGGAAGCATTAATTCTTTTCGGTAAACAGGCGATGAAGATTCATCATACTTTATAATAAAAGCCCCTTGAAAAGCAAACCCTTTAAAGCCAGCATAAAAACCTGAAATGATTAATTCTTCATCTTTATTAAAAGCTGCTGTAACATCAGCGATTCTCATACTTCTTAATTTTACATCATGATGTTCCTCAATTCCACTTTCTTTAATTAATGTTAGTAGGTATGTATTTTTTGTTTTTATTCTTGCTCTTTTAAGAATGTACAAAGAGCCCTTATTATTTATGAAGGGAACATTAAACCGTCTTTTCATAGAGGCCAAGGCATAGCTATAATCTTTTGTCAAAATAAGCTGAAGATTTTTATCCAGTATTTTTATTATTACTCCTTCATTTTTCCCCTCAATGTAAGGTCTCTCGCAAAGAACACCTACTTTTTGACCATCACTACTTACAGCTATTTTAAACTTTGCCAAATAACCTCCATTCGATTTTAATGATGCAAGCAAGATTGTTTTAGATAATTCTCCCTTATTATTTAATGTATAGGCACTTAATTGGTCTTCCTTCTTCTCATTGTTGTGAAAAACAGAAAACAATATCAAGCTACCATTCACTTGGTCAATGTGCACAATTTCATCTCCGGGGACCTCGACATTGTTGGTGTGTAAAAGCAAATTATTAGCGTCCAAAACATCAATAGATATAGAATTTTTAACCCCGGAAATTCTTTTGACGACTGAATATCCTGAACCTATATTTGGGAAAATTTTAAACGGTGTTTCTGTTTTGAGCTTTGAAATCGCAGCACTCCATTCGCATTGGTAATCTTGTGAAGATATTACAAAGTAAAACAGAGAAAAGATTATAAAAAGAAACAACTTCATACTTCTACAAATCATTTAATTACCTCAAATCTAAGAGATAATATTCACCTCTACAAATATACCGCCAAAACAAGTGTTTTTTTGAAAAGCCCAAAGCTACTATAGTCCTTGAGATTAGCTTTAAGCAAAACCATGAAAAATTTTAAAGGAATTTTTACTTTTTAACGAAGCCTTCCGTTAAATTGTCATAACTTAACCAATAGCTATCTTTTTCTAATTCCGACACATCAATGATTGCTCCAAAACCACGAATTATTATTGCTCCAAACTTATCATAAAGTTCGTACTTCGTTTTACCACTAAAAATAATTTGGTTGGCTTTTTTATTATAAACATATGTCAACTTAGGCATTAAGGAGGTCATTTCTATAGATGTAGTTTTTTTAATCTTTCCGTTTCCATCTCGTTGTATAACTCTGAATTTGTTTACTCCTGAAATAAATTCAACGTAAAATGCATACCTATTAGTTACGGGTGTACCTTTTCCTTGCACCTCTCCAATATCTACCCATTTACTCCATTTGTATTGCTGTATAATATAGGGCAGAGAACCAAACTCACCCGTCGTAATCCACTCCAAGAACCCATCTTCTCCAATTGTAATATCCTCCGTAACAAAGGTAGATTTAGGTGTAAGGCCTCCAGGATTAATCACTTTGGGTGTGCAGCCATTTTTGTGCCGTATCTCAATGATTACCTCATCTCCTAACTCCAATTTAAAATTATTTAAATCAATTTCAAAAGCACTCGAATTAACCCCATCCGTAATGAGATCACCATTTACTCGGATCTCATAGGTGCAATACCCATATCCTTCACTTCCAAATGAATTGGATACGTAGATATTTTTATTTTGGTATTTCCCTTCCAAAATTATTATCCCATCTCTGTCCGACTCAATATTAGGAGCTTCAGAAGAAACCATTGTAATTAATGGTAAGTTTGAAAAGTATATAATAAGCGCTATTAAATTCATTATTCCTTATAACCTTCAACCAAGGCAATATAAAATTGTTAATTACTTATAACAAATTTAAGTAACCTATTCCTATTGCACATCCTCTATTATAACAAAGAACCTATTTTATGATTAAACTATACATTTTTCCTTTAAAGCGTTTAATTTTATATACGTTTTACAGGTATAAAGTTTTGTTTTAGTACAATCTGCTGCCTGACTTGAATACGATTGAAATCAATACTTGGCTAAAAACTCTTTTGAAAAGTTGCTTATTTCATGGAAAAAGGTATTGAACTCATCAATAAACATCTTCTGGTTTTGCTTAAATTCCATAACTGAATCCCCGACAGAAGAGCCAAAGCCCATTCTTTTTCCGATTTGCATTAAAGACAATGCTGTACCTTCGATAGTTTGGTATCTAGAAAACCAATCATTCGCTCGCATGTGCGTGTAAACTGGAATCATCCGGGGGGGCATTTGATGTATGCGTGTATCCAAATAATCGTACGAATTTTTTATAAATAACGATAATTTTTCATTCGTGTATTTCTCCCACTCTATGCAAAGTAAATGGTCATATAGTATATCCGTTATTACTCCTGATATTTTCGGATAATTTTTGTAAAACCTTCTCTTACTTTGTAAATAAACTGGATGCGAATCTGTAAATGTATCAATCTGCCTATGGAGAAGAATTCCTTTCTGAATGCTACCTGAATAATTTTGATACTGCTTCCCTTTAATAGCATCTCCAATAAAATTACCGAAAATCACATCTCCATCATCACCTGACAGAATTAAATGTGCTAAATAATTCATGCTAAATTAAGCTTGAACTCCATCTATTTTTGCACATAATAATGGTAGCTCCTTGTCTAGATGGTCTGTAGAAAAGCAATCAATAACTCCAGCATATTTAGCTTCTTTTCTAATATTATCATTCACTTTATCCGTAAAAAATAAAACTGGAATATTATATCCAAAACTATCCATTAATTTTTTAAGATCAAAGCCAGTAAGAACAGTGAGGTAAACTTCAGACAAAACTAAATTATAGTGGTTAACGGCAAGTAATTGAATAGCATCTGATGAGTTTGCACAAAAATCAATGTTTACTATTTCTGCTTCTCCCAAAATCTTTGCTATCCAACGAACATCGTCATCACTTGAGCTCACTATTAACACTTTCATCGTATAAATTTAAGAATTTAGTAAGCTAAAATACAGAACATCAGTTCAATAAAAAAACACTTTTCTCATTATTTTAATGATAACTAAAAATTATCTCTCTTGCCTTTTTCCTTATCACGCGTAAACACTATGGTAGCCTCGACAATTTCCTCAATAATTTTATCAGTATAAGCATAATTCCATGCAATCTTTTTTTCAGTATAACTGTAGGAAGCAATACCAATCGGCTTGTCTCTTAAAAAGTGCATACCCAATTCTTTTCTATTTTTAAATAACCCTACATCCACTTTTATCCGGGTATTTCTTTTTATATCTGCTGGGACGCCTGTGGTTTCTACAACAAGATATTTGCTTACGTAATCGTGTTTTGAAAATTCAATTTTATAAACGTATCCTGTATCAAGATTAAACAAACATTTGCCTGTTTGAGTTACGGTAGAGTCTAATAATCTACCATTTTGATATAAATATACGGAAGCAACATTCAATTTTTTTCCCATTTCCTCTACAGCGGAAAGCTTGACATCAAAAACTATTTTTACCCGCTTTGCTTGCCCTGATATAGTTGAAATAACACTGATAAATATAAATGCATACAATAACCTCATAATCTTAATCGTAAAAATACTAATTCTTTAGTTTCACATTAAGTTTAAGATATATTAAAAGCTATAATTTAGGACAGAAAGATCCGATATAGATGTTGTTCGGGATAAAAATTATTACTTCTTATTTTTTATCGCCTGACTAATTCCTTCTAGCACAACATTGAAGGATGTTTTACGAATACTTCGAATTGTTCTCAAAGCAGACGCGTTTTTTAGCAAAGGGTCTAATTTTGCACCTTCATCGATAATTTTCATCCACAGTTCAGCAAAACTAACATTATCTTCCTTTGCTTTTTCATGCAAATAAGCAGCAATTTCCGCTATTGAAACGTCAGATAAACTAGTATTTGATTTAGTTTCTGTTTTAATTTTTGGAACATCCACAAGAGAGTTTGGTTTTCGATTAATAAAATCTTCTTTCGTTGTGGTTTTACCCAAATCAATTTCATTTGGATTTTGAATTAGGTAATCAGAAAGGTCCGTAAGTGTGTTTTTTTTTGCCATGACTACTCGTTCAAATGTTTAATGATTTGCGTTGCTACTGATCGATATCTTTTCTCCGGTTTTATTGTACTAGGACTAGTAAAAAGCTTTCGCTGCGGCACATACGTATCAATCAAATCAGCATTTAAATGTTTTAGAACCTCCCTAACTGTTCTCATTCTTGTATGACTATGTATTCTATTTGGAAGTATATATAATTTAAGGTCGGGTTTAATATCTTTTGCAGGCAGTAAATCTTTAACCGTTTGATAGGCAACTAATAAATCATTTTGTGTCAAACTGGTTGTAATAATAACCATATCACTTTCCAAGCACAACTCTCGAATTCCTTGATCTGTCGTTTTGCCTGCACTATCGATTATTATATAATCAAAATCGTTTCTCTTTCTAAGAATTTCAATTTCCGAAGCAACGCGATTGTCTTCAGAACCAACAATTGGAAAATTTTTATCGATAGTAATTTTTTTTTTAAAGAGCTCCAATTTACGAAGGGAATTAAGCGTATAGTTTGTATCCGTCTCTACCAACATCACTTTTTTTCTACGACTTTGTAGAGTTGTAGCCAAGTTGACAGCATTGGTAGTTTTACCAGAGCCTCCCTTCCTACTAATAAATGCTAATACTTTTGTCATGACACAAAGTTACACGTAATCAGCATATTAAAAAACGGCTGATGCAATTTCTTTAACCGCAGTGCTTTTGTTCATTGTATAAAAATGCAACACTGGAGCACCTTTTGATTTTAGTTCTTTTGCTTGTTCTATACCCCATTCTATTCCAACTTTTCTTACATCTGCATTGGTTTTACATTTTTCTAATTCATTAGAAAGTGTTTCTGGCAAATCAATATGGAAAAACTTCGGTAAAAAAGTTGTATGCTTAAGTGTGGTAATTGGCTTTAATCCTGGAATAATTGGAACATCAATTCCAACAGTTCTACATTTGTCAACAAAATCAAAATATTTTGCATTATCATAAAACATCTGTGTCACAATAAACTCAGCTCCAGCATCCACTTTTTCCTTCAAATGCTTCATATCTGAATTCAAGTTCATAGCTTCAAAATGTTTTTCAGGGTAACCTGCAGCACCAATACAGAAGTTGGTTGGCGCATTCTGACGTTCATCATCTAAATACTTTCCCTCATTCATTTTTGAAATCTGACCAATTAATTCAGAAGCATAATGATGTCCACCTGAACTAGGTGTAAAAACCGATTCAGATTTAATGGGATCTCCTCTTAAAGCCAAAATATTATCAACACCTAAAAATTGTAAGTCAATTAATGCGTTTTCAGTTTCTTCTACATTAAAACCTCCACATATTAAATGAGGAATAGCATCCACTTTATACTTATGCATAATTGCTGCACAAATACCAACCGTTCCAGGACGCTTTTTTATGGATATTTTTTTCAATAATCCATCTCCCATATTTTTATAAATGAATTCTTCTCTGTGATAAGTGACATTGATAAACGGAGGATTAAACTCCATTAATGGATCAATTCCTTCGTATAAATTCTCAATTCCTTTACCTTTTAACGGGGGTATAATTTCGAACGAAAATAATGTTTCGTTAGCATTTTTGATGTAATCAGTTACTTTCATTATATAAAATAGGGATGCAAATATATACTCCAAACACGAGAAAAGATAATTATTTCGCAATTCCCTTTGTTCCGTAACTCTATTGACCGAAAATTACCGAAGTTTTTCACTACTTTTGCGCAGCTTATTTAGAGAAAGAATGAAGAATATTCGAAATTTTTGCATCATTGCGCATATTGACCACGGTAAAAGTACCCTAGCTGATAGATTATTACAGACAACGGGCACCATTGAGGATAGAGACATGCAGGCCCAAGCACTCGACGATATGGACATTGAACGAGAGCGTGGAATCACAATAAAAAGCCATGCCATTCAGATGGACTATAAGCAAGACGGTCAAAACTATGTTTTAAATTTAATTGATACTCCTGGGCACGTAGATTTTTCATACGAAGTTTCCCGTTCTATTGCTGCTTGCGAAGGGGCTCTATTGATTGTTGATGCCTCTCAAGGAATTGAAGCGCAAACAATATCCAATCTATACCTAGCAATTGAAAATGATTTGGAAATTATTCCAATCCTAAACAAAATGGACCTAGATAGCGCTAACCCCGAAGTTGTATCGGATCAGATAATTGAATTAATTGGTTGCAACCAGTCTGACATTATCCCAGCAAGTGGTAAAACCGGTTTAGGTGTTGATGCTATTTTAAGAGCTATAGTAGAAAAAGTTCCGGCACCGAAAGGAGAGTTAAACTCTCCCTTACGGGCGATGATTTTTGACTCTGTCTACAATTCATTTAGAGGGATTATTGCCTATTACAGAGTTTTAGATGGACAAATTTCAAAAGGAGATCGAATAAGATTCGTAAATACAGAAAAAGATTACAATGCGGATGAAGTTGGCATTCTAAGAATGGATATGGAACCGCGCGATGTTGTAAAAGCAGGAGATGTTGGATACTTAATTTCCGGCATTAAAAAAGCAGCTGAAGTTAAAGTGGGTGATACCATAACTCAGACGAATGATCAGTGTCAAGATGTTGTTCAAGGATTTGAAGATGTAAAACCAATGGTTTTTGCCGGAATTTATCCTGTAGACACGGATGATTTTGAGGAGCTTCGATCGTCTATGGGAAAATTACAGCTAAATGATGCTTCATTGGTGTTTGAACCAGAAAGTTCTGCAGCGTTAGGGTTTGGTTTTCGCTGCGGGTTCTTAGGAATGCTTCACATGGAAATCATTCAAGAAAGGTTGGAAAGAGAGTTTAACATGACGGTTATTACAACTGTTCCTAACGTTTCTTACAAAGCATATTTAAACAAAAATGAAGATCTGCTTGTAATTAATAATCCATCTGATTTACCCGAACAAACAAAATTAAACTATATTGAAGAACCCTACATAAAAGCTCAGGTTATTACAAAATCCGATTACGTTGGGCAAATCATGAGTTTGTGTATTGAGAAAAGAGGAGAACTAACCAACCAAGTTTATCTTACCCAAAATAGAGTTGAAATTAGTTTTGACATGCCGTTGGCAGAAGTTGTATTTGATTTTTATGATAAGTTAAAGACCGTTTCTAAAGGTTACGCTTCTTTTGACTATCATCCAATTGGTTACAGAAGATCTGATTTGATTAAACTCGATATACTTCTTAATTCCGATCAAGTGGATGCATTATC
This sequence comes from uncultured Flavobacteriales bacterium, assembly GCA_943787535.1. GTDB lineage: Bacteria > Bacteroidota > Bacteroidia > Flavobacteriales_D > Parvicellaceae > CALSMU01. The sequence goes on along the minus strand of CALSMU010000004.1, from coordinate 311,688 downwards.
AGCATTAGTGCACAGGAGTAATGCGTATTCTTTGGGTAAAAAAATATGTACTAAATTGAAAGAGCTTATACCCCGGCAGCAATTTGAAATCCCTATTCAAGCAGCAATTGGGGCTAAAATAGTTTCGAGAGAAACGATTAAGGCCTTACGTAAAGACGTTACTGCAAAATGTTATGGCGGAGATATTTCCCGTAAACGGAAGCTTTTAGAAAAACAGAAAAAAGGGAAAAAGCGAATGCGTCAGGTGGGGAGTGTAGAAGTTCCACAAGAAGCATTTTTAGCAGTTTTAAAGTTAGATTAGACTGAACACAATTGCTTTCCGTTCGAAAAAAAAGAAGTGGCACCCTGAATAGATTGCATTCCCATTTAATCTAAACGCAACTTAATTAATTGTTGCCGAAGAATGTCAAAATACTACACAGAAAAATACTTCAATAAAATAACGATTGAATTTATGTAAAGGCTATGTTCACAGGCACATATTTGTATGGTTTGTAATAAAAATATATATTTGCGGCTAAATTTATAATTAATTATCATGAGTAACGGAACAGTAAAATTTTTCAATAATTCCAAAGGATTTGGATTCATCATTCCAGAAGAAGGAGACAAAGATGTATTTGTACATGCAAATGGCCTAGTTGATGAAATCAACGAAGGGGACAAAGTAAACTTTGATATTGAAGAAGGTCCTAAAGGATTAAGTGCAGTAAATGTGAAAGTAGTTTAATAAATTACTTTTAACATATTTGTATCAAAAAAGCCTATCATAGATAGGCTTTTTTTGTGGAGAGTATTCTCAAAACAATAAGTTTTATGGGAATAAAAAACGTACAATAGAATGTAACAAAATAACTGGTATTCCTTTTAAAAAAAACTAATTAATGTATATTGCCGGCCATATTTAATGGCGAAAATTATGCAAGACGATAAAATGCTAAATTATATTAAAGAGGTGTTAAAAAATATGCCAACTGACTGGCTAAACTTAACAACCCATCGATTAGATATTTATGATGAAAGTTTAGCCAAAATTGAGTTTTTAGACCAATTTGAAAAGCTTTATAACGACAATAACTCTGAACCGTCTGCGCTCAATGAATTGCGCACTGCATATGACTATATACGACTGGGCCACCCATTATCCTGCGTCTTAGAATGGGCAATTGCGAACTTAAATAATACCAAGGCAGAAAATGTAATCAGTTTTTCGTCCAAGACGACACCTATTTTAGCCATTTTAAGAAAAAACTTATTAGCAAGTAGAAACACGCAAATCTTTTATGCAGAAACAATACCGGATTTTTTCAACGCAAAAGTAATCAAGGATGTTTACGGCTATAATTTTGAATTGAAACAGGTGAAAAAGGCATCAGATATTTTAGCTTTTGATGGCAGTAATATTTTCATTTCACAACAAGGAGAAATTTGCAATTTTGACACCAATGAAAATGTTGATTTCTTTCTCAATTTACATGCAGATTTTGGCAGTGTATTATTGGTAAACGGCGAAGAAAATGAAAGCTACATATCCGAAATACAGCACGTAAGAAGAAGAGAGACCATTGCAATTACACCGATTAATGCACTTTCCGCATTAAAAGAGTTGGTAACCCCATCTTCTGTAGCGACACATACAACTACTGTGGAGCTTGACAAAGCAGATACTATAGCAGCTATTAAAGAAATTACCGGTGCACCTACCAAAGCATTGGTTGGTTCTAGTGGACTGTCTGTCCAATATGCTATTATGATGGGACTGATAGATTATGCAGAAGAAAATCATAAAGGAAAGCCGATTAAATTTGTTGTTCCTCCTAATTGTTATGGTGGGACCAACGATCAAGCAAGACGTGTTGCTGCTTGTATTGAAAATGTAGAGGTGGTGGATTTACCCGTAGATGGTGACCATGATATGGTTCAAAGCATTGAAATCGTTTTAGATAAAATCGCTAAAGAAGATGCCATACCCTATATTATCGCTGAGATCCCAACCAACCCTAGAGTTGAAGTTCCAGACCTTAACCAATTGAGAGATGTTCTAAGTAAAGTACGTTCAACTAAAATTGGCGAAAAGGCTATCGATCCCGTTTTTATTTTGGACCAAACTTTTTGTCCTAATGTGCTCTTTTTAGGTGAAGAAAAAATACTCTCTTCAGTTAGAACCATTTCTTATGCCAGTGGATCTAAATTCCCCAGCGGAGGGCAATGCACTGCGGGTTATTGTGTAGGAAATAAATTGACTACTGCTTTACTAGATAAAATTGAATTGCATCTAGAACTATGTGATAACGAAGCTACCGACCTTCAATATAAAATACTAGCAAAACAATTGCCTTCAATGCTTCAAAGAATCAGTGATGCGTATAAAAACACGCGCGAATTTGTAAACTTCATCAAAGAAACTTTACCAACTGCTAAAATTAATTTTGTTTCTGAAGAACTGGCTGCACAAAGTTTCACTCCCTCTGTATTTTCATTAGACCTACCTACTAAAGGGAATAATCATGAAGAAAGAGAAATTTATAAAAGAGAATTGAATTTGAAATTAATCAATCTAATGATTACCAAAATCCCTAATGAAAGTAAGTATTGTGTTAGTTATGGGCAACTAAAAGGTTGTTATTGGACCATACCAGCTACATCTACGCAAGGAACGACTAAAGAAGGTGACAAAGACTACATCGCACGAGTAGCTCTTTCTGCTAATATGGACCTAGATTTGCATAAAAAAGTTTTTCGAGATTTTGTTAAAAATATTTAACCGATTAATTTTTAGAAACCCTGTACTCGAGAAAATCATTAGAACAAACATTGTAAAGAAATTTCCTATATTTACCTACATTACTTAAAAAAAACTCAAAAAAATGAATAGTATAAACCCAATATGGATAATAATTGGAGTAGGCGTAATTATTGCATTATGGTTCGTTTCAATTTATAATAAATTAGTCCAATTTAAAAACAATAGAGAAAATGCTTTTGCAGATATTGATGTGCAATTAAAGCAAAGACATGATTTGATCCCACAACTAGTTGCTACCGTTAAGGGATACGCATCCCACGAAGAAGGTGTTTTAACTGCTGTAACCAAGGCACGTCAAAAAGCTGTAATGGCTAATACGGTTAATGATAAAATAGCTGCTGAAGTTGCTTTAACATCTGCTGTGTCTGGTTTTAACATGCAGATGGAGGCATATCCAGATTTAAAAGCAAATCAAAACTTTATGCAATTGCAAGAAGAAATGTCGGATATAGAAAACAAACTGGCGGCGGTAAGAAGATACTTTAATTCTGCAACTAGAGAAATGAATAATGCTGTGCAAAAATTTCCAAATAACATTCTTGCGGGAATGTTCGGTTTTAAAGAACAACCTTATTTCGACTTAGGTGTTGCACAAAGAGAAAATTTGGACAAAGCTCCAGAAATTAACTTTTAAGACTTACGTGCATTGAAATACATAGGCTTACAGACGCAAATTTCTAGAAACAACTTTCGATCAATTTTATTGTTGATAGCTTTTCCTGCTGTCATACTAGGGAGTATCTGGCTAGTAATATTCATCTTAATGAAACTGGACAGCTACAACACTGACCCAATAGGGTTAGCCAACTCCATATTCATGGAATTCGCTCCTTTTGTTCTTATTGCTATTTCCGTTTGGTTCATAATTGCATTTCTGTTTCAGAAGCACATGATTAAAGCGGCCACCAAGGCGCATACATTGAGCCGCAAAGACAATATGCGTGTGTATAATTTGGTCGAAAATCTTTGTATGTCGAAAGGTATGAAAATGCCAAAAGTAAATGTAATTGAGACTGACGCTTTAAATGCATTTGCTAGCGGAATTACCGAGAACAGTTATACAGTAACATTAACCCAAGGGATAATTGACAAACTAGAGGATGATGAGTTAGAAGGTGTTATTGCACATGAGTTAATGCATATAAGAAACAAGGATGTTCGATTGCTTATTATTTCAATCATATTTGTTGGAATTATTTCATTTATAATACAAGTAGCATTTAGGAGCGTATTATATGGAGGAAGAGGCAGCAACAAGAAAACAGATGGAAGGTTAATGCTAATAGTATTAGCTGTATCTTTATTAGCCTATTTGTTTACAGTTATGTTCAAATTTGCACTTTCGCGAAAAAGAGAATACATGGCTGATGCAGGTGCTGCAGAAATGACAAAGAAACCACTAGCTTTAGCTTCTGCTCTGCGAAAAATTTCTGGAAACTCTAAAATCGAAGGTATCCCTTGCAAAGATGTTGAACAAATGTATATCGATAATACAAAAAAGAACTTTTTGGGAGGTCTAGGAGGTTTGTTTGCAACACACCCTCCTATCGAAAAAAGAATCGAGACGTTGGAGCAGTTTTGATCGTCTTTTAAAAAAACGCTCTTACCTGAACTCCACCCGTATGAATTGCATTGTTTTCTTCTGTTTTCCTACCCATATAATTGACAGTCAGTTGAAGATTGTTTGCTAACGTTCGTTGATAAGACAAATTCCAAGTAATATTATTTCCTGGCTGAAGTGCTTCCAACATCTCAAATGCAACTGAAGTATTCGACTCTCCAACATAATTAATCATGATATAATTTAGGGTAGCATTAATAACACCCTTTTTTAATTGATTCATTTTCAAATTCCAGCCAATATCAGTTATGAAAGCTTCTTGCCCTCCTGACTCTATCATGTTCAACTTCTCCCTATAACTACCTGAAAAAGATGTTCGAAAAACAGTAGAAGGCTGAATAGTAAACTTCACTTCCGAAGAAGTATTAATCAACTTATAGTTTTTATTGGGAGCATATTCAGAATTATTTATTTTCACCTCTTGCTCAGTCGAAGTCTGCAAAGTAATTTTGCGTGTTATATTCCATCGTATCTTTTCTTGATGGGTGGCCCTTTCCCTCGCATCAAACCCACTTACCAAAAGTAACTTGTTCTTCACCTCCTGGTATGTATATTCCAATCCAAATTTAGGATTGGAACGGTTAAAAAATGCTGAATTCCGAAATGAAGAGCTTAAAGATTGTAATGCTGTATCGGAAACATTCGTTATGAATGGGTTTGTTAATTCCAATATGTCTTGTAGTGATGTTTTCCTCTCTATTCGCAAAGCAGTTTGTGTATTGAATCGATTAATAAATTTTCCTATTCCTTTTTTTGACCTTATGATGAATCGAGGATTTAAACTCACTACTTGATTGAACTGGTTCGAAAATATTTTCACGTACTCATTAGATGGTGTAAAAGCGCGTATATAAGTTGCTTGATCCGAAAATGCGGCTATTTCAAATTCACTTAAATCTTTAATATTATCATCGTTATAATCTATCCAAGTATATACACCTTGACCAGCTGGCACTTCTATATATGCGAATACTTTCTTCAACTCCAAACCGCTACCGATTTCATAAAACGTAGAAGTTCGAACCGCTCCTTTAAGTATCTTCATATTGTATTCAATTCTATTTAAAAGTGTATTATCAGGTTTTATAGAGGTCAGAACCGAGTCTTTAATTTCTAAAACACGATACATAGATCTAACCCCAAAACGATGATTTGGATTTCTATTAAGGTCAATAGAAACCCCTGGGTTCATTGCTAAAGCAGCATTATCTATGCTGTTATTGCTTGTATACTTATCCAAGCGTTCTTTGTAAAAGAATCTAAACTTATTTTTACTCGAGTCTTGGTTTTGAATATAGACCTCCCAGTCATAATATTGATAGCTATTATTCCAAAGTGAATCTCCCGTTTTGAATAAGTTCATTTCATGGTCATCCTTGAACCCAATTCTAACAAATCCAAATTGTTTAGAAATATCAGACTTATGTCTTAAGAAAGAAGTTTGATTGACACCCTGCGTGTTTAAATAACTAGCATTGATTTTTGCATTTACAAATTTTTTCCAGTCAACTTTTAGCATATTTCTATATCCTGAATATATATCCGTAATTTGATAAGTTGTAAAATCATATTGAATCAAACCTGCCTCACTGTTTAGCAAACCTAATGACACTACACCATTATACTGATCCTTTAGATTCTCAATCGATTGCACATTCCAATTTCGTTGAAATTCAACCGTCCTGAAGCGCTCTATTCGTTTAAAATTAGATGACTGTGTTTCAAAATCTATAGCAGATTTAAACTTCCATTTTTTCGAGGAAAACATCGGTTTAATAGTATTAAATGATGCTTTTATTGCATACCCAGTATTATCATTTGAGCTTAGTGGCGAAAAAGTATTCAAGTCTTCATTTGAAACGGCGGCATCAAAAAACAATCTACTATATTTTGAAAATTTTTTTTCAAACCCAGCAGTGATCATTTGACGCTTTTTAGGAGTTGCAAGCACTCTGACAGGTTCATATGTTCCGTTCAAAACCAAAACACCATCTAAAGTGTCTGGAGCAATCCACTTATAAAGACGTCCAAAGGCACTAAAACCTTCTTCTATATAATTCCCATTTCCTATACCAACATTCGAAAATATCAATCTGTAGTATGCACTGTCCGGATTGCTGGAGTTCACATAAACGGGATCATAGCCCAAAGAATCTACTTTTTTGTATAGAACCTGATCGGAAGTAAATCCAACACTATCTGCACTAGGGGCAATTGCTGCTAGTAAATCATCACCAACCTGAGCAAGTAAGTCTTTCTCTGATTGAATCAAATCCTGCTGTAAAGGTTGGTTTTTGCTATCCTGTTCGGAATAAACATTTAAATGAATCTTCCAATCATTCACCTTAAAAAGGTTACTTGACTCAATTACGGAACGTGCATAGTTTTTATCTGAATATTGAAACTCAATGGTGATTCTTTTATCTTTGGTAATTAATTGCTTTGGGGTAAACTCTATTTCTGAAGTATTGTAATCAATTATGTAGTCATTCTCCTGCCCTCTAGTTAATAACCTTCCGTCTATATAAACTCTTTCTGTACCACTAAGAACTATAATAAATTGCTCGTTTTCTGCGCCTGATAACCTATAAGGGCCTTGGTTCCCTTCAACTCCTTGAATTACGTTGCGACCAAATTTTCCTTTCGAAATTGCTGCACTAAACCTATTCTCAACAAAAGACATAATAGTGTCGGCGTTTTTATGCTTTTCAAGTATATTATTTGTCACTTTAGTGAACCCACCTCCTTGTGCTCTTTTGTTATAATTCAAAAAATATCCCTCAGGTTTTTTCATCCAAAAATCACCTGCAGTAAGTCTCCATGTATCAGAAAATAATTGAATGAAAACCTGATCAAAATCCTGCAGCTGCTGAGTATTTCCTTCAGGCTGAATCGGCAAGTTATCATCTGTAACAGATGCTAAAATCGAAATGTTATTGGAAATTCTTCCAGATAACTGTAAATTCAAATTAGAATTGATTGATAAATCTTGATTATTTCCAAACATTACACCACGCGATATACTTCCTGATTTATTTAATCCTCCCATATTAAATATATCCGATTGTGTATTTAAGGTGGAAAAACGAAAAGGAATTGGTGAATTATCCCCATGGTGAAATATGGAATTGGTGTCCTTATAAAAATATGTCTGATTAAAATTTACTGGAAAAACCCGGTAAGTTATTACCACCTCACCTTTGATTGGAGTACGCCAGACCAAAATTGATTTTATCGGTAACAGCAGGTAGTCGGTATCACGCACAAGTTGATTATTTACCTGAACAATTACCGAACCTGGCACAATACTTAAACTATCCAAAAGAGTGCTGTCGGAGGTTATTTTAATTTTTTTAACTCTCAAAGAATTGGGCAAGTTTTGCCCAATAACCAAAAGATTAACAAACAATAACATGATTGATATTACCCAATATTGAATATGTTTTTTATCCTTTTTCAATGAAAACAAAAGACAAAAATAGTTTACTTATTACAATTAACTATTCCCAAAACGAACGATTAAGCCATTATCGTATAAGCTAGCCTATAAAAAATATTTATTTTGTATACTATTTTCCTTATATTTGCGGCTTATTTTAACTCGTAAAATTTAAGAATGAAAAATATATTTCTGTTTAGCTTGGTTTCTTTAATGATTGTAGGAGGGATGAGTAGTTGTGGATCAACTGAAGAAACTAAAGACGAAGGTACCCCTGTAAGCTTGACTGAAGCCAAAGGACATTATCTTGAGGGAGATAAAAAATACAAAATCTGGTACGGTGGTATTTTTAGAATAAATGAAGTTGAAAATTTTAAAAATCTTTATCCGCATAGCCTAACAGATGCTATTTCCAGTCACATCGGATCTCAAATTTATCAAGGGTTTTTTAGATTGAATCAAAAAACTTTGAAAGTTGAAAAGTGTCTAGCTGAAGACTACTCAGTGAACGAAGATGCAACTGTATGGACTATGACATTAAGAGACGGAGTTTATTTTCACGATGACCCTTGTTTTGATGGCGGTAAAGGAAGAAAAGTTACGGTTGAAGATTTTAAATACTGTTTCGATAAGTTATGTGAATCGTATCCAGACAATAAACTTTATGAACTATTCCAAGACAGAGTTGTTGGTGCTAAAGAGTATTTCGAATCTACACAATCCGGATCTCCATTAGAAGGTGGTGTTTCTGGCGTAAAAATTATTGGAAATTCAATTGAAATAACACTGAAAAGCCCCTTTTCTGCATTTGACAAAGTCTTAAGCCACAACGCTTGCTGGGTGTTTCCTAGAGAAGCTTGGGACAAATACGGCAGTGACATGAGAGCAAAATGTGTTGGATCTGGACCATTTAAAGTTGATGTTATCAAAGAAGGTGTTCAAGTAAGGCTAGTGCGTAATGAGAATTACTGGGAATTGGATGAACATGGAAACAAATTACCCTACATCAACATAATTAAAACAACTTTCACGCAAGACAAAAAAACCGAATTATCAAGTTTCCAAAGCGGTAAATTAGATATGATTTGGAAACTTCCTGTCGAAGAAATGTCTTCTGTTTTAGGGACATTGAAAGAAGCTCAGAATGGTGAAAACACAGAGTTCCAATACCAACACAAAAGAGGTATGTCAACACAATTCTATTGTTTCTTGCATACAAGTGAATTATTTAGTGATTTGAGAGTCCGCAAAGCTTTCAACTTAGCAATTAACAGGGAAGACCTTGTAAAGTACACTTTACAAGGAGAAGGAGAGCCAGGAATACATGGTTTTGTTCCTGACTTTGGTGCGTACGATAATAAAACCATAAAAGGGTTTAATTTTGATCCTGAACGAGCTAGAGAATTAATGGCAGAATCAGGACATACAGATGGTAAAGGACTAGAAAACATTACACTTTACATTAATGAAGGTGGCTCAACAAATATATTACTTGCTGAGGCCATTCAAAATCAACTAAGAGAGAATATAGGTGTTAAAATAAATATTGAGCCACTACAAATGCCCGTTCACATTCAAAAATTCCAAACAGGTCAAGAAGATTTCTGGAGAATTGCTTGGGTAGCAGACTATCCAGATCCTGAAAACTTTTTGAAATTATTCTATGGAAAAAATGTTCCTGCTGATCCGACGGCAGAATCATTTCCAAACTTCTCAAGATATACAAATCCTCAATTTGACGAAATGTTCGAAAAAGCTCTTGCTGAGGTTGATGATGATACTAGGGATGAATTATTCCACTCATGTGACAGTTTATTAATTGCTGATGCAGCATTTATGCCTATCTACTATGATGATTATATTCGATTATTAAAATTGAATGTTAGAGCATTTCCACAGAATGCAATGGAGTACAGAGATTTATCTAGAGTATTCTTTTCAAGAGATGAGGAATAACTTTTTCAACAAAAAATTATTGAAAAGGAGTGCTAATGCGCTCCTTTTTCATTTCAAAAAACAACTAATTTAGCTTTGGCTTATCTTTTGTTAGTTAGCATACAAATAAATTGAATTATGAAAAAAACCCTATATATCTCCGTTATATCTGCATTTATTCTTGCTTCATGTGTTCCCGCAAGAAAATACCAGGAATTGGAAAGCAAACAAAAAGAATGCTCAGACGAATTAGATAAACTAAAATCAAGAAATGCTGACTTAGAAACATTAGCAACTGAACAACATGAAAAGGTAGTGGACCTATCAGATAGAATTTCTCGCTTAAAAGGAGACACTACTCTACTGGGGAAATCTCTACGAATGAAAGAAAAGCAATACGATAAAATAGATGCATTAAACCAACGTATACAGTTACAATTGGAATCTTTACAAAAAGGAAGTGCGATTGAAAATCAACGATTGATGGCAGATCTAAATGCTACAAGGCTTGAACTTCAGAAAAAAGAAGATGAACTGAGATTACTAGAAATGGAATTGAGTCAACAGAAATTAGACTTGGACAGGCTTTCTTTAGACCTAGCTGCTAGAGAAAAAAGAGTAAACGAATTAGAAGCTTTAATTGCACAAAAAGATGCAGCTGTAAAAGCATTAAAAGACAAAGTCATGAATGCCTTAATGGGATTCAAAGACAAAGGGCTAACCGTAGTTCAAAAAAACGGAAGAGTTTATGTAAGCATGGAAGCAAAACTACTTTTTCCATCTGGAAGTACTGCAGTAAACGCTGAAGGGAAGAAAGCCTTAATTGAATTAGCGAAAGTATTACAAGAGCAAACTGATTTAGATGTTTTAGTAGAAGGACATACTGACTCAGACAAAATGAAATCTTCAGCTCATCCTGAAGATAACTGGGAATTAAGTGTATTGAGAGCAACATCCGTTGTTAAAATAATGCTAACAAGCAGCTCTATAGACCCTAAAACGATTACAGCTGCAGGTAGAAGCATGTATTTGCCTATTGATGAAAATGACAAAGCAAAAAACAGAAGAATTGAAGTAATTCTTATCCCGAAATTGGATGAATTATTTGAGATGATATCGAATGAGTAGGAACGTGAAAACGAACTCAATCTAAAGACAGCGCCGTCAAACCCTTTAACCCAGCTGCCATCTTTTTAAAATAAAAGGCTAGAGATGTTTCCTCAAGTGGAATATCTACTGGAATAGTTAAGCTTATCGGAATGTCAGCAACTATTGGCATCGCTTCTCCAAAAGTAACAGTTGCCTTTGTATGTAATGGTATCCTAATTGGAACCATTAAATCCACAGGAATTTTCATAGACAATCCAACGGGCAAAGTATCTACAATTAATAAATCCACAGGAACAACACTGTTCACTTTTAAATCTTCATCAAAACCAACATATAGACTTTGCTTAACGGGTATTTTTCCTTGTATCGGAACTGAAGGACCTCGATCACCAAAAATAGGGATCTTTACTTTTTGATTCAAAGGAATGGTATCATCGACTAAAATATTTACATAATCCGTTACAGTAATGGTAGTATCCAATTTAATATAATCTTTTACTCCAATTTTAAAGGGTATTAACATATCTTCATTGACAGGGATATTGGCACGAAAAGGTATTTCACTTTCCACCAACATATCAATGCCCACCTCAACCTTACTAGTAATATCAATTGAGGTTTCAACTGGAATAGCTTCATCAACAGTTACCTCAGTAATAATATGTTGCTGCGCCATTTCTTCCATAGTATCACCAATAACCTGCAACCTACCTTCCGAAATATTTAAAGCCGTAATTAACACACCAATAATCCCAAAATTTATAAGCAAAGTGAGAATCACCGCAACAAACATTCTTTTTTGAAATCGTGTTAAATTCTTAAACATGCACAAATGTAATTAATTAGGAATAAAATTATTACAAAAAAAGAACCGGCTAACCCAACTCGCTATAAAGGAGCATTTGTCTGTCTAATACATCAGAAAATTATAGACGCTTCCATTAATTTCTACAGAAGCTTCCCTATCACAAGTTCCATCACCAAAATCTACTGTTCTTGCATACAAATCTTCAGGCGCAATTTCAATGATTCCTTGTTTTACCCATCTACATAAAATTGCAACTCTTAGAGCAGATGTAACCGTCATGGTATAAGGCCTTCCTTCTCTGTTTATTCCTGCTGCAGTTCCAGTGATATCATATTCATCGTCAAATATTCCCAACAACCCTTGAGTTGCTTCTCCAACTACCCAAGTTCTAATTCTATTACTTTCATAACTGGCAACATCACCATTTGGATAGGTAATAACAGCTTCTGAAATAACAATGGTAAAATAAGTTTGACTGTCTGAATTCAAGCCGTTGTTCGTAACCGTTTTAGTTCCTTCTACCTTGTAATCATTTACATAATAATCATCGGTTTGTATTGAAATAATTGTCCCTGCATCTCTGTAATAGCCCGTTGTTGTTGCTATAACCTTACCCCTTCTTTCGACACCATAGGCATCTTCACAGTTTACCGTTCCGAAATCAATAGTTACAGTTTTTGGAAAAGTTGTATCCCCAATAGGAGGAGTTAAAGTCACTGTAGCGCATGCATTATAAATACTGGACAAATTCAAACCTGTCTTCTCTAACCCATTTTCCTTCATTGCATCTTCAGTAACTTTAAAAGCATCGTTAAATACCATTTCCGCAATTGCATTATCTTGACTCGTGACAGTAGATTTGTTTAACTTTCTTTTCTTACAAGAAATTGTGCCAAAAGCAGCAAAAAGTATCGTTAAAACAAAAATTATATTTGTGGTTTTTTTCATAAAAAAAATAAATGTAAACAAAAAAAAGAATAAACTTATTATTCGTAGAAATGCATTTCTGTTAAGTACTTGAAAACAGGTTGAGTAAGCAAATAATTGACATCTTTTTTTCCTTTTATTGCTGACCTAATAAAACTAGCAGATATTTTCATGACAGGAACATCATCGCACATAATTACATTTTGATGATTCCGTAGCCCATTGTCTGTTTCTACTTTAGCTAAAGTAGCTTCTTTCTCCTGTTCCGTTAAAACCCTAGGATAAACATAAATCCGGTTATTATTAAGAATATCCTCATAATTTTTCCACTTATGAAATGTTCTCAAATTATCCTCTCCCATGATTAATGCAAAACTATAATCTGGGTACCTTTCATTGATATGCGCCAGGGTATTACTTGTAAAAGAAGGTATGGGTAAGCTAAATTCTATATCAGAGGCTTTCAATCTGGGATTATCTTCAATAGCCACTCTTACTAAAGCTAATCGATGATAATCCTGAAGTAAGGAATCTTTTTTCTTCAATGGATTTTGAGGAGAAACGACTAACCAGACCTCATCTAATTCAGTATAATTTGCCAAGTGATTTGCAATAACCAAATGTCCAACATGAATTGGATTATATGTTCCAAAAAACAAACCAATCTTCTTCATATTTTACAATTTTAAAAATTCGGCCACCACTTTTTCTGCATCTAAAAAAGCTTTATTCAAATCATCATTTAATAAAATATAATCAAATTTCTCAGCATAACTCAATTCCAATTCAGCCTTACCTATCCTTCTTGCAATAGAAGCTGAGGTTTCCGTTTTTCTTGACTTCAGTCTTTCCTTTAGGTGCCAGATAGATGGTGGCTTTACAAAAATCGCCATTGCTTTATCGCCAAAATGTCGCTTAAGTGCAATTCCACCTTCAACATCCACATCAAAAATAACGTGCTTCCCAATCTTCCAAATTCTTTGGATTTCAGCATCTAAAGTTCCATAAAAATTGTTTTCATAAACCTCTTCCCATTCAATAAACTCCTTATTTTGAATGCGCATTTTAAACTCATTAACTGATAAGAAATAATAATCTACACCTTCCCTTTCTCCAGCTCTTTTTTCTCTACTACAAGCACTAACAGAAAACAATAATTCATCGAATTTAGACAAAAGGTGATGCACTATTGTTGTTTTACCAGCACCAGAAGGTGCGCAAAATATTATGGCTTTACCTAAACTCATTGATCACATAATATTTAATGCCTGCTCTTTAATTTTTTCTAATTCATCTTTCATCTGAACAACAATTTTTTGCATTTCTGCATGATTAGCTTTGGAACCTAGTGTATTTATTTCTCTTCCGATTTCTTGTGAAATGAACCCTAATTTTTTTCCTTGTGCTTGTTCATCGTTCATTGTCTTAATAAAGTGTTCGCAATGTGCCTTCAGCCTTACTTTTTCTTCCGTAATATCGAAGCGCTCCATATAAAATATCAATTCTTGCTCAAACCTATTTTTATCAAAACCATCTTTAGAAACTATTTCGTCAATGTTCTTTCTAATTCTTGTCTTAATCGTTTCTATTCTTTCCGATTCAAATGGTTCCACTTGAACCAATAATGAAGTAATTTCATTAATCCTTCCTTCAACTTCCTTTTGCAAAACATCACCTTCAGCAAGTCGAAATGAATTAAACGAAACCAAAGCTTCATCTATTAATTTCTCAATACCACTCCATTCACCTTCGGATAATTTTTGCTTTTCAGAACGCATAACCTCAGGCATTTTCATCAATGTTCCTAAAACATTTTCTTCCGAAATATTCAATTCCTTTGACACCTCCGACAACCCGTTGATAATAGTTTTTAAGTAGCCCCGTATTAATGAAAAAGTTTTGTTCCCCTTCTAATGATTCATAACTGATACTAATATCAACCTTTCCTCTTACTACCTCTTTAGCTGCTTTACTCCGAACAAGCATTTCCTTCTGACGATAAAGACCAGGAACTCTTAAACTGCAATCCAAAAACTTTCCATTCAACGAGCGTACCTCAACAGAAATTTTTTTATTTTCAACAACACCTTCGGCTTTTCCATAGCCAGTCATAGATTTTATCATAAATCAAGTTTTGCACAAAAGTAAGGAATATACGCAAGCTCAACTCTTTTGGGGAATAGAAACAATGAATACTCCTAAAAAAATTATTATTCCAAATACAATTTTTTGCCAATCCAATGTTTCGCCTACCAAACAAACAGCTATTAGTGAAGTCAGAATAGGCTGAAGATAAATAAACGAACTTGCCACTGTAGGGCTAACTTTCTTCAATCCATAAATATTTAGTAGATAGGCAAAGAAGGTTGTAAATACAATTACATAAACAATCTCCAAAACAATTTTATTCGGCATAATCCAATTAATTGAATCAACTTGACTAAACCCAAATGGGAATACGAATAGTAAACCAAAAGTAAAAACCCATTTAATAATAGTTATGGGAGAGTATTTAGTCATTAGCGGTTTAGCTAGGATTAAATAAATTCCGTAACAGGTTGCATTGAAAAGAATTAACAAATCTCCCCAAAGACTTGATTGTTGTTCTGCTCCTTTCCCTCTAAACAATATTAAAAGTACTGCTCCTGTCAAACCTATTCCTACGCCAAAAACCTTCCTTAAGGAAAGCTTCTCCTTTAACATAACTGTAGCCAAAATCAATACCAATATTGGGTTAGTAACCATAATAATTGACGCATTAATTGTTGAAGTATGATCCAAGCCCTCAAAAAACATCAATTGGTTAGCAGCAACTCCAAACAGACCACATATTGCGAACTTCAAATAATCTTTTTTTTCAATCTTTTCCTTTTTGGTAAACAAGGAAACAATCCAAAAAAGAAAAACAGCTCCAACGACCCTAAACAAAATAAACGAAAACGCCTGAAGGTAACCCTCTTCCATAACGTCTTTTGCCAAACCATAATTAACTGCATAAATTAGGTTCGCAAAAAACAGTGCAATTAATGGAAGAAATGCTTTAGGCATGAAGTTCTTCAATAACAGATTTTACAACTTGCTTTGAATTACCTATGAAAATTTTTCCTTCAAGAATAATAACAGGGCGTTTTAGAAAAGTGTATTCTTCTAAAATTAACGCTTTATAATCCGATTCAGATAACCGCTTATCTTTTAATCCCATAGACTTATACTTCATTGCTCTTCGGCTAAAAAGAGAATCATAAGACCCAGAAAGCCGATACATTTCTTCAATTTGTGGTGCAGTAATTTTTTCTGTTTTAATATTCTGTTGTTCCCAAGAATCATTCACACCTAGCTCTTTCATTATACGAATACATGTGGAGCAACTACCTAAAAAGTATATTTTTTTCATTGAAATAATTTTATGAAATGGTCATTACCAAGTTGCAAACTTAATACAACAAAGCATAAATTTAAAGAATAAACTTAAATTCGTGCTTCAACAATTCTTAAACCATACAATATGAAATTCGGAACTAAAGCCATCCATGAGGGAGTTTCTCCAGACAGTGCAACAGGGGCTATTATGACGCCTATTTACCAAACATCTACTTACGTTCAAGAAGGAGTTGGGAACCACAAAGGATTCCAATATTCAAGAACATCAAACCCAACAAGATCAGCTTTAGAAGCTAATATTGCTGCAATTGAAAATGGCAAGTATGGAGCTGCTTTTAGTTCGGGACTCGCAGCAATTGATTGTGTAATAAAAATGCTAAGTCCTGGTGATGAAGTGATTTCTACAAATGATTTATACGGTGGCACTTTTCGAATTTTCAAGACAATATTTGAAAAATATGGTGTTAAATTTCACTTTGTTCCGATGGGAGATTTATCTGCGGTAGAAGAAAACTTAAATGAAAACACGAAACTAATTTGGGTGGAAACACCTACTAACCCAACCATGAAAATTATTGATATTGTTGCTATGGGGAAAATAGCAAAATCAAACAATATTCTTTTAGGTGTTGACAATACTTTTGCTACCCCTTACTTACAAACACCATTAGACTTAGGGGCTGATATTGTAATGCATTCAGCAACAAAGTATTTGGGCGGACATTCAGATGTTGTGATGGGAGTTTTAGTTGTAAAAGATGAGGGAATAGCTGAAGAAATTTACCGTATTCAAAATAGTAGTGGTGCTATTTGTGGACCAATGGACTGTTTTTTAGTTCTAAGAGGAATAAAAACCTTGCATTTAAGAATGAGAGAGCACTGTAAAAATGGAAAAGAAATTGCCGAGTTTTTAGTAAAGCATCCAAAAGTTGATAAGGTTTATTGGCCAGGTTTGCCTTCTCATCCAAATCATAAAGTAGCCAAAAGCCAGATGAGAGACTTTGGTGGAATGGTCTCTTTTACTACTGTAGGTGATAAATTGGAAGATGCTTTGGGAATTGTAAAAAAAGCCAAATTATTTTCATTAGCAGAGTCACTAGGAGGCGTAGAATCTCTTATTGGTCATCCTTCAACTATGACACATGCAGCTATTCCAAAAAACGAGAGAAAAGTAGCTGGTATTACAGACTCTCTAATCCGATTGAGCGTTGGAATTGAAGATGCTGAAGATTTGATAGCTGATTTAGAGCAAGCTTTAAACTAAGCGCAGTAATAAATTTAGAAGCAACTATTCAATTTAAAGTGTGTTAGTATAGAAAACCAAACAGACTGTTTTCAGGTTACTATTTAATTACTTTTGCGCTTAACCTTGCGATTTAACCGTTTGTCAATATAATTAATCAGTTGAAATACAAAGATTGTATATTAGTCCTCAGACAACCTAACCTAATAAATTTACAAATGAAGTACTCTTTTCTCCTAATACCTGTCTTATTGATAAGCACGCTAGTTTCGGCTCAGCAAAATACGATTGATTACACAAACACTAGAGATGGTGAAAATGTGGAATACTGTCGCACACACAAGGAAATGAAAAAATTACTCCTGAACCCTATTTATTTGAAAATGCATGCTGCTGATCAAGCCATGTTGAAAAAAAGAGAGGAACAAATGAAAACTCAAAAACAACAAGGAACAGTTTACACTTTTCCGGTAGTGTTCCATGTTCTTCATAACGATGGAGCCGAAAATATTTCCAATGAGCAGATAATAGACGCTGTTTCAATTTTAAATAGAGATTATAGACTTCAGAATACAGACGCCAATAATGTAGCTGCGGCTTTTCAAGGTATGCCTTCTGATGTAGAAATTGAATTTTTATTGGCTACAAAAGCTCCGAATGGAACTTGTTTTAACGGAATTACAAGAACTAGTTCTCCATTGTCTTTAGACGGCAGCAGCGGACAAGCTCAAATTCAGGCAATAGTTGCTGGAAATGATGTATATCAAGGAAGTTGGCCAGGTGATGAGTACTTAAACATTTATGTTGTAGCCGAAGCTGGAGGAGCTGCTGGTTATACAACTACACCTAGTACTTGGTCTCAGTCAAGTATGTATAACGGAATATGGATTTTACACAACTACACAGGGTCTATTGGAACTTCATCTGCATATGCCAGTAGAGCCTTAACACATGAAGTAGGTCATTGGCTAAACCTAAGTCATACATGGGGACCAAACAATAACCCAGGAAATTCAGCAAGTTGTAATGATGATGATCAAGTAACAGATACTCCAAATACGATTGGCGTAACTGCATGTAATCTTAATGAAAGCTCTTGCGGCCCTTTGGCAAACGTGCAAAACTATATGGATTATTCATATTGTTCAAAAATGTTTACACAAGGACAAGTAGACAGAATGAGAGCTGCTGCGACTTCGTCTATTAGAGATAATCATTGGTCTACCTCTAATTTAAATGCAGTTGGTGCAATTCCTAACCCCCCACTGTGTAAAGCCGAATTTTCTACAACTCGATTCACCGTTTGCCAAGGAGAAACATTGGATTTTACCGATGAATCCTTCAACGGAGCAATAAGCAGTTGGAATTGGACATTTGATGGAGGCACACCTTCTACTTCTTCAGACCAAAATCCTTCTGTTACATACAATACCCCTGGAACTCATAATGTAATACTAAACGTATCAGATGGATCAACAAGCCTAACCGAAACCAAAATTGGATACATCACCGTTGCCCCGAGTACTGGTAATAACTTGCCAATTTTCGAAGGTTTTGAAAATGCGAGCACTATTCCAAATTCAGATTGGCAAGTTGAAAACTTTGACGGAGGAACAACATGGCAAGTTACAAGTTCAGCTGCAGATCTTGGAACAAAATCTGTAAAACTCAATAACTACTCTAATAGTGAAGAAGGCGATAATGACGAATTAATCAGCATGCCTTATGACCTATCCAACATGGCCTCAGTAACAATGACGTTTAGTTATGCATTTGCTCAAAAAAGCAGTGCAAATACAGATAAGCTTCAGATTTTAGCCTCTGATGACTGTGGGGCTTCATGGTCTGTTCGAAAATCGATTCCAGCTTCTCAGATGAGCACTACCGGCGGATCTACGGTATCAGGGAATTTTACACCAACAAGTTCTCAATGGAAAGACATTACCATAACAAGTCTTGTTGGAGGTTTTTTAACCGATGGCTTTAAGTACAAATTTGTATTTACTTCAGGAAAAGGAAATAATTTATATCTGGACAACATTAACATATATGGCACAGACACACTTGGAAACCAAGTTGGAAGTCCAACATCTATTTCAGAATTTATTAATGAAAACAATGTAAACGTTTACCCAAATCCAGCAACTGATAATATTTCGATAGCAGTCGACTTAACCAATAGACAAGAAGTATTTTCAGTAGGGATTTATGATTTATTAGGTAAGAAAGTACTCTCCGTATTTGAAGGAAATGAAATTGAAGGACAGCACATATATAATGTATCAACAAAATCGTTAAGCGCTGGAATGTATTTAGTACTGATTGACAACGAAAGCAGCGTTGTGACTCAAAAACTTATCATTAAGTAAAATTACCGAACCCTGTTTAAAACATCCCGTATATTCATTTATGGTAAACTAGGTGTTTTATTTATTTACATTTGCACTACTTAAAAACTTTAAATGAAACGCATAATTAATTTATTCCTTTTTTCCGTGCTAAGTGCAGCAGCATTATTTACCTCATCGTGTACTACAGATTTTGAATTAAATGCAGAATATGATGAAATTCCAGTAGTTTTTGGAATTTTAGATCAGTCCGTTGATACGCAATTTGTAAAAATAAACAAGTCTTTTATAGGTGGAGGAGATAACATGTCTTACGCTGCAATAAATGATAGCTCATTGTACTCCAATGTTGTTGGCAGAGTAGAAGAATATGTGGATAACGTACTTACAGAAACTTTCCCACTAGAAGAAATGTGGGTAACTAATTTAGATGAAGGCATATTTTATACAGATTCTCAAAAAGTCTACTTTTTTGTTCCAACTTCTTTGACTAAACCTTACTTAAACGAAGATGCCACATATAAATTAATCGTTGATGTTTCTGAAGAAGCGCAGCCTATTTTAGCTGAGACCGACCTCATAATAGGCAGTGATCTAAATTGGGACTTACTAACTTCAAACGGCGCAGTTCAGAACGGTATTATCTTTGCAGATGCTTCTACGCTTTCGCAAAACGATTATTTAACATCTTCACCTAAAAGCACTCCGGGAGGAAACGCGGACAAATATGAATTTAAATTACGCCTGCATTTTACAGAAGTTACAGTTGCAGGAGTTTCTACAGAAAAATATGTCGAATGGAACTTAGGTGAAGTGGCGGTGGTAAGTGGTAATTTGAAAAAAGAAATCTCCGGAGAAGCATTTTACAGTGCAATAAACAATAAACTCGCTGGCTATGCTGATGAAGCTAATGTGGAAAAAAGAATAATTGGTGAAAATAACATTGAACTAATCGTTACCGCGGCAAATGAAAATCTTAGTCTATTTATGGGGATAAACGAGCCCGCAACAGGAGTTGTTACAGAACAGCCTATTTTTACCAACGTAGAAGGAGGAGTAGGAATTTTTGCCAGTCGATTTTCGCGTAATTTATCTTCATACCTTAGTGTACACTCAACGTATGTTCTTAAGGAAGGTGCAGAAACGAGTGGATATAAATTTTGTGTTGATCCTGCGTGGGATGTAAGTCTTAATGGCCATGACATGAACATTACCTATCCCGGAATTACTTGCCCTTAGGAACCGCAGTTACAAGATGATGAAAAATGAATTTTGGTATCGGGAAGCAACGTTGTAATTCTTTCTTTTTCGGCTTTTGTAAATTGTATAACTCTTAGGTCAAATTCTTGCAGTTTTTTTAGCTCATTCAAGCTTTCTGGAAAAGAATTGAGGTTGTTACTCCACATGTCTAGGTATTCCAATTGCTGCAAGTTCTTTATCATATAAGGAATAACTTGAATATAATTTTGATTCAATACCAATTTTTTTAGGTGCACCAATTCAACAAGACCTCCGGGGAATGCATCCAATTTATTTTTTCCTAAATCTAATTCTTGCAAAAAAAGTAATTGAGAGATACCCTCCGGAACAGACGATATTTTATTTTTCCCCAATTTTAAAATATTTAAATTTTTAAATTTTAATATCTCAAGTGGAAAGGTCTTTAACTTAGACTTTGTAAGATCTAAAACATAAACTGCATCCGGCTTTTTAGATGCTTTCTCGATTGTTTTGTAGATATAGCAGGTATCCAATTCTTCATCAGAAAGAATCTGAGAATACCCATTTGTACAAAGCCCCAGAAAAAATATGATTGAAAAAAGTTGATTGCGCACCTAGTAAAGTTATAAAATAATCCTATACTTTGAAAGCTATGGCAAAACTAACAACGCTGATTCTTTATCCTTTTGCAATTGCTCTTTTAGTTCCTCTAAATTGACAAACTTTATTTCATCCCTCAATTTAGTAGAAAATTCAACTTGAATGTTTTCATTATAGCAGTCTTCATTCATTCCAAATAAATGAACCTCAATTGAAGAGCAATCAGCATCATTATTAATAGTAGGGCGACTTCCGATATTAAGCATCCCTTTGTAATAATGATTTTGAACCGTAACCTTAACAGCGTAAACTCCATTTCCAGGAAGCAATTTATGCTTTTCTACTATCTTAATATTTGCTGTTGGGAAACCCATTTGTCGGCCAATTTGTTGGCCTTCTACAACTATTCCGGATAGTGAAAAATTATATCTTAAGTATTTATTCGCCGTAGAAATCTCTCCAGCCTCTATTGCTTTTCGAATTTTTGTGGAACTTACTTTAATCTCATTAATCTCTTTCGCAGTAATCTCTATAACATCAAACCCATAAACCGGAGCTAATTCTTCAAGCAATTCAAAATTTCCTTTTCTATTTCTTCCAAATTGATGATTGTATCCAATAACCAAAGTTTTAACCCCAATATCGCGAATTAATAAGTCGCGAATATACTCGGTAGGCGTTATTCGAGAAAATTCTATACTAAATGGTAAAATAAGCAGATGATCCAAACCAAAAGATGCTAACAATTCTATTTTTTCGCTTAACGTATTTATTAATTTTAAGGAATCGTCATCCGGAAACAACACCATTCTTGGATGAGGATAAAAGGTTAGCAACAATGTTTCGCCATCAGTTTGTTTGGCTACCTCTTTAAGTTTCTCTATAATCTCTTGATGCCCAACATGCACACCATCAAAGGTGCCAACGGTGGCAACCAGGTTTTTAACTTGCGTAAACTCTTCTATACTTTTATAAACTTTCAAACTAAACTTATCTTTCGAAGCGCCCAAAATTAGTGCTTTTACTTTTAAAAAATTAAGGTTATTTCAATTACTTAATGGTATGTTAAAAACCTGACAAAAATCACTGAAAAATTTATTTATTTATGGTAGGATAAACTAATAAAAATGTACTATTTTTGTGCCGAATTTTTGAATTAGGATTTTTACAAAACATATAATATGTCTCAAATTAAAGGAAAAGTATCACAGGTAATTGGCCCTGTAGTGGATGTAAGTTTCGAGGATGCAGATAGCCTTCCAAACATTATGGATGCTATTGAAATTAAAAAACAAGATGGTTCAGTGCTAGTTTTAGAATGCCAAAAGCACATTGGAGAAGACAGTGTTAGAGCTATCTCCATGGACTCTACAGATGGCATCAGAAGAGGAGCTGAAGCAATTGCAACTGGAGCCCCAATAACAATGCCAACCGGCGAACAAGTTAAGGGAAGGTTATTTAATGTAATAGGTGAAGCTATTGATGGAATTGCGCAATGTGATAAAGAAGGTGGTTATCCTATTCACAGAGATGCTCCTAAATTTGAAGATCTATCTACTTCCACTGAAGTTCTATTTACTGGAATTAAAGTAATCGACTTAATTGAGCCTTATTCAAAAGGTGGTAAAATTGGTTTGTTTGGTGGTGCAGGTGTTGGTAAAACTGTATTGATTATGGAGTTAATCAACAACATTGCTAAAGGATACGAAGGAATGTCTGTATTTGCAGGTGTTGGTGAAAGAACACGTGAAGGAAACGATTTATTGCGTGAGATGATTGAGTCTGGTGTAATTAAATACGGTGAAGATTTCGAAAAAGACATGGAAGCTGGTGGATGGGATCTTGAAAAGGTTGACAAAAATGAATTGAAGGACTCTCAAGCTACATTGGTTTTTGGTCAAATGAATGAACCTCCAGGAGCTCGTGCTCGTGTTGCGCTATCTGGTCTTACCATGGCTGAGTATTTCCGTGATGGTGAGGGCGATGGTCAAGGAAATGATATCTTATTCTTTATTGATAATATCTTTAGATTTACACAAGCTGGTTCAGAGGTGTCTGCACTATTAGGTCGTATGCCTTCTGCAGTAGGTTACCAACCTACATTGGCATCTGAAATGGGTGCAATGCAAGAACGTATTACCTCTACAAAAAGAGGTTCTATTACATCTGTACAAGCTGTTTATGTGCCTGCAGATGATTTAACGGATCCTGCACCAGCAACAACATTTGCTCACTTGGATGCAACGACTGTTCTTTCTCGTAAAATTGCTGAGCTAGGAATTTATCCAGCGGTAGATCCTTTGGATTCTACTTCTAGAATCTTAACTCCTGCGATTTTAGGAAATGAGCATTACGATACTGCTCAAAGAGTTAAAGAGATACTGCAGCGTTATAAAGAGTTACAAGATATTATTGCGATTCTTGGTATGGATGAACTTTCTGAAGAAGATAAGTTGGCTGTTCACAGAGCTAGACGTATACAACGTTTCTTGTCTCAGCCTTTCCATGTTGCTGAGCAATTCACAGGATTACAAGGAGTATTAGTTCCTATTGAAGACACAATTAAAGGATTTAACATGATTCTTAATGGTGAAGTTGATCAGTATCCAGAAGCTGCTTTTAACTTGAAAGGAACAATTGAAGAAGCTATCGAAGCTGGGAAGAAAATGGCAGCTGAAGCTTAATAAACGAAAAATTTATTCTATTATGAACGTTGACATTATAACACCTGACGAAAATTTATTTACGGGAGAAGCGTCGTCTATAATCGCTCCTGGGAGTGATGGTTCATTAGGAATATTAGACAATCATGCACCGCTTATTTCTTCTTTAAAAGAAGGTGAAATAACATTAAGGACTTCAGAAGGCGAAAAATCTTTTAATGTCAAAGGAGGCGTTATTGAAGTGCTTAACAATAAAGTAATTATTCTAGCAGGATAATTTTAGTAATATACTTGAACTTAAAAAGGCTCGATTCAAATGAATCGAGCCTTTTTTATTATTTCAATATACCAATTAAAGTAAAGACAATTTATTGTGATTATTAAACCGTAATCAAATAATAAACTATTTCTTTTGTCCAAACAGAAAGTTAATTCCGAAATCAAAATCAATCGAAGTGTTTCTAAATACAAATAAAGTAGCGAAAAGCTTTATTCATTTTGGACGATAAATATAATTAATTTATCTCTATATGTAGAGACCAAAAATTTATTTTTTGTTCACATCCTCCAACACTAACTTATCCCTGTCAATGGGTTTTCAACCATAACCATATAATTGGAAACTGTCCAACCTTTTTCTTCAACATCAAAATCCGTTTTAAAAGCAAAAACCTTATTCATGTGATAGACTACAGTTACTCCATATAATCTTCCAATGTTATTATTTACCGTAGCACCACTAGAATCTGGTATTAACCCTGAAACATTCGTAATGTTGACTCCTCCATTAATTCCTATTTCCCAACGTATACATTCAGAACCAGAACCAATGGAGATGGCATTGATGTCCTTGACCAAACATTAAACATGGAACTAATAGGCGATAAATAAACTTAGTTTTTTCATTTTAATTAGCATTTATTCAAACAAGGATAGGATATATATGATGAAACAAAAAAGGCTCGAAATAAAAATTCGACCTTTTTTGTTTATCGTATACATGAATTACAACTTTAACATTTCTAGCAATCATTGATTATTATATAAACTTGAATCAAGTAGTCTGAATTCCAAAAAACAATCTTTTTAACCAAATAAACTCTTCAAGACTTCCCCTATTTTTCCAACTTGAATTACTTCTATATCATAATTAGCTACTGAAATACCTTTATTATATTTAGAAATATAAATTCTTTCAAATCCCATTTTCTCAGCTTCAGAAATTCGCTGTTCTATACGAGGAACAGGACGAATCTCTCCAGATAAACCAACTTCTGCGGCAAAACATGTATTGGGTGCAATTGCAATATCTACATTCGATGACAAAATAGAACATACCACAGCCATGTCTATTGATGGATCATCAACCTTAATACCTCCTGCAATATTTATAAAAACATCTTTTTGCGCAATTCTAAAACCACATCGTTTTTCCAAAACTGCCAGTAACATATTTAATCTTCGTAAATCAAAACCTGTTGCAGTTCGCTGTGGAGTGCCATATGCGGCTGTGCTTGCTAAAGCTTGAACTTCAATCAACATTGGTCGAGCTCCTTCCATTGTAGATGCAATTGCTACTCCGCTTAAGTTTTCATCGGTTTCACTAATTAAAACTTTACTTGGGTTTTCTACTTCTTGAAGTCCGGTAGCATCCATCTCATAAATCCCTAATTCATTGGTGCTACCAAAACGATTTTTCACACTTCTTAATATTCTATAAACATGGTTTCTGTCGCCTTCAAATTGTAAAACGGTATCCACCATGTGCTCTAAAATCTTTGGTCCTGCAATAGCACCATCTTTTGTTATATGACCTATTAAAACAATGGGCACTCCAATTGTTTTGGCATACTTCAATAATTCTGAAGTGCATTCTCTAATTTGAGAAATACTTCCAGGAGAAGATTCTATTACCGAGGTATGCAAGGTTTGTATAGAGTCAATTATTACAAAATTAGGTTGTAGTTCTTTGCAATGATGCAATATGTTTTGTGTATTCGTTTCAGTAAGTAAATAACAATTCGTCATCTCACCTCCTATCCGCTCAGCACGTAATTTTATTTGTTCTTCACTTTCTTCTCCAGAGACGTATAGAGTTTTCAGACCACTTTTTAACGCAGTCTTTAATAATAATGTTGACTTTCCTATTCCTGGTTCACCACCTATCAATGTTACAGAACCGGCTACCAAGCCACCACCTAAGACACGGTTAAATTCATTTCCTGCAAGTTTGAAGCGCTGGTTGTCTAATGGAATTACTTCATCAATGCGATGAGGCTTAACTTTTTTCTGACTGCCAATAGAAAATATTTTTTCAGCACCTTGCTCTTTTTGCACTACTTCCTCAACGTAAGTGTTCCATTCATTACAAGAAGAGCATTTACCTACCCACTTTGGAGATTGAGCTCCGCAATTTTGACAGAAATAGCTTGTTTTAACTTTTACTTTAGCCATAAATCAAATGTAAGAAGAAGAAACGTAAACTTTTTACGTTTTAAAGAAAACCATTACCTTCACCTTTCTTATTTTTTTCAATGCAAAAAACCCATAAAACAAACCTCGGAAATGTTTCATATTCATCCATTGGGAAAGGAGATGCAATTCTGTTTTTGCATGGTTTCCTCGGGAATAAAAAAGTTTGGACCCCCTTCGTAAATTATTTTAAGCGAAACTATCATGTGATAACCATAGACCTACCAGGACATGGAAACACTTCAATTATTGAAGAAGAAATGACTATGGAATTTTCTGCAAAAATCATTAAACAAATTCTTAAAACAGAAGATATTTTAAACGTACATATTGTTGGGCACTCTATGGGTGGATATATAGGATTAGCCTTTGCTAAACTTTACCCAAAAACAATCAAAAGCCTTACTTTATTTAACTGCACGGCTTATGGAGACACTAAACAAAAACAAGCTGAACGATTAAAAGCTGTACGCGTATTTGATATGAATCCCTCTATATTTATTGACGAAGCGATAAAAAACCTTTTTTACAAGCCCAATCTATCTGTATTCTCAAAAGAAGTTCAGAAACTGACAGAGATGGCTAAAAACACTCCCACCAAAGGAGCTCAAGGAAGCCTCAGGGGGATGAGAATTAGAGACAATCATGTTAGCTGGCTCTCCAAACAAAAGTTCCCGCTACATTATATTGCGGGAGAATATGACACCACAATTCCTTTTTCCACTATTAAAGAACAAGTTGAAATTACGAATGCAAATCTTACCACATTAACCCGTTCTGGTCATATGGGGTTTGTTGAAAATCAAGACACTTGTATAAAAGCAATAGAAGATTTTATTTCTGTCTAATCAATTATAATAACTCTTTTTGCTGGGTAATTATTCCAATTACTTTCCACCTTGATAAAATAAACTCCAGAATCTAAATTCTGAACATTTAATTGAACTGTATTACCTTTAACAGCAACTTTTAATATAATTTCACCCAATTGATTTACAACTGAAGCTATTCCTTCAATATTTCTTTGAAAATTAATGGTGATAAACTCTTTTGAAGGATTAGGGCTAAGAGAATAATCTAACACCCTTTCTTTTATCTCCAACGAGCCAGGTAGAGAACCTGAACTAAATACATTACAACCATTATCATCTAAAACCGTGTAATCCCATAATGCACCTCCGGTTAATCCCGAAATTTGAAAAGATCCGCCACTTGAATCCACTGTTACTGAAGAAATCGTTCCCGCACCATTATTCGTAATGTGATATTGTCCAGGATAAAATTCAGAATAGCCACCAGAAACCACCACCGTAACAGTTCCATTAATAGAGTCTATTAGCTCATCAATTGAAATTGGATTTAAATAAACTACTTCAATTGGAGGTCCTAAATCAACACAAGTTGGGTCATATGAATAGGATAAATTATCTGTATAAGTAATTGGAACAAACCACAGGGTGTTATTTGGCGCATAACCTCCACTATTAATAACAGCACCAAGAGTTCCATTAGACGCCCCTCCAATATTTGGATCGGTAAAACTAGACATCGCTGAAAACGGCGAAAACATACACGTATCGCCCATTGGGTCATTATTTAATACATCAGGGGCACAATCATATAACAAATAACCTATTCCAGGACTAATGGCGACAGGTAATACATAATCATTATTCGAATAACACATTGATTTCATCACCGTCGCAAAGAATGTACGAGTTTATTGCATTCCCAATAATATTACCCGAAACGGTACCTGCAAAACTGCTACATCCACAAGAAGGTGGAGCATTATAATTTATAGCTAAATCACATGCAGTATCTGCTGTAAAATATGCTTCAATAGTCGATAGTTGTCCATTTGAGTTCAACCCTGGTATTGTAAATAATAATGGCCCAGTAAATGGTGCATTAAAAGTTTCAAAAGCTCCTGAAAAAACATCAATTACAATTAACTGTCCCGTTGCAGGGGCATTAATAAAATCAACATCACCCGTAACCGTATAATCATTTGTGGATGAGCTACAAGCACTAATAAAAATGTCCAATTGTGTTATTAGACATTGGCTATAGGTTGTTAAACTACTTATAGCTATTACTATTGCAATCGTTAAAGCTCTCACAACCCGAACATTTTAGTGAATATATTCCATAAATATAGCTATTTCAAAATAATAATAACGAATCCATAAACCCGCTATTTAGTAGCAAAAAATTATTCTTTAACTATTCTTTTTACAGATTTCTCGGCACTTTTAAATTGAAATTCAATTAAATAAACACCTTTAGATAATCCAGAAACATCGATTTGTGGCATCCCTTTACCTTCTTTAAATAGCATAACTTCCCCTAATAAATTGTAAACTTTAATCATTTCAATTTGCGAATCTGACTTGAAGTTTAATTTATTGCTGGTTGGATTTGGGTATAGCAAAACATCATTAATTTCTCCAGAATTAGGATTATTGACCGATACTATTTGACCATCACACATCCCATACATCCCCATTGTATCGCAAGCATAAAAGTCATGAATATCATCAGTATAAGATTTGAGCAAATCCAAGCTAGCGGTAATCGAACTATCAACATAATCTAATGCCGAAATATGTGCTATTGTAAATTGTTTGACTTCAAAAGGGGCAAATGTAAATGTTCCCATTGATGCCAGCAATCTTCTATCTCCTTTAACATTTACTTCTCCTAACTCGGACCAAGGACTTACTGATGTTCCATTAGTTCCGAAATAATAATTAGCATCAGAAGCATCCGGATACATGTAATTTGCATCAATCACACCACCGTGGCCGTCTCCTCCATAAGTAAAATGAGTGCCATCCATCCATATTCCTTGCATATAGTTATAAAAATCAGATGGCAAAATTGGAGCTCCAAAAATAGTTCCTGCTAGTAGTCTATCGAAATAGGCAAACACGCCCATTCCTAATCTTTCATTATCAGGGATATTATCTCCATACCCACATCCATTTATTACCTCGCTTTGCCCAATTCCTATTTGATTTGCAACACCATCATCATCTTGTGATGGACCTCTCAAAATAACCACGCCTTGTGCAGGGGGATTATTAAGGTAAGCAGCCGCTCCGTTACAACCATCATTATCAACTGAATCAGCATTAAATGTGTATGCCAAATTCCTTTCAACATCGCACCCCACATAATCATCTTCTGAACAACCAACATCCATATCCTCCCACATTCCAATATAAAAGTCAGAGTAAATTGTAGTAGAATAATTTATAATGGTATACTCTGAAAAAATAGTATTGGCCAAAGCTGAATCACTGCTATTATACCCATAATGTAGTGCCCTAATTTCCATTCCTAATCTATCTCCACCTGTTTCAGTATGGACCCCATCATCATTAAACACGGTAAACAAAGCCATATCTCCCTTAATACAAGGATAATCACCATCTAAAGGATTGTAAATACCATTTTGATTAACATCAATAAATGGAGCAATATATTGACTCTGCCCATTCCAGTTTTCCCCGGTTCCAGGCCAATTAATGATTACATCTGGAATAACATAAGAACTGTTCTGGGTGCACCCAGGAGTTTGCCCACAATCATACCATAAAATAAATTCATCAATTTCTGCTTTTGTCACTTTCCATACATAATTATATTCTACATGTGATGTACTATAAAAAGAGGGGGTGCTAACTGGTCCAGGGTAATAGTCCTTCCCTACACCAAACATTTGCCCAGCTAAATGTAATTGGCCGTTAATATCCATCCCTCCCAACCATAATCCAGCTGAATATATCGTAGAATGACCCGTTCCTTTAGGGTACTCATACTTCGCCCCATATGATGTAGTATCGGTAAATAGCATCCCGGCAGAGTAAAATCTTGCATTTATATTATTAACGTCTAAGTTATCGTAGATTGGTGATTGTGCTAAAGTTAATATTGGAAATAATATCAATATTGTAAAAATTCTTTTCATAATTATTGTATTGAATGGATCCTTAAAATCAACTCTTGCAATCGTATAGATGCTAATATACTAATAAAGAGAGGCCTGCTAAGGTTTTTTTGTTTATTAGGCTGAATTAATTATCAGGTGGTCAGCAATTTCAATTTTACGGTGAGATTAATTACCTTCACGACTTAATGACTAAATCCTTACACAAAATAAAAGCGTTAGTAATTGACGATGAGTCACATGCAAGAGAGAATTTGAAATTGCTCATTACTGAATTTTGTAAAGATATAGAAGTGGTTGGAGAAGCTTCCGGAAAGATAGAAGCTATTGAAGTCATAAAGAAAACAACCCCAGATGTGATTTTCTTGGACATTAGAATGCCCTCTGGTGCTGAAGGTTTTGAATTACTAGATGCTATACCAAATAAAACATTTCAAGTAATATTTGTAACTGCGTTTAAAGATTATGCAATTAAAGCTTTTAATGCAAATGCTATTCACTATTTACTCAAACCTGTAGACATTGACGAATTAATTAGTGCTGTCAAAAAAATCAAGATAAATAAGACTGCCATTGAAGATAGTCCTGAACAATACGCTGATTATTTTAAAAGATTGGAAAAATTAACTGCCAACCTTTCCGAATCCAAATCTTCCAAAATCACCATCAATCATTCTAAAGGAATAAAAATAATTGAAGACAGTACAATAGTCCGGTTACATGCAGAAGGAAATTGTTCGAAGCTTTTTTTCACAGATGGAAGTTCATACCTCGATACAAGAACTTTAAAAGTTTATGAAGGTCTTTTAGATACCTCTAAATTCTTTAGAGTTCATAAATCTGATATAATTAATCTAGATTTTCTCTCTGAATATTCTAATCAAGATGGAAATTTTGCCATCATGAATAACGGTGATGCAATTTCAATTAGCCGTTCAAAAGTGAATGGATTCATAAAAAGAATAAAGAATATTTAACTCCGACTATTACGGTATAATCAACCAACATTTCCGCTTAATCCGTGAAAGCTACAGTTCACTCAATGACGGAACTTAATATTAAACCTTTCGTTAAGTTTGGTATCAGAGTCGGAAATAACTTACTCACTTAACACCATCTCCTTATGACTTTAAAAGCACTAATTGTTGATGATGAATTCAACGCAAGAAATAACTTGAAAATTTTAATTGATGAATTTTGTCCAGAATTACAGATTGTTGGACTAGTTGAATCAGCTGAAGAAGCGCGAAAAGTAATTGAAAAAGAAAAGCCAGATGTAGTGTTTCTAGATATTGCAATGCCAAAAGAAGATGGATTCTCCTTATTGAAATCATATGAGAACAGAAATTTTTCGGTAGTGTTTACAACCGCATATAATGAATATGCATTTAAAGCATTTAAAGAAAATGCTATCGACTATCTAGAGAAACCTATTAGCATAGATGACTTACAAAAAGCGGTGCAGAAGGTTCTAAAAGTTCATGGAAGCAATGAACAAAGAACACCAGCTGAATTATCTGACTTGTTAGATGAAGCAACGGAGGGTAAAAATGACAGAATAAGTATTCCTACTAGAGATGGTTATATTATAATTAGAAATACTGACATCATCCATTTAGAGGCTAGCGACAACTATACAATGATCTATTTAACTGATGGTAGTCGGCACCTAAGTAGCAAAAACATTAAGGTATACGAAGAAAACTTAAATCAAGAAGTATTCTTCAGAACACACAAGTCTCATATAATAAATGTAGAACATCACTTAAAAGAGTTCTCCCGATCTGAAGGGAACATGGCGGTTCTTACAAACGGAATTAACGTACCTATAGCAAGACGTAAGATGTCGAATTTCTTGTCTCGCATCAATACTTTTTAGTAGTACATCGCCTTTATCTTATTGATAATATTACCTTAGTTTTGTATTAGCATTTAGGCAAGGACTATTCTAGATCTTTATTAATAATATTTCCCTTGAGGAGTAACAAATTTCCATATTTAGCTTTTATTATTATCACCTTATTGGTGAGCAAACCTGGAATTTCACAACAATATAGTTTCATTCCTTTTTCTGTTGAAGAAGGGCTTTCACAAACGCAGGTATTTGATATTTGTCCTGATGACCACGGAAACGTATGGTTTGGAACAGCAGGCGGTGCAAGTCGTTTTGATGGGAAACATTTTACAAACTATTCTACCGAAAATGGCCTTAATGACAACCTTGTTTCGAAAATAATATCCAAAAACGGTTTTATTTGGATTGCAACTCAACATGGGATTACAAGGATTAAAGAGAAGCAAGTTCAAACCTACCACCTAGGTGAATTAACAGAAAACAATAATATCACGGCCATTGTAATCGACTCACAGTTTTTATGGCTCGGAGTAAAGGAAAAAGGGGTTCTTCAAATAAAACTGACAGACAATGTCCCGGATGTCAAAGACTATACTTTACATGTACCCTCAGAACACCTCAACATTAGGAGTTTATTTATTGACTCCAAGAGCAAACTATGGATGGCATCTAAAGGTTATTTAGGATATTATTTAAATAATGAATGGACTACTTTAACTATTCCAAACTCTACAAACAACATAAGTGACATTGGAGAAGACTCTAAAAACCATATATGGATAACAACATATAATGATGGTGTTTATGAATATAATCTAGAATCCTTTAAAAATTACAATAAATTATTTGGTATCGACAACGATTTGGTTCGCTCGCTATTCATTGACAAAAATGACAATATCTGGCTAAGTAGTAAAACCGGATTATCCGTATTGGAAGATGGTATACCGACAATTTTCAATAGTGAAAATGGTCTTGAGAATGAAAACATAAAAGTTGTATCTCAAGACAATGAGGGAAATATTTGGTTGGGAACCGATGGTTCTGGAGCATTTCGATTTTCTGGAGATGAATTTGTAAACTTTGGCGACAAAAATGGATTAGCAAGTGTTATGTCTATTGTTCAAGATAATGATAAAACATACTGGTTTTCAACTTATGGAGAGGGGATTACTAAGTATAAAGATCATGTGTTTACTAATTATCACTCTTTGAATTCAAACTTAACGAATAACACAATTTGGTCTAGTATGTTAGATTCTAAAGGCCAATTATGGTTTGGATCCTCCGGAGGGTTAATCAAAAAACATCAAGATGAATTTAAAGTATATCACAATGCAGATTGGTTACCTTCGAATAAAATCACTTCTTTATTTGAAGATGCTGAAAATCATATCTGGATTGGAACTGCAAAAGGTGTAGCTGAAATATTCAATAGCGACACAACAACTTATACAAATTCCTCTGGCTTAGAAACGAAAAATATTCGTGCGATAACGGAATACCAAAACACTATTTGGCTGGGAACATCTAATGGCGTTTTTACTTCGAATGAAAAAGGATTCTCTGCATGGGCAAATAATGAGGTGTTAGATGGAAAAACTGTTTATTGCTTAAAAAAATGGAAGAATGGAATTTTCATCGGAACTGGTAATGGATTGTATTATTTCGATGGTAAGTCGGTTAAAAATATAAAATTACATAGTTCTTTTAGTGCTAATTACATTAATTTCATTACCCTAGAAAGTAATCAATACCTATGGATAGGAACCAATTTCGGGATTTTTGAAATAGACCTTTCGATTTACAACTTTCAGGGAATAAAAGGAATAAACCACTACACTACATCTGACGGCTTAAAAAGCCCTGAAACAAACTTAAATGGAGGGTTTCAAGATTCCGAAGGATTTGTATGGATGGGCACAGGAAAAGCTCTTCTAAGGTATATTCGTAAAGATTTTCAGGCAAAAGAAATTATTACTGTTCCTAAAATTAGAATAGAGGATGTTCAATTATTTTTAAAAGCCACCGATTGGACCGCACTTACGGATGATATTGATAGTTATAGTTTACTGCCTAATAATTTAGAATTAGGGCACAAAAAAAATTACTTCACCTTTTTTTATAAGGCGATAAGCATTTCCAGGCCGGAAGAGCTGCGGTATAGGTTTAGGTTAAATGGATTCGACACAGACTGGTCACCGGTTATTACGCAACAATCTTTTACCTATGCAAACCTACCTTATGGTGATTATACTTTTGAAGTTATCGCATCAATTGATGGTAAAAATTGGAGCGAACCTGCTCAATTTTCTTTTATAATTAACAAGCCATATTATTTATCATGGTGGTTCTTTTTAATCGCTGGAATCGCACTTCTCAGCATCTTTTATGGCGTATGGAGATGGAGAGCAAATATTAGTAAGCAAAAAAGAATAACGGAGAAGTTAGTCTATAAATCAAAGTTATTAGCTCTCGAACAAGAAAGTTTAAACGCTAGTATGAATAGACATTTTATCTTTAATGCTTTAAATTCCATTCAATATTATATTAATACACAGGATAAATTATCTGCAAATAAATATTTAACAAGTTTTGCTAAACTTATTCGAAAAAACCTGGACAGTTCCAGCTCTGGCAAAAGTCTGGTACCATTAACCGACGAATTAGAAAGACTTGAATTATACATCACTTTGGAGCATATGCGATTCCAAAATAAATTTGAATACAATATCAAAATTGGACAAAACATTGATATTGACACTATTTTAATTCCTCCCATGTTTTTGCAACCATTTGTTGAAAATAGTATTTGGCATGGGATTCTTCCGATGGAAAAACCCGGAAAAATTAACATTGACATTAAACGCAATCAACATAATGAAATCACATTTATAATTGAGGATAATGGGATTGGGGTTGATAATAGTTTAGCACAAAAAAATGTGCACTCTCACGTTCCTAAAGGCATGGACCTTACTGCCGGAAGGCTAGAAATACTTAAGGAAATCACGAACAAAAACATTAAAATAGTCGGTCCATTTCAAATAAACGACAATAGTAATAGAGCTTATGGAACACGCGTTGTCATTACAATAGATAATAATAAATAGCCATTAACGCAACATTTCCAAGCATTTAACGTACTTATTTTTGTATTATTAAACTATATTTTGTACTTTTGATAAGTTAGAAGTATCATGAAGAACCGGTTTGACATATTATTAATTGCTTTTTTACTTGTTTTCGCAAGTAGCTGTAATAAACTTGCGCCTTTGGAGCGTGTGAGTGATGCGGACAGCGAAAGTAGCAATGATGATATCTTCCTATTAAAAAGTGGTGAAGGTGAAATTGACTTATTAGACACTGATGGCAACATCACTGACACAGATAATGACGAAGACCATGATTCTGATGGCAACATTACTGACACAGATAATGATGAAGATCATGATAAAGAGAATTCTGATAAAGGCTAAGGCTTACTTACTTTTATTCGAGCGACTTTATAAGTCGCTTTTTTTATGCCCAACTGCATCTCTAAATGGGAAATAGAAAAATATTAACATTAGGTTTATTTACAATAATTGGATTTCCATTAGCTGGATTTGTAATAAATTACTTTTTATCATCAAAATCATTTTGGGACATCTTTATTTCTAAACAAGGAATTATAAATGAACTGCTAATAGGCATTTTCCTGGGGATTCTGGCAGGTCTATTTGCCTGGCGAATTATTAAACTTAAAATTCTTCAACCGGTTCGAGAGAAGTACCAAAATGTTATCGGATCGTTAAGGATGAATATTAGAACTATAATAATAGTTAGTATCTGTGCCGGAGTTGGTGAGGAAATATTGTTCAGAGGTATATTACAATCGTATTTTGGCATTTGGGTTACTGCAGCAGGGTTTGTAGCGATTCACGGCTACCTTCACCCGCTCGACTGGAGAATTAGTCTCTATGGCACTTATATGACCTTGGCAATAGTCGTTATTGGGTATTTGCACCAACACTATGGACTAACCTCTGCTATGCTTGCACACACAATGATAGATATTGTTCTGTTTATAAAATTAACCCGTGAATATCCAAGCAATACATTGTCAGTTGAAAAAGAACAGCTATCTGAGCATAGACAAAGCCCTTTCCAAACCACTGATTAGCTTATCAACTTCTTCTTTTGTGTTGTAAAATGCAAATGACGCCCTAATCGTTCCAGGTATCTTAAAGATATCCATTAAAGGCTGAGTACAATGGTGTCCTGTTCTTACAGCAACCCCCAGTTGATCTAACAAAGTTCCTACATCAAATGGATGTGCTCCTTCTATTACAAATGATAATACACCTGCTTTATGTTCAGCTTCTCCAATTATCCTAACACCCTCTAACTTTATTATTTTTTCAGTTGCATAAGCCAACAACTCTTCTTCTCTGTTGTGAATTAAATCAACCCCCACTTCTTGCATGTAGTCTACCGCGACACCTAATCCAATTCCTCCCACAATATTAGGTGTGCCTGCTTCAAACTTATGTGGCAAACAATTATACGTAGTTTTCTCGAATGTAACTTCTTTAATCATATCTCCTCCTCCTTGATAAGGTGGCATATCATTTAAATATCCTGATTTTCCATATAAAATCCCAACACCTGTTGGTCCAAACATTTTGTGACCAGAAAAAGCATAAAAATCACAACCTAAATCTTGCACATCGACTTTGATGTGCGGTACAGCTTGCGCCCCATCTAATAAAACTAAAGCCCCATTTTGGTGTGCTAAATCAATTATCTCTTTTACCGGATTAATTGTACCTAATGTATTTGATATATGTATTACAGCAACTAACTTCGTTTTATCAGAAAGCAACTTTTTATACTCATCCATCAACAACTCTCCTTTATTGTTAATTGGAATCACCTTCAAAACAGCTTCACGCTCATCGCAAATCATTTGCCAAGGAACAATATTACTATGGTGCTCCATGGCTGATATGATAACTTCATCTCCTTTATTTAAAGAATTGCGTCCAAAACACGATGCCACTATATTAATACTTTCTGTTGTTCCTTCCGTAAAAATAACTTCTTCCAGTTTGGGAGCATTAATAAACCCTCTTAACTTTTCCCTTGCCTCTTCGTAAGCTGTTGTTGCAACTTGACTTAAATGATGGACTCCACGATGTATGTTGCTATTATAATCTTTGTAATACGTATTAATAGCATCAATAACCATAGCTGGTTTTTGTGCCGTAGCTCCATTGTCAAGATACACCAGCTCCTTACCCCTTACTTTAGCGTTAAGGATTGGAAAGTCATTTCGTATTTCTGCTATGGTCTTCATCTCAAATCGTTTTACAAGACAAAGATAGATGCAAACTGAATAAGAATTACAGATTGCCTTTAATTTATTAAGGGAATTATAAATCGGCTACAACGCCTCTAAACCCTCAATGGAATATACTTTCAATTCGTTATCAGAAGAAATCGTTACTACATTAGTCCGACCGTCTTTATTTATATCGCCTATAGCTGTATGCATGCTCCCTAAAACAGGAAAGTTTGGAATTGCAGTAAATTTGCTGGAATACAAATAAATCTCACCCTGATTTTCTACGAGTAAAAACTTTAAGTTATCTCCAACAACCTTTAATTGATGATTAATATTAAAATCAAAAGTTTCAAAAAAAGATAGCTCTTTATCGGGTCCATATATTTCAACTCGATTTAAATAATTCACAACATAATCAGATAAATTATTCCCATCTAAATCAACTATGGATAAATCAAACTCCGTATGTACACTATCTAACATAAAACATG
Organism: uncultured Flavobacteriales bacterium; assembly: GCA_943787535.1. Lineage (GTDB taxonomy): Bacteria > Bacteroidota > Bacteroidia > Flavobacteriales_D > Parvicellaceae > CALSMU01. The sequence goes on along the minus strand of CALSMU010000004.1, from coordinate 273,484 downwards.
TTTTGATATCATTAAATTCAATTTTACATATAGTATTACTGTCTTTGTAGGTCAATTTAGAAGTAGTAAAAGTGAATCCTTTTTCAAATTGAATTAATCTATGCAAATTCGTATTTACTTTTTGCGTTAATTCTACTCGCCTACCGCCTCTTCTATCTAACATATAAATGGTGCCTGAAATATCAGTAAATAGAATATAATCTTTATTCTCTGAAACGAAGTGTCGCAGTTCATTAACAACTACGTCCTGTGTCAAATCACAATTCCATCCCTCAATTATTTCACCTGCTTGATTGTAATTATATACGTGTCTATCTGCACACGCCACAAGTATTCTATATTGTTTGTTTCTTTCATAGTCTAATACCGCTAATGGATTAGTTGCAGTTGCCTTTAATTCAATTGGAAAACCTTTTACTTCATTTCCATTAATATCAACTAAATGAATTTGGGAGGATGTATTAAATAACATTTGCCATTTATTGTTACTATAAACATCTATCTGTTTCACTTTCCCCATTATAGGACCTTCTAGTTTTTTCGACCATTTTATTTTTCCAGTTGCACTAATTAAGTGAATTGAATTTTCCGCGTCTTGAATTAGCACTTCTAATGTGTTTGTTCTATGATTCTTCATTAACTCAGGAGCGCGCAGCACCGGGGATTTTAATTTTAAACTCCATAAAGCATTTGAAGTCCCTTCATCTCCTTGGTTTGCATTTACAGCAATTGAATGGTATTGATATTTTTTTCCCGAGGGAGCTGTTTGCCAAGAAATACTACCCATTTTTTTGAAAATATCTAAATATGAATTTAGTTTAAGAACATACTCATGTTTTAGAATATTTTCAAGTGATTCAAGCAACTTATCACATTTCCAATAATAGTCATTCGATGAAAAATTTGCCATAAATCTTTCGGAAAAAGAAGAAAATATAGTTTGCTGAATAACTGCTTGTTCTTTTCTCCATTGGCGCAAAATTTTATTCATTCCAACGCGAGAAGAAAAAATGGCATAGTTATCCTTTTGACAGAAAAAAACATCATCTTCCAAAGCAAATTCATCTCCAAATATCTGCAATAACTCATTATCAATAACCGGATAAATATCTACTCCATGATTGTTTTCAACTACTGAATCGCCAACACCCAGAAGGGTTAATCTGCCCAAAACATTTTCTAATCCATTCGTTTCTATTAACAAAGATTTTATTGGACTGGAACTATAGTGAGAATGATCCAAGTATACTATTTCGCCGCCAAGCCAAGAACTTACTGTTTCAATTGGATCGCACTGACAGTTTTCTTCCATTTCTTCCAGGTATGCAGAATTATTCTCAGTGATAAATTTCTTCGGATTAGAGATAGAAATCCTTTTCAACACTTGAATATCTTTTGGTAAATTTGGTTTTATTAAAGACTGTTTCGGAACTTGCTCTAAAACTGTGGCTAATAACTTATTTTTTGAATCTGTGGTGCTTATTCCCGAAAACAAAAGCGCATCCGATTTCAATGACAAATCAAATGTTATCCAATTTGGAAAAATTTCTCCCCCATACCATTTATCTGCAATCTCTTTTTCAATATAAGGAAATGCTATTCTCCCAAGCTCCTCAAAATTAATGTATAAGTGTAATGCCGAAGAGTTACTAGCTGTTGACCGTAAATCAATAAACGATTTAAATTCCAATATAGAACTCTTCTTTTTTATCTGTGTTAAACTAGCTCCTAACAACTCTTTTGAAGAACTGAATAAAATAAATGGGGATTTATACACATACGCATATATTTCATCTCCAGTGGAAAAAGACTTTATTTTTTCTCCTTGTAATTCACCCGACTCTAATTTCTGAATCTGATTATCAACCATTTTATCGAACAATATAAAGTCAGATTCATCGCAAACCGTTGCTATAAAAAATTCTGAACCATTCCCATTCGAATGAAATGATACTACAGTTTTCTTGTTGTCAAGAACCTCCACTAACTCTTGACTCGTTGAAAAAAGTGAATCAATAACTCTAACCTTTCTATCTAAATTTTGAACTTCAGTAGCAGCTAGCAACTCACTCCAAACTAAATTAGTCTCCGAAATTCGTGACCATGTTTCACGTATATTTTGACACTCTGCTATTATAGCTGCACTTTTGGGAATGGCAACAATTGGATCTTCATGTTGTTTTACCTCTTCTTTTAAAAAAAAGTAAGATAACAATAAAGCTCCGGTGCAACCAGCTATAATTATTCCTATGATGAATTTTCTCAGCATAATAAAGCAATCAAATTTAGCTTAAAAGAGCAGGTGTAAATAACGTTGTTTTTGAATATATACACAGTGATTTGTGAAAATAAGTGAATCTCTCTGTGCACTATTAAAAGGATCTCTCTAATAATAATACAAGCTATTAAAATAATTCCTATTTTCACGATTCTCAATTATGAAGCAAATTCTTCTTTTTCCTCTCTTAATAACTGTATTCTCGTGTTTTGGACAAGTAGATGTAGGAATCAGTTCTATTAACGCCCCTGCGGGAAATATTTGCCCCGGAAGTATAACTCCTTCAATCACTTTAGAAAATTTTGGAACAACCTCTTTAACTACGGTAGAAATCCTATATAATATCGATGGAGCGCCTAATTCGAGTTACAGTTGGTCTGGAAGTCTAATCTCTGGAGGAACAATTAATGTAACATTACCTAGTTTTTCTTCAACCGTTGGAGCGCATACTTTCAATGCTTTAACGAACGCGCCAAATGGAACAACCGATGGCAATATACTGAATGATGATGGGTCTGAAAATTTTACGATAACACCAGGCATCAATTATACAGCTACCGTTTCAAATTCGAACTGTGGGGCAACAGATGGAAGTATAATAATAAATGCTACTGGAGGAACAGGAACACTGCAATATAGTGTGGATGCGGGCGCAACATTTCAAGTTTCAAACTCTTTTCTAAATCTTGGTCTTGGAGCATATAACATTGTTATTGAAGATGCTAATGGCTGCAAAACATTGGGTATTGAAAATGTCCTTTCAAATGGAGGGCCTTCTATTGTAACTATCAATAATAATCAACCTTCATGCTTTGGAATTGACGACGGTTCTATTGTAATTGCAGCCAACGGAGGTGGTTTAACCTTTAGTATTGATGGAGGGGCAAATTACGCAACGACATCACCAGAAACATTAGGATTCTTTCAAAATCTAGCACCAGGGTCATACAGTGTATACGTAAAAGACTCTACTGGTTGTGAAACATTTCAGGTAATTACGCTTGCTCAACCTGACCCAATTAACACCTTAATTTTTGGTAATAATGCTGGATGTGGTGCATCTAACGGAAGTGCGTCTGTGCTGGCCAGTGGTGGTGATGGAAATTTTTCATACTTATGGGATGACGCAAGTAACCAAGCATCTTCTTCAGCATCCAATATCCCGGCAGGGCTGTATCATGTTACTGTTACTGATGGGAACTTTTGCTCTGTAGTAGACTCTGTTTTTATTGGAAATAATGGCGGACCTAGCATTTCGCTAGTAAGCAGCAATACGCTTTGCTATAATGATTCTTCCGGTCAAATTACTGCAAATATTAGTGGAGGAACCGCTCCATACACATACCTATGGGATGACGGGACCAACCAAACTACAGCTACAGCTACAGGACTGCATGTGGGAACATATCTTTGTCAAGTAACGGATAACAATGGTTGTATGGCCTTTGGAAATGCAAGCGTTAATGAACCGGAATTATTAACCGGAAATTTATCTGTTATCCAAGCATCTTGCGGAAACAATAATGGATTAATTATTAGCACAATATCTGGAGGAACTTCGCCATATACATATCAATGGAACGATGGAAATAACCAAATTACCTCAGTTGCCGTGAATTTAGCGACAGGACAATACACGATAGATGTAACAGATGCGAACGGATGTGTTTTTTCGACCATGGAAGAAATATTTTCTTCGGACTCAATATTTGTAACTTCAATCGTTACCAACTCTAGCTGCAACACAATTGCTGATGGCGGAGTTGAAATTACTGTAAATGGAGGCTCACCTCCTTATTCCATTGATTGGAGTACTGGAGACACCTCTCTCCGTGTTGAAGATTTACCGGCGGGAAATTATTCCGTTCAAATAGCAGATGCAGCGGGTTGTGTTAACAATGAGTCAATAAATATTGCTTCAGAAAGCAGCAATTGCCTGATTATACCTACCGCTTTTTCGCCAAACAATGATGGTAAAAATGATGTTTGGTTCATTGAAGGCTTAGATGTTACTTTGGAAAATAAAGTAGAGGTTTATAACAGGTGGGGGGCGCTTTTATATCAAAACGCTGCTTATCAAAATGACTGGGATGGTAAAATAAATGGAAAAGATTTACCCAGTAGTGGATATTTCTATATCGTAACTATTACTGAACAAACCTATACTGGTCCTTTAGCTATTATTAGATAAATGAAAATTGGATTATTCATATCAATCTTAATTGTTGGATGCAATTTCTCTGCACAGCAACTAACGTTTAACAGCCAGTATATGTTAAACCAATATATGATAAACCCCGCTGCTGCAGGGCAACAATCTGAGGCGCCGATTTCTTTGTCTGTTAGACAGCAATGGGCAGGAATGCAAGGAGCTCCAGTAACTCAATTTATTAGCTTTAATCGCAGGCTAGGTAAGAAACAAAATATGGCATTTGGGACACAACTTTTCAATGATGTCAATGGGGCCTTTAACAACATGGGGCTGCAAGGCACCTATGCATACCATCTTAAAATAAATGAAAACTCAAAACTATCCTTTGGAGCTTCGGCAATTTTATCCCAAACTACTGTTGATGGAACCAATTTTATTGTAAATGATTATTCTGACGAAACTTTACTCGGAGTAAAGCAAAAATCATTCGCTCCAGATGCTTCTGCGGGTATATTTTATTTTACTCAAAATCTATTTATTGGAGCTTCTGCGAATCAGTTATTACAAGCTAAATATAGTTTTGGAGAAAACCTTATTAAAAACAGACAGGTAAATCATATTTATAGTTCAGGAGGGATGATAATAAGTATGGGCGCTGGCTATAAAATTGAACCCTCTTTCTTAATAAAAACTGTTGGACCGGCGCCTACAGAAATTGATTTAAATGCACGTTTCTTTTATCGTGAAAATGTATGGCTAGGATTTTCATATAGAAACAGTGGCGCTACCGTTTTAATGGTTGGTTTAGAAAGAGATCGTTTTGTTATAGGTTATGCGCATGATTTTACAAGCAGTAACATAAAAAACTACTCTGCTGGAACAAACGAATTATATCTACAATATTCGTTTAAAAACAAACACCAAGGAGCTACGAAATTTTAAGAGTTCTTTGAATCCCCAGTTTGATTAACCACAAAAACATTAAACCACACAAGCTAAAGGTTAATGGTGTTAGCCAAATTGAATATGGAGTTGAATTAAACGCTACAAAAATTAAAGCACCCACCGCAATCAACCGAAATGCATCAATGAATACCGAAGACTTAGTTTGCTCTAACATCCGCGCATGCGCAAATATTGAAATTAAAATCACCCCCACCAATGCCAACACTTGCGGAGTAAAAAACAAATTTGCCAAAGTTTCTTGGGCTTCACTCATACTAGATAGGCCAGTAAGATCATCTAGCTTTACCTTATATAGTAACATTAGCGACACAAAGGCACCAAAAGTAATTGCAACATTTAATAGAACATATGCTCCAAGCTCAAAACCGACCGGAATCTTGTGATGGAGCCTTCTACCCTCTTTGTCTACTTTATATTCGTTCGGCAAATGCGGAACATCACTCGGAGTCCAAGCTGGTCCTTTGGTAAATACTTTTATTTTATCCTTAATTTTTTTTGTTCTACTCGCTCTTGTAAATAAATTACGCCAATATGAAAAAGCAGCATTATATGCATTTGCACTTTCAAAACCTGTAGTTATACCATAATCAGGTTCTTCGCTCTCTGTGATGAAAGTGCCAAAAATTCTATCCCATACAATAAATATATGACTATAGTTATGATCCATATACTTGTCATTTCTAGCATGATGCACTCGGTGGTGTGATGGCGTAGTAAGAAACTTTTCAAACACTCCCAATTTGCCAATTACCCTAGAATGTGTAAACAATTGAAATAAGCCAAGAGTTAATGAGCAAGTAGCAATTGTAAATGCATCAAATCCGGCTAACGCCATCCAAACAAAAAAGAAAGCTCGAAATATGACAGCAAAAAATGACGCCCTAAAAACCGTGGTTAAATTGAGTTCTTCACTTTGATGATGCACAATATGAGCGGCCCACAAAAAGTTAATCTCATGACTCAGTCGGTGAAACCAATAAGCTATACAATCAAAAATTACTAATGCAATTAACCAGGTTCCAAGATTAGTAGGAATTTGGTATGGAGCGTAATTTGCCCAAATAAAATGGAATCCAAAAAGAATTAGTACCGACAAGAAAAAATCAAAAACTCTTTCCATCATACCACAGGATAAGTTTACAACACTGTCGGAAAGTCGATAAATTTTCAACTTTTTCCTTTTCGCTACAGCCGACTCTAAAACAAGAGCTCCAATTACGATAGCTACACCAAGAATAATTATATACGGAAGATAGTCCATAATAAATAATTTTGTACAAAATTAGCAATTTACTAATGATTCGAAGATGATCGAGGGCATAAAATTTAATTATGCTGTTTTAAAAAAGAAAACTTACGCGCTGCTAAAAATAGAACAAAGAAAATAGTTGCCATCACAACATGACTAATGTCATGGTAATTAAACCAACGATTAACACTTAATTGTGTATTGAATATAATCCCTGGTAACACTCCCATTCCAATAGCAATTATAAAAAGTTTGCTCCCTTGAGATTTCGTTTTAAAAAAATTAAATATATGCATTGGCAACATCATGCCAATCAATGATACTAAAGAGCAAAGTTGAGCCAACCCAAAAAAACTAGTGGATGGAATTAGCATAAATAGAATGAAAATGGAAACTTGTGATATGAAAACAACTTTTATCCATCGACTTATATATGGCTTTATCAAAGGTGCTATTTCCTTAAGAGTTGCCAATCCCAAAAAGAGGTTTGCTGTGGAATTAATTACCCAACCAATAACTTTCCATCTAGGAGTAACATAGGCTGCCAAACCGTGCCCAAACCAAGCCGCACTTATCATTCCTATCGAGAAAAGAAGGAAAAATATTTTGAAATATTTAAAACTTTCTGATTTCTTACCCTTGTATTTCGAAAAAATGATAAATGCAAAAATGCATACAAATCCAGTTAGAGAATCGGTTAACGTTGTGATGGGTTCTCTCCATTCGAACTCGCCTATAATAAGAGTTGGATTAAGTATTGGATCAATTAATGAATCTACTATTTGCATCAATGCAAAGGTACAGATTCAACTAAAATAATTCAATAAATTTTGTTTTTTTGATGCAGAAACGTCGACATGAGAATCATCAGACATGATAACTATTCCTCCTTTCCCCTTTTTATAGCTCTTAACATATTGTGCATTTATCAAATGTGATCGATGAACGCGTATAAAACCCGAATCATTCAAGACATCATCGTAAAACTTCAAGGTTCTGCAGATTACTTTTTTAGACCCGTCCAACAAGTGAAAATCTGTAAAATTATCATTTGCTACGCATCTGATAATATCACTTACTTGCACTACTCCGCAATTATTTCAACATTTTCGCAATATTTATTTATGTAATTCCGAAGCGTTTCCCTACTAGTTTCTTCGTCTTCTACCAGTATTGTTTTAAGGACTTTCAGTTTATTCAGATGTTTGTTTGGTTTTCCTGATGTTAAAATAATAAATTTGTTGCAGATAAAATCAGTTTCATTGAAAATAGCCGTAAATACTCGCCTTTTATTAAAAAATAAACTCGAAGGAATTGGTTGGTTCACCTTGGAAACACTTAAAATAATTGTTCTAAATCATCCTGAGCATGAGTTTTATTTTTTGTTCGATAGAAAATATGACCCTTCTTTTGTTTTCGCAAAAAATATTACTCCCGTAATCATAAGGCCTCCAGCTAGGCATCCTATTTTATTTAAAATTTGGTTTAACCACTCTGTAACCCGCGCTTTAAAAAAAATAGATGCTGATATTTTTTTATCGCCAGATGGATACCTAAGTCTAAAAACTTCTATCCCTCAGATTGCGGTTATACACGATTTGAACTTTGAGCATTACCCAGAAGACTTACCGAAAGCGTACATGAAATACTATAAAAAGTATTTCCCTTTATTTGCAGGAAAAGCCGCCCGTATTATTACTGTATCTGAATTCTCAAAAAAAGATATCAGTGCTCAATATGCTATTTCTTTGAACAAAATTGAGGTGGCCTATAATGGCGTGAGTGATAATTTTAGTCCATCAGATATTCCTACCATTAAATCTACGCAAATGAAGTATTCGGAAGGGAAACCCTATCTTGTATATGTAGGAGCTCTTCATGCGCGTAAAAACATAGAAAGAATGCTTCTGGCATTTGATCAATTTAAAAAAAATACAAGTTCCAAGTATAAAATGCTGATTGTTGGTGAAAAAATTTGGAAAAATACCAAATTTGAATCGACCCTTGAAAATTTACGTTTTAAAAGTGATGTTATATTCACAGGAAGATTAACCTCAAGTGACTTAAACAAGGTTATTGGTAGTTCAAACGGACTAGTCTATGTATCCTATTTCGAAGGTTTTGGAATTCCAATTATTGAGGCCATGAAATGTGAAGTACCTGTTGTTACAAGCAATGTTACTTGCATGCCTGAAATAGCAGGAAATGCCTCGATTTTAGTAGATCCCTTTTCAGTGCATTCTATTTCTAAGGGGATGGAAGAATTATTAGATAAAGAAAAATATGTGAAATATATTCAACTTGGAAAAAAGAGGGTTCTGCATTTTTCTTGGGACAATTCTGCAAAGATTGTTTGGAGTTGTATTGAAGATGTATTAGCGGAATCTAATTAAGGTAGAAGTTTTGATCTACTTTTCTTTCTTGTTCTAGCAAAATAGTCATATATCGAGTCTTTCTCAATAAAAAATCATTTTGCCTTTGCTCATCAGTAATCTTCATAAAACGCAATTTTTCATCGTCTTTTAAATTAAGCATTTTGACAATATTTTTTATCCCTAAAATTTCATGTAACTCATCATTAAAACTGTCTCCATGTAATAACTGCAAATACTTGCCTATATTATCAATCAAGTCGCTATTCAACGGATGTTCAATGGACCGTAATAGTGTTATTGTTCCAGCTGGGTATAATTTTCCTTCGGTTTGCCCTTCGTAATGATTTAGTTTAAAATTTTGTTTACATTCCACTAAAATATCTAATTCTCCATTGTCATAATTCTTGAGGATTTGCTTAACAGATACCAAGGAACCAAACTCCGTTAAGGTTGTTTTTCCTTGATAGGGAATCCCAAATTCAACTTCATCCGTGATACACTCCGTAATTAGTTGCAAATACCTAGGCTCATAGATATGAAGTGTCGTTTGCTCTCCGGGCAGTAGAAATATCCTTAAAGAGAAAAGACCAATATGATTGTTTTCTTGTTGCATTATCTGTATTTGAGCTCGATTACAATGTAAAAATTGAATAAAAATGGGTAAATGTCAATAGCATGAAACAATACATATTCACAATCATTATTGAATTACTCATACTTTAACCCTTTAAAAACATAAAAAAACCTAATAAAAACGAGACTTATGAGACTACTCTTTATTATAGATTAAACCCTGAATAAGCGCTGTAAATAAACGAACTATCGAAAACAAGATAAACTTACCTTAGACTAAGAATTATTTTATGGAAAAGCCCACGAAACATAGTTCTAGGTAAACTGCATCCCGATAATCAGGATGTAGTTTAAATATTGCTAGTAAATCATATTAATTTTTTAATTGGCTGCAACTTTGAATGTAATTTGCGTTATTAAGCAATTTACACATTGTTATAAATAGGTTGACTTATTTATTTAATTCAGCCGCTAAAATTAAATTGCTATACACGTAATGCACACCATAGTCAATATTTGACATGAAATCAACTACTGAAATATGCTCCATTCCTTCAATTGCCCCCATGTTTTCCATATCAATAAATTTTTCATCTTGAAATAAGTCATAAAAATCTACTATCGAATCTAAAGGAGAATCGGGATAATGCTGGCAAAAGCTATTTTCATCCTCAAAACCATTTTTGATTTGGCTATTTATTACAGGATTTTCAGTGTCGAATTGTAATCCACAAAATTCACTTTGAAATTCTTCTTTTCTGTTTTTTAGATTGTTGAAATCAATGATGGACGATGTGTTTGTTATGTAATCAATAAGTTCATCCATAATGGTATTTGAAGTCAAAAATCGTTTACCAATATTTAAAGAGTTGCCATTATTTAAATTGCGGCTCGAAAGTTCTCTTTTAATACTTTGGTTATCGGTTTTTAATAAGTTTTTATCGTATATTAAGATGGAATCCACACCGTCGTATTCGCCTTCTCCTTCATTGCTTTTGATATTAGCGTAAGTAATTTTAATTTTCAATATATCATCGATGAACAATTGAGAGCTAGTTATTCTATTTGTATATATGTCATTTGTATATGTTGATTTAACATAGCTTTTTTGAATATAATTATCTTTAATCCAGGTTCCTGGTATTGAAAATGAATAAACACAATCAGAAATTTTTAAACCATCTTTAAATTCACTTTTATTGTATAATTCTCCATTTGGGCAGTAAAATGACCAAACTCCATTTTTCAAATTATCTTTGTATTCTCCCTCAATAGCAACATTCCCAGTCTCCCAATTAATGGTCTTTTTTCCTGTAAAGGAAGAACATGAACTTAGGAAAAGAGAGATTGTTACTGTTGTTAATATGATTTTATTTTTCATAGAATTATGTTGTTAAATGGTTTATGTCTGTCATACAAGCTAAACTATAATAATTTAATTAACTAATCAAACTTTTCACTATGAATGAGCTGACCCAATTTGTAAAAGGCCGATTCTTTTATTAACCCCGTTTCATTGTACCACGTCCAATCTCCTTCTCGATTATTATCAATATATGCTCCAGAGCATTTCACCTTGCCATTAGTGTAAGACTCTACATAGTTCCCATTTAGCCTATTTAATTTATAGATCCCTTGGTGCTTTATCTTAAGATCATTTTGAGTGGTGTCATTTAATATTTCATGTGAATAGTAATTCCAAATAGTAAAAAGGCCTTTCTTATCTCCCAAGCTATAATTAATTATATGTAACGTATCTCCCGCAGAATTAAGCTTTGTCCATTCCCCATCTTTTCTTCCCTTATTGTAGCTTCCAGACTCCTTCAGCCTACCGGAACTATAGCTTACTTTGAAGTCACCATTCAAAGTTCCATCCAAGTAATAACCTTCTTTAATTATAATTTCTCCATAATCTAGAGCATAATCTGACACTTCTCCAGAATTATCTCCTGGAATCTTTTCCAATTCCCAAATTTTAAAAGACCCAGATAATCCTCCTTGATTGTAATTTACAATAGAAATTGTATCGCCGTTTCCGTTCCATTCTGTCCATGTTCCATGTCTGTAACCATTATAATATTGTCCTTTAAATCTTAATTGTCCACTGGAATAATGATCAACTACAGGTTGAATTGGATTAACGGGAGCATTACTCCCCAATGAAAGAGAAAGACAACTTGATAGAGAAACAACAATTAATGTTAAGGACATCCATTTTAGCATTCCGCTTACTAATTTAACTGCAATAAGAAATAGTTTATTGTTTTACCAGTTTTTCGGTAAAAAGCACTTTATCGTTGTTCAATATTCTTAAAATATACATTCCTTGATTGAGGTAAAAACCATTAAATGTTAATCTATTCTCTCCTTGAAGCGCAACATCCTCATAAAGAACTTTAATTAGTCCTCCTTTAGCATCAAATAATTCCACTTTAATAAAAAGTGACTCATCCAACTCAAAATCGAACGTTATCCAATCCACTGAAGGATTGGGAAATATTGCTCCATTAATAAACGCAGGATTTAGCGTATCTTCAATCGGCACGGGTATTCTACATGCTTCTTCTACTGCTACTCTTCCTATCCAAGTGCCATTTCCTCCTTGTTTTCCATACATTCCAGCGGTCCAAACCTTGCAAGGGCTATCATACTGCCTTTGTATTGCAAAATAATCTCCCCACCTGTCCAAGGAATCAACAAATGTATTGATAGGAGCTTCACCTAATTTAATTAAATTAAAATCTGAATAAACTTCATTTGTATCCATATAATAACAACCAACCCCCGCAGAGTCTATTGGAGAGGTATAGTTAAATGCTATTACACATTCTTTATCATCCGGATCAATGCCAGTAGAGGCAATATTTGGATATCCATAATCTTTAATCGAGTCTGATAAAATAACTCCCGAAGCAACAGGTGTAGATTCAAAATTATCGATTGTTCCGTGGTACACTGCCGCGTTACCTGTAGCAGTATCCATCGAATTGTGAACATATTGAATCCAACTATCATCTCTAATCGCTCCTAACATTCGAGAATCATTAGTAGCCAATAATTTGGCAATAGATTGCCTTCCGCTTGGACTCATAAAATAATGATCCGGTGTACTTAAAAGTGTTTGCTTCAATTGTTCAGAAGAAGACATTTTGTTTGTTATTTCAATTAAATAAACGGTATCGCTTTCTGCAGAAAAGTTTTTATTGGAGAGAAAATATTGATTTGGACCATATAGTTTTCGCGCTCCACGAACTGGGTGGATATTTCTGACTTTTATAGAATCATCATATATATCTGACCAGAGTTGCATCGTTAATGAATCATTTCCTCCATAACCAGAATGTTTATCTATTTGCCAAATAATCGATTGGAAGAACCCCGTTTGCCAACTTTGATTATCCGCTAGTAAATTCCCCGTAACAAAAAATTCACCTTCTGACAAGGCTATTGCAGGGTAGTCTGTCCAATGATCTGAAAGTAATGGATCTCCTGGAAGTAAGTACACATTCCAGTCATCCATAGGATTATTAGAGGTTGAAAAACAAACGGCAATTTTGCTATTTACATGGTTCGTTCCGACCAAAAAAGTCAAAATAAATTTATCTTCATTTGGATCATAAATCATTTTTGGATCATACCTGCTCGCGGTAACATTAAATTGCACAACAAAATCTTGCAGAAAACCCGTATCCATCAAGGTATCCGCTTGCGGTATCGTAAATCACTACTCTGTTATTCGTGCAAGACATTAATATTCCAGCATCCGAAATAGCCATAGCATTGTCATTCGGTACGCGGTTATTATATGCATTGCCTTCAAAACCAGAAATGTCAAAAACCTCGGGAGCAGCTGCTTTAGGGGCAAGTGCATTTGCTTGTCTTTCGTAGGATACTTTGCCTCCAAATGGTCTCGCTTTAAACGCAACAGGACTTGAGCTTTATCAGAACTACCCTCAGGAGAAGGCATTTCCAAATTCTGAACAGAAGCATACCAGGGGTTATTGATGGCTTTAAAATCAACAACACCTGACTTGCGTACCTGAAATTGTTGACTGGTTTGTGTAAAACCTATTGCACTCATTAACAAAAAAACAACTGGAAGAATGTAATTCATATTTGCAATTTTCTCCACAAAGATAAAAAGAAATGTATAAAAGTTATATTTGCCCTTTGACACAATTGTTTTATCCCAGAAAATTAGTTGCATGCTGAAGTTAAACAATAGCAAATTTCTAAAGTACAAACTATTAAACTCTTCATTTACAGGGCTTTCGATTGGCATGCTATTTACAATTTATGGACCCTTAGACCCCTTAGTATATTCAATTGGGGGACTTTTTCTGGCAGTTGGAATGTTAATTATTGCCAAGTTTTACGAAAAATTACTCAATATAAAGAGCTTTTATTATATTTCACTAATGGTAGAAATAATGATGTTAATCACTTTATTGATATTCATCTTTTGGGAACTATCTCTCGTTTCTGCACTTCTTATTTACATCGGTTATCAGTTTACTTTTACGTTTGGTGGATATTTGGTTCGCGCAGAAACATTAGTGGCCAGCGACAAGGAACTTTTAGGTAAAATTGATTTCTACAAACAACTGGGTTATTTAATCGGTTTAGGTGCCTCATTTATATTTTACTACACGCTAAATAATGGATTTGAAATTGTTGACACTATTTCGCAAATTACCATCTTACATTATATCCTAATTCTATTACAAGTTTTAATCGTCTTATTTTTGAATGCTAGTTTTAGCAAAAAAAGTTGAAAGAATTTCTTAAATCAGGAAAGTCTGAATAACTAATCAAACAACAGTTTTTTTAACCGTAACTGTATTTCGTTGCGAAATTAAACTGTTAAGTGTAGGGTTATTTATATTCATTGTAAACTTTACCTGAGCTCCATAATACATCAGTTATTTGAAAAAACTATACGGAATCACATTTCGTTAAAAATATTCATTGTAAGTTTGCAGTGCTTTGTTGGTTTCTACTCTGTAGAATTAAAAGGGAATCAGGTGTAAATCTTGAACTATTCCCGTAGCTGTAAGCTCAATTAAGCTTTTTCTAACTAAGCCACTGTTCCTGTAATCGGAATGGGAAGGCAAGAAAAAGTTGAGTAAGTCAGAAGACCTGCCATTAATGCAAAATTTTTGCTTTCGGGATAAAAGCTTAGATGTAAGTCATACATAGGGTGTGCTTTATTCTTTTGTTTTTATTCTTTTTAACTAACCTAAAAAAATTAAAAAGGATGAAAAAAATTTACTTAATGGCTGCTTTATTTGCAGCAACAACAATTTCAGGACAAAACGCTGATTTTGAATCAATTTCATTAACCAACGAATCTTATTGGAACGGATCAGATTTAAGTGGCACGTCAAATGGTACTGGCTTATTTCAATCTGTAATGATTGAAGGAGGTCATGAATTCTCAAATCAATTTGACACCACCTGGGGAGCACCGGGATACTGGTCTCAAGGCTGGGCATATTCAAACCAAACATCTGATATGCTTACTGGGACTGCAGGGCAGCACTCTTCCTATGCTGGCGGAGCTTATAGTGGGACTAACTATGCCATTGGACAAAATGGATCAGAAATAATTTTAGCAGGTGGAGTCTCTCCTGAGTTTCGTATTACAAATGTAAATTATGCTGCTTACTCAATGCTCAATGGAGATGTATATGGCAAAGTATTTGGCTCACAATATGATGCAAACGGAAGTTTGGATGGAACTGATGGAGAAGATTGGTTTTTATTGAAAATACTTTGTTATAATTTATCTGATGTATTGGTAGATTCTGTAGAGTTATATTTGGCAGACTACCGTTTTGCAGATAATACACAAGATTACATTCAAAAAGGTTGGACAACTGTTTCTTTGACTAGTGCGGAAGCATTAGGTCGATTAAAATTTAATCTTACTTCATCAGATGAAGGTCAATGGGGAATGAATACCCCTGCGTTTTTTGCAATTGACAACTTGAGCGCAGGCTTTGCCAATATAGAAGAAAATGAGTTAACCTCTCGTATATATCCAAATCCGGCAAATGATATTGTCAATGTTCAAACAAATTCAGATAACGGCACAATTGAAATATTTGATATAACAGGCAAACAAATTAGTAGCAAAAACTATACTTCTAAAATGTTTCAATTAAACATTTCTACTTTTCCCGCAGGAACATATTATGCGGTTATAAGTTCTGAAACATCCAGGAAAACCACCAAAATCATCAAGCAATAGTGAAGTTAACCTTAGCAATAGTGCTTCTTTCAATGAATGTTTTTGCACAGGGGCCCTATGCCCCTGTTGCAGATTCAATAGGAACAACTGCTATACACAAGGATTCTTCTGCGTTTATTGATTGGGCTTCAGCATGTATTGTTGAAAGAGGATGGAAAATCATCACAGATACCACTTTAGGAAAAACCAGTACTGGCGATATTTATAGCGCCACAGAAAAATCAGGAATTAATGGTGTTGTCAGTCTCGGTGATGGTGGATCAGCAATTTTAACATTTTCCTCACCAATAATTAACGGAAATGGCCCTGATTTTGCTGTTTTTGAAAATGCGTTTAACAATACTTTTTTAGAACTGGCGCATGTAGAAGTAAGTTCGGATGGATTTAATTACTTCCGTTTTGAAAGTTCTAGCCTGTCTCAAATTAGTAGCCAAATAATGAATGAAGTAAACGCTACCGACATACTAAATCTGGCTGGAAAATACCGAGCACAATATGGAACTCCGTTTGACCTTGAGGAAATGGTTGGAATTACCAATCTAAACGTAAACAACATTACACATGTCAAAATTATTGATGCCATTGGCAGCATTAATCAGTCGTATGCTTCATACGATTCTCAAGGAAATATAATTAATGACCCTTTCCCGACTCCATTCGAAACAGGAGGATTTGACCTAGACGCCATAGGTGTTATTCATTCCTTTGTGGGAATAAAAGAATCGCCCAACACATTCAAAATTTTCCCTAACCCAGCAAAAGAAAAAGCAACAATAATCTTTGACAATTTATCAGATAAAACGATTCAATTAATCGATTTGAATGGAGTAATTGTTTTTGAATTGAAATCTAATTCAAATCAAATTGATTTGGATCTATTCCGCTATTCAAAAGGTGTTTATATTTTAAAATTAATTGAAGGGGGAAATATTAATATTGAAAAATTACTCATCAATTGAGGGCTCTGATAAATTATTTTTTAGTCCTTATTTGCTTAATGGCATCTGCAAACGCAATTTCTCAAGCCGACACATTGAAACAATTGGTAGTTGACGCTGATGCTTCAATTACCCCAGCAAAATCCTATAAAATAACAAAAATAGAGAGGATAGCAGCGCATGAAACAGAAAACCTAGCCGATATTCTCTCGAAAGAAACACCCATTTACATCAAGTCGTATGGACCTGGTAGCCTATCCACTATATCAATTCGAGGAGCCGGCGCTAGTCATACTCAACTATATTGGAATGGAATTGCTATTAATTCCGCTACTTTAGGACAATTAGATTTGAGCACCCTTCCAGCTGCATTTATAGACAATGCTGAAATTCATTTGGGAGCGAGCAGTGTAGTAGATGGAAGCGGAGGCTTGGGTGGTGCAATTCAATTAAATACTTCCGCTAATTTTAACAACAAATTAAATACTAATTTTAAAAAAGAAATAGGAAATTTCGGAACGGACAGAACCTATTTTTCTTTCAATGCGGGCACTAAAAAGTTTCAATCAAAAACAAGCATTTTAAGAAATGCAACTTCCAATGATTTTAAATACAATGATATTACCCAAGAAAACTCTCCAATATTAGAAAGAGAAAATGCAGAAATGTTGCAGCATGGAATAAAGCAAGAATTTTACTTGACACCAAATAAAACAAATTATTTTGCAATTAAATCAAACTACATTAATAGCTACAGACAAATCCCATCTGTACTAGGTGTAAGTTCTAACGGAGAATTTCAAACTGACGAAGTGCTTCGACTATTAGGAGAATGGCAGCATATTAAAAAGAAAAATTTTCACCATTTCAGGGCCGCTTTGTTAAAAGACAAGTTGAACTATGTAGACAGTATTGTAGCGATTAATTCACTAATCAATATTGACTCATACAGAGCAAGCTATAATTTCAAACGCTATTTTAACCATTTATTTAAAATATCTACTCAGATAAATATAGATAAAGACATTGCCAGTTCAACCGGCTTCAATTCGCAGGAGGAGCGGAATAGGCAGTCAGGATTTGTTCAGCTCGAACAAAAAAGTAATCATGGAAACCTATTTAATCTGGCTATAAGGCAAGAAATAATAGATGGTAAGTTTACCCCTATAGTTCCAACTATTGGAATGAAATACTTTCTTTCCAAAAATCACCGTTTCACCATAAATGCCAATGCAGCTAGAAATTACAAAGCACCTTCACTGAATGAATTGTATTGGGAACCTGGAGGAAACAGAGAACTACTTCCTGAAATAGGATTTACAACTGAGATAGGTCTACATTATAACTATGAAAAACTTTCTTTTAATATTTCGCCCTACTATTCATTAATCGATAATTGGATTCAGTGGCTTCCGCAGGAAAACGGAATTTGGAGTCCAATAAATGTAAGACAGGTTGAAAACAAAGGAGTTGAAATAGCAGCTAACAAAATATTTTCAATTTTGAATAAAGGCAAACTGCATATTAACGCTGGCTACAACTATGTAAGGTCTATTAACAAGTCATCTGTATTAACGAATGATAATTCTTTCGGCAAGCAATTAATATACGTGCCATTGCAAAGCTTCAATATTGTTGCAAAATTGGAGATAAAAAAATGGTTATTTGGATATAATCAAACCATAACAGGAAAAGTTTTTATTGACGCTACCAATACTACATATATGCCATATTATGCGCCAGCAGACGTTAACATTAGTTATTCCTTTGTAAAAAATAACAAATCTGCTGTAATTGGTTTTAAAGTAGCTAATTTATATGATGAAGATTACCAAATAATGGCGAATAGACCTATGCCAGGAAGATGGTTTTTATTGTTTTTAAAAGTCAACCTAAACTCCAAACATGATTAGGTTGAATTTCCAAATTTTAATACTGCTTTGTTTGGTCTTTACTTCCTGCAAAAAAAAGGAAATAGGACCGCAATGTCCAACTTGCACTGAAGAAGATATTGCGATTAAGTATGATGATGTTTTAATCGGTTGTGAGGGTAATTTTGGTTGGGGAAATGCTTCTATATCGTTATTTAATCCAACGAATAGTAGTATTACAAATACAGTTTTTCAAAATATTAATGGCTATGCTCTGGGCGATGTATTGCAGTCTATCACAGAATACAATGGCCATTTATTTGCAGTGGTAAACAACTCTGGTAAAATCGAAGTTTTGGATACTGCTACGTATCAAAAAACAGCTACTATAAGTGGTTTGACTAGTCCTCGCTATTTCTGTGGAATAAATAACTCCAAAGCTTATGTTTCTGATTTATTTTCGGACCAAATTGCCATTTTAGACTTAGGAAATAATTCTGTAATAGGTAATATTAATGCAGGAGGATGGACGGAAGAAATGCTCTTGTTTCAGGATAGGGTATATGTCTGTCGACCCGACACCAATTTTATTTTGCAAATAAATGCTAATACTAACATTATTACGGACACCATTGTTGTAGGAAAAGGACCTTCCTCCCTTGTTTTGGATAATAACAACAAACTTTGGGTATTAAGTTCAGGAGGTATAAATGAAGATCCAGGAGAATTAAGTCAAATTGACCCTTCAACTAATAATATTAGCCAAACAATGGTATTCAGCAATCTAAATAATTCACCTAATAATCTGAAAATTTCTTCAAACGGCGAAACATTATACTACCTCAACAACGGAGTGAATAAGCTTTCTGTTTATGCAGCAGCTTTGCCTTCCTCTCCTATCATAAATGAAAATGGAGCTGTGTTTTACGGATTAGGAATAAGCCCTACACATGATATCTATATATCTGATGCGGTTGACTATGTTCAATCAGGCATCATATATCGGTATGATAGTACTGCCTCGTTAAAAGACCAATTTTCTGTTGGAATTATACCACAAGTGTTTTGGTTTAAGTAGTTGTTACCAAAAACTTAATCTCGACTTCTTGCCTAAAAAAGAGGTAAATGAAATAGGGATTTATTTCATTTACCTCAATAGTATTAGATGGAATTTTTCAATTATTCAAATATAATAGTCATTTCAACTCTTCTATTTTGCTGCCTTCCCTCTTTTGTGTCGTTATCGGCAATCGGTTTCTCTTCTCCAAAATACTGAACAACAACCCTGTCGGAACTCACACCCCTTTGATCCAGATAATTAGCAATGGCCTGAGACCGTTTTTTAGAAAGAACCAGGTTGGTTTTAGCAGAACCCACGTTATCAGTATGTCCGGCCACGGCAATTTTCCATTCACTTTTCTTTATCAATAAATTCGCTAGCTCTTCCAAGGATGGAAATGAAACCTCTTTTATAATATCTTTACCAGATTCAAACTCAAGATTTTCAAAAGCAGTGTTTAATATTTCTTGCTCTTCCTCCTCTATCACTGGGCAGCCATTATTGGATTTTGGACCTGGAACATTTACACAATCATCATCTTTATCTAGTACACCGTCTTCATCCGTATCCGCATAAGGGCAACCATTATTAGATTTTGGACCTGGATTATTTGGACAATCATCATCTTTATCTAAAATTCCATCTTCATCCGTATCTGGCCATGGACAACCTCTATTCTCTTTCGGCCCAGCAATTTCCGGGCACTCATCCAAATAGTCGAATAAGCCATCTTTATCTGTGTCTGGACAGCCTTCATTAGCCTTAGGACCAGCAGCATTAGGACATAAATCATCTAGGTCTTTTATCCCATCACCATCCGTATCTGGGCAACCATTAAATGCAAGCAACCCTGGAACTGTAGGACAATCATCATTTTTATCAATAATACTATCGTTATCTGTATCTGGACAACCTTTAAATGCAGCCAACCCAAAAACTTCAGGACACATATCCTCTTTGTCTATAATAGAATCTCTGTCGGTATCCGGACACCCATTAAAAACTACTAAACCAGAATCTAAAGGACAATCGTCCTCTGTATCTTTAATTCCATCACCATCGGTATCTGGACAACCTTTAAATTCCCAAACACCCGCCAATTCTCTACATTCATCTTTTTTGTTGGAAACCTTATCTTTATCATCATCTTTTGGATGCTTATTAAAAAGCCAAAATTTAACTCCAGCATATACATTCGCACCTCGAATATCTTTGTCTTTTCCAGGGGCTAATAGTGGTTTAACATCTGCTAAACCTAAAACTAATGGACCAAATCTTAGACCCAAACCTGTTCTAAAACCATAAAAACCACTATAGGAGAGTGGCAACGAAACACCAATATATTTGTAGTCATATCTGGGAGTTAAGGCAAAACTACTTGGAATCCTTACTTTACTAGGATCATTATTTCGTTGAAAACCGATAATTGCTCTAGCATCTACATAAAAGTCATTCCAAATATGATAATCAACGGCCAAGTTGATATTCGTTGGCAAATTGATTCTAAAATAATCCACATTATCTTGACTTAAAGTAATGTCATTAGTAGAAATAGAATCATCAGAGGCTAAATAACCTATAAGGTTATCGAAAGATTGCAACCCACCAACAGTATCAAAAATCGCTAAATCGAAAGGTTGTGTTGTAGAACTATTAACCCCCAAATTGGCAGTAAAATCTCTGCTTAAATCTCCTTTAGTATAACGCATTCCTCCAATATCGTTAATGGCAAATGAAACTTTTAATTTATACTTGTTCTGATCTCTTCGCCAAAGATTGGTCTCTCCATCCATGTCATACTTATGCTCTTTCCATTTTGGTCTCCATTCATATACACCTCCTATATCAATCCCCAATCCTAAGTTTGAATGTAACGCAAAATCATCTGCAGAAAATTGATGATTAGCTGAAACCAACTGACCATTTTCGTCTGACTGCTCAATATATCCGCCTAAATTTTGAGAATAACCATAGCTAAAATCTCCTTGAACATAATTAGCAAAATCTGCATCTTGAAAATTATAATCTACATTATCTGTGCTTATGTATGCAGACCCTAAACCTTGTAAAAATTTTAGTTTTCCTCCGGCTTTTACAAAATGTTCGCCGTCTTCTTTTATTACCTGCGCATAGCTTAAATTATATTCAATCCATGAGTTAAATGAAACATTCAGAAGTTGATCCGATAAATCTAAATTCCATAAAGACGAATAATCCAATGAGTTAAAAGCTAAGGTAACAAGTTCGGGAGCAATGTGATCTACGTTAACCAGCGTTCTGTGTTTAACCTGCAACCCAATAGCGGACTTTCTGTTTAATGTAACCATCAAATTAAAAAGGTCCACATCCAAATTAACAATTCCTCTGTAAGGTTTGTTTCCCAAATCAGCAGGATCTGTGGTAAAATAGTTTCCCTGGCCTAAATTCCTATAATAGTCTGTGGAATCAGCGCCTATAATTTTCTCAAACCAAGGCTGATTTCTCCATGTAGTATCAGCAGATTGAGTCCCTGTGAATGATGAAATCCAACCTCCAGGCATGTTCGAAGTATTCATGTAAAGATAATTATTGTGCCCAGTAAATGAAGCGCCAATAAATAAATCCACTTTCATTCTATTATCCGCAATATTTGCAGGGTTAAAATCAACACCTAAAGCACCTGAATAATTACTTTGGTTAACTCCTAAATATTCCTGACTAAAAAGGTTAAAACTAGAAATAACGAACAATAAAAGCAGCAAATTTCTCATGGTTAAAAGATTTAATTTATCTCAATTTATTAAAAATAACGATGAGTTCAACCGATCTGCAGGCAATAAACTATTTATTTATGGCTAACATCCCGCTAAAGAATGGATTAGTCACTTACAAAAAAATGAAATAATTATTTTTCTAATATACTTATTTAACTTCTTTAGTTTTGTCCCAACTAAATGTATCTAAAATGCCATTTTCTACTTTCGGTTTATCCCCTTCACTCGTAATTCAATTAATCAACAATAATTATGAACATCCCTACCCGATTCAGAAAGAAGCAATTCCTGCAATTTTAGAAGGTAAGGATGTGTTAGGAATTGCTAAAACAGGTTCTGGTAAAACAGCTAGTTATGTATTACCCATTTTAACAAACCTACAAGGTCAGACAAGAACTAAAAATAGACATGTAAATGTGTTGGTTTTGGTTCCTACTAGAGAATTAGCTGGGCAGGTAAAAGATGTCTTTCAGCAATTTGGCTCAACATTACCAGATCGAGTTAAGACAATAGCAGTATTTGGAGGTGTCTCTATTAATAAGCAGATGCAAACAATGCAAAATGTTAATGTTTTGGTCGCTACACCTGGCAGATTATTGGAGTTAGTTGAATCGAATGCTGTACATTTATCAAGTATTTCTGCTTTAGTTTTGGACGAAGCAGACAAAATGCTAACCCTCGGTTTTAAATCAGAAATGGACAAAATATTCGATTTATTACCCAAAAAACGACAAAATTTGCTATTTTCTGCCACTTTAAGTGAAGATGTTAACAATATCAATCAGGTATTATTAGACAATCCTACTATTATTAAAATAGCTTTTGAAGAAAATAATATTGAGCTAATTAATCAAACGGCATATTATATTGGTGAAGACAAGAAAGGGCCACTGCTTCGCTATTTGATTAAGCACAACAACATGCAGCAAGTTTTAGTATTTACTTCTACTACTTATAAAGCAGATAATGTAGCCGATAAACTGCGGAAAAATGGAATCGATGCTTCTGCAATTCACAGTAAAAAAAGCCAAAGCGCAAGAACGGATGCTTTGCGAAATTTTAAAAAAGGAAGCGTAAGAGTGCTTGTAGCCACAGATTTATTAGCACGTGGAATTGATGTTGAATTTCTACCGGTAGTGATAAATTACGAGTTACCGCGCTCACCAAAAGACTACATTCACCGTATTGGAAGAACCGGTAGAGCGGACACCCCTGGCGATGCTATTACTATAGTTTCACCTAAAGAAGAACATCATTTTAAAATTATTCAAAAGAAAATGAAGAAATGGGTAGATAGAGTAGCTTGTGATAATTTGGATTTGAAAGATTATTAAGTAGCGCTATTTTTAAAGCACTCAATCTAATTAAGTTATTTATCGAATAATAACAGTTATTCACCTTCCTTTTAAAGCGTGATTTTGTGTCATAAAAAAAGGTTGTTTAAGAAATCCCCAAACAACCTTTCTAAAATATGAACTAATTTAATTTTCAATCAACTGCCAAGAGCCTGAAACAATTAGCGACTCTGCTTGTTTGAATTTTAACTCTTTGGTCTCTCCACTTGTAAGGTTCAATATTTTGACCTTATCATTTCTACCAAACTTTTTTCCAACGGAAACCGGAACTGGTTTTGGAGCTTGTCGCTGTCCTCCACCTTGTTGTTTTTGTGCTTGCTGTTGATTTTGTTGCGTTGCTTCTCCTAAATCAGGCTTACTTTCTTTTAACCTACTTAAATCTGGTTTTGGAGGTGCTTGCAAACGTGACCCTGCATGCTGATGCTGCCCATCTCCAATAGGTAATTGCGCTTTCATTAAGAATGAAATAACATCTCTATTTAGCTCATCCATCATGGCTTTAAACAAATTATAGCCCTCTAATTTATAAATCAGAAGTGGATCTTTTTGCTCATATTGGGCATGATAAACAGAAGATTTCAAATCGTCCATTTCTCGCAAATGTTCTTTCCATTCGTTGTCAATCAATCCAAGAGCAACACTTTTTTCCATTGCTTTTAGTGCACTAGCTCCTTTCGACTCTGAAGCCTCTTTAAGGTTAGCAATAATTTTTAATGACTTTCTTCCATCCGTAAAAGGTATAACCATATTTTCGAAAGCATCACCTTGCTTTTCCAATACACGCGCTACTACTGGTACAATTTTATCTTTAATTATCTGTTCTTTTCTTAGGTAAGCAGTTCTCGCCTGCTGATAAACTTGGTTAATTAAATCATCTGGATCGCCTTCATTGAAGGTTTCTATATCAACCGGAGCTTCAATTCCTAAAACACGTATTAATTCCAATTCAAAACCTTCGTAATCTCTACTTTCTTGAAAGTCTGCAACAATTACTTCAGCTATCTCAAAGAACATGTTATCGATATCTAAGTCTAATTTATCTCCGAATAGCGCATTTTTTCTTCGCGTATAAATTGCTGTACGCTGCGCATTCATTACATCATCAAACTCTAATAATCGTTTACGAATACCAAAGTTGTTCTCCTCCACTTTCTTTTGCGCTCTTTCAATAGATTTAGAAATCATGCCATGCTGAATCACCTCTCCTTCTTTGTGGCCTAACCTATCCATCATTTTTGCGATTCTTTCAGAACCGAAAAGACGCATTAAATTATCTTCCAAAGAAACAAAGAATTGGGAAGAACCTGGATCACCTTGACGACCTGCACGACCTCTTAATTGTCTATCTACCCTTCTTGAATCATGACGCTCAGTAGCGACGATCGCTAAACCACCTGCTTCTTTTACGCCTGCTCCTAATTTAATATCTGTACCACGACCTGCCATGTTCGTTGCAATGGTAACAGTACCAGCCTCACCCGCGGCACGAACCACATCAGCTTCCTTTTGGTGTAATTTCGCATTTAAAACCTGGTGCGGTATTTTCTTCATGTTTAGCATTCTACTAACCAATTCTGAAATTTCAACGTTAGTCGTACCAACTAAAACAGGTCTTCCTGCATTCCGAAGCGCCTCAACTTCTTCAATAATTGCATTGTACTTTTCACGCGCTGTTTTGTAGACTAAATCTTGTTTGTCAATTCTTTGGATTGGTCGGTTTGTAGGAACTACAACAACATCCAATTCGTAAATATCCCAAAGTTCTTTGGCTTCTGTTTCCGCAGTACCGGTCATTCCAGATAGCTTGTGATACATACGGAAATAGTTTTGCAAAGTAATCGTTGCATATGTTTGAGAAGCAGCTTCAACTTTAACATTTTCCTTTGCTTCAATCGCTTGGTGAAGACCGTCTGAATAACGTCTCCCATCCATGATACGACCCGTCTGCTCATCAACAATTTTCACTTTGTTGTCCATTACGACATACTCCACATCCTTTTCGAAAAGAGAATATGCTTTCAACAATTGATTGATGGAATGAATTCTTTCCGCTTTAACTGTATAATCAGTTATCATAGCATCCTTCAACTTCAATTGCTCATCTTTAGCAGGTGTACTCTCTTCAATTTCGGTCATTTTCATCCCAATATCTGGAAGAATATAGAATTCTGGATCTTCAGCACCTGAAATTAAATCAATCCCTTTTTCTGTAAGATCAATCGTATTGTTTTTTTCATCAATCACAAAATACAATACCTCATCGGCCTTAGGCATCTCTTTAGCATTGTCCTGTAGATAATGATTTTCCGTTTTTTGCAATTGAGCTCTCATTCCTGGTTCGCTCAAATATTTAATAATTGCTTTATTTTTTGGCAAACCTCTAAATGAACGCAATAAAGCTAAACCACCTTCTTCAAGAGTTCTTTTTCGTTTCTTTTTTCTCGCCCCCCTCAGCATTTGCTTTAGCTAATTTACTTTTTGCTTCAGTAATTAAAGTAGTCACTAACTTTCTTTGAGCAGCAACCAACTTTTCAATTTTTGGTTTCAATTCATTGAACTCATGTTCGTCTCCTCTTGGAGTTGGGCCAGAAATAATTAGTGGAGTTCTTGCATCATCTACTAATACCGAATCTACCTCATCAATAATGGCATAATGATGTTTTCTTTGTACTAGACCATCTGGCTCACTTACCATATTGTCTCTAAGGTAATCAAATCCAAATTCATTATTGGTTCCAAATACAATATCAGCATTATATGCTTTTATCCTACCTGGTGAATGTGGCTCGTGATTATCAATACAATCGACTGTCAATCCATGAAACTGATAAATTGGCCCCATCCATAAGGCATCTCTTCGTGCTAGGTAATCATTTACTGTAATTAAGTGAACCCCTTTACCAGAGAGTGCATTTAAATAAACAGGAAGTGTGGCTACAAGTGTTTTTCCTTCTCCAGTTTGCATCTCAGCAATTTTTCCCTTGTGAAGAGCAGCGCCACCCATCAATTGGACATCGTAATGAATCATGTTCCAGATTACTTCAGTACCAGAGGCGTCCCATGTTTTATTCCAAAAAGCCTTGTCTCCAATAATTTCAACGTTTTCTCTTGTTTCCGAAACTTCTTTGTCAAAATCATTTGCGGTTACTTCAACCTTTTCATTCTCCGTAAAACGTTTTGCTGTTTCTTTTACAACAGCGAATGCCTGCGGCAATATATCCAATAGAACCTCTTCTAGAACCACGTCAGACTCCTTCTCCAAGGTTTCAATCTCCTGAAAAATTTGTTCCTTCTCATCTATCACTGTGCTAGGGTCAGTTGCTTTTTTTTGTAACGTAGCAATTTTATCATCTACCCCTTTAAGCCCTTCCTTAATTTTTGCTTTAAGCATAGGGGTGATAGCTCTTAACTCATCATTGGAAAGCTCTCCTAATTTTGCATGCTCCACATTTGCAGCCTCCACAAAAGGTTGTAATTCTTTAAGATCTTTTTGACCTTTATCTCCAAATAATTTTTTTAGGATTCCACCAATCATCGTATTGAATTTTTTGAACCAACAAAAATAACCTAATTGTTGATTTACATTGCATATTTTACAAGGTATTTGAGGAGTCAGTAATTGTGCCAATCAGCTATTCATGACATGTTGTCCTGAAACCATGGTCTGAAATTATACATTGTAAACTCTAAGCTGCAGCGCCCATTATTGCTAGTTGCGAGTTCAAGCAACTTTATAGAACAAAAAAAAGCCGCGTTTACACTTGTAAATGCGGCTTTTTTTAATGTTGATTAATCCTGCCTAATATTCATCCTCATTGAAAAAGAAATCTTCTTTTGTAGGGTAATCTGGCCAAATATCTTCGATTGTTTCATACGATTCTCCTTCGTCCTCCAATGCAGATAAATTTTCTACAACTTCTAAGGGCGCTCCTGTTCTCATCGCAAAATCGATTAGCTCTTCCTTAACCGCTGGCCAAGGTGCATCTTCCAAATATGAAGCTAGTTCTAATGTCCAATACATAATGTTAACTTTTTAATTATTTCTTTTAACGAAACGCAAAAGTAGATTTTTTAGTTACATTTCAAAATAAAATTGAATAAACTTTTATCAACTCAAAAAGACTTGATTTACAGTGTGTTGAGTTAGTTTTCTACATTTTTGGCTTCCAAAGCGACTCTTCGACACCTAAATCTTGGGTGATTTTTCGACTTAACACAAATAAATAATCCGATAATCGATTCAAATACTGAATAATTAGTGCATCAATTATTTCATCACGCGCCAATTCTACAACCAACCGCTCGCACCTTCTGCAAACAGTTCTGGCAATGTGACAATAAGACACTGTTGTGTGACCACCAGGAAGCGTAAAGTTGGTCATTTCTGGCAACCCAATACTCATACGGTCCATTTCGTCTTCTAAAAGCTGAATATCGCTCTCTTCAATTTTAGGCATTTTTAATTTCGGCTTACCGGGGTCAGCTGCTAACTGAGACCCAAGCGTAAATATCCTGTCTTGAATCGCAAGAAGTATTGCAATATATGAAACATCGATTTCTTGATCCCGTAACAATCCGACCCAAGAATTTAGCTCATCAGCGGTACCGTAAGCATTTATCCTTAAATCATGTTTAGGGACTCTCTTTCCTCCAAATAAAGAGGTATCACCTTTATCTCCTGTTTTTGTATATACTTTCATATCAAACAATATTATTTAAAATTGTAACTAACTCATCGTAACTATCAATTGTAACCAATTGCATGCGAATGGGTTTAAAATTTTCTATACCTTTAAAGTAATTAGCATAATGTCTTCGCATTTCTACAACTCCCAAGCGGTGACCTTTCCATTCTACTGAAAATTTTAAATGTTCCTTGACAATTTTCACCTTATCCTTTAAACTAGGTTTTTGCAAATGCTTCCCTGTCTTCATAAAGTGCTTAACCTCATTAAAAAACCATGGGTTTCCTATACTAGCCCTACCTACCATAATTCCATCTACACCAAACCTATTTTTATATTCAACCACTTTTTCGGGTGAGTTTATATCTCCATTTCCGAATACAGGTATATGCATTCTTGGGTTATTTTTTACATCGGCAATCAAACTCCAATCTGCTTCACCCTTATACATTTGCGAGCGCGTCCTTCCATGAATTGCAATAGCTTCAATTCCAACATCTTGTAAACGTTCAGCAACGTCTACAATATATTTTGTGTTGTCATCCCATCCCAATCGCGTTTTAACCGTTACGGGTAAACTAGTGGAATTAACAATCTCTTTGGTCATTTCAACCATTTTTGGAATATCCTTTAATATTCCTGCACCAGCTCCTTTTCCTGCCACTTTTTTAACTGGACAACCATAATTAATATCAATAAAATCTGGCCCTGCCTGCTCGCAAATAGCTGCAGACTGCCGCATAGATTCTATTTCGTTTCCAAAAATCTGAATTGCGATAGGGCGTTCATATTCAAAAACATCTAGCTTTTGAACACTCTTAGCAGCATCACGAATTAAGCCTTCGGAAGAAATAAATTCGGTGTACATTACATCAGCACCGTGTTTTTTGCAGACTGCCCGAAAAGGAGGGTCACTCACATCTTCCATAGGTGCAAGCAACAGTGGGAATTCTCCAATTTCAATATTTCCAATTTTCACCATTGGTGCAAAAGTAAACGAAAAACTAGCACTACTTTGCTGCAAAGGCAGGAAACTTCTGCTTTTTTACAGATAATTTTACTTCACAGTCGTTATAACGGCTCGATAACTATCTTGGTGGCTTTTCATTCTTTATGCCTTGATGTAAAAAACGAAACAAAAAAACTCCGGAGAAATAGTTTACAATCCTTCTTCTTGTTTTAATTTTTTATTCCAATTAATTCTTTCAATATTCGCAACAGTGAAAAATGGAGGCTTACAGTATTTAACTCCTTGGGAGAAATTAGCGCTATTTATAGCGCTATGCTTTTTATCGTCATGTGCTATTTGGCTTGCTTGGAGCTAGTATAGCGAGTCCTTTGTTTGGGAGTTGATGTTTACAATTCTAATGAGCTATCAAGCTTGGGAGACAAAGATTCTATCCGTACAGTCAAGATGCTTAACTTCTTGTTCCATATAGGAACATTTATTCTTCCCTAGTGTTTTGTTTGCGAAGCTAGGGGCATTTGAACCAAGCGACTATTTGCTAACGAAAAAACGACCCCAATTAACTCCATTACTAATAATAATTACGCTCTTTTTCGCCATAACCGTCTTAAACGATTGGTTTGCATCAATAAATGCTCAATTGGATTTGAGCTTTATCTCAAAAGAGTTGCAAGAAGAGATTTACTACAACCAAGCTTTTCGGGATAAATCCATCTATGCCTATATTGGATCTACATGGAGAAGTTTTGGGTTAAACATTTTTCTCTTAGCGATTATTCCAGCAATTGGAGAAGAACTCGTTTTTAGAGGTGTTTTACAAAACCTTATTGCCAAGGCTTCACAAAAAATACACTTAAGCGTTTGGTTTACTGCCTTTCTATTTGCCTTTATTCATTTCCAGTATATGGATTTTCTCCCCGATTTCTTTCTAGGCGCAGCATTTGGGTATGTTGTTCTTTTGACTGGAAAAATATGGTATTCTATGATCTTGCACTTTCTTAACAATGCGTTGGCTATCTTTATTTTATTTGGAATCCGAAAAGGATTTATAAATGAATCTAGTTGGTGGATTAACTTTGGTGCAGTGCACCTAATTATAGCTTTACTAATAGGAGGGTTTGCCATCTACACACTTTCCAAAAACTCCAAGATTAATGAAATGAAGGGAATCTATTTTAGATAAAATTCATTCCCACTAAAGTTTATATCTATGAATTATTTTTTTGGCGTCATCTTACTTTTGTTTTCTGCTCACTGGATTTGCGCAAGAAACCATCGATGAAATGTTTGATGATGGACTCATTCATGATTACAAAATCAATCCCTCAATAGATATCGCTAGACTAATTGCGGGTACTCCAAATATAAACCTGGAACTACTGCCCATAAAAAGTATCTCCTTAACTGCAGGAGCAGGATTCACAATGGGTGCTAAACTGCGTCCCTATAGCGAAATAATTGATGGTTTCGAACTCTATGAAAAAAACATTAAAAATGGACGTTTTATACACGCATTACTGAAATGTTTTTATCGAGAACGAAATCAATACAAAGGATACTTTGCATTAGGTTACCATCAGTATAAAATTAATTTAAAAGAAGATAGTAAATTCTCATCTCATTACTATAACTCACAACATATCCATACTGGTTTTGGTATTCAATGGCTAGGAGCCCATAAACATTACCTATGATTATTATTTAGGTTTTAGCCTTAGCAATAAAAGCAACTTATTCAACTGCCATAGGATCCAACTCGATTCAAATAGAAGAAGCAATCGGTGCAGACTTCATTCTGGGATTTAAAGTCGGTTATCCAATTAAATAAATTGACCGGATAAAAACAGCTTTTATTCTTGCAGCTTCATCGTTCCAAACTTTTGCCCCTTTTTAGAATAAGAATAAATCAACATTTCGTTTTTTGATATTTGCTCACATAATTTTGGAACGGTGTAAACCTTATCAACCGAATTGTTCAGTAATATTTCCTTATCGTAGGCACCTTTATTATCTATTGAAACCAATAAAGTAAGATAAGAGCGTTTGTCTTTTCGTTTCATTTCACTTCGCTCTTCCTTATCAAAATACTGCTTAGCAGATTCATTATACACCAAATACATCCTATTATCTTTTACTTGCAAAGCAAAAGAAGATAACCTTCCTCCATCATTTACTGAATGTTGATACTTTTCAATTTTCGTAGTCCATTCAATGTCTCCATCGGGGTTTATGTTAATCACAATAACATCATTGTAATAATAATGGTAAGTTGTTTTTGTACTGGTATTTCCATTTGCATCAGTAGTGGTGGTGGTTACAACTCTAACGAAATACTGTTCCGCCAGCAATACAACTCCTCCATCTTTTCTTAAAATAAAATCGCGAAGATCATAATTATACATTTCAATGGCTTTATCCTTTTTTACCTTTTTCTTATTCGCCTTGTTTATTGCCCTATCCGACCATCCTTCTGTAATAAAAGCTTCGTCAAACTCCTTGTAACTTTCCTTTTTAACTTTACGAGAAATGCCATCTATAGATAAAAAGAAGGCTCCTTTTATTCCTGAACCATAACTTTCCGAATAAAATCCCGAACAAATAATATCGCCACTAGAGTTGATGTCAAATGTTACGTCTTTAATAAACTTATCATGTAAGCTTACTTCGTAATCAACTATTTTTTCGCCCTTATTATAATAACCTAAAATATGGTATTTGTAATTCGGCAAATCTTTCATTTTTTTTGAGTTTTTATCCTCATTGTATTCTTTACCTAAAACAAAAACATCGCCTTTACTAGAAACTTCAGAATCTTTGACTGTAAAAAATTGTTCTTTATACGGCAACTCAACTTCTTGACTCCAAATTTCATCCAATTTGGAATCCAATACTTTGAAGCTGTATTTCTCTGCAGTATTTTTTTCGTAAGGCATTTCAAAAAACAACAACATATTTGAGGAGTCTGCTGAAATGTCGAAACCAAAATCACCTTGAAATCTTCTTTTCTCGTAGGCGATTTCTCCAATATTTTTGATACTTCCATCCAAAGTCAAATTTGAAGGGTTTATGATTTGATAAAACAAATAATTTTTTTTCAGTTTCCTATTATTGAATGAGGAGAGCATAATAAATTTCTCATTATAGTAAACCAGCGCCTCCAAGTCCATTTGTTTCTTCTGATAAACTAATGGCAAAGTCATTGAGTTTTCCAGCATCATGTTATTATTTAACTTATCGATGCTTTTCCCCTTTTTCCCTGTTGTTAAAATATAACTGCCCGTTTTATCGTGTGCCAATACATCTTGAAAACGCTTCTTTTTATCAATCTTAATAACCGAACCCCAATTTAGCTTCGCTTTATCCGTCATTTCAATTTGTGTACGTGCCTGACTGAAGGTCACTAAAGACGCTGTTAAAAGGAATAATCCTAATATTATTTTTTTCATACTATTTTATTCTAATTCAATGATAACGAATATTGTGGAGATTACGTATTTTTGCATTCCAATTTTTGAGAGTTATGAGTGAAAGAAGAGTACGTGTACGTTTTGCCCCAAGCCCAACAGGCCCATTACATATGGGAGGTGTGAGAACCGCTTTGTATAATTATCTTTTTGCGAAAAAGCATGGAGGAGATTTTCTTTTAAGGGTTGAAGATACTGACCAAACCCGCTATGTGAAAGGAGCTGAAGATTATATTTTAGAAGCCTTAAAATGGTGTGGTATAAACCCCGATGAAGGAGTTGGTGCAGGTGGAGATTGCGGACCGTACCGTCAGTCTGAAAGAAAAGAAGCAGGAATTTATAAAGAATATGCTTTTAAATTGGTTGAAGATGGATTTGCTTATTATGCATTCGACACTTCGGAAGATTTGACAAATATGCGTGAAATGGCTGAGAAGGCTAAAATGCCGAATTGGCAATACAACAACATTACGCGAACTTCCATGAAAAACTCTGTTTCCTTATCGGAAGATGAAGTAACAAAGCGTTTAGATGCGGGAGACCCGTTTGTTATTCGTTTAAAAATGCCCCGTAACGAAGAAGTGCGTTTTCATGATGAAATAAGAGGTTGGGTAATTGTGAATACCAACAACATGGATGACAAGGTTATTTATAAGGCGGATGGAATGCCAACTTATCACCTAGCCAACATTATTGATGACCATTTAATGAATATTTCGCACGTTATTCGTGGAGAAGAATGGTTGCCTTCTGCTCCTTTGCACGTATTACTTTATCGATACTTAGGATGGGAAGATACCATGCCAAAATTTGCGCATTTGTCTTTGATTTTAAAGCCCAATGGAAATGGGAAATTGAGCAAAAGAGATGGTGACAAGGGAGGTTTTCCGGTTTTTCCGTTGGAATGGAATGCCCCTGATGGCGCAATTTCTTCAGGATATAAAGAGAACGGATATTTCCCAGAGGCATTTATTAACATGCTTGCATTTTTGGGTTGGAACCCGGGTACTGCGCAAGAAATATTTTCGTTGAGACGAATTAACGGAAGCATTTACGCTAGAAAGAGTTGGTAAAAGTGGAGCGAAATTCGATCCGGATAAAACAAAGTGGTTTAACCAGCAATATTTAAGAAATAAGATCCAATACTGAATTAGCGCAATTGTTAATGCCAATTATTGAAGAAGAAGAATTGGATGTCTGTATAGAATATGTTGAGCAAGTTTGCGAGCTTATGAAAGAAAGAGCAACCTTTATCGAAGATATTTTAAACGAAGGCAGGTACTTTTTTGAAGATGTAAGTGATTACGACGAGAAAACGTTGAAAAAGAAATGGAAGGAAGACACTCCTACTATTATGCAAGAGCTTTTAGTTGAGCTTAAATCGATAGAGGACTTTACTACCGAAAACATTGAAACAAAATTTCAAGCGTATTTAGAAAAGAACGAATACGGGTTTGGAAAAGTAGGACCTGGGTTCAGATTGCTCGTTACTGGAAAAGGAATGGGACCATCTATGTTTCATATCTGCTCTGTATTGGGCAAAGAATATGTTATTGACAGAATGGAAAAAGGCTTAGTAAAAATTGAAGCATTGAAAGCTGAAGCATAATGAATTGTATCAAAGTATACGGAATACGAACCTTTAGTTATCATGGTTGTTTGCCAGAAGAAACAAAAATTGGAGGCAACTATATTATAGATGTAGATTTGTGGTGTGATTTTTCCGCCTCTGCTCTAACAGATGATCTATCGAAGACAATTGATTATTGTGATGTAAATAGGGTTGTAGAAGACCAAATGGCATCGCCTTGCAAACTGATAGAAACGGTAGCTTATCGCATTGTGAATCAGTTAAAAAAAGAAATGGACCAACTTGAAAAAGTTCGAGTTGAAATAAAAAAGGTAAACCCTCCTATTGACGGAGATGTAAATTTTGTTTCAGTTGTTGTTGAGGAATAGATTCTATTTATTACCTTCGCCAACCAATCGCAACAAAGGTACCCGATAGTTATCGGGAGGCCTTATGTAAAAAGGTCTCTTGGCCGAGTGGTTAGGCAGTGGTCTGCAAAACCATCTACGCCGGTTCGAATCCGGCAGAGACCTCTTAATAAAAACCTCAACAGACTTACAATGAGTTAGTTGAGGTTTTTTCTTTTATGACTTACCCCACAATTTACCCCACAATTCAAAATTAGCTTACTTTTCCAGCATCTATCAATGTCACAATTCAAAATTATAATTGTTCATTATTAAATGTCATCTAGAATTGGTTTTGTTATATTCGTAATTCAAATTACAATATCATGGTAAACAGAAAGCAAATAGTCAGTCAATTAAAAAAATCATTAAGATTCAATCTGTTTTTCAGAGCCAAAAAGACGATGAAGAGTTTATTAAAAGTTTCGAGAAATTTTTAGAATCCAATTTAAAGAAATAAAATTATGGAGAAAGAAGAAACTGAAGAGCCAAAAAAAGAGCCTATCAAGCAAGAGGATAGTAATGGATTTTTATTGCTCAAAGCTATTTTAGGTTTTGCGGCAGCTGGTTATGCGATATACGTATTAACAAAATAGTGAATTGTAAATCCCAAAAAAATAACAAGATGAGAATAAGTTTATGTTATGTATTATTATTGCTGGCGATAGTTTCTTGCAAAAAGAAAGGATGTGTCGATGAATTAGCGACCAACTACAATGAGGAAGCAAAAAAAGACGATGGTAGTTGTGAATACGAGCCTAATGCTGTTTATATTTATTCCGTTGTAAGCACTCCAACTACTTCGGAGCAAGTCACCATAAAAAACAATTCCGGTTCAACAGTTGATTTGCAAGGGTGGAGTATTGGAGACCTTAATAATCCTTCAGCCTATACTATACCTTCGGGCAATTTGCTTAATAACGGCGATGCCTTCTATTTTATGGCATCAACAATGGGCTTTCAAATAAACGACTCGGGAGAGACTATTTATCTCAAAAATGCATCCGGTTCCACAGTGGATACCTGGTCTAATTAAAATGTATATGAAATTTAGCATCTTTCACTCGCTTAACCTCCTTACGAAGCAACTACTACTATGAAGCAACTACTACTGATAATAATGTTTGCAGGATTTATGCTTTTGGGAAATTCCCAGACAGTAATTCAAATGACAAAAAAAGGGGGTATTTATACAGTGCCTTGTAAGGTCAATGGTTTAAATATGGAATTTATTTTTGATACGGGAGCAAGTGATGTTTCAATTTCTTTAACCGAAGCACTTTTTATGATTCGTCACGGTTATTTAAAAGAAGAAAACATTTTAGGAAATGTCCAATATTCTATTGCTAATGGAGACATTGCTGAAGGCACATCAATAATTATTGATGAAATTGAGATTGCTGGAATAAAATTGACAAAAGTAAAAGCATCAATAATACACGAAACCAATTCTCCTTTATTACTTGGTCAATCTGCTATACAGCAACTGGGTAAGTATTCTATAGATGGAAATATTCTTACGTTAATGAATAAAACCACTCCTAACGGTATCACATTTTCAAACGACAATAATGTTGGTGCAACAGTTAGAATTGGCCGATTAGAAGTGATGACCGAAGATTTAGGAGCGAATGGATTGGGAAGAAGCAAGCAAGGCTTGTGCAGCCTTAGGAGATGGATGGCGATTACCTACAAAAGATGAATTAAATATCTTATATGAACAAAAGGATAAAATTGGCGGTTTTGCTACTAACAACTATTGGAGTTCTACGGAGGACGATGACTTCAATGCGTGGCTACAGAATTTCGGCATGGGTTACCAGAAGCCACGAACTAAGATCGACGCAAACTATGTTAGGGCTGTTCGGGCTTTTTAACTATTATTTAACAATTTTATAAATACCGCGAAGCGGTCGTTTCTTGTTATGTAGGTTTATCGCTACCGTATAGCATTTAGAACTTCGTGTATTGATAGATTGGTCAAGTCCCCCAACTAGTTGTATAAACCTTTGGCTCGCTTTTTTCGAATACTTTAGACTCTACCAATTTATACTTAGGTAGTACAAACGCACTCATCTTTAACATTAGGTCTAATGCTTTTGCAGGGTCTTGTTTTCCTACTTCATCAAACCATTCTTGGAGCTTGTCCTTGTTGTTGTGTAGTAGTTCAGAATAAACCTCTCTAATCTCATTAATTTGCTTGCTAGAGCCTCGTTTACTTTTCTTACCAGCTGATGCTCCTGTGTCTTTATCAAATGCCATACGTTAGATTTACGTTACTTCTATCTATTGTATAAAAATTTGAAAGTTGTATATTCGGGACTTATTAAACTTCAAACTATGAAAAAACTACTACTATTAACATTCTTATTTATAACTGTTATTTCTTTTGGACAGAGCTTGGAGTTCAAAATCACTTCAAGAATTAGTGGTGATGCAACGCTTATTTTAGGGGAGAAAATAATTGTTTATGAAGAGGATAAAACTATGCTAATCCCACTAGATTTGGGTTATGCTGGCAAAGGCAATATAGAAACTGAGATTATAGGAATGTCACTAAATTATGACGAATATACTATAAATTTTAAGTACCCAAGAGGCATGGCATCAGGTATATTGACCGCTGATTTAAGAACTAAAATGCTTGAATTTGAAGAACCTACGAGTATGGCTACTGGATATGCGTCTTATTCTGCTTATAGGTTTGAATTTACAAGAACTTACCCACTGGGGGATAAATTGTTAATTTCTGGTGAATATTCAATTAATAACCCAAGTTTTATAGCTGATGCTTTTGGTTTTCAAACGAATAAAACCATTGAATTCAAAAATAATTCGATGCACTTTATTAATAAAAAAAACACACCTTCTGTTATGGAATTTCGCAATGTTAGAACAGATGAATCTATTTCAACCGGAATTGTTGTATTGGATGGAACAGAACTAGGTAGATTTGAACTCAAAAATAATTTATTTAAATGGGTTTTTTCAATTGATGGAACAGAATCAGAAGTGAAATTTAATCTCAAAATGTCTGAAGAGGAGAAACTTAAGAGAGAGGAGATTGAACAAGCTCTAGCTAAAAGAGAATATTTTATAGCATTACAATTGTACAACGAACTGAATCATAAAGACAATGGTTTATTGACCAAAATAAATACTGGATGGTTACCTCAAAAAGATTTTTTCAATGAATTATATTCTTCATACATAAACGAGTTTAATCAAATAAAAAAACAATACGATACAGCCTCTGTTGATTTTACTTCCAAATATCAAAACGATATTAAGAGTAAGGAGATTTCAATCAATGGGAAAGATGCATATGCAAAAAGAATTGCGAGTACTTCCAATCCAGTTACGAAAGTTTTCAGGGAGAATCTGCTCAATCAAGATGGATATGTGTATACAAAAA
This sequence comes from uncultured Flavobacteriales bacterium, assembly GCA_943787535.1. GTDB lineage: Bacteria > Bacteroidota > Bacteroidia > Flavobacteriales_D > Parvicellaceae > CALSMU01. The sequence goes on along the minus strand of CALSMU010000004.1, from coordinate 235,153 downwards.
AGAACAACAAGCATTTAATTTGTCCTGTGGGTGTTTGGGGGAATTATTTTAGGGGACGATATAATGAACAGATCGTTAATAAATTGAATATTAAATTACTTTACGATACTAGTGCAAATACTTACGTGCCATTTATTCAATTTTATAAGAATGAAAATCATATAGTTAATTCACCTATCTTGAATACTAGTGTCTTTCAGATAGAATATTTTTTAATGCCATTACCAACGGAAATCAGCGCTCTCTACGAAAAAGTTACGAATGAATCAGGAAGAAATATGTTAGAGTCACTTTATCCTCAAAAAATGCTTTACTTGAATTCAAATGAGCCTATAGTATTGAATGGTTTAAGCGCGCTTTCTTATCCGGGTGAGGGAATTATAAATGATAAGTATGAGTTTTTAAAAACCGAATTTGAAAATGTTCGCAAGGATGTTGAAATGATCGCAAAAAAAAGGGAAATCTTTTTAAGAACTAATAATTTTTACAACCCAAGTATTCTTTATTTGATAAAAAAAATCTATCCCAACGCAGATTCTTTGGTTTTCGTAATTGGCGATTATAAAGAAACCTTAGGTAAACTCGGTTTACATATTCCGTATAAGCGGGAGTATGGGGGAGGACCTCGTGCTTTTGGAAGTTTTGTTCCGCTAACTAAAGGTAAGGTTGAATTAAAAGGTGATGAATTAGTGGTATACGAAAAATCGGGAAATTACAAAAGGATAAAAGTGAACAAACCCCCTAACGGCAGATTCAACGAACATTTTAATCTATATAAGAGGGTAATTGATCAAAGTAAAATTTCCTTAACCAGTTTAGATTTGAATAGTCTGAATTTGGATTCTTCATTTATTCGCGATACTTATTTCGGTTATAAGTATGACGAATCAAATTGGATTAAGCAATATCCAATTTACTACCAACAATACGTTATTGGCTTCCCTGAAGACTATAAAATTCTTATGGATAACAAGGATTATGATTATAACGATAATTTAAGTATACAATTTTTACCTATGTATAATGTTAATAAATTATATAAGGATTATTCAACGAGAAAATATAGGCCTGTAGCAGTAATCTATCCTGCAGAAAATATTCTTTTCCGTTTGGGAACCACAACCCAAACAGAAAGACCACTTAAATTATACTTTACGGCAATTTCAAAGTATTTCCAGTATAAAAATGAAGGAAATTCCAAAAAAGCAATGAAATCTATGGCCAGGGCAAATAAATATATAGAGGAATTAAAAAAGCTTTGACAAAGTTGTAATGGTTTAAATATCTTCTATTGAAAATGTGGGAACAAATCCAATCTGAGACATAAAAACCCTATTCATTATCTCGATAGTTTTTGCCTCATCCTTCTTTTTAACAATAACCGAATCGTGTATTGTATAAGGAATTATGCCTTCATTAATCAACTCCTTTGCGATGCAATCAATAAATAGATAACTCTCCAGCTTCTGAAGGTAAATAGAAAGCGCTCTGTGGTCTTTAGCTTTCAATAACCTTGCTACCTTCATCAACAAATGGATAAACACGTGCAAACGCTTTCTTTTGCTTATCATATGATTTATTACGTGAGAATAGGACAGCAAACATCATATCCTTAGCTTCCTTTCTCTCCATTTCTTTAGGATAACATTTCATAAATTCTTCATACAACACTCCATTAAGTGTAGCATCAAAGTAATTTCTAAAATTCACCATATCGCCTTTTTCTTGATTTTGGTGAAACTTTAAAACATTCTTAATCCCTTTAACACCAAAGGCTTCAACTACACACACACTATCTAAACAACCACTATAAGTACCTATGTTGGTTATTATGTTATAGATAGTTATTGCAAAGAGAAAAGGTTGGGAGTTTTTAAGGTCTATGCTTACAAATTCACCCATAATAAATTGTTTTAACTCACTTTTTAGATTGGTTAAATTTGTGTCCAGTCTTTTATTGGTTCTATTTCTAGAAGCATATCTAAATCGTTTATCTTCAATGTGATTTATTGCTGTTATATAGCTTAACTTTTTAAGCCCATCTGCGTTGTTTTCTATCCATTTATACGCTCCTTTATAGTCTAGCTCCATATTCATGATACGGTCTCTTAAAACCTTTATATGTGGCTCTTGTCTATTGTAATGAGCCTTCTTTCTGTTTAAGGATTTGACAATCTTTTTCCCTAGCTTGGAGCTTGTCTTTATTTCTACTTTTGACGCTCCCCTAGAATATTTGGATGCTAATTTATACCTGTATGCTTTATTGCCATTTATGATTACTTGTTTAGATATTATAAACTTGGCATCTCGAAGAATCCTAACATAACGTACCAATGTTATTGCAAGTAATCTTTTTCAGATACTTCGTGGTTATGAAATGATATTCAACATCTTTATGAATTATCTGCTGCTTGATTAGGTAATGAATTACATAATAGAAATAAAGGTTCTTAGCTTTAAATTTTGGTGCATTGTATTCCAGATAATCATCGAGATCGGCTATTAAATTGTCAGGAATAAACAAAACGATTGGCTTGCTTGTTCTCATGACACATGAGGATTAGAACTGAACAAAGTCTCCATTACTTCAGAATACTTGAAGTAAGTTCTATTTCCCATCTTATAAGGTTTTAGATAGCCATTCTCGATCCAATCATACATGCATGGATAACTGATGCCTAATAGGTCAGCAACCTCTTTACGTGTTAGTATTTCTTTCTCTTGGTTTTGTGTTTCTCCTAATTGCTTGGATAGTTTATCATAGAATAATTGATTACTATCATTAACTAAAGTCTCGACAACACTTAGACTTACTGTAACTACTTTTAACTCGCTCATAACTTCTTTTATTAATTAGATATGAGCAAATAGAGTTTAGGGATTTGATAGGGATTTATTAAAGTTCCCTATTTTGATTCATTTGCGTTAAGTTTGTCAATTATTGCCTTTGTTTTTGATGTTTCTTTGGGGTAATTCTTACCTACCTTGTCACTTAACAATTCATTAATTGAGGGTTGAACTGATATGTATTTTAATTTTAATATTTTTGATACTAGGTGTGCAACTTGACTGTTATTGTTGTTCAATGTTTTAGGATATTTGTTTTGTAAAAAGTCGATAATTCCCAAGTCATAAATAAGACGTATTTGTTCTTTTTGTGTGGTTAAATCTATTTCGGGTAAATCGGATGCATTCAAACTTGATTTGGATATAATTAGTGAACCTTTAATTTCATTAAACCATTCGACAAGCTCTTTTGTTTCTTTGCAGAACCGCTTACATTTTATATTATTATGTTCATCAAGATCATCTTTTAATAGTATGGTGTTATTTACTCTCTCTTCAATTTTTCTCAATTCATTTTGGATCCTTTCTATTTTAACAACATCATTGTTTAGATACAACTCTTTTAATTCTGCTTTTATTTTTTTTGATGAGTTAGTCCACATTTTATAATGGGGTAACAACTCTTTAGCTAACCCTCCAACAAGAAACAAGTTCTTCTTATGCTCAGGATGTTCTTTGTAGTGATTATTCAGGTTACTGAAGGACAATATTAAGTTCTCGCAAGATTCAAGGTAATTATATATGTTTTTCATTTCGCAAATAATTTGATAAAGTAAATTTATCCTATTTTATTAGATAGACTTATTTTCTTTGCTTGTTGTTCAGTCCAGAACTACATATAATCTTATGGGCACAGCTAAGATGGTAAAGCACATTCTAAATTTATGCTTTCTTTAAAACAGAAGCATCTTTAAAAAATTTATGCTTACTCATCTTAATTGCTATATCTTCAGGAGAAAGTTTAATATATTTCATAAAGGCTGATTCTGTTCTATGCTGACTTATGCTCATAATATCAATCGTGTCCATTCCAGCCAAATAAGCATTTGAGCAAAAACTCCTTCTTGCAGTATGTGTCTTGATTAATTCGTACTTATAAAATTTATTCGTGACCTCCTTACCTCCAATAGTCTTAGTTACAAATTCTACACCATCAATACCGCAATTCTCAGCAACTTCTTTGATTTTATAATTAATGTGTTGGTCAGGCATCTTCTTGGGTGTGTTGCCATCGTTTTTGTTAAATATCATCTTTACAATAGGATGTATAGGAATAGCAACTCTTCTTTTCATCTTTTTAGTTTTCACACTTATCATTTCAACTCCATTTACAGTTTTCATGTCTTGAACTTTCAAATGATTGTAGTCTGAAACCCTCAGACCAGTGTATGCTCCTATCAAGAATAAATCTCTAGCATTATCATGTTTAGGTAAATGTGTTAAATCTAAGTCCCAAATTTTTCGGAGCTCCTCTTCTGTTAAATAAACATTATAAACATCCTCTTTCAAAACCTTAAACTCTTTATGCTTAAATGCAAAGTTGTCTGTATATTTTCTTTCGACATCAACAGCATATGCCATAAAGGTTTTTAAAGTCTTGATATGTTTGCCTACATAATTTTTCGATAACTTCTTCTTGTTGCACCACTTAATAAAGTCATAATAAAACTCAAGGTTGATAGAATTAAAATCTATTTTTCTTTCTTTAATATTAAATTGAGATAATATTTCTTTTGTGACCTTGTACGAATTGATTGTTGAAGGTTCTACAATTTTATGGTTTTCAGCATTTTCAATCTGCTCATCTATTGAATCAAAAAGAGTCATTGGCTTTTCTTCAGAAGTGACTGGCTTTTTAAAATAAGCATGATAATGGTTTTTTACATCTGCATAACTCGGAGTAATTCCTTGTTGTTTATTGTCAATTTCAAAATCAGAAAGATGAGTATCCAAATCAGATATTAATCGATTAATATTGGTCTTATCTTTTATGATCGCTTTGTTCTTTACTCGTTGTTTTTCTGTATCCCACCAATCGGGAAAAACTTTGAATCCTATTGAAGCACTAAAATCAATTAGCCTCCCCATTCTATACCTAACATAAATAGGATATTGTTTATCCCTATTCTTAATTTTCAATCCCTTATTAAGTAAAAATTTAATGTTGGCCATATGTGAAATATTTAATTATTTCAAATATAATATTTACCCCACAATTTACCCCACAATCTCCTAACTTATTTTAACTTCATATTACTTTCAACAATATAAAGCCCTATAATTAAAGGTTTTTAAGGCAGTAAAATCAATATATGTAGTTAAATGAAATAAACTGTTTGACGTCCGGCAGAGACCTCTTAATAAAAACCTCAACAGACTTATAATGAGTTAGTTGAGGTTTTTTTATGTGGGCATTGTGAAAACATTTGTGCAAACTAATAATATTTCGGACCTATTTATGCCTCACGCTTTCTTTTCCATTTAGATTTCTCATACCCCCTTTCAGTCTAGCTAGAAAATGTAGAATAGTTTTACTCAATAAAAGGAACTTAATTTGATTTCTTGAATTAAAATGGATCGCTGCATTCACAAGGTGAGCAATCGCAACCGGGACATAGACCAGAAAAATCCTTAAAACTTGGCGATGAATCAGATCTGGGCTCTTTAACCTTAACTCCCCACAAGCCTCTACCCTCTTCAATATTAATAAATTTAGACTTAATAAGATTCACTTTTTCTAAATCTATTTTTGAGAGTATTAATTTAAACTCGACCGGGTCTACATGCTTGAACCAATTAATAATCTCAACATTTAAATTATTAAAAGACGCCTTCATCTTAATTGTATATGGTTTTTTAGGCTTAATAAAAGAGTGATCATAGTTTTTATCAAACTGGTAATCACACCTATATAAATATTGCATTCGTTTTACATCGACACTACAAGCATTAAGCTTTTGAAGCAAATAATATGTGTCATCTAAACTTATTTTTTTTTGAAAAACATTACTGATCATCCTGAAACGAGGCAGAACTAAGCAGTTTCTACGCCTAACGTTAAAATTCTGATTAAATGAATATGCCATAACAGGATGATCTAATGGAAAAATATCTTCCCTCGAAAGGTAAAAGTCTTTAACAAAAAGAAAAGACTCCAAGTCCCAATCCAAACTAACATTATGTATAAGCGCATAATAATCCCATTTTTCCTTATACCTCTCTAACAACCAATTATTAATAATTAACTTTGGGTTTGAGCTCAGCCCCCCCATTTCACACCTAATCCTTGATACATCATGTATTCTGTCAGCTCCAAGTCGGCTCCAATAATCTGTATATACTTTTGAGCTAAACCGTTCACCTCTTCTAACACGTTTTTCGATATCTTTCAATTCTGTTCTCGGGTAGTCATCGTTTATAGAAGTCACCCCAAAATTTATTTGATCAGAAAAAGCTGAAACAACTTCACTATTCCACATTATATCTCCATTTATACTAAATGTTTTCCAATTGATAAATTCTTTATTCTTTTCTAAAAAAGAGAATGTTCGTTCCCTCTCTATATTGTTAATGCAAATCCATTCTTTTTCAGCTTTGACTTGGGTCTCTTCCTGTTCTATGTTTATGAATACTTCAGGCCAGCCTGCAAAAACATCTCTAAAAGCAGGGGCATTGATAATATCCGATCGATTTTGCATAGTTAATAAAACAACTATTTCTGGATGGCATAAAGCCATCATTTCAATTACATTTCGGACTGGAATATTCACTATTTTATCACTTTTTGCAAACATTTAAACTTTTGATTTCTTGCACTTGAAGAAGATGAATACCCTAATTCATTAGCTATATCCAACCATTCCCAATTTTTATAGTAATAATACTCTAAAAGCTTTATACAAGTTTCACCTAAATAACTGAGTTTAGACAATAAACTTTCTTCCTTTTCATTATCAAAATTATAGTCTACAATATATACTTCACATGTATCATATAACCGCTGAAGCTTGTTAGCACGGAGAGATCTTGTCTTAAGTTCATTTATCCACAAATACCTAGCAACCGAATAAAGGTAAGTACTTACCTTAGATGTAAACTTAAACCCTTTTTGTGATAATTTCTCTACTAGAAGAACTACCGCTTCTTGGAATACATCTTTGGCATCTTCAAAACTTCCAGAATTTTTGAGCACTAATGCCTTTATTTTAGAAAACTCCGTTTCGTATAAGTCTATATAAGCCTTGTTATCCTTTAAAACTAAACCAATGATTAAATTATTTTCTTTATCCTGGTCACTTGGAACTTTTTCAATCTTATCTTTTGAGAACGGCATTGGACTGTCCTCTTCAAAGGAATGAATAGGTTTGTCCTGTGTTATTGGAGACAACTTAACATCGGTGTCTAAACCATCACTTTCCTCAAAATACAATAAGCTCCGTAACTCAAGTCTTAATTGGTTTCTGAAATACTTCTGAATTACTTGGAGTTGATTACTTGGTTGAATAGAACTTCTTCCTTTCAACCATCCGAAGTATTCTGTATCCAAAAAATCTTCTTCAAACATTTTTTTTAATAAAAAGGTGACATCTCATTTTCCCAATCAATTAACTATAAAAGTAACTAAAAAAAGAAAACATGAGAAACACAGTATTTATTGATTTTGACGATGGGGAATATTCCCCAAGCATACACTATTTCTATATAAAAGATAATTCCTTCTTCTTAGGAGAAATGGAAGGCACCAACAAAAATGAACTTTACTTATTTCATGGTTTGATTTACCATGCTGTGATTGCTGAATTTTGCGATGTAAGGGTTGTAGTAAGTATTGACAAGTTAAACTAATAGCCAACACAAACAGATGGGCATAAAACAGAACAACAGATATACAAATCCAAAACAAAAATCGTCTATTAATAATGTTCCCTTTTAACATTAAAAACATTCACCTTTTAAAACAAAAACTATGAAAAAGATATTAACCATTGTTGCACTGCTGTTCTTAGGAATGGTAGGTGTAGCACAATTAAGAGTATATACCGCAGAATATGAAATATGTTTTCGTGATGATGTAACTAGATTATATTCAGATTGTAGATATGATACAAACTTTATAAGTGGATTTGTTTTTAATGATTTAAAGACATCATTTGAGCATTCAACATATAATAATAATCTTACATCAACATACTATATTGATAGTACTATTAATGAAGTAGAACAAGATGTTTATTATACTATAAGTGATCAAGGAAATAAGTATTTATTTATATTTAACTATGAAGAAGAAGAAGTAGTTTATATTTACCCTATGGATGGGTCATACTCAATTGCTACTAGAATAAAAATTGTAAATTATAATTAAACTAAAACAATAGCCATTAAATAATAAATTAACAACAAAATTATTATATTTCATAATAACGGAGAAGATGAGTTTTAGTGGGGTTTTTAGTAAACAAGTAGCTGACCCAAAGCTTTAACTTTAACTAGTAATTTCATTGAATATTGACCACAAAAACCCTCATATCATCCTCCAAAAACTGGCTAGACTTCAAGTCAGCCATTGACCTTGAAAATAACAAGGTAAAAGGTGATGCGTTTGAGTTACTGACAAAACTTTACTTTCAAATTAACCCAGAACACAGAAGCTTATATGATGAAGTTTGGATGCTATCAGAAGTGCCTTCTAAAGTTTTAGAGCACCTAAACCTACCCGCTCAAGATTTAGGGATTGATTTAATTGCAAAGACAGGGAAAGAGTATCATGCAATACAATGCAAATACCATAGTGATAAAACCTCATCAGTAACTTTTAAGGAAGTTTCAACATTTCTTTCATTGCTTGAAAGCAACAAAAAACTAACGCTTGGGTATATCTGTTCAAGTGCGGATGTTACATCTAAGAATTTTCAGAAGATAAAGACGGATAAGATTAGCACGTTAATGTCTGATGTTTGGCAAAAACTAGATGAAGACTTTTTCAAACAAGCCCATGCCCAACTTAAAGGAAAAGAGATTAAACTAAAACCTTTTCAACCTAGAAAACATCAAACCAAAGCGCTTAAAGAAGCCGTTAAATACTTTGGAAAAGAAAACCATTCAAGAGGAAAGCTAATCTTTCCTTGTGGAGCTGGTAAAAGTTTAACTGGATTTTGGATGACCCAAAAGTTAAAATCAAAATCTACTTTGATTGCTGTTCCTAGTTTGTCTCTTGTAAAACAAACCTTAGAAGTTTACTTGCGAGAAATTGTCGCTACAAACAAAGAGGTTAAATGGCTCTGTATATGCTCGGATGAAGGAATTGGAAAGAATGATGATGTAGTAATATACACAGAGAATTTAGGAGTTCCTTGCCAAACAGATCCTGAATACATTGAGCAGTGGTTAAAAGACAATATTAATGAGGAAAAAATCATCTTCACAACCTATCAAAGTGGGCGAATTATAGCAGAGATTTCTAAAAGGTTAAACTTCACATTTGATATAGGAATATTTGATGAAGCGCACAAAACAGTGGGTTCAGACAAGAAGCTTTTCAGCCATTTACTGTTTGAGAAGAATATCGCTATTTCTAAGCGGATATTCATGACTGCTACCGAAAGGTTTTATGCAGGTTCAAAGGATGATATTATCTCTATGGATGATGAAGATGTCTATGGAGATACGTTTGCGTTAATGAGCTTTAAAGAAGCCATTGAGTTGGGACTGCTTACAGACTATAAGGTAATAACCATTGATGTAAAGAAATCGGAGATAGCCGACTTTATAAAAGACAATAACCTAGTACAATTAAACGACAAGTGGAAGAAAGAAACTGAGGCTCGTTCTTTGGCTTCTATGTTAGCCCTTAGAAAGGCTATGAAGCGTTTTAATATTAAAAATGCTGTGTCTTTCCACTCTTCTATTGAGAAAGCAAGAAGAAACAAAGACTTACAGCAGCACATAACAGATACTTATGATTATCAGCCAATAGACACTTATACGGTATCTGGTAAAGATGCTACTACCAAAAGAAATGACATAGTTCAGGAGTTTGCACGTTCAGAAAAAGCATTAATTACCAATGCACGTTGTTTAACTGAAGGTGTTGATGTTCCTAACATAGATTGCATTGTATTTGCCGACCCTCGTAAAAGTAGAGTTGATATTGTACAAGCGCTTGGTAGAGCGTTGAGAAAAAAAAAAGGGAAAGAATGGGGTTATGTTATTCTGCCTGTAATTTACGATGATGCCACTTCTGAAATAGACAACGATAACTTTAATGAAATACTAAATGTTGTTAGAGGTTTGGCAGCCAACGACGAAAGAATTGTAGAGTATTTTAAAGATAAGGGAGAGATAAACACAAAAGCTCAAAAAGAGATTGAAGAGCAGTTTAATTTTGAGGTGTTGTCTGAATACATGGACGAAGGGGAACTCTCCAAACAACTGCAAATAAAGGTTTGGGAGAAGCTTTCTAAGTTTAATTGGATGGAGTTTGAGGAGGCAAGGGAGTTTGTGCACTCTTTGAACCTATCCAATCAAAACGAATGGGGCAAGTATTGCACTTCAGGTAAAAAACCAGCTGATATTCCTAGCAATCCTAATTTGATATATGCAGAAAAAGGTTGGGAAGGCTATAGTGATTGGATTGGGACATATACAGTTGCGAACCAACTTAAGGAGTTCAAGAGTTTTTCTGATGCTCGAAAATTTGTACAAAAACTTGAATTAAAAGGAGAGAACGAATGGAGAGAGTATTTCATATCAGGTAAAAAACCAAATGATATTCCTACAGCTCCTGATAGAATTTACAAAAATAAAGGATGGAAAAGTTGGGGTGATTGGCTAGGTACAAATAACGTAGCAAACAGGCTAAAAACTTACAAGGAGTTTAAAGTTGCTAGAGAAATCGTGCAAAAACTTAAATTAAATGGTGAACAGGAATGGAGAAATTATTGCACTTCAGGTAAAAAACCAAACGACATTCCTTCAAATGCCCCTCGAGTTTACAAAGACGAGGGCTGGGAAAGTTGGGGTGATTGGTTAGGTTCTGGAAATGTCGCCACTAATAGGTTAAATTTCAAACCTTTTAGTGATGCAAAAATCTATATATCTAAACTAGAATTAAAAAGCAATAGAGAATGGAGAGAGTATTTAAAATCAGGGGGAAAACCAGAAGACATACCGGCCTCGCCTGAAAGAACATATAAAGACAAAGGATGGAAAGGTTGGAGAGACTTCTTAGGACTTCCAGAAAATGAGTTTAAAACATTCGACCAAGCAAAATCATTTGTTCAAAGCCTTAACTTTTCATCTTCTAATGAATGGAGGAAGTTTTCAAAATCAGGAAATAAACCATCCGACATACCAACTACATGCGACACTTTCTATAAAGACAAAGGATGGAAAGGTTGGAGAGACTTCTTAGGGCTTCCAGAAAATGAGTTTAAAACATTTGAACAAGCTAAATTATTTGTTCGAAGCCTTAACTTTTCATCCTCGAGTGAATGGAGAGAGTATAACAAATCAGGAAATAAACCATCCGATATACCTTCCTTTCCAGAAAGAAAATACAAAGAGCAAGGATGGAAAGGTTGGAGAGACTTCTTAGGGCTTCCAGAAAATGAGTTTAAAACATTTGAACAAGCTAAATTATATATCAAATCAATAGACATTAAATCAAAAACACACTGGGAGGAATGGAGCAAGAATGGAAATAGACCTTCTAATATACCGTCCAACCCACAGAGAAGATACAAAGACAAAGGATGGAAAGGATGGAAAGACTTTTTTGGGAATGAGTAAAAACAGAAAAAACAATTTATGGAAGTATATGAATTAAAAAAAAATCAAGCAAAGTCATTGAACCTAGTCCCATTCAAGTTAGAAAAAGACATTCAAGAATTAGTTGAAAAGAATACCGAATCATTTTTCAATGTGGAATTTATTAAAACTGAATATACAGTTGGAAAGTATCGAATTGATTCACTTTGTTATGACAAGGAAAATAAATCTTTTGTTATTATCGAGTATAAGAAGGGGAAAAGTTATTCGGTAATAGATCAAGGCTATACTTATTTGCAACTTCTGCTTAATAATAAATCAGATTTCCTTCTGACACTTTCTCAACACATGAATAAGGTTTTAAGTGCTGATGATATTGATTGGAGTCAATCTAAAATAATTTTTGTCTCACCATCCTATAACTCTTATCAAAAAGACAGTGTTAATTTTAAGAATGTTCCTTTTGAATTATGGGAAATAAAAAGGTTTTCAAATTCAACCATTGCCTTAAATAAACACCAAGCAACTTCTAATGAAAGCATTGAATCATTATCAAGTGCCAAAAGCAATAGTGTAATTGCATCTGTTAGTAGAGAAGTAAAAAGATCTAGTGAAGAAGATCATACAGCTAATTCTGATGAAGCCATAGTAGCTAAATGGGAAGAATTAAAAGATCGTCTTGAAGTATTAGATGATTTGCATATTGTACCAAAAAAGAATTATATCAGTTTGATGGTAGGAAATAAAACGCTAGGATATTTTAGTTGGAAGAAAGCTTTTATAAACATTGAAATACAAAGAGGTAATATCAAACCAGATGGTACAAAATCAAAAAACTACTTTGACCTAGATGACCCAAAAAAAATTACTCAAGAATATTCATGGACATGGAAAGATGGCACACAGGGCTGTGTATATAGAGTGAAGTTAGATAAGAAAATCGATTTGGATTACTTGATGATTTTATTAAAACAGAAGTATCAAAATTTAACTTCCTGATACCTTAGTTAGATTAATTATTAAAAAAAATCTTCTAACAGAGAATAGGGTTAATTCCTAAGACTTTTTTCTTTTCGGCATATGAGAGCAGACTTCATCTAAGATGTTTCTGTCTCTTGCAGCAGCATAAGCCCCTCTTGAGGAGTTTTTAAATTCATTTCTTGAAGCATATGTCAATGCAATATCCTTTATCTCTTGGTTGGAGTATTTTTTTCTTTGGACCAATGTCATATGCGAGCAGACTTCATCTAAAATGCCTTTACGCTGAGCAGCATTATAAGCACTATTACTTTGTTTGGCAAATTCGCTTCTTGTTTTGTAAAGCATAGCTTCCTCTTGTATCTCTTTAATAGTAATTTTTTTTCTCGTTTGTCTTTTAAATCCTAATTGGTCTATTATTTCAAGTCGAATTGCAGCTTGATATGCTCCATTTTTGTTTTTTCTTAAATCACTAATAGATGAATAATTTTTAGATAATTCAATTAAAGAGTCTAAAGTGTATGGTTCAATTTTCTTAATTGCCATATGCTTGCATATTGAAGTCAATATTCTTCTTCTTTGAGCAGCGGCGTAATGATTCGGACTACCTTCTTTAAATTTCGACCGACTCTTATACAATTTAGCTTCCTGTTTTAATTCTTCCTTAGTATATGTTCCTTCTCCGCCTCCTAGTCCTCCAGTCTTTGAGATATTGAGTATAGTCCAGTTTTTATTTTCATAGTCTAAAACTGTGTTTGTTTCAATTTGCGCAGCAACCTCCGCATCATAATACTTGCCAGTAGTTATATAGTTATATGTTGCTTTTTCTTCTAATAATTGCTTTAATCCTTTGTTATGCGAATTAAGTAAATGAGTAGACTTTCTATGCACAAGATTGTAAGAAAGACCTACATAAACCGTTTTTATTTCTGGAAATTCAAAAATATATACACCTCTTTTTTTTCGATTACCAACAGCGTGCATGTGTTTACAAATGTCATCCATTATGCCCCTTCTTAAAGCTGCTGAGTAAGCTCCATTATTAGATTTTCGAAAGGAAATTCGCGTATTGTATTCAAGTGCTATTTTTTCTAATTCTTCAAGAGTATATTTTTTGCGTTGAAGTAAAGTCATATGCGAGCAGACTTCATCTAAAATGCCTTTTCTTAATGCAGCGGCATATGCACTATTACTTTGTTTGGCAAATTCACCTCTAGTTAGGAACTTAGCGGCTTCTAATCTTATTTCTTCAGCAGTAAAAGGTTTTCTATTAAGTCGCTCCATATGAGAACAGATCTCATCAACAATCTTTAGTCGAAGTGCCGCATCATAGTGTCCGCTACTCTTTTTTCTAAACTCAGAACGTGTGGTGTATTTTAATGCTTCCGCTTTTACTATATCGTAGGTATATTTTTTTCTCACTTAGATAAATATACAACTTTCCAACTTTTATACAATAGTTTGAAAAGGCCTAATGCCTAACTACCCTAAACTCTTCAGTTACCTCTCCATAACTCACCTTAAGAACATAGATTCCTTTGGCGTGTTTTTTAAGAGATACAGTGGTGTTTGTGGTGGTTTCTAATAGCCTTCCTTGTAAGTCATACACCTCAACATTAACAACTCCATTATAACCCTTTATATCGATTGTAATTTGGTCGGATGTTGGGTTAGGGAAAATTGTTAAGTTACCTAATCCATTTTCATTTATTGAATTTGATGTAGCTACATTAATATAAGTTGTTTTAACTAAAGTATCTACTCCAAAAGAATTACTTGCTATAAGTGTTACATCATAACTACCTGCTGCATTGTATAAAACTCCAGTGGGTGATTGATTGGTGGAAAAAGCAGGGTTTCCTCCATCAAATACCCATGTCCATGAAGTAGGATTATTTTGGCTCTGATCTAAAAAATCAACAGAACTTCCTTCTTGAATTTGGGTAGTACTCGCAATAAAATCTGATGTTGGAGCAGCACCTCCTGGTGCGATTACTTCTATGTAATTTGTTTTCACCAAAGTATCTATCCCATTAGCATTACTTACGATTAACCTAACATCATAAAACCCTGTACTGCCATAAGTAATATTGGTTGGGTTTTGATCGGTTGAAGTAGACGGATTGGCTCCATACAAATTCCAACTCCAAGTTGTTGGGTTATTTATAGACTGATCGAAAAAGTCAATACTTGAACCTGAAACAATTTGTGTTCCAGAAGAACTAAAATCTGATGAGGGTGCAGCACCTCCAATAGAAGTATGTCTGTTTGACCTAGTTGAATTATGGTCTTGTGCTTTTGTTGATGTACACCCAGTCGGATGCTCAGCTTCAATAGAATAAAACACATTTCCCTGTGGTTGACTAAAGTCTGTGTATGTATTAAGGTTTGAAGGTATTGTATCAATGTTAACCCAACCAGTGCTTGGACTCCACCTACTAATATAGTAGCTGCCGTATGTAAACCCTTCATAATGATTCCATGCTAGATTGTAGTCGTTTCCTTGTCCTAAGCTAACAGTAAGGTGAATCGTTTTATGAATTGTTCCCATTTCAGATTCAACATTACAGGTATCAACGCTTGTTAATCTATATCTCCAAGCTCTTTGATTTGGATTTGAATTAGGGTCATTAAATTGGCTAAGGCTATCGTAAGGCACATTACCAGCTAAGAAGTATTGATTAGCAACGGTGCTCTCCTTGTAAACATTGAAAGACTCAATAGCTGTTGTAATTGGTTTCTCCCAAACAACTGTATTCGTATTGGTAGCACTATCTACTGTTACAATACAAATGTCTTGCACAACTGGCATATCATTACCAATAACAACAGACAGATTAGAAACACAACCACCAGCTGCAGTTACCTCTAATTGATACGTTCCTGGTATTACATCAATCAAGTCTTGTGTTACTTCGCTATTGCTCCAAGCATAAGTAAATGGAGCGTTACCATATGCAGATACATAAGCAGAACCAAGTCCACCACAAGAAGCAGATACAACAGAATCTAAATGCACAACAGGACCATTTTCTTCATTAACTGAAACAGAAGTAGAATCCATACATCCATTTGCATCTGTTACAGTAAGCATATAAACTCCAGCAACCAATCCATTAATATCAGCAGTTGTTGCAGTGGTGCTCCAAAAGTAAGTATAAGCACCTGTACCACCAGTTACTGTTGAAGTGATTGCTCCATCAGTATTTCCACCACAAGAAGAGTTGGTTACAGTTGTTGTTATCTCAAGAGCTGTTGCTGCTGTAATAGTAATGTTATCATTAGTAATACATCCGTCAGCATCCGTTACTTGCAGTTGGTATTGTCCAGCAACTAATCCAGTAATATCTTCAGTTGCTTCACCGTTAGACCATGCAAAAGTATATGGTGTAGTTCCTCCACTAATTGCAGCATCTATTGCTCCATCTGCTCCACCAAAACATGAAGTTGGAGTAGTGGCAATTGATATTGTTGCTCCAGGAGAATCGTTAACAGTTGCTGTACCATATTCAATACATCCGTTATCATCAGTAACAGTTACATAATATAAACCCGCATCTAAAGTGGCTATCAAAGAGGTGGTTGCACCATTTGACCATTCGTAATTATATGGAGGGGTTCCTCCTGTAAGACTTACAGAAGTGGCACCATCATTTTGTCCACAAGAAGTCCCTATAGAATTTATAGTAAGATTCATACTGCACGAGTTGATAATATTTACCGTTTCATTTGCTGTGCAACCAATAGAGTCGGTTACTTCAACCGAATAACTACCAGAAGTTAAATTTATGAGGCCTTCCGTTATACTGCCATTTGACCAAGAGTAGCTGTACGGAGAGCTTCCTCCCGATACTGAAATATCAATTATTCCAATACCAGAACCATTGTCATTTGAAATCGATGGAGTTATTATAATTTGTGGAGAAACAACCAAATTTGTAGTAATTACACTATCACACCCAGTTATTGCTGGTAAAGTGTCATAATATATTCCCGAAACTGTTTGATTTGCTCCTTCCGCATAATAACTATTACCATTGCAAATATTAATGTTATTTATAGATTGAATCGTAGTACAGGCAGAACCAATTGAAAATATTTTCAATTCTCCATTATTTACAGGAGAACCCACTGCTAATCTTGTTCCTAAACTATTTAAAGAAACTGACCATCCAAAATAGTTGCCCCCCCCTCCAGTGAGGTTCATGCCCGATTGAATCCAAGCAGTCCCACTCCAATCAAAAACTTGGACATATCCACTAGAAAGGTTATAAGTTCCAGCAGCTAATTTGTTTCCGTCTGAACTTAAACTTATAGAGTACCCAAAATAATCACCGGCAGTAACACCATCTATGTCAATACCTCTTTGAACCCAAGCTAATCCATCCCACTCAAAAACCCTTACTTGACCAGCTTCAGCTCCATTTCCATCGTTTTTTGCAGCTCCAACTGCAATAACATCACCTGTAGCATTTATAGATACACTTTGTCCCGATTCATCATTAACATTTTCACCTTGGATATCAACTCCCTTTTGAATCCAAGTAAATCCATCCCAATCATAAACCCTTACCTGTCCAGACTGCATAAGGTTATAATTTGCTCCAATTACACATGAAACGCCTGCAGAGTCAATACCAACCGAATACCCAAATCCATCATTAACATTTGAACCGTGAATATCAACACCTCTTTGAACCCAAGCAATTCCATTCCACTCATAAATTCTTACTTGTCCGGTAGACCCATTGCCTCCAGAGGCGCCTATGGCTAAAACATTACCATTGGAGTTAATTGAGATTGACCTGCCTGACCAATTATTAGCATCTTCACCGTCTATATCACCTCCCTTTTGAACCCAAGCTAATCCATCCCATTCGTAAACTCTTACATGGCCAGAGTTACTCCCATTAAAGTTATCATTCCATCGAGACCCAATTGCAACTACATTCCCATCATCACTTAAGCTAACACCCTGACCCTGGCCACTATTGTCTCCACCACCTTCTCCATTAATTTCGCCACCTTTTTGAACCCAGGCCGAGCCATTCCATTCAAATACTCTAACATGACCTTCGTCACCAACTCCATTCCAATGAGCTGAACAAGCCACAGTGTTACCGTCAGCACTTGTTGTGGCAGAATGGCCCCAACGGTCACCACTCTCTTCGGGTGCTATGCCATTCCCTAACTGTATCCAGTTTTGAGCATTAATCGACATAAAGGAAAGAACAAGGGTGATGGATAGTAATATTTTTTTCATTCTATCATAATTATGTATGTAAATATACGTAAATATGATAGAATGAAAAATAAAATTGATTGGAAGAATGATAAGGTAAGTGTTGCGAAATCATTCTTTGAAAGAAAAGAAGCTGCAGTGCCAGCATGGGCTCCCTCTAACGAGCCTACGGACTCGCTATTCAGACCTATTGGCACCTCATCAGCATTCTCATGTTCAATCAGCTTTTATTCAACTTTAGGAGACCCTGGATTGAGTGGGTCAACATGAAACGAAGCATCCACACCAAACTCCCTTAGGAAGTTACTCTTCATTATCTCAAGAGTCTTCTCAGCATACTCTCTCTTGACGATTACTGAATCATGTATCGTAAAAGGCACTATACCATTATCTACAAGCTCTTGTGACACCTTATCGAAAAATCTTGTACTCTCCATTCTCTCTTGTATGATTATAATGGACACCAAATACTCCACAGAAGAAATAGCCCAGTCAATTACAAGTTAAGGAACCAATTAGCCAACCTACCATAAACAATAAGACTAAGTCAAACTTCTTTTGTACTTTTTTTTGGTATAAACTTTCACAATACTATTTATACACCCAAGTAATACTGTGCTTAAGGTAATTTACGCTGTAATTAACTGCAAAACACGATGAGGTGCGCTAAATGAACATTACTCCTTTTTCACACGTGGGCTATAGTAACATTAATCTATACCCCCCCCTCAACGCAAAGAGAAAGTCACTTTGAGACAGAGACCTAGTATGAATCGTTTCTTTTTGTTAAACAACTGACTCACCCTAGATCCCTTTAGGTTAGCCATCACTATCACCCTTTAGCCTCTCTACTTTGAAGCTTGGTGTCACTCCTATTTGCTCTATAAACACCTCTTTCATTATAGCTAGCGTCTTAGCTTGATCTTCCGACTTTACAATAACTGAATCATGAATAGTCAGTGGGACAATACCAGCTTCAATAAGCCTCTTTGCTATACAATCTATAAACAAGTAGCTCTCAAGTTTCTGTAAGTATATAGGAAGAGCTTTATAGTCTTTTAACTTCAGTGTTTTAACGATTCTATAAATAAATGGATAGACAGTTGCAAATACCTTTTTCTCTTCCTCATATGGGATCATTTTGCCCAACCTAGTGTAACATTCATTTTGAGAAAAGAGGACCATAAATGTTATATCCTTTGCTTTATCTCTTTTAATCTCACCTGGGTATGAACGAACAAAATCATCATAAAGCACCCCTTCGATTACAGCTTCAGCATAGTTTCTAACGTTCATCAAAAACGCTTTTTCTTGATTTTGATGAACGAAAGAACATCTTTGAATCCCTTTTACACCAAACGTTCCAGCCAGATACTCCTTACCTAAGTGACCACATAAGGTACCCCTGTCGTGAATAATAGCATCTATTAGCACACTTAACAGGAACGGTTGGGAATTTTTAACATCAATGCTTACATAGTCCCCATTAATAAATTTTCGAAAATCACTTTTCAAGCAAGTTAAGTTGGTATCTAATCTACAGTTAGTTTTATTTCTGCCACAATATCGAAAGCTTTTGTTCTCAAGATGGTAAAGAGATGTCAAGTAGCTTAATTTTTTCAAAGGATCAGAACTCTTGTTAGCCCATTCATAAGCACTATCATACTCAAGTTCCATTTTCATAAATTCTTCTCTTAGAACCTTCACATGCGGTTCCTGTCTATTATAGTTGGCTTTTGTATTTTTCTGTAATTTCATAATTTTCTTTGTTAATTTTGACTTTCGTGTTAATTCAATTCTTGAAACACACTCTATATGTGTCTCATTTAGCTTGTATCTGTATGCTTTGAATCCATTTACATAGAACTCTTTCCCTAGAACAAATTTTCCATCACGCAACAGTTTAATATATCTACCAATTTTACTGCAGGTTACTTTTTTAAGGCACTCAAGATTCAAGTAATGATATTCCTCTTTCTTAAATTGGATTTGTAACTTGATGAGGTGATGGGCTACATAATAAAAGTTCACCCTATTAAAGCTGAACCCCGGAGGATTCTCATGTAGGTAGTCATCAAGCTCTGTAATAAATGAATCCGGAACGAATAGGATTATTGGCTTACTTGTTCTCATAGCAGCTTCCCTCCTTTTGCTAGTATCTCTATTGCAAGAATTTCCGCTTCTATATTTAAGCGGTTTGCTACAATATGAAGGTTATGGTCAGAAATATGAGAAACCTCCGTTACAGCCCTTAAAAACGCCTCTAACCTATTCCCCTTGGGATGATTTTTAGCTTCGGAGTTGTTAAATGAATTAATCATTTTGACCCCCTTCAGTATTATTCCCTAGGTTTTCTACCTCATCTCTTTTATATCGAATAACACCCCCAATATCGACTGAGGTAATTATTCCATCTCTCTCCCAATTAATAATGGTTTGAGAAGTGACCTTAAAAAAATCTGCTGTTTCTTTTCTTGTTAAGAGTTTAGTCTCTTTATTTTGATTAAGCTCTAGCTTGTTTAACTCTAGAATAAAACCCTTTAAAAGTAGGTCTCGAAATTCCTTAGGAGTAATTGTAATTAATTGTATTAGATCTGTCATTTTGTATTGTTTTTATAAATTCAATACAAATGAAATTCATGATTCGTTCCCTAATCGTTCCCCAATCGTTCTAACTATTATCTTTATATAATTCTCTAAATGTCTTTAACCTCTTTTTCTTTATTACATAATTACCAATGCTCTCTTTTGTCTTAATTTTCAGTTTTTTGACACCTAATTGGCGCATACAAAACTCTACATACTCCTTCTGAATACAAACAATTTCTCCTGTTCCTTCATGAACCTCCATCTCCCTAAACATAAAACTAATCCACTTATTGGAAGTGAATTCTTCATCTTCCATCCTGCTCTTCATAAAGTAAAAAAAAACCTTCTGAAGCGCTATTTTTAAAAACACTACCCACTCTTGAATCCAACCTAATATTAACTTCGCTAACTCGCTGATTCTCCATTGGGAAATCTTGTGTACTTAGGAATAAGTTTTCCATAGCAACATCCAAGGAAGCACATCTAATATTTTTGTCATTAATAAGCGCTGGAAGTGTATTGTAATAACTTTGCACATGATAACTCACCTGAAGAGCTGTCCTTCCACTAGCACTGAGCTTAGGTACTATATAGTCCACTACATGCTCCTCCACAAACTGCTTAGCATGAGAAATTATTTTTGGCAAAACGACCTCTACAACATCCTCTGCCATGTTCACGTAACCGTAAAACAATTCCTCAATCGTTAATCTTCTTTCCTCCCCAAGTGGTAAATACCTTATAAATCGTACTATCGAATTAAACTCTTCCGTACCTTCATCATTCACTTCCATCATATCTAATTAGCTTTAAATGACTCAAACTTATCAACACTAAGAGACAAGAAATATGGATGATTTGCAATCCTAGATGCCTGCTCCTGTTTTGTTACCTTTATATAAGTTAAAAAATTTCGTTCCGTTTTGTGACCTGAAACAGCCATTATTAATAAAGTATCCATCCCTCCTAAGTATGCATTCGTACAAAACGAACGTCTTGCAGTATGAGTCTTAATTAGCTCGTACTTCATATGTTTTACTGAAGTCTTCTCTCCTCCTTTGGTTCGTGAGATGTAAACCACTTGATCTAATCCTACCCACTCTCCTATTTCCTTTATTAGAATGTTTACCGTTTGATCAGCCATTGACTTGGGCAA
Source organism: uncultured Flavobacteriales bacterium (assembly GCA_943787535.1). Lineage (GTDB taxonomy): Bacteria > Bacteroidota > Bacteroidia > Flavobacteriales_D > Parvicellaceae > CALSMU01. The sequence goes on along the minus strand of CALSMU010000004.1, from coordinate 213,572 downwards.
CCCATTATTTCTAGACAGAATCTCTTCCACTATATTTGAGATAGGAATTATCAATTCCGTCTTTGTTTTTTTTGATTCAATTTTGAAGAACCTACTACCACTATCCTCTACAATGTTTTCATCCTTTAGCCTTTTGTTATCTGAGATTCTCAACCCAGTAAAGGCACTTATCAAAAATAAATCCCTTGCAATACGATACTTTTCTTCTACACTAGACAAGTCATAAAAATATATTTTACCCAACTCCTCATTCGAGAGATACACATCATCAACATCCTCTTTCATTACCTCCCATTCTTCAGACCTAAATGACGGCAACTCCAATTTACCCGTAAAAACTAGATACTTCAAGAATGACTTAACATTCTTTATAACCTTCCCAGAATAATTTAAAGAATAATCCTTCTGCTCAAGAAAAGTAACCAACCTATAATAGAGATCTCTATTTACTTCTCCCTCTGAGCTCAACCTATTGACCTTTAAAAAATCCTCAAAGACAGCCTTGGTGTTTTTATACGTTTTAATAGTACCTAAGGACAGTTTATCTCCTTTATTTCTCTTTTCAAATTCGCAATATGATATCCATTCATCGAACAATAATATGATATCAAATTGTTTTTTTTGTAACGTAGCTACGGCTGTGTTTTCAAAACTATTAAATATAATACTTAATTCGTCATTACTAACCAGACCACCTTTATCTAATAGCCTGTCATATTCATCCTCAAAATATATCTTAAGCCTTGATAAAGTCTTATTCCAACTCTTCCCATGAACCTCTTCTTTTCGTTTCTTTATTTTTTGATTCTGCGGATTCCAATTATCCTCACTCTTTAACGTGAACCCGGTAGAAACCCTATAAAGTTTCTTTCGCCCATAACTAAATATGATATAAATTATAGGGGAGTTACCTTTATCAGACCTGAGCTTATAATTAAATGTTGACATCTTTCATTCTTTTCTCAAATCTACTAAAGTGCAAACATATGTGCAAACATTATCTTTAATTAATTATTACTTATTTTACCACATTAGAAAAAAACACCTATTTTTAGGGCCAAAAAGGGCTAGTAAATTAAAATGAAATCAATACAAATACAATACTTCTAGTCCGGCAGAGACCTCAATAAAAAACACCTAACATATTGATTGTTAGGTGTTTTTGTTTTTTACACCCTTCCATTGAACAGGAACTGAACAGGAAATTGTTTTATTTTCACTTAATTCCTCTAATTTAAGAAATGATGGGAAATGATGAGAAAATCATCATTTGATTCATTTTTATCCGTTTTCAACCCCCAAAACCTCATCCATTTATTATCTGTCAAATACCAACTATTATTTGACCCCAACTTTTAGAAGGTACCTCCGTAGAGTTATACAAGCAATGAAATTCAATTTTCTTGTACCTTTTTTAATCTTAAGTATTATATAGTTAGTAAGACACCTTAATAAACTAAAACTTCGACCAATTGCCTATGTAAATACAATACTCTATCAACTGTTAAACTAAAATTAATTCGTTATGAAAAATGGCATCATTTTTTTAAAACAAATAATAGAGGGGTATTTTATTTCACAAGGACACCAACTGACTCTCAGAGAGACACTATTCTATGTTTCTACTTTTAAAACTTTCAATGGGTTTAAATTACCTGCAAACGTATTTTCTACTTTTTTATCAATTCGAAATGTCGATAACACACTTAACAAATGAAGAGCGTAATTTACATAGTATGCCTTTTACTGTTAAGTTGTTTTACAGCTGTAGCACAAACTTTGTCTAAAGAACAGGCTAAGCTTGAAAAACTATTGGTAAAATCACCGGATAGGTGTATACGAAAATCAAATAGACTTATAGAAAAAGGAAAAGGTATGGCGCTGCCCTATTACTACCTTACTTGTTCAAATTATAAAAAATATACTCAACTGGGCAAAACGACATATTTAACAACTTCTTTAAGAAGTTATGGTAAATATCAGAAATACAATAAAAATTCAAATGTTGTTGTAAATCAAGAAATCATTAATGATTTAAGCACCGCTTATGAAGTTCGAATTACTGAAATTTTGGAAAAGAAGAAATACAGTAAAGCCAGAAAAGAGGCGGATAAGTTTTCAAAACTATTTGGTAGTAATGTAAATAACTACGATCAAATAGTAGCAACAAAGGAAGCAAAACAAACGGCAGCAAAAAAGAAGAAAAGTAGCACCCCAAAAAAGAATGTTTCCAATACGGTATCCGTTAATGAGAGTAAGTTAATTACGGATGCGCAAAGTGTTTTAGGTACAAGGTATAAGTATGGAGGTGAAACTTCAAGCGGGTTGGATTGTTCGGGATTTACAAAGTATGTGTATCAAAAATCGGGAGTCAATATACCGCATAGCGCCAAGTCTCAATCCAAACTAGGCGTCCTAGTAAGCAAAGAAGATTGTAAAACAGGGGATTTAATATTTTTTGGATCCAGATCAAATAGCGGATATCATTTTCAGCATGTGGGTATGATATACGCTAACGACAATGGTAAAATTAAAATAATACACTGCCCTAATAGTGGGGTTCGAATTGAAGGAGAAGGAGAGCCGAGTTATGACATGTATTGGAACAAACGCTTTCTATTTATAAAAAGATTAAACAACAACAATTTATTAACCACTAAATCCAAGTAGTCATGAAAACTAAATATTTTGTTCTCGCTTCTGCAGTAGCTATAGTAGCATCATTGATGTTATTAAAAAACTGCGACAATAAAAATAATACCATCTCAAAAAACAAGGTGCCTGAAGCATACATTGACGCTCCGTTTGATGTACAGGTGCCAAGAACAATTTTTGATGTAGACGCTTCTGAAGGAGCCGTTTTGAAATACGGACAGACAGAAATCAACATACCAGAATCTGCCTTTTTAGATAAAGATGGAAAAGTAGTTAAAGGAAAAGTAAAATTGGCTTATAGGGAGGTAAACGACCCCGTAAAAATTATGATGAGTGGAGTACCTATGGAAACAGCTGAAGGGTCTCAGGAATATCTCGAAAGTGCCGGAATGTTAGAAATGATTGCATGGAAAGGAAAAGAACCACTTTTTGTAAATCCCGATCGTAAAATAAAAGTAAACATGGAATCAGATTTTTCCGATGATGATTATAACCTTTATAATTTAGATACGGTAAATCGCCAATGGGTTGAAGTTGAAAGTGATGTACCTGCAGAGGAGTTAAAAAGAGAGCTGCCATCAGTGGAAGAAATTTCTACTTATAAAGAACCCAACTTTGCTGAGCTTGCTTCAAAAAAGGGCTTGATAAATCCAGTAAAACCGGAGGTAAAAGACAAAGAGTTATTTCAATTTAAATTCAAAACAGATTTCAGTCAATATCCAGAGTTAAATATCTACAATGGAGTGCAGTGGGAATTTGCTGGGAAGAAAGACAGAGAAAACCCTGCAAAAAACAAATGGGTAACAACTGCGGTTTGGAATGAAATGGAAATTGTTAAGCGAAAGAAGAATGGAATCTATAAACTAAAACTGGTTAAAGGTGATAAAGTTTTTGAAACAACAGTAAGGCCAGTTTTCGATTCTCGAGACATGGAGTATGCAGAATATGTTTTTAACCAAACATATGATAAATACAAAACTTTTATCGAGACAAAAAAAGAAGAAGAAAAGGAAAAAGCACGTCAAAGAAAGATTAGACAAGAGCAGGCGGCTCAAAGAAACAAGGTTTACGAATTAACTGGAAAATTTTCTCGTGAGTTTGAAATACAAAGTTTTGGATGGGCAAATTTAGACAGAGTCTATAAAATTGAACCTCAATCTATCCTGGCTTCCTTTGTCGATGCAAAAGGAAGTTTATTACCCGTAAGAAAGGTATATCTATTGATGGACTCTGTAAATTCAATGCTTACATATACCCCCTATAACCTCGATAAATTTAAGTTCGATCCTAAAAGTAAGAATTCACTGATTGTAGTTGATTCCTTGGCGCAAGCATATGCTATAGGCAATTCCGAATTTGAAAGAATTACGGGGTTTGCAAAAAAACATGAATTTAAAGTTGGAACACCTTTAAAAGTGAAATCTGAGACAGACATTAGAAAATTGATTAACAACATATAAAACATCTATGTAAGAGTTAAATCAACCCTCTCAAAATCAATAAAAACAAAAAAACTATGAAAAAATTAATTTTAATACTCGGAATTTTAATCGGATTATCAATTGGTGTATCAGCTCAATATATGGATGGTAAAACAAGAAGTGAAACCCATAAAAGGGTAACCAAAAAAACTTATGAGCGTAATTTGACCAATGAACTGGTGAAATATATCGAAACAGGGGACGTAACACCCTTATTAGATTTGGTTCAAGAAGAAGATATAACTTTCATTGGTTTAAGTGGTGGTGTATATAATCCAAGTCAAAACAAAGAATACTTCGTACAATTCATTCAGAAATATTTAGATGTTCGATCTAAAGATTTAACAATACTTAGAATTGACAAAGAATATTATGACAATTATTATTCACCAGCTGGTGGTATGTACAAAATAACTATCCTATACCCTAATTCAGAAAGATATGATAATATTGACATTAACTATAACAATGAAGGGAAACTGATGGGAATCACGATCAATGATAATCTTCATAAGTATAGATATGTTGAGGGTGATTTAAATAAAATATATGGTTGTGAATACGGTTATGAGGGAGAAAAAATAACTCATATGACAAAGTTGTAATCTAGATAAAAACAAAAAGACTATGAAAAAATTAATTTTAATATTCGGAATTTTAATCGGATTATCAATTGGTGTATCATCTCAAAATGATGTAAAACCCCTAACTCAAGAAGAGGCCGAATACCTCTCAAACACAACAAATGGAGATTTATCACCAGAAGATATTGAGACTGCCTATATTATAGCTAATTCCATAATTATTTGTTTTAATTTAAATCAATGTAATCAAATTAATTCAATTTATACATTGTCTACACCCCATAATGAACTGCAAGAATGTTATTGGCTCTATTTGTGAACATATCATATTGACCTACTGCTTGCAAATACTTCTTTCTCTCCTTCTTAATCTTATCATTGTATTTGGTTCTTATGTTTAGAATTTGTTAACTTTAGTTCTATGAGTTGGCCCATTATGAAAATTAATCGTGAGGATTTTGAGTTAGGCGATAGTGTCGTCTACCACAATGAAGATGGTTCTATCGATAGAATTATTTACTCCGAAGATGATGAAATACTCAAGTCCAAATACTACAATAAAGATGGTTCTATCTCTAAGATTGAACACTACAACGACGGAGACCTCAGAAGAATTGAATACTTCAAAGACGGTGTTCTCTTTAAAAATGAATCCTACGGATATGGAGAAATCATTGATGTCGAATATTTTAAAGAGGGAAATTTAAATGATGACAAAGATATCTATAAAGTTGAGTATTATATGGACGGAGATCTGTATATAACTGAATACTATGAAGATGGAGAATTAGTACTCTGTGAGATCGGGGAGGTAGATAGTCATCAGATGGCCCTCTTTAGAGAACGTAGAAAAGAAAGGTTCTTGGTCCTTTACAAGAAAACATTTGGGCATTACCCAAAAGAAGTTGAATGACATCTGTCGTCCTGTTAAAGTGGTTACTTAGGGTAGCTATCTGCAGTAAATTTCATTTCCATCTTCATCGAAACATTTTTGTTTTATTAGGATTGGGTCAAGTGGGTCAGTCGAATTATAACTCCAATATTGGGATTCCTTAATATTACCATTTTCATAATAATCTGACTTGGCAAAATATCATTGGGTCTTTAATACAAATAAAAAAGCCCCTGAATTTCAGAGGCTTTTGATTATGTTAGTTGATGATTACTTCACAATCATCAATTTATTTACAATGACAACATTTCCTGATGCATCAAGAACACGATAGAAATAAGACCCATCTCTAAAGGCACTAATATCAAATTGAGTAATTTCATCCTTTACAGGCGTCCTAGCAATTAGTCTACCTGCAACATCAATAATTTCAATTAACTTCAAGTTTGTTGACGTAATTTGGAAATTAACGAATTCACTTGCTGGATTTGGGTAAACATTCACATAGTCTAAAAAAGTTTCATTAATTGCAGAAGCATCCTGATCTACTGTTAAATCAGTACAAGCTTGATCTGTGCCGCAATTAGATGTTACACTTAAACATACTAGGTATGTTCCTGGTAAAGCATAGGAATGGGCTGGACTGGTTGCTGAACTCGTATTTCCGTCACCAAAATCCCATAAGTACGTTCCGGCAGTAGATGTGTTTGTGAAAACAACGTCTAAGAATGCGCTGCTAGATGCAAAACTAGCCTGATCCGCGGCTGGTTCAGTAACCGTTCCTGATGCTTGACCTGTACAACCAGAAATATCGGTTACCTCTATTGTATAACTGCCTGCTCCAACTCCTGTGTATGTGTCTGTAGTCGGCCCACCTACCCATTGGTAAGTATAGTTAGTTCCTCCTGAAGCTAATGCAACCAAAGAACCATCCGTTAAACCGTTACAAGATGCATCTGTTGTGTTAACGTTCACATTAATATTAGTTGTATAATTCAGTGTGAAATTGATAGTTGTATCACAACCCGCAGTTAAATCTGTAATAACCACAGAATAGGCTCCATCTGACAAGTTTGAAACTGTAGGCGTAGTTCCTACATTTGGAGTCCACGCATAAGAATAATTACCTGACCCACCTGTAACACCTACTGTAATATCTCCATCATCAACTCCAGCACATGCTGGGTCGTTTGCACTACTTGCAGCAGTCAACCCACAAACAACACCTGCATTTAAAGTGACACAGTAATCTTCAACTTCGCCCCATTGGAATGTTTCACATGCATCAACAGGCAATGTCGTTTGTCCACCAACGTAAGCCAGCTGAACTCTCATACGAGTCGTTCCTAAAGTAGCATTAGCAGGAATAGTAATGTTTCCAGTAACCGGTGTAACTTGACTAGCTGCTCCCTGATCGAATACCAGTTCACTAACTTCAAATGTTCCACTTTGATCTAAATCAATCCAAACTCTAGAATACTCATCATATAATGTACCACCCCATCCAACTCCAATAGTAACAGGGTATGTGTTATTTACATCTAATTGAATGTTCGATCCAGTATAGTCTCCATACCCACCATCATTACCAGAAGTGTTTGTATATGCATCAATAGAAAAGTCTGAAATCCATTCGTCAATTCCATCCGAAGCACTACCCGTACAATAAGGCAAGTCAATACAAGCTCCACAGCCAGTAGTAGAAAAGGTTTGAGTGGATGTTGGCCCACTTATTTCACCACCGCCACAATCTGTTTCAAAATACAATTCGTAATCCGCACACCCCGTTAATGTGGTTAGGTCAATTGGAGAGGTGGCACCTGTAACAGTCGTCCATGTAGGAGCTCCAACTTCTCTCCAATAGAAAGTTGTGGAAACTGCTCCATTAGCTGCTGTAAAGGTAACAGAGGCTGAATTATCCAAAATACTTCCAACGGAAACTGCACTTGGAGGTAGGCAAATGCTTCCGTTACATCCTACTGCCATCAATTCGTCTAAGTGTGTTCCTCGAATTCAAACGACCACCTGTTACAAACTTATTTGCTAATGCTGGTTTAGCATCTGTTCCGTCCATCAATGCTTGCAAAACCATGTCGGCTCCAGCTTGAGGATTTGCAATTACAGTGCTCATAAAATCAGTACAAGGAATGGAATATGCTAAACCAATAACTCCCGCTGTCAATGGACATGAGAAAGATGTTCCAGTAGTTGAAGTAGTTGTGTTTGTGTTCGCGGTTGTAACAACATCAATACCAGGAGCACCAAATTCAATTGTAGTTGCTCCATAACCACCTGCGGTATTGTCATTGTGATCAGTACGACCAACTCCAATCATGTAGGGTGTATTACATGCTGTTGGCATATCTCCAACTGCATCAACATTCAAATTGCTATTTGTAGTTGCTCCAACATTCAAAATTCCAGCTTGCTCCCATAGTTGTGTAGAAATTGCACCAAACAGGGTGGCTGTATTCGGGTCTTCTCGATCGATACCCCAAGAAGAACTTGTAGCAACCACAAATGCGCCTTGAGTCACCTCCTGAAGCGTTCCAAAGAGAACGCATGTCATATGGGTATTGATATGCTTGAATCGCATTGGCGTCAGTATTAATACTATATCCACCAACTACCATTAATTTAACATCCCAATTGGCGCCAACAACCAATAAACCGTTGTTACCTTTTGCCCCAATCATACCTAGACAATTCGTTCCGTGTCCACCAGTCCCATAATTGTCATTATTTGACAAAGGATTCCATCCATCACGGTCATCAACATACCCGTTTCCATCGTCGTCAATTCCATTGTTCGGAATTTCTCCCGCATTGAACCAACGGTTATCAGTTATGTCATTGTGGTCTAAATTTCCACTTTCAATTAAACATACTACAATGTCATGTCCTGAGGCAGTAATCCCTCCGGTTGTGATATCCCATGCTAAATCAGAGTCGATATCTGCATCAGGCGTACCTCCCGTTTGACCCGTATTGTTGTGATGCCATTGTTGGGTGAAATTTCCAGACGTTGATTCATTTGGAATCGTTGATCGCAATTCCAAGTAGTAGTTGTTTTGCGCTAATTCAACCTCCTCCTGCGAGTAAACCCAATTAAGCATACCTTCATGAGTATATCAAAGTATGATCAAATGTCAACTGCCAAATATGAGAAGTCGGTGACAGAATCTTTTCCACTTGCAAAGAATAATTATCTGGAGCACGACTCACAATATCTCTAATACTAGCGGTTTCTAGCACTTGTACAATTAATTCTCCTTTTACATAATCACCAGGTTTTCCTTTCACTTGAGCTCCTACAGAAAGAGTAAGCATTATTATTAAGCCTGTGATTATGGTTAGTATTTTATTCATGGTTTTAGTTTTAGGTCTCTAAAATTACATTTTACTTCTCCAAAAAACAACAAATTTGCGATGAAACATTATATTTCAACTATGTTAAAAGCCAAACATATTAGTTTCTCAAAGAGATGGATTACGAGTAACAGTGGATGTACTTGAATTATCAGCTGCAAAATTCACTTACCAAAAGAAAGAGGAGTCGACCCAAGCCATACAGCCACTTGGCAATTTACGGCAAAGCATCCCCACATTGTTTTCTGATAATTTCAACTCTATCAATATTACTGTATTAATCGATAAGTTAATTAAGAATTAATTGTTTGGAGCTCCAGACTCTATCCAACATTGCACCTTATTAATAAGCGAATCGGGCAACTTGGATCCATTTTCGGGCATAGGCCTAAATAAAGGATCATGCTGAATCGATTTTAATATAGGCTCTCTTGCAGTCAAACACGGAAGAATAATCGCTAAAAATAGGAGTTATAGAACTATGGCAGGCATAGCAATTATTGGTATTCAATATTGGGTCTATATCATTGATAAACGAAACAGGAGTGATTGAATCACACAAATTAACTACAGGCTCCTGAACAGGGGATGTTTTGTCTTTTTTACAACCAGAAGAACAATAAGCGAAAGCTATTAATATAAAAAGTAAAATATGTTTCATTGGATGCTAAATTTACTAATTCTAGTGACACATAACCAAGCTATTTGCAGATAGTGTAGGTTTTTTATTTTAGAATCAGCAATAAAGCAAAAGATGATAGAGAAATCTATACCTTAATTCCAATTAGCAAAACATCATCAACTTGTTCTTCTTCACCTTTCCAATGGTTAAAAAAGAAGTCTATCTTTTCTTGTTGTTCGCTGAAGCTTAATGACTGAATTGAAAGCAAAAATTCTTTTAATCTTCTAAAAAGGAGCTTTTTGCCTTTTTCTCCCCCAAACTGATCCACTATTCCATCTGTAAAGACGTAAACAGTATCATTTTTTTCCAATTGGATTTTTTCACCGGTAAAATCTTTCTCAATTCCGATGTCTTGACCTATAGGGAATTTATTACCCTTATAAACAATAACTTCATTGTTTCTTATTAAAACCAAAGGTCTATTAGCTCCACTGAATTGCAATATGTATATTATCCTTATTATAAGCACACAAGGCTATGTCCATTCCATCTGCCATTCTTTGCTCATCAGCTTCCTCCATTGGTACTCCTATTCACCTCTTTATCAATAAAATGAAGAGCTGTTTCCGGATCAGTAATGTCAGTTTTTCTTGTAAAATGATTTAAAGCCCCAACGCAAATTACACTCATCATTGCTCCAGGCACACCATGTCCAGTGCAATCGGCGGCAGCAAAAACTATTGAATTATTAAAATGTTCAAACCAGTAAAAGTCACCACTAACAATATCTTTAGGTTTATAGTATATTAATGAATCCTGAAATAAATTGCCAAACTCATTAATATCTGGCATAATTGAATTTTGAATTTTTTTTGCATAATTGATACTGTCTGTTATGTCTTTGTTTTTTTGCTCAATCAACAAATTTTTATCTTCCAAAGACAAACTCAAGGCTTTTTTCTTTTTGAAGTTGTTGTAAACAATAATTAGAAATACAATTAAAATAATAACACCAATAATACCAGCGAATATTATAAAGTTCAACCTTTTTTCCTTTTCTTCTTTAACAATTAAGGATTGACTTAATTGATTTGCTTTTGCTTTTTCTAATTCCAACTGTTGTTCTTTATTGGCAACATCAAATTTAATTTGATTAGCCTCAATATTATTGAGGATTTCTTCTCCATTTAGCTCGATATTTAAGGAATCATATAGCTCAAATAGATCGGATGCCCGTTCAGATTTAATTTTTAAAAGTGCTTTCAAAGCTGTTTCACTACCATTAAGTGTAAAATTTTTAGACTTAACAGAATCTGTGTAAATCATTCCCAATGAAGCATATTCATAAGCTTTTTGATAATCTTCTAGTAATAAATAGATCGACCCTATATTTATGTATGACCCTCCTATGCCTTTGGTGGCATTAATTTTCTTTTTAAATTCTAAGGATTTGTTGAGATATTCTAAAGCTGTTACATAATCACCACTATGTTTATATACAAGTGCGATATTATTATAGCTATGAGCAATTCCAAGTGTATCATTTTTTATTTCCCTTAATTCTAACGTTTTATTATGGAAGTATAAAGAGCTATCAAACATTCTCAGCTCTTTGTAAAGTGTTCCTAGGTGATGATATATATCAACTGATTTTGCTATGCTATTATTGGCATATTTCAACCCAACAAAAAAGTCTCTTTTTGCTTGCTCATAATTTTCAATGTCGAGGTTTATAGCCCCTATATTCATATAGCAATATCTAAGATATGCGGAATCTTGAAGCACTTCCGCACTTTTTGTAGCGTTTTGAAAGTAGAATATCGCATCATCATAAGACTCTATCTCATTGTAAGTTGCAGCCTTTAAATACTGCATTTGCATCAACCCTTTTGGGTAATCAAGTTGTTTTGATTTTTCAATTGCAATATTAATATAGTCTAGACGTTCACCTAGACTATCAAGTCTATATAATGCAGGCTGCAAAGCGTCAATCTGGGCAATGTTTTCACATGCCTTATTTGCTTTGATTATGCTATCTGTTCTGGATTGAGCAGAATGTATTGAAGCGATTAAAAATAGATTAACGGCAACAAAGAGTATTTTAATATCGCTGTAGTTTATCACTAAGCTAAGTTAAGATAATTTCTTTTCTCGTAACATCCATTGTCGTATCCATTGCCTTCTAGCTGAAAAACACAAGAACATTAACCAAAAAAGAAAGAATGGCGCTTTATCAAAAAAGCGCCATAAAAGAGGATTCTAGATGCTACAATACATCTACCTTTCCATTACTTAAGTTATAATAGGCGGGTACTATTTCCAGGCCATTCTTAACTGCATCCCCAATAATTGAAGATCTATTCACTAAGTCATTACATGTTAACTTTGCATTCACACGAACTACATCATTCACTTCATTGCTTTCTGAGGCAGCAATAGCAGGAACAATATGCGAACATAAATGGTTTAAGTTGTATCCGTTATCTCCGCCAGCCAAAGCAGCCGTAACAGCGCCACAACTTTCGTGTCCAAGTACAATAATTAATTTTGTTCCCAAATGCGCAACTGCATATTCAATACTAGCTATTGTAGAGGTGTTGGCAATATTTCCTGCAACTCTTAATACAAATAACTCGCCGGCATTCGCATCAAAAATAGATTCTGGAACCACTCTTGAATCCGCACAACTTAATACAATTGCATATGGATTTTGACCTGTAATTAGACTTTCTCTAATTTTTTCATCAGTACCAACATGCTCTTTATCCTGCACATACTGTTGGTTTCCAACCTTAATTTTATCTAACGCTTCTTTTGCTGAAATACTCATATCGATATATTTATTGTTAAATATTTTCAAAATTAATAAAAAAGTGCAAATCAAACAACCAATATTTTATATGGCACAGAAATTGTTTAATATCCAAAAAAAAATTACAAGACAAATGCTTTTATTGAGTTTAAATCGAGTCAATAATCAAAATATTGTATAATTTTGAAACTATTGAATCATTAATCTGTATAAAGCACAAATAAAAACTAAATTACAACCAATGAAACTATTTACTATTACCGCTATTTTATCTTTTGTTACTTGCTTTAATTCTTATTCTCAATGTATTAAAGGGAACTGCTACAAAGGGCATGGAACTTTTCAATGGGAAAATAAGGACCGGTACATCGGTGGATGGATTAATGGTCTCCCAAATGGTCAAGGGAAATTTCTTTGGGAAAATGGAGATAAGTACATGGGAAATTTTGAGGACGGTAAAATGACAGGACAAGGAACTTACAAATGGGATAGTGGCAACACTTATACCGGACAATGGGAGGAAGACAAGATGAGTGGAAGAGGAACATTTTATTGGGATAAAGAAGGTGCCACTTATGAGGGTTTCTTTAGCGAAGATAAAATCATGAACTCTGAAACAGAAGATTCTCAAGGTGTTCCAGAAATTACGCCTTAAACTTTTATTATTTCTACTACCTTCTGTCTTTTTTGGTTTTTCTATAAAAGGACAAAATCAGTTGTACCAAAAACAAAATTTCGGAGTTTCAGCCGGTGCTATCGTAAACTTGGGGTCGCATGTTTCGCAAATAGGCATCTATCTTTCTGGTTATTACTATCAAAGCAGAAAAGGATTAGAGTGTTTACAAATAAATTCAAATGCTAGGTGGACGTTCAATTTCAAGAATTGGGGAGCTGCCGGAAAATTTAGAGAGACAAAATTAGGGGTTGGAGTTGTTGCTGCATGGGGTCAAAAAGAGGTCAAACAAAAATATTTTCATTCGCTGGTAAGTAACCAAACTGGTAGAGATTGCAGCTTAGGTTATGGCTATAATTTTTACTTTGACAATAGAAACACCTCACAACGAACCGGAACAGTGGGAGTTCAATTCTATGATTTTGAAATCATTCATGAAAATGATATTCTAGCAACAAGTGGCTCTGATAGATTCAGAACAGCAGCGATAATCCTTGCTTACCATAAAGATAGTATTAGAGTGGGCTTAAATAGTTTGTTGTGGACCGGTAACTCCAATTCACCTTTAGCAAAAAACCATTATGAAACCACTTTTAGCCGATACGGCTATAAAGATTTAGCGAATACGCCTTATGGAAAATTTTCGAATGGAGTTTTAGGGGTTCAAGTTGAATATGCTTTAGGCTTTGGTCAAAACCTAAAGTTTAGCTCTGGAATTGATAGTGAACGAATAAGAAATGTAATTCAAAATAAAATTATCCATGATATGTATTTTATTCCTGCTAAATGGGTAAAGACCAAAAACCTTCATCTTCCTATGCTAGATAATAACGGACTACCCTATCTCTATCGCGAAAATCAACAAGTAAAAAAGAGTAAATTCTACTATCAATTTAGTTTAAATGATAGTGACTTTTATTAAGCCTATTATCTAATCCATTAATACGGAAGTCTATTTCATGTTTTATTTATTAGATGTAAAAAACAAACAAGTTAATACTTACATTTGCCCATTATGAGTGTAAAAATATTAGTTATAGGTGCTGCTGGGCAAATAGGCACAGAGCTTGTACTAAAGCTCCGAGAATCCAAAGGAGCTGAAAATGTGATAGCTGCAGATTTAAAAGAACCCAACAAAGAGATTTTAGCTGGAGGTAAGTTTGTTCAATTAGATATTTTAGATGAACCGGCAGTAAGAAATATTATTAGTGAAAATAGTATAACTGAAGTTTATTTATTAGCTGCACTCCTGTCGGCTACAGCAGAGAAAAATCCAATGTTCGCATGGAAATTGAATATGGATGGACTATTTAATATCCTAAACATAGCGAAAGAAGGTATTATTAAAAAAGTATTCTGGCCAAGTTCAATAGCTGTATTTGGACCTTCTTCTCCAAAAGAAAATACACCGCAAACGACTATAATGGAACCAATTACTGTTTATGGAATTAGCAAACAGGCCGGTGAAAGATGGTGTGAATACTATTTTAGGCAATATGGCGTAGACGTAAGAAGTATTCGATACCCGGGATTGATTAGTTACAAATCTCTCCCTGGTGGCGGAACTACAGACTATGCTGTAGACATCTATTATAAAGCATTAGAAAACGCTTCATTTACTTGTTTTTTGGATGAAAATGTAAAACTACCCATGATGTATATGGAAGATGCAATTCGTGCAACAATTGAATTAATGGAAGCGCCAATTGAAAATATAAAAACCAGATCTAGTTATAACATTTCGGGAATGAGCTTTTCGCCTAAAGAAATTGCTCAAAGCATCCAAAATCATATTTCAGATTTCGAAATCAATTATTCGATAGATTATAGAAATAAGATTGCCGAAACTTGGCCAGACAGCATTTCAGACAGCAATGCAAGAGAAGATTGGAATTGGGAAGCACGATACGATTTGAATGAAATGACCAAAAATATGCTAGAAAATCTCTCTCAGTAAATTTTATTAAAAACATGTTGGTTTAGGAATACTATCCTTTCGTAATAAGTTAAATTATTTTTATCCTAAGCAGAGCAACCTTTACCCCTTTTTGACGTATTTCTTACATCGAAAGAAATTTTTGTTTTGTCGAAAAAAATCCGACTGAACCTTGAAATTGAATAGTTTAGCAACTCTATGATGATAAAAAGAACGTTTGTATTATTATTTGTTTTTTTGATTAGTGTGAATGCTCATGCATTTGCTTATTTAATAACTGACCCGCCAGTTGACCAAGAGGGAGATAGTATCAATCAAAAAATAGATGGGAAGAAAGAGGGATATTGGATTATCTGGGCCCATATGCGGAATTTACCTGATTTCAAACCAAATGATAAAATAGAAGAGGGGAACTACAAAGCCAATCGTAAAATTGGGTTGTGGAAGAAATATTGGGCAAATGGAAATTTAAAAAGTGAAATTGAGTTTATCAATGGTAGAGCAAGTGGAGCTTTCAAAACTTTTTATGAAAATGGAAAACCTGAGGAAGCAGGAAACTGGGTAGGCCGCTATTACACTAAATCATTTACAAGATGGCACCCCAACGGAAATATTGCTCAAGAGAAAACTTTTAACGGTTCGGGTAAAACTGATAGTGTTGTAAAATATTACCATACAAATGCCCAGTTAGAATTAGAATACAACACAACTAATGGTGTCGAAAATGGAACTGCCACCAGATACTACCCCAATGGAGATATTAAAGAAATTGTTGAATATAGTGAAGACGGAAAAGTAATAGAAGGCAGCAGACAGTTAAGGGAAAGAGTTAATCCAGCCGTTATATTAGAGGAAGATGTAGTTACGGAAAAGGAAGAAGGTGTTGAAGCGGATGGCATTACATTTGACCCCAAAGACATCGGTGAAATTGAAGATGGATATCATAAAACCTACAACGAAAACAAGGACATCTACATGGATGGTGAGTTTAAGAATAGTAAACTATGGACTGGAAAGCATTATATCTATGATGAAAATGGACTTCTTGAAAGAATTGAAGTTTACAAAGATGGCAAGTACGTTGGAAACGGTGTCTTATAACAACCTCAACTAAAAATATTAAAGCCTGAGTTTCGGTATTTATTGATGTTAGGGCTTTTTTGTGTTGTATTGTCAGAATTAGCCAAAAAAAAGCCTTCCTGAAAATATCAAGAAGGCTTTAAAGTAAATTAACTATGTCTCTTATAATTCAAACTTAATTCCTTGGGCTAAAGGTAAATCGGTTCCCCAGTTAATGGTATTTGTTTGTCTTCTCATGTATATTTTCCAAGCATCAGATCCAGACTCGCGGCCTCCTCCTGTTTCTTTTTCTCCACCAAATGCACCACCAATTTCAGCACCAGAAGTTCCAATATTGACATTTGCAATTCCACAATCAGAACCAACATGAGATAAAAACTCTTCTTGCTCTCTCATGTTGTTGGTCATGATTGCAGAAGATAAACCTTGCGGTACATCATTCTGTATTTCAATTGCGCTTGAAACATCTCCAGAATATTTAATTAAGTATAAAATTGGAGCAAATGTTTCATGTTGAACAATTTGAAAATGATTTTCTACCTCAGCAATAACTGGCTTTACGTAACAACCACTTTCGTAACCTTCTCCTTCTAAAACTCCTCCTTCAACCAAAACTTTTGAACCTTCTGCTTTTCCTCTTTCGATTGCATCTAAATACATATTAACTGCATCCTTATCGATAAGCGGACCAACATGATTTCTTTCATCCAAAGGATCACCAATTTTTAGTTGACCATAGGCTTTGACCAATACATCTTTTACGTTATCATAAATACTATCATGAATAATTAATCTTCTTGTTGATGTACATCTTTGACCCGTTGTTCCAACAGCTCCAAACACCAATGCAGGAAGAACCATTTTTAAATCGGCACTAGGAGTAAGAATAACAGCGTTATTACCTCCTAATTCTAATAAAGACTTACCTAGTCTAGCTCCAACAACTTCTCCAACAGACTTCCCCATTCGAGTAGATCCAGTAGCAGAAACTAAAGGAACTCTTTTATCAGCAGCCATTGCTTTTCCTATATCTGCTCCACCTATCACTAAAGCGCAAATACCATCCGGAGCATCTTCATTTGCAGCAATTACTTTATTCATAATATTCTGACAAGCTACTCCACAAATAGGCGCTTTTTCAGATGGCTTCCAAATACACACATCTCCAGAAATCCATGCTAAGGCAGTATTCCATGCCCAAACTGCAACTGGAAAATTAAACGCAGAAATAATTCCTACTATTCCAAGCGGGTGATATTGATCGTACATTCTGTGCTTTGGACGTTCAGAATGTAGAGTAATTCCATTTAACTGACGAGAAAGTCCAACTGCAAAATCACAGATATCAATCATTTCTTGAACCTCACCCAATCCTTCTTGGTAAGATTTTCCCATTTCATAAGAAACCAATTTTCCAAGAGGTTCTTTCATAGCTCTTAACTCTTCACCAAACTGGCGAACAATTTCTCCTCTTCTTGGAGCCGGAACCATTTTCCATGCTTTAAATGCTTCTTGTGCTTTTGCAATACAAGCTTCATACTCTGCTGAAGTTGCACTGTTTACTGTTGCAATTAATTTACCATCAACAGGAGAATAAGACTCAATCTTTTCACCTCTAGTAGCAAACCAATGTTCCCCAATAGCTGCTCCACTATTTACTTCTTTAATTCCAAGTTGGCTTAGTACCTCTTGTATGTTTGTAGCTTCCATTACGTCAGACATGATTTATAGTATTAATTAGTTTAATGCATTTTTGCGGATGCAAAGATAGGGCTAATTGTATGGAATCAGAAAATAATTCCATTTTATTTAGTGTCAGAATCTTCTGCTTTTTCGTCAACTATATGGTCTTTAGATTGCTGAAAACCTTCTAATTCGGACGAAGATTCTTCCGTATAAGTATCTTCAATTCGGTCAACAATATTATCGTCGCTTTGCTTCATTTTTATTGATTCTAACAGCACATCCTTCACCTTATCTCCCCTATCCATAATCAAAGATAGCGTCATTATTATACTTGTGATAAGAATTGTAAACAACAAAATCCCTTGGTCAAACTGAGGAATTCGATAATCATAACTAGGATCATAAACCTCCATCACTTCGCCATGACTATCAACCATTCCATTAGGAATAGCAAAAAAGAGCAGAACAGTAATCAACCCTCTAGGAGCTATCCATAGAAGAGGGTTTATATCTTTAGAAGCAAATATTTTCAAAAAAAGGAAACGTGCTCCAAACAAAATCCCAACAATACCAAGGCTTATTAAAGCCAATCTCCAATCAACCAATGAAACCAATGAAATTGTTATTCCAAATATTACAAAGAAAAACGTGCGCAACACGAAAGCTGTTTCCAAGGTAATAACATGCAACTCGTGTAAGGAGTCTTTTATTTTTTCGCGACTTCCGAAACGCGCCAAAGGACCTCTAAAAAATAGTTGTGTATTATTCAATACAAGGCCAAAAAATAGGATAATTAATAAGGAAGATAAATGCGCTCTTTTGCCCAGTGCATAAAGCAACAATAAAACTGAAAACATTAAAAAATACTTCGCATGCATTTTCAATTGCTGAAACAACCCTACTAGTAAATAACTAGCGAAAGTGGCAATTACGACTGTTATTCCAATATTAAATAACACACTCCCAACAACCTCTGATGCTCCTTCTGCATGACCGTTATCCTTTAGAAAGTAGAAAAACATTATACCCAAAATATCTGAAAATGTACTTTCGTATATCATAAACTCCTTTTTATGAGCAACAAGAGATCCTACGCTTGGAATTATTATAGCACTACTCATAATAGAGAGGGGAACAGCATAAATTAGTGCGTTAAACAAGCTGACATCCCATAATAAAATAAACAACCATGCTATTGCAAACGCAGAAGCGAATAAGGTAATTAAAGCCATAAAGAAACTTCTGACGATTAAGCCTATTTTTTCTCGTTTAAGCTGCAAATCCAACGCAGCTTCTAGAACAATGAAAATAAGTCCGACATTGCCTAAAATTTCAAGGACTACCATAACCCCATTGCCTGGAGCATCAACATTAGGCTTCCATAGCGTCAGCTGGATAATTACTCCCAATATAATGAGCATTAATACACTTGGAATATTTGTCTTCTTAGCTACTATATTAAATAAAAAGCTTAGAATAATTACTGATGAAGCAGCTATGATGAATAAATACGGATTCATAATGTAAAACTACTATTTATCTTCTATTATAGAACTATTCTAAAAGTAGTTCCTTTATCTATTTGAGAATGTTTCACAGTAATTTTACCGTTATGATGCTCTTCAATAATTCTTTTAACCAAAGATAGACCCAAGCCCCAGCCGCGTTTCTTAGTTGTGTATCCTGGCTCAAAAACAGTTTTTAGTTTTGATGAAGGAATCCCTTTTCCGGTATCCGAAACCTCAATAATGACCGATTGATTTTCTTTGTAAATTGTATAAATAATATCCCCCTCACCAGCCATTGCATCTACAGCATTTTTTGTGAGATTCTCAATAACCCATTCAAATAATGATATATTCAGTAAAGGGCAAATTGTTTTATCCTCACACTGAATGGATATATTTATTTTTTTAGATACTCTGCTTTTTAAATAACCTAAACTATGTTGTATAACATCGTAAACATTAGCCTCCTCCTTTTTTGATGCAGAGCCAATTTTAGAAAATCGATCTGACACTGTTTCAAGACGAACTATATCTTTGTTCATCTCAACAATAGAGTTTTCTTCAACACCTTGGTCTCTTAGAATTTCTAACCAAGCCATTAGTGATGATAGAGGGGTTCCTAATTGATGCGCTGTTTCTTTAGCCATTCCAACCCAAACTTGATTTTGCTCTGCCCTCCGAAAAGTGCTAAATAATAAATATCCAACAAACAAAAACAACGTTATTATAGACAGCATAATATAAGGAAAGTACCTTAATTGTTTTAACGTTAATGACTCCTGAAAGTAAATTTCCCCTGTACTCTCTTCATCTAAATTTATTTGAATTGGAATGTTTTCACTTTCCATTAAAGCTATATGCTTTTCAATTTGTGCTTTAGAAGTTAATTCAACATCCTCAATGTTGGTTGCAATTAATTCTTTCGAATTTGCGTCAATAAAAATTACAGGGACCAAAGCAGCGTTATCAACTAAATCATTATTGAATGAAGCAATTAAAGAGTCTCTTTTATCCTGAAGGTCATAAAAGCTATCAGAATTTCTGTAGAAAATTTTTTGCTTTTTCACTTCGATAAAATTATTCTCTGCAGACCAATCTTGTATATGCTTTTGCAATGTATCTGGATGATCATGCTCAATATTTAGAGAAGAGGAAATGTTTCCTTGGTCATCAACTAAAATTAAAGGAATTGTTGTATTACTTTGAATTATATTAAGGGCAAAAGTGTAATCAGAAATGTCTTTTTCCAATTCTTTTGTAGCCATTACCCATAGCTCAACTTTTTTACGTTCTTCATTTGCCAATGCAGAAAAAGATTGGTTTGTTAACTTAACCAAGTCAGCCTTTTTTCGTATCGTTTCACTCCACAATTTTACTTTTTGCCTCTCTTCTTTTTGAACCTTATTGGCAATATAACTCGTATACCAAATGGTGCTGGATGCAATGAGAAATGCTGCAAATAGAAGCACAATTTTCCAGCGTTGTTTTTTAGAGTATAGGTTCATTACTTAACACAAACTTACGTATCTTATTTTTATTATAACTTTTTGAAAAAAAAGAAAGGGTATAACAATAATTATTATGTTATTTAACCTAAAGAAAGTTAGAAAAAATACCGGAGAAATTAGGAAACTGAACACCGTAATCAGAGACACTAACCGCATCTGAATCAGATGAACTTCCAACCGTTCCGTGGCCAACTTCTTGAATAAAAACACCCTCGTTTAACAATGCAGCCTTATATATTCCATTTGCAATTTCATCAACCACTTGGATCAATTCTTTTGAACTAACAACGTTATTATCAAAGTCAATCACAACTGTTTTTTCTTCATACTCAACCACGCAAGCAACAACCCCTTTTGTGTTTGAAAGCTTTTGCTGAATAGTTGTTTTACAACCTTTTTCACACATCATCCCTTCAACAATCAATGAACAAGATGTATTTGCTATGACCTCATCGTTCTTTATTATCGCTTCTCCGCAAGAGTTCAAGAAGAGTAAGAGCAATGCTAACAGACTTATTTTCATATAAAAATTAATTGTAGAATAAATATAATAATACAAATTTAGGCAAAAAAAGATAAAAGATGATTTAAGACCCTTTATCATTCTACATTTAGACAAACTCAATAACTCTGCTTACTTTCGCAGGATGTCTGTAAATAGTATAAAAGCTTGGGCTTATTTGATCATTCTCTCTGTGATTTGGGGAAGTTCTTATTTTTTGATTAAAATAGGACTGGAAGATTCATATGGGAATGAAAGGATGCCCCCGCAACTTTTGGGTGCTTTACGAATTAGTTTTGCCTTTCTCGCATTGACGCCTTTGTTGTATACCTCAATTAAGAAATTAAAGAAAAAACACATCCTATTCGTAATTATTTCTGGGGTTGTAGGAAACGGCCTCCCAGCATTTTTGTTTGCTTATGCCGAAACAAAACTTGATAGCTCAATAACAGGAATGCTAAATTCATTGGTGCCTATATTCACTGTTTTAATTGCAACAATTGTTTTTAAATTTAGATTAAAATGGAATCATATCGCAGGTCTTACAGTAGGAATCTTGGGAGCTTTTATGATCGTTTATCAAAAACTATTTTCGACGAACCTTTCATTCAATGACACCATACCTATTCTAACTGTTGTTTTGGCAACATTCTGTTATGCACTGAGCTTAAACGTAATAAAGTATAAGTTAAAAGATTTAAATGCAATGGCAATTACGTCAATTTCATTTGCAGCAATTGGACCGTTTTGTATTGTTTATTTGTTTACAACAAACTTCTTTGACAGAATCGCAAATCAACCTAATTTTATTGAGGGTATTGGAATTGTTGGAATACTAGCATTTGTAGGAACCGCAATGGCTGTATTACTTTTTAACAACATGATTAAAATAAGTACGGCTGTATTCGCATCATCCGTGACTTATTTTATCCCAATTGTTGCCATATTGCTAGGGCTTACGCTAGGCGAAAATGTTTCTATTCTTCAATTATCAGGAATCGGTGTGTTAATTTTAGGAGTATTTCTTATTAACAGAAAATAATTCATTGTTTTTTTTGAACGTTTCTTAACTTTGGCTTTACTTCAAAGAAATCCATTTTTCGAACTTTATGTCTCTACTTAAAATTTTCCTTGTTTCTATTATAGCTGTTTTATTAATTGGCTGTGGAGAAACAGAAAGGCCAAAAGATGTTGTTAATGTGCCTGTTACTAAACCAGTAGATAAAACTCGAAAAGTTCCCACTCCAATTTTTAATGCGGACACTGCATATAATTTTATTCAAAACCAACTCGATTTTGGGTTTCGTATACCAAACACTCCCGAACATGACAGTTGTGCTGTTTGGATGAAACGAAAGTTGACTGAATATGGTTTTACACTTACCATACAAACAGGAAAAGTAAAAGCTTGGACCGGAAATATGCTGAATATAGAAAACATAATAGCCCAATATAATCCTGAAGCAACTAATCGAATTATGCTTTGTACCCATTGGGATACTCGACCGTATGCAGATCGTGGTGCTGGAAACAAAACCAAACCAATTCCTGGAGCAAATGATGGAGGCAGCGGTGTTGGGGTTTTACTAGAAATAGGCAGACAAATAAGTCTTTCGGATCCAAAAACAGGTGTTGATTTAATCTTTTTTGACGCGGAGGACTATGGCGCTATGAGTACAAATGATGTGATAAGCGATTTAAACACCATGGGGGATTCCTGGTGCTTGGGGTCCCAATATTGGAGTAAAAACCCTCCTATTAAGGATTACAAACCACGATATGGAATATTACTAGATATGGTAGGTGCTGAGGACGCGACATTTCCCAAAGAAGGGCTCTCACAAAAATATGCAGGAGCTCATGTTCAAAGAATTTGGAAAGAAGCTGAATTGCTCGGTTACGGAAATTATTTTGTTAAAAAAATAGCTCCCCCAATAACAGATGATCATACTTACATTAACCAAATAGCTGGGATACCCACATTGGATATAGTTCATTATGCTCCCAAAGGAAGCTATGGGAATTTTGATTTTGGGCATTTCCATCATACACAAAAAGACAATATGGATATAATCCATAAAAAAACATTGAAGGCAGTTGGGCAAACTGTACTACATATAGTTTATCAAAAAATATAAGCATGGCGGATAAGAAAAAACTATTTCTATTAGATGCATTTGCATTAATTTATCGATCACATTTTGCTTTTATTCGAACCCCAAGAATCAATTCAAAAGGAATGAATACCTCTGCTGTTTTTGGCGTTACCATGACCATCCTAGACGTGATCAAAAAAGAAAACCCAACGCACATTGCAATGGTTTTTGATGCGCCTGGAGGAAGCATCAGAAATGAACAATATACAGAATACAAAGCGCATCGAGAAGAAATGCCAGAAGATATACGTATTGCTATTCCTTATATAAAACAGCTTTGTGATGCACTTAACATACCTACTCTTCAAGCTGCTGGTTTTGAGGCGGATGACGTAATTGGAACCTTAGCAAAAAAAGCCGAAAAAGAAGACTTCGTAACCTATATGATGACCCCTGACAAAGATTTTGCTCAGTTAGTCTCTGAAAATATTTTTATGTATCGTCCTGGAAGATCGGGAAAACCGAGAGAAATTTGGGGGATTGAGGAGGTTTGTGAAAAGTTTGAAATCTCAGACCCACTTCAAGTAATCGATATTTTAGGGTTATGGGGAGATGCCGCAGATAATATCCCAGGAATCCCAGGAATTGGTGAAAAAACATCGAAAAAATTGGTCGCTCAGTATGGTAGCATTGAAGGATTAATCGCTCATTCAGATGAGCTTAAAGGAAAGCAGAAGGAAAATGTGATTAATTTTGCAGAACAAGGTTTACTTTCTAAAAAACTTGCAACCATCTTACTTGATGCTCCTGTTGAATTTGATGAAAAATCATTTATTAAAGAAGAGGCGGACAAAGATAAAATTCGAGCATTATTCACAGAATTGGAATTCAGGCAATTGGCAAAAAGAGTAACTGGAGAAGACATTGTTATCAAAAAAACACCTCCACCGCCCCTGCCACAAATAGCCATAAAAAACAATAGACAAATGGATTTGTTTGGGCAACCAGTTGAAAATCAATCCAATATCCAAAACACAAAACCAACTGAATTAAATTTGACAGACGATATTATTCAATTAAAAACAATTGACAACACTCCACACAACTACAAATTTATTGAAAGTGATAATGAAGTTGAACAGCTCATTCAAGAATTACTAAAACAAAAGTCCATTTGTTTTGACACAGAGACAAGTGGACTTGAAAAGCAAACTGCTGAGCTTCTTGGGATTGCTTTCTCTTATAAAAAAGGTCAAGGATTTTACGTTTCCATACCTCCAAAATGGGAAGATGCCGTTGAAAGAGTTGCTTTATTTAAACCGATTTTTCAAAGTAAATCCATCGAAAAAATTGCACATAATTTCAAATTTGACGAAACAATTTTGCTTCGATATGGAATGGAAATTTATGGCCCTACCTTTGACACAATGATAGCGCATTACTTGCTACAACCGGACTTCAAGCACGGGATGGATTTTCTTTCTGAGTCATATTTAGGTTATAAGCCTGTTTCAATAGAATCATTAATTGGACCTAAGGGGAAAAACCAAAAAAGCATGAAAGAACTTGAGCCATCTGAAATTTCGGAATATGCTAGTGAAGATGCCGATGTTACTTTTCAATTAAAAACACTTTTCGAAAAACAGTTTCAGGAAAAAAATATAAAAAACTTATTGTACGGAATTGAAATGCCTATCAGTTCCGTTTTAATGAGTATGGAGTGCGAGGGGATAACTTTAGACACTGCAGCGTTATCCAAATTTTCTATTGAATTATCAAATAGTTTAGCTGAACTTCATGAAGGAATAATTCAAGATGCTGGAACAGAATTTAATGTTGACTCACCAAAGCAACTGGGAGATATTTTATTCAACGTATTACAAATTGATGAAAAGGCAAAAACAACTAAAACCGGTCAATTCAAAACGGATGAAGCTACTTTATCAAAACTCAAAAACAAGCATGAAATAATCGCTAAAATTCTTGATTACAGACAACAGAAAAAATTAAAATCTACCTATGTTGATGCATTGCCGAAATTAGCAAATCCAACTACTAATAAGATTCACACTACCTATCTTCAAACCGTTGCAGCAACTGGAAGGTTAAGCTCTAACAATCCAAACTTACAGAACATTCCTATTCGATCAGAAATGGGAAGAGAAATTAGAAAAGCATTTATTCCTAGAGGAAAAGACTATAAAATATTTGCTGCGGATTACTCTCAAATTGAATTGCGAATTATTGCTGAAATGAGTGGCGATGAAAATATGAAAAAGGCTTTTATCAGTGGTGAAGATATTCATTCGGCCACTGCAGCTAAGGTCTTTAGTGTAGAATTAAAAGATGTGGATAGAGACATGCGGAGTAAAGCTAAAGCTGTAAACTTTGGAATTATTTATGGCGTCTCTGCATTTGGATTAGCTCAGAATTTAAATATCCCAAGAAGAGAAGCAAAAGAAATAATAGAGAGCTATTTTGAGCAATACCCAAAAATTAAAACATTTATGGATCAAAGCATCGAATTGGCGAAGGAAAAAGGATTTGTAGAAACCATTATGCACCGTAAAAGATATCTAAAAGATATTAACTCGACAAATGGAATAGTTCGCGGCCATGCCGAGAGAAATGCCATTAACGCTCCAATCCAAGGAAGTGCAGCTGACATTATAAAAATCGCAATGATTAACATTCATGATGAAATGAAATCAAGAAACCTGCAATCTAAAATGTTACTCCAAGTTCATGATGAATTAGTTTTTGATTTGTTCATTCCTGAAGAGGATGAAATGATTAAATTGGTTACAGATAAGATGGAAAATGCGATTGATTTTGCTGTTCCTCTAAAAGTAGAGTATGGAATAGCGGACAACTGGCTTGACGCGCATTAAGAAGGCTGAGTATCTCTATTTATTATATTTTCCTATGAATTAAGCATGTGAAGGGTAAAAGTCTTTTGGATTTATAGTATATTTGATACAATCAGATTAAGGAAATATGAATATAAAACATTGCATAGTAATAGTATCTGTAGCATCTTTACTTTTAAGTTGCGGAGAGGAGGTAGCAAAGAATGATATATACATAGACTCCCCAGAAGAGCCAGGAAGTGATATTATAGAAAGGTCTGACAAAATTAAGAATATATTTTTCAACATTCCTTCTCCCATGGAGACCTCACAAATACTTCAAGCCGCTGGCGCGACTTATGAGTTTACATTACCCAGTAATCCCTCAGCAGTTGATGACTATCAATCAATTGTGGAGCAGTCTTTAAACATGGGTGTTTATGGCGCTGATTTAAATTACGCTACCGTTTTTAATCAAACCACCGAAACAATGCTCTATCTTCAATGCGCAAGAACTCTGGGAAATGAACTTGGAATGGAGCAAGTTTTTGATGAAGAAACAATAGATAGAATTGAGTGGAATTTAGAACTAAAAGATTCCATGCAAGTTATTATTACAGAGATATTTTGGGAAATGAACAGCTACTTAGAAGAGGAAGACAGGGAAAATATTTCTGCTTTAATCGTTGTAGGTGGATGGATTGAAGGAGTATACCTTTCAACTCAATTGGCGAGAATTGCTCCCGATAATGAAGTACTTAAATTAAGAATTGCGGAACAAAAATATTCATTAACCAATCTCATCGGACTGCTTCATTCTTATGAAGACGATGACATGAGCCAAGAAATTTTAGAGGAGTTACTTGAGTTAGATACCATTTTTAAAAAAATCACCGAGGTCAAAACTATGGGAGAAAACCACAAAGATGAAAATGGTGTAACTATAATTGGAGGAAGTATTGAGCTTGGCATGAATGATGCCGTACTAGAGGAAATTACAGCAAAGATTGCAGAAATTAGAACAGATATTATTAACGAATAATCATGAAAAATTTAAGTCTTATAATTTTATTGTCAGTATTAATTCCTCTTGGAATAAATGGACAATGTAGAGGGTTTACTAAGAAAACGGGTCGCCCGCTAGTAGAACCATATATTCACAATGGACAGATGAACAGTGCTGTATTATTCCCTGGTGACAGTGCCGACATTATGCTTACTTTCTACAGTGAACAGCAATATAGACTTGTCGTTTGTGCTGAAGAACAATTAGGGGATGTTAGTTATCAAGTTAGTGATATAGAAAGAAACTTGATTTTTGACAGTAAAAATTCCGATAGTAAAGTATTTGACTTTAAAGTCGAATCAAGCCAGCAACTTGTTATTTCTGTTGCGGTCCCTGAATCTGACAACACGCATGATATTGAATACCAAGGATGTGTTGCAGTATTGGTGGGCTTTAAAAACTAAAAAAGACCATTTGAAAGTTTATGGTGCTAGTTTGCTATAGCGCATTCGCAGCATTTTACACATTTATTCGGCATGCTTATTGCTTTTATTTATAGTAACCTATTAAAATACAGGCATGAAAAACATAACCCTTATTGCAATATCCTTCTTTATTTTTGGGACGCTAAGTGCTTCTCAAGGGGTATACTCACTACAAAATAATGCATCGGCTTTCAAATTTCGAAAAATAGTCAACAATTCTTTTGCGGTTGGAGAAAAACTTACCTACGTGCTTCATTATGGATTTATAGATGCCGGAAGAGCTACACTCGAAGTAGAAGAATGTGATAAAAAGGTAAACGGAAGAAAATTAGTTCATGCCGTTGGTAAAGGAAAAAGTTTAGGTGCGTTTAATTGGTTTTTTAAAGTTCAAGATAGATATGAAACCTATTTAGATGCTGAGGGGATGTTCCCTTGGATGTTTATTCGTAGAGTGCATGAAGGAGGTTATGAAATAAGCCAGGATTACACTTTCTATCAGCATAAAAAAGAGGTGAGTGATGGTAAGAAAAAATTCGATGTTCCTTATAATATCCAAGACATGATTTCTTCCTACTACTATGCAAGAACGTTGGATTTTTCCGACGCTAAAATTGGTGATCTGTTTGAATTTAACACCTTTATGGATGGAGAGGTTTTTCCATTAAAAATAAAATACTTAGGAAAGGAAACTATTAAAATTAGAAAAGGAAAATACAAGTGCATTAAGTTTTGTCCAGTAGTTCAAAAAGGAAGAATTTTCAAGACAGAAGAAGATTTACAAGTATGGATTTCTGACGATGAAAACAAAATTCCGCTGTTAGCAAAGGCCAATATACTGGTTGGTTCTATTAAAATGGAGTTAACTAAACATGAAGGGGTGAAAAACCCTATTTCAAAAATAAAATAAGTTTGGCACGCAACTTGGATAGAGGTATATTATAATATTAAAACCTACTAAAATGAACGAATTAAAAATTAAATACGAGGCAATAAAATCATTAGCAAAAGAAATGATGACAATAGGAAATATAGCAGAATACTTCCGATTAATAAATGAAGCTACTGCAATTAACAAACTTATGCTATCAACTAGATAAGCATAATTTAATATTGTCAAAAAAAAAGGGCTATTTCTAATTAGAAATAGCCCTTTTTAAGTAATTATTTACTTTCTAATCTTGCGTCAATGTCATTGTAGACATTAAAGTAGAAGAACCTGAAGTAGTTCCACCAGCATCTGTATCAGACCAAGAAGAAGAACCATCCTGAGTTAAAGTTAGCTCTTTTTTCTTGCTTTCAGTTATAACATAAGTTGCCTGGTTCTCTCCAGTAGCCCAGCTATAAGAATCAGAAGAGGTAGATGTAACAGCAGAGCCTCCAGTTACTGTGTAACTGTCAGAATAATCAGAAGCACTTGTTAAAGTGTTAAAGATAACTCTATCATTTCTTTTGAAATCAGCAGATTTGTCTTTCCCTACGAAAGACCAAGTTCCAGTAGTAGTTTCCCGCTCAGACTGTGTCCAAGTATACCCCGTTTCTGAACCAGAAAAAGTAACATCCATAATCATTGACCAAGTACCATCTTTTTCAATAGTCCAAGTACCCGTATTAACAGTACCATTCATTGTAGTGGTTGTTGAATTAGCAGCAGTAGAAGAGGATTCTATAGAAACAGCAGCACCGTCAGTACTTGAAACAGTTGTTGTGCTTGTTGTAGAAGGGTTTCCTGAAGTATTCGTGTTGGTTTCGCTAAGAGATGCAACAGTCCATTCTCCTGATAATTTTCCCGTGTTTGATTTCTTACAAGACGACATTGTTCCCGCACCTAAAGCAGCAACAAATAATAAAATTAATGTTTTTTTCATTTTTTTGTTTTTTTAGTTAAGTCGCAAATGTAGTTAAATTTATTTATCCTTCGACAAACTCTCCAAGTAGCAGTGCAAGCGAGCCAAATCAATAGATGAATGGATTTAAACTCAATTATATCTGTTTGTTCAATTAGATAAAGTATGTATTGTATTAGTTATATGTTTACTTTTGCACCTGTTAAATTTATTAATCTTTTAAAAATATTATATATGTACCCACCAGAACTTGTAGCTCCAATGAAAGAAGACCTAACTGCCGTTGGTTTTCAGCAGCTTATAACAGCAGAAGATGTTAATCAAGCATTAGAGAAAGAAGGAACAACATTTGCCGTTATTAACTCCGTTTGCGGATGCGCAGCAGGAAATGCAAGACCAGCTGCAATAATATCAACTCAACATTCAAAAACTCCAAACAACTTTGTTACTGTCTTTGCCGGAGTAGATAGAGAAGCAGTAGATCAAATGAGAAGGTTTTGTTTACCTTATCCTCCTTCATCTCCTTCGATGGCTTTATTTAAAAATGGTAAATTAGTTCACTTTATCGAAAGGCACCATATTGAGGGTAGCACATCAGAAATTATATCTGAAAGTATAAAAGCGGCATTTGACGAATACTGCTAATATTACTTGTTAAGCACTTTTGGGATTTTAAAATAGGTAGAATCTTTTTTAGGGGCGTTTTGTAACGCCTCTTTTTGCGTTATTTCGGAGACAGCATCATCAGCTCTTAATACATTTACATCATTCGTCATATGTATTAAAGGCTCAACACCATTCGTATCTAACTCTTCTAGCTTACCCATAAAATTTAACATTTTATTCATGTCATTCTTTATTGCTTCTTTTTGCTCTCCACTAAAAGACAACTTCGAAAGTGAAGCAATTTTATCTACTATTTTATCATCTATTTCCATATTCCTGCAAGGCTGTTTCGATAGTGCTGTATGTTTTCTCACGCAAAGATACCACATCTTTATAAGATTCCGAATTCGGATGGATAGCTTTGTGTATTTTTATTTTTGCAATTCCCGGTGATCCTGAGCCAAATAGGTCCATGTGATCCGAAAAAAGACGCCAATTATTTAAAAACGCAATTGGGACAATGGGCACTTGATTATCGATTGCTAATTTAAATGCACCATTTTTAAACCTGCGTAATTTATGGTTATTGATATCCATTCCACCTTCTGGGAAATATGGCAATAGACCTTTCATCCTTAAGGGCGAGGTCTGCCATATCCAAACACTCTTTAGCTCGTTTAACACTTCCTCTATAAACGGGAATATCTATCCCCTTTAAAAAGAAAACATTAATGATAGGCCATTTTAATACCTCCGCTTTTCCTAAAAAAGCAAAATCATCAGGCAATATTAAAAACATCAGTAATATATCTAAATAGGATGCATGATTTGCACAAACAACATATGGGCCCTCGTTGGGAAAACCCTCTGCATTATCTACTTGTACTTTTATGAAAACTAAAACACAAATCACTTTGGACCAAATTTGTTTGAGTTTCAATGCATTTCGAAATTTATTTTTTCCGCGAATTAGAAACAGCATGAATGGGTACAGCAATATTCCAGAAATTAGAAAAATCACAATAAAATAAACCTTATACAGCAGCCTCAATGGACTTAAAAGATACTTCATGGGGCATCAAAAGTAGACTAAACGAAGAAAATATTATCATAATTTAAAAGAAAATGAGAAACTTGTAATTGAAAAACTAAATGCACATACTACATTTGTGCAAAATGTAGTTAAACATGGCAAGAATTCTAACTGGAATACAAAGTACGGGAACACCTCATTTAGGAAATCTATTAGGGGCCATCCTTCCGGCTATTGAAATGGCAAATAACAGTGAGAATGACGCTTTTCTATTTATAGCTGATTTACATTCATTAACACAGATTAAAAATGGAGAAGAAATGCGGAACAACACATACTCTGTTGCAGCAGCATGGCTTGCTTGTGGTCTAAATCCTGAAAACATTGTATTTTACAGACAATCAGACGTTCCTGAATGTGCTGAACTAGCATGGTATTTGAGCTGCTACTTTCCTTACCAAAGACTGCAACTAGCGCATTCCTTTAAAGACAAAGCAGATAGACTGCAAGATGTAAATGGAGGCCTTTTTATTTACCCTATGTTAATGGCAGCCGATATTCTCTTGTACGATGCAGAGTTTGTTCCGGTTGGAAAAGATCAACTTCAGCATCTAGAAATGACACGTGACGTAGCTTCACGATTTAACCACAGCATGGGGAATACATTTGTTGTTCCCGAACCAAAGGTTCAAGAACATACTATGCTAGTGCCTGGCACTGATGGACAGAAGATGAGTAAATCAAGAAATAATTATATTGATATATTTCTTCCCAAAAACGACATTAAAAAAAGTTATAAATAAAAAATTTGTAACCGACGACACCCCTTTAGAAGACCCAAAGAACCCCGACACCTCTCCTGTTTTTCAATTATATAAATTAATTGCAACTGATCAGCAAGTTGTTAAAATGGACGAAAACTTGAGAGCTGGCGGATACGGATGGGGGCACGCTAAAAAAGAATTTCTGGATTGTATTTTAGAACGATTCCGTAAGGAAAGGGAAAAGTATGATTACTATATGAGTAATACCTGCGAATTAGATGAGGTATTATTAAATGGCGCAAATAAAGCGAGGGCCATTGCCAAACAAACACTTAAACGTGTTCGAAATAATTGTGGCTACTAAATTATGACAAAACCCTTTGACCATATCGAGCAAATTTCTTTAGCTAAATCTCATAAGAGTTCCCATAAATCCCTGCTAAAAAAGCTTAAAAAAGAAAAAAATGGAACTGTAGATCTCCTTTTTAGCCAGGCCCACGATGAAGTATTTGAGTGCACTAACTGCATGGATTGCGGAAACTGCTGCCGAACAACTGGACCAATGTACACGCAAAAAGATATCGAGAGAGTGGCTAATCACCTGAAAATGAAACCAGGTGCTTTTATTGAAAAATACCTACGATTGGACGAAGACAATTTTTTCGTTTTGCAAGTTGTTCCGTGTCCATTTTTAGCGGAAGACAATGGTTGCTCCATCTATGAAGCAAGACCTAAAGCTTGTAAAGATTACCCCCATACAGATATGCGACATCAAAAAGGAATTTTCGACTTAACATTAAAAAATGCTGAAATTTGTCCTGCCGTTTTTAATATTTTGGAAAATATAAAAGCGGGTTCTCTCAAAAAATAAATTAATTTAAATTATAGTTCGTTTTTTGAAAATTACAACGTAATTTTACTTGCATAATGAAAGTAATGATTGAATCTTTCATTAAAGAACTTAAATTTATGACAAGAACCTTATTTTTTATAGTTCTATTATTATTTATTTTAATAATTGAAACTTACACCTACCATGGCTTAAAATGCGCTTTTCCGCAAGGAAGAAAAAAAGTAATTGTTTTTATTATTTATGCTATTAGTATTGTCGTAATAGTTACTGGAATAATTTCTATGGGCTTTTATTTGAGCGCTAGAACAACCAATATGGGGTATTGGCACAACTTACTAATTGGAATAACATTTACTTTGATAATTACCAAAATTATTTTTGCAGGAACACTATTTCTTAGTGATTCCTTTAGGATCATTAAATTTTGTTTCCAAAAAATAAGTAGTTGGTTTTCTAACAATTCTGACCCTGTCGAAATTGAAGGAAGAAGGAAATTCATAACACAAATAGGAATAGGAATAGCAGCAATTCCTTTTACTGGATTGTTATATGGAATTATCAAGGGAAAATATGACTTTAAAATTCATAGACAATCTTTAAATTTTCCTGACTTACCAATTGCATTTGATAAACTCAAAATTGTTCAAATATCAGATTTTCATTCGGGTAGTTTCGATAATATTGAGTCGGTAGCAAGAGGGCTAAAAATGGTTCAAGACCAAAATCCAGATTTAATCTTTTTCACAGGAGATTTGGTAAATAACTTTGCACAGGAAATAGAACCATACATGCATTTATTGAAAGATTTGCATGCCCCTATGGGAAAGTTTGCAATTTTAGGAAATCATGACTACGGAGAATATGTAAATTGGGAATCAGAAGAAGAAAAATTAAAAAATACAGAATCAATAAAACTGCATCTCGTCGAAATGGGGTTTTCTGTTCTAAATAACCAAAGAACCTCTCTAATTAAAAATAATGAGCAAATTCAAATAGTAGGTGTAGAGAATTGGGGTAAACCTCCATTTCCAGCCTATGGAGATTTAAATAAGGCTCTGGAAGGCATAAATAAAGAAGATTTCACAATTCTTCTTTCTCATGATCCAGATCATTGGGAAGAAAAAACTTTACCGCATCCTAAAAATATAAACCTTACCCTGAGCGGACATACGCATGGCATGCAAATGGGAATAGAAATCCCAGGATTTAAATGGAGTCCAGTAAAATATAGGTACAAAAAATGGGCTGGCCTCTATCAACAAAACGGCCAATATTTATATGTTAATAGAGGGTTTGGATACCTCGGGTATCCCGGAAGAATTGGTATTTGGCCAGAAATAACGGTAATTGAATTAAAAAGTGATTTTTCATAAAATGTATTAATTGTTCAAATCAGATAATATATCTAAAATACTGTCGTTCAATTAATACTTACTCGTTAATAAGTATACCTACCCTATAGAAATAAGCCATTTTATCCAAGTAATTTTATCGTTCATTACGGTTTAACTGAAAGCTTCTGCTAAATAGATAAAAATGTGGTATAAATGGGCAAAAAGATTAGTAGCTGGAATAGGAATATTCATTGCTTTAATGTTTGGTCTAGCAGCCCTCATTATAAATCTCTACGAGGATGAAATAAAGCAATACGCAGTAGAAGAGCTCAATAAAACCTTAGCAGTTCCTGTAGCAGTAGATGAACTCGAGCTGACACTCTTTTCACAGTTCCCTTCTGCTTCTTTGCAGTTCAACAAATTGTTCATATCTGACACAGCCAATAGTGATACGTTAATTTACGCCGAGCACGTTTATATGAACTTTAATTTCTGGAACATGGTAGATGGAGACTACACCGTGAACGAAATTAAAGCTGAAAATTCGGTTATTAAATTACGCATTGATTCTTTAGGTACTGAAAATTACTTAATAATGAAAGAGGATACTTTAGATGAAAAGAACAATAAATTCTCATTTGCTTTAGAAGAAGTAGGATTTAATACTATTCGATTCAGTTATTCTAATAAAAACACTCAGCAATATTATAGTATCAACAGCGAAAACATAACCTTCGCTGGAAACTTCTCGCAAAGTAACTATGAACTTTCCGCAACATCCAATTTTTATATCAACCATTTAAAAAGCAACTCGATCAAATACGTAGAAAACAAAAATGCGGCTGCAAATATTGTTTTGAATATTCATAAGGATAGTAGCTTGTATCAACTGAAAAAAGCAGAGCTATCTATTGAAGATTTGTTCTTTGACATGAATGGAAAGTACACCAACAACAACGATTCATCATTTATCGATTTAAATATTAAAGGAAGAAATATTGACCTCCAAAGAGCATTTTCTATTTTTCCAAAAGAGTATTTTGATGCACTTTCTGAATACAAAGCTGCAGGAATGGTTGTTTTTGAAACGAGAATAAAGGGGATTATTGCCAAAAATTCTTCTCCTCTCGTAATTGCTGACTTTACACTAAACAACGGCGATCTAATCGAAAAAGAAACGGGGGCACATCTAAAACATTTATCGCTAGCGGGACATTTCGAAAGTCGAAATAAAAAAAACCACGAAGTAATTGAATTTAAGAACATCCGTGGTGTTCTTGAAAACGGAAAGATACAAGGCAATCTTCTGATTTCAAATTTTAAAACCCCGTCAATTAAAGCGGACTTAAACGGAAATCTTTCAATGAAAAAGATGAAGCAATTTATAAATTCTGAAAAGATTGAAACCCTTGATGGAAATGCTTCATTCGAAGTTGAATTTGCCGGCATATTTAATACTGCTAATGGGGCAAAACCTAAGATAAAAACTTCCAATGGGTTTATTAAATTCCAAAATGTTTCTCTCAAAACAACAAGCAGCCACCTGGCCTATGCTGATTTAAATGGAAGTCTTTCCTTAAAAAAGAATGATGCAGCTTTCAGCGATTTAACAGGCTCCATATTAAGTTCTCAATTTAAAGCTGACGGGATAATAAAAAACATTATTCCGTTTTTACTACTCGAAAAAGAACAATTAGTAATCGAAACTGATTTTCGATCAAAATCTGTCAGTTTAAATGAAATAATGGGAAGCCCCACAAAAGCGACTTCGGAAGAAGCAATTCCTTTAAATTTTCCTGATAACATAAACTTCAATCTCAAATCTCACATTGGAAAATTGAGTTATGGGAAATTTACAGCATCTAACCTAAAGGGAATTGTTAATTATCAAAATAAGAAACTTATAGCAAAAAACATAAGCTTCAAAGCTAACAAAGGAAGTTATATTGTGAGTTCAGAGATGGAACAAACGAATATGAATTCATTTTTTTGGACGCTTGATGGCACGGCAAATAATATAGACATTAATAATTTCTTTAGCGAATTTGATGACTTTGGACAACAATTTTTGACCCATGAAAATATTAACGGAAAAACCACGGTTCAACTTGGTTTAGCCACTGTTATTGACGGAAATATGAACATAGACATGAATCGTTTATACGCTGAAGCGAATTTTTCTATTAAAAAAGGTGAATTAATAGACCAGGCTGCATTACTTGATATTGCTACCTATTTTGAATCGAATAAAATTGTAAAAACAGTTATAGACACCAAACTATTAAAGAAAAAGATAAAACATATCAAGTTTGCAAACCTTGACAACAAAGTCATTATTGACAAAGGTAAAATTCACATACCACAGATGACTTTGTCTACCAATGTTATGGATCTCAACATTTCTGGAATTCACGGCTTTGATGACAATGTAGATTACCACCTTAACTTCAGGTTAAATGACGTTCTTGTAAAGAAGAAAAATCAAGATGAATTTGGACCTATTAAAGACGATGGATTAGGGGTAAAATTATTTCTTCATATGTTTGGAAACCTATCTGATCTTAAATTCAAGCTCGACAAGGAAGAAAAGAAAATAGCTCGAAAAGAAGCTATTCAAGAAGAGAAAAAAGAATTAAAATCCATCTTAAAGCAAGAGTTTGGACTCTTTAAAAAAGACAGCACAATACAAACTCCGGTTGAAGAAGAAACAAAAACAACTTTCGAGGTCGAATGGGATGAGTTTGATAACGAACCAGATATATCAACTGAGAAGGGACCCGACAAAAAAGAAGAGAAGAAGAAAAAGGAGAAAAACAAAGGATTAAACAAGTTCTTAAAGAAACTAGGGGTTGAGGAAGAAGAGAAAAAGAAAGTGGAAATTGAAATTGAAGGTTAATTTATAAACTAATCTCCATTAAGGGAATACATCGATAACTTACCCCCATTTTTTACAATCAACTTACCTTGTTTCTCCTTCTTTTTAGGAGACTTCATCTTTCTTTCATACGATTTACAGATAACCACCCCTCCCCAATTATCTCCGAAATGATTGGTGACTGTCGCTCCGTCAATAATTAACTTTGCTTTTTTCTCAATATAAATAGTTGCTCCAGAAGCCATACTAACATTGCTGTTTATAGTTAAGGCTGTTCTTTTTCTTACCACAATATCACCTTTTACCATCATAGCTTTGTTCCAATCGGCATCGTCCCAAACCTCAATAGTATAAGCTGTATCATATTCATTGGCTATAGTAGTTTTAATTAAAACTGTATCCGTTGTATAGCGTTTATGTATATGCGCTACTTGCAATGGCGAAAGATACCTCCTGCATTTGTTATACCCCATTATGTTATTACTTGTATTACTACTATTACAGTCTATCCAACCAAACTGATCCTTCTTAGGCAAATCTGAAAACTGCGGATAATTCGTATGTCTTAACCCCAAACAATGACCCAATTCATGACCTGACAATAATGCAACTGCATAACCTTGTTTTTGATCAATATTAGACACATTTAAAAAAAAAGGAGATGGCCCACAGCCAAATGAGGTTTTAACTCTAGAACTACCGGTATAAAATACATGTAGCGCGTTTTTATCCGAATTGGTATATTTTCTCCAAATATCCTGAGAGCAATTTACATCATGTTTTTTGAAGAAAGTAAGACTTCCATCTCCCACCTGAGAAATGAGGTCCTCTTTAATTTTTAAAAATGTTACACCACCTTTTTGCCTTTTAGACATTAAGGAATATACGCCATTATTACCGGAAGATTTTATTATTGTTATACTATCCAGGTTCGGAGTAAATCGATTTAATAGATTACCCTTAATTCCTATTTCATTTCGTGTCAAATCAATTGTATCTATTTCCCAGGGTGCTCCTCCACTCATATGTAAAACGGTTCTTATCCTATCCCAGTCAACAGGGTCAACATGAAATTGAATCGTATCTAACCGGAATCTTATTCTTGAATCAGGAACAAATGGCACCTCTCCAGATTCTGGCAACAACGTTGGATTTGAAAATGTCGAATACATTCTATTTATCCAGTCAAACTGCTTCTCAATGTATTCTTTGTTATCCTTTGTTATGTTCTGGGGATTATTTTCGGATTGCTGAATAACGTGCACGTGCACCTTTATAGTAATAAACGGATGCGTTTCTAAAGAGGTGTTCTCAAAAGGGATATAATCTTTGAGATTTTCATAGTCAGCTTGTCCAAACGAAACAACATGAAATAACAGAACAAGCACCATAAGAGCATTACTCGTCATCCACTTGCTGTTCTTGTGTTTTTTTAGCTTCAATTCCATCTAATTCGAGTCGTATAGGAGCAATATACTCCAAATACTCTACCAAAGCACTATCTTCCAATGGATCAGAAGAAGGAATGTCTATTTTTAAGGGATCAACAGCTTTTCCATGAATAAAAATTCTATAATCTAAATGTGGGCCAGTTGAAGCACCTGTACTTCCAACTTCTCCAATTTTCTGTCCTTGCATAACAGAAGCACCTTTTTTTATTCCAGGACCAAACTTACTTAAATGCATGTACTTTGTTACCATGTCTCCGGTTGTATGTTTAATTTTGACCAACCGACCAGCGTCGCCAGCCCATCCTGCATAAATAACTTTACCCGTTCCTGTTGCCACCACTTCGGTTCCTGTTGGCGCTGCATAATCTACCCCATGATGCGGGCGATAGTATTTATGAACCGGATGAAAGCGCTTATGAGAAAATTTAGAAGATATACGACTATACTCTAGTGGGGCAGATAACAGGGCTCGCTTCATACTTTCACCTTTTTCAGTATAATAACCTAAGCCAGCTGTGTCCGCTTCATAGTAAAACACATAGTGATTATTACCCATGTGATTAAACAGAACTGCATTTACATTTCCAACGCCAATATTTTCTCCTTCAACATATTTCGTTTCATACATTACTTTGAAATAATCGCCTTTTTGAATCCCAAAGAAATCGATAGACCATGCAAACAATTTGGAAAACTCCATCACTAATGCCGGACTCAAATCATTATCGATAAATGCATTCCATAAACTTGATGTAATAACCCCTCCAGCTGATTCGGCTATTATTTCTACATCTTTTTTCCCAACAAATACATTTAAGGTATCTTCAAAATCAAAAACAACATATTCTATTGCATTTTTTTCATAAATAAAGCGTTTCGTTCTTTTGTTTGAATCCTTGGAACAAAAAACATAGTAAGGATGGTTAGGTTTTATTTTACGTACATCAAAAATTGAATCAAATTCATCGGCTATTTTAAATATTGTTGTTTGGCTTATTCCATAATTTGGAAGTATATGTGTTAATCCTTGATTTGGTTGAACAACTCCACTATCAAGGAAAAATTCTTCTACATCTAAGCCATACATAAAAACATTATCCCTAATTACTTCTGGAGTGATTTCAACTACTTCCGCCTTTGGCTTTTCCGTTTCCGTTTCTGATTCTGATTCAGAACAACCTATTAAAATAAATAAGCTTAGCAGAAATAAAATATTTTTCATTTTGTAATTAACCATGGTTTATAAATTCGAAAATAAGTAAACCAATCGCTCATTAACAATTGAATAAAATTGGTTTTACACAGTTGCTTGTGACAACAGGCAGTAAACAAAACTAATGTCTTCCATTATACATATAATAACCATTTATTATTCGCTAAATTTGCGCTCGTATTTTAACCTAAAATTCTAATGAAAACTCTAACCGTATTCTTTACTATATTATTTTCAGCGCAATATTATACGCAGAAAAAATTCCAAATAATTTTTAATTCAATAGTTCAATAAAACATGAGTTTAAGACCTTTTCACCTTGCTATACCTGTTTCCAACATAGGAAAAGCAAGAGATTTTTACGGCAATGTATTAGGTTTCGAAGAAGGTAGGTCATCTGAAAAGTGGATTGACTGGAATTTTTATGGACATCAATTGGTTACCCATGAAGATAAAACCATGCAAAATAATAACGTGCATAACCCAGTAGATGGGCAACAAGTTCCTATCCCACATTTCGGTGTAGTTCTTTCAATCGATGATTGGAATCTGCTCGCAGAAAAACTAAAAAGCATAGGCACTAAATTCTTGATTGAACCGTATACCAGATTTAAAGGAGAACCGGGAGAACAAGCAACATTGTTCTTCTTGGACCCTTTTGGAAATGCCTTGGAATTTAAAGCTTTTAATAATCTAGAGAGTTTATTCGCAAAGTAAGTTTATAACCCAAAAACTGGGTGAAATCCAAAAAAATTCTTTGAAACTAAAGCTTTGGATGGCTTAACCATGGTGTATGTCATCTCGGGTAAAAGCAACATCGCAATAAATACCTTTGCTTTTCGCTATTGATTTTACCTGACCAATAAACGTTTCATGCTGTTCCGCCTTAATAGAGTCAATGTCCAATAAATAGGTTTTGTTATTCTTATCTAAGAATCGAATATCCCTATGACTACTCTCAATCTTGACGATTTCTTTCATTGGAATTATGGTGATGTAATTAGAAACAATAGTAATCGCATTTTCTTGAATAAGTGTTCTATAGCCAGAGCTAAACATATTTTGAACAAGGTTAATAAAGCCCTCTAAAAAGTAAAGACCAATAAGTATTCCGATAATAAACCCTTCATTTACATATAACAAAAGCATGATAGATAAATAGGCATAAAAACCAATATTTATACCTTCATAAACAATCGCTTTTTTAATTCCCTGTCCACTAATTATAAAGGAATTTGGAGCTTTTTTGACCAGATAAGAGGCCTGCCATCTGTAATTCGCTTTTAAAAATAATAAAATGAACATAAAAATAGCAATCGCTAAAAAGACCTGTTTCAAATAAGGCACTACAATATCCATTTCCTCATGGTAAGTAATCCAGGCCGTTACTGCAACTCCGATAAATACAAATAATGCAATCCGATTGACGAGTTTTGTCATACAGCGAAATTAGGCATTTAAGGTGGGTTCTTAAAACGCTTTACATTCAAAAATATAATCGCATTTTTCGTAAATCAATTCTTGTAATTGCAGGAGCGAAGCAAGTGCAACCTGAGAATAATTTTGAGAAGCATTTTTAAATCCTCCCCATTCACTTTGCCACAGTAATGTTATTAGTTCCTGTCCTCCTTTTTCTGGTTGCAGACTATCTATTAACCCCCCAACATTTCCGGCTCCAGCGTGATAAATATGCAGCACAAATAAGCGAAACCATAAATCTGATTCGTTATAAGTTAAGTTGTGCTTATCCAATATTCGCTTGGCTTCAGGAATACAAGTAGTTCGTAAAAGATGAGCTGCCCCCATTGCAGATTTATCAAAATCTTTTCGTTCATCAACGTATTTATTGACTTTCAAGCCATGTGAGCGTGCTACAGATTTCATTAATTGAAACGGACCATAAGCAC
The DNA here is from genome assembly GCA_943787535.1 of uncultured Flavobacteriales bacterium. Taxonomy (GTDB): domain Bacteria; phylum Bacteroidota; class Bacteroidia; order Flavobacteriales_D; family Parvicellaceae; genus CALSMU01. The sequence goes on along the minus strand of CALSMU010000004.1, from coordinate 171,948 downwards.
CTACACTTGAATACTGAATTTTCCCAGGGCTCTCTATTAATAGTATTGCTTGTGCAAACCATGGATCAGTTCTATATTTTCCAAAAGCGTCTACAGCTTTACTAATACTGGGCATTACTGTTTCAATTTGGTAAAAATGACTTTTTCCTGAAGTCACATAAATTTTCACATCACTAGCCAATCCATACTGTTTTCGGACACTGTCCTTATAAAGTCCTTTTTGTGTTTCTGTTTGTGCTTTCCATGCAACAAAAGACTCTTTTCCTAAAATGGTTCGAGTAGCAGCAATATTTATAATACAAGAATCTGGAGGTGTAACCATTACCTGCTTCCAAAAATTCGGTTGCGCTAATGTGTCCCATCTTTCAATAAATAAATCATCAGATTTAACAAATTGATGATTTGTAGTATCACGCTTGGTATAGACATCAATAATTTGAGCGTGTTGTCCAAAAGACAGCAGTGAACATAGGATAAAAGTAGCTACGAAAATTTGTTTATGCATTAAAATAAAGATTAGGTAACTAAATAACGACAAATTGCCCCGATTGTTACCCCACTTTTCAGAAAAATATTAAGTATAAATTGTGTAGAACCTAAACCTTTGCTAAAATCTCTCCAGCTTGTTTTAACGTATCTTCTCCTTTTGCAAAACAAAAACGGAGTACTTTTTCATCCAAAAGAACATGGTAAAAAACAGAAACCGGGATGGATGCTACACCAAACTCTTTGGTTAAACGAATCGCAAAATCTACATCCTTTTCGTCTGTTATTTGATCATATTTCAGTAATTGAAAATATGTTCCATCGCAAGTAATTGGTTCAAATCGTGAAGTAGATACAGCATCTAAAAATAAATCTCTTTTCTTTTGATAAAATGAGCCTAGGTTGATATAATTATTTTCATCTTCCAAATATTCAGCAAGAGCAATTTGAACAGGGTGATTGCAAGAAAAAACATTGAATTGATGGACCTTTCGAAACTCATGCATGAGATTTTCAGGACCTATACAATAACCCATTTTCCATCCCGTAACATGAAATGTTTTTCCAAAAGAATAAGTTGCTATTGATCGATCAGTCAATCCTGGATATTTACATATACTTTCATGCTCTTTTCCATCGAAAACAATATGCTCATATACTTCATCGCTTAAAATAATGATTTCCGATCCTGAAGTTATTTTATCCAACTCCATTAAATCTTCTTTGGACAGCATTGTTCCACTTGGATTATGTGGTGTATTAATGATGATCATTTTGGTCTTACGAGAAATAACCTTTTTAACCGCTTGCCAATCAATTTTGTAGGTTGGTGCATGAAGCTGAACAAATATTGGCCGGCCACCATTCAACTCAATTGCAGGTTGATAGCAGTCATATGCAGGAGTGAAAATAATTACTTCATCATCTTCCTTTACAAAAGCTGAGATTGCTGTAAAAATAGCCTGCGTAGCACCTGCAGTAATCGTTATCTCTGATTCAGGACTGTATTTAACTCCATAAGCTTTATCAATTTTATGGCTCAAAGCTTCACGTAATCTCAAAGCACCTTGCATCGGGGCATATTGATTATTCCCTTGCTGCATATTTTTTGAAACTAACTCAATCAATTTTGGGTCAACCTGAAAATCTGGGAAGCCCTGAGACATATTTAATGCTCCTTCTTCGTTTGCTAAAGAAGACATTACCGTAAAAATAGACGTTCCTATTTTTGGTAATTTTGACGATAAACTATTATTGAAATTTGGCATGCGGGCGCAAATATAGTTCAATCTTTAATAAGGAAGATTAATTATTTTCTTTAAGTTTTTTGAATGAACAACTGTTTATTCAAAAGATAAAAATTCTTGTCTTACTTTTACCCAGCCTCTTATTGAAGCCTATTAATTTCAATGACAAAATTATTGTAACTTCACCAGTGCATGAATACACGAAAAATAATAAAAATTATGGCTTTTATTCTGCTGTTGGGGATTCTATTTGGGTTCTACTACCTATATGTTAGGCTACCTGTAATCAATGGATATGCAGCTAAAAACATGTGCTCTTGTGTTTTTGTTGCAGGCAGAGAACAAAAAGAGATTGAAGCCAAAGATTTAAATTTCTCTTTCATTAAATACGTTTCAAATACTATTGACTATCAAAACAAAACTGTTACAAGTTCTTTTTTAGGTATGCGCTCTCAAAAGGCCTTTTACAATGAAAAAACGGGGTGCTACTTGGTAACCACTGGAAAACCATTTGACCTAACCGCGTTAAATATCACACCTCCAAAGCCCGAAGCAATTTCTTCTCTTTTTGCCGATTTCGATAATTTGGAACCTTTGCCCAAAAAAGTTAACCAAAACAAACTTAAAGCTGCTATTGATAATCACTTCACAGAAGTTGAAGGAGAAAATCCTAAAAACACAAGGGCTATTGTAGTGCTTTATGGCAATCTGCTAATTGCAGAGCAATACGCCGAAGGATTTGACAAAAACACAAAACAGCTCGGCTGGTCCATGGCGAAAAGCATCATGAACACATTAGTAGGAATATTGATAAAGAAAGGGGAAATTGAATTACACAAAACTACCGGAATTGAAAAATGGCAAAACGATAACCGAAAAAACATTACCTGGAATCAATTACTGCAAATGAATAGCGGATTAGAATGGGAAGAGAATTACGGCTCTATTTCAGATGTGACCAAAATGCTCTACACCGAAGATGATTCATATGGATTTGCTATTGATCATCAATTGGAAGGTGAAATAGGTAAAGATTGGAAATACTCTTCAGGAACTTCCAACATTTTATCTGGATTAATTCGAAAACAACTTGCTGATGATGCAGCTTATTTAAATTTTGCTAATAAAGAATTATTCAATTGGATTGGCGCTGAAAGCATGGTATTAGAAACGGACCCTTCTGGAACTATCGTCGGCTCCTCATATGCATGGGCAACCCCTAGAGATTGGGCAAAATATGGATTACTGTATTTAAAAAATGGAAAAGTAGCAGATCAGCAAATCTTTCCAGATTGGTGGACAGAATATACAGCATCTCCAGCGGAGGGGTCAGAAGGAAAATACGGAGCTCAATTTTGGAAACAAAACGACGAGGAATATCCAAACGTACCCAAAGACATGTATTTCGCAGACGGTTTTCAAGGTCAAAGAATATTTATTATCCCCTCTAAAAATATAGTAGTTGTTCGGTTTGGGTTAGCCAATAAAGGTGACATCTCTTACGACCAGTTATTAAAAGAGATAATTGAGGCTATTGAATAATAACCTCGTTAAAAAAATAGCACAAATAGTATTAACCCTAAGTTTTTTATGAAAAAACGAATTGCAATTATAGGTAGTGGTCCATCAGCTTTTTTATTGGCGGCATTTCTAGATGCTGAAAAATTTTCGGTTACAATCTATGAAAAAAACAAAACGGCTGGTCGCAAATTTTTAGTTGCTGGCAAAGGAGGATTTAACCTAACGCATTCAGAGCCAATTAATCAGCTTATTAAGCGATATACACCTAATGACCTTTTAGAGAAAGCCTTACTTAATTTCACTAATGTTCAGTTTAAAAATTGGTTGGAACAAATTGGGGTTCCGACCTATATAGGAAGCAGTAAAAGAGTTTATCCAAGACAAGGTATTAAGCCTATTGAAGTGATGAACTCAATCTTGAAATATCTCAAAGAAAAGGGAATTGATATTAAATATGAACATACTTTTTCTGATTGGGCTGAAAACCATAAACCGATTATTAATAAGAAATCCATACAAACAGATTATACTGTCTTTGCCTTAGGAGGAGCAAGTTGGAAAGTTACTGGTTCCGATGGAAATTGGCTCGATACTTTTTCTAAAAAAGGAATCAAAACAAAAACTTTTCAAGCATCAAATTGCGGTTATCAAGTTGCTTGGAAATCACGTTTTATTGAGAAGCACGAAGGAACTCCTCTAAAAAATATTACCATCTCATGCAATAATAAAACTCAAAAAGGAGAAGCAGTAATTACCAAATTTGGGTTAGAAGGAAATTCCATTTATGGACTTGGACCGCAAATTAGAGATCAGTTGCTTAAGCATTCCAAAGCAACCGTTTTTATCGATTTTAAACCTTCGCTAATAGCAGAAAAAATCCATTCTAAAATAACATTGTCTAAACATAAAAACACTACTGAAACCTTAAAAAAAGAACTCAAACTAAGTCCGCCTATAATCGAGTTATTAAAAATAAGTATATCTAAAGAGGCGTATTTAAATGCAGAGTCATTATCAAAAAACATTAAAAAATTTCCTTTAGAAATAGTAAATGCAGCATCCGTTGATGAGGCAATTTCTACAGTTGGAGGAATTGATTTAAAAGCAGTTTCTGAAAATTTTGAACTCAAAAAAATGTCCAATCAATTTTGCATTGGAGAAATGTTGGATTGGGACGCTCCAACTGGCGGATATCTTTTACAAGCTTGTGCAAGTACTGGGGTGAATTTAGCAAAACATTTAAATGAAATTGATTAAAATTGCGCTCTAAACATGTCTACTATGAGCGTCCAAAGAGAGTTACTAGCAAGAAGTGTAACCTGTGAACTATGCGGAGGAGAAGATAATTTAAGCGTTTGCAGGTGACACTGTTGTCTTAATTAAAGACTTACACGTTAAAGGAAGTAGTATGATTGCCAAGCGCGGCACAGCTGTAAGAAACATCTCATTAGACAGAGATAACGCGGAGTATATTGAAGGAAAAGTTGACAAACAAACAATTGTGATTATTACAGCTTACGTAAAGAAATCATAGCGTTATATTCTGCTCTGGTATGTATACAAATCATAATACCTTCCTTTCTTTTGAAGTAATTCATCGTGTTTACCGCTTTCGATGATTTTACCTTCTTCAATAACTAAAATTTGATCCGCTTTTTGGATAGTACTTAATCGATGAGCAATGACAAAAGTTGTTCTGCCCTTCATTAAAATACCTAAACTTTTTTGAATAAAGGATTCACTTTCTGTATCTAAATTAGACGTTGCCTCATCCAAGATAATAATTCGAGGATCTGCCAATAAAGCTCTTGCTATGGATATTCGCTGACGCTGACCACCCGATAGTTTAACTCCGCGTTCACCAATAACAGTATCCAAGCCTTTCTCAAAACGGTTCGTAAATTCATCAACATAAGCTCCTTTTACAGCTTCGATTAATTGTTCTTCGGTAGCATCAGGTCGTGGAAACAATATATTTTCCCGAATGGTTCCTTCATATAAAAAGTCATCTTGTAATACGACTCCCAATTTACTTCTATAGCTGCTTAAGTTAACGGTAGCTAAATCAATATTATCTAAGGTAACTTTTCCTTCTATTGGGTTTAAAAAAGTTGCGGCTAAACCAGCTATAGTAGACTTTCCGGAGCCAGATGAACCAACCAATGCAGTAACACTTCCAGATGAAGCTTTAAATGAAATATTATGCAATACATCTTTACTCTCTTCATAACGAAAAGAAACATTGTCAAAAATGACATCTCCTTTAACCTCATCAAGTGTTACTGTTCTCTCCAAAGGATTATCCTCTTCTTCCATTTCCATCAATTCTTGCGTTCTATCCAAGCCAGCAAGAGCATCGGTTAATTGACTGCCAATATTTCCCATTTGAACCAATGGTGCCAACATAAAACCCAATAACACTGTAAACTGTATAAATTGCCCCGCTGTCATACCGTTTCCGTCCATCATATAATACCCTCCTATACCCATTATTCCTGCGGATGCTAAACCAATTAACAAAGTAGAAGAACTGGTCATTAACGCAGTAGCTGTTAAACTTTTCTTCACGTTTTGATATAGGCGATCAACACCCTTTTCAAACTCAGCGTTCTCTTGTTTTTCAGCATTAAAACCTTTAATAACCCGAATCCCATTCAATGTTTCTGTCAACCGACCTTTAACTTCTGCATTTATTTTACCTCTATTTCTAAATATTGGACGGATATAACCAAAAGCTTTCAATGCTACAAATGCAAATACTCCTACGGGAACTAATACAAACAATGTCATCATAGCATTGATATTAATCAATAATACTAATGTTATAACTGAAGTAATCAATCCGCCGATTAATTGCACAAACCCTGTTCCAACCAAATTTCTTACCCCGTCAACATCTGTCATTACTCTAGAAACCAATGCTCCAGATTTATTATTATCAAAAAAACTTATAGGTAAAGTCAATAATTTCTTTTGAACCTTTGCTCGTAAAAGAGAAATCAAATGCTGCGCTTCTACACTTAAAAGTCTGGTAAGAGAAAAAGAAGATAGGGCCTGAACTAAAATCGCTAAACTTACGATGATTAATATCCTATAAAGTGCTCCTATGTCTCCAGCCGGAACAACAACATCTAATAATTCCTTAATTTCCATTGGAGCTACTAAACCTGACAAACTCCTAATTACAATAAGCAATAAACCAACAAAAAGAATTTTTTTTCTAGGCCAAATAAATTCTTTAAATGCCCACTTAAAAGATACTTTCTTGTTGTCTTTTGACTTGATTTTGGTTTCTGCCATGTGCCTCATACTTTTGTATGACGAATAGCAATACAAAATATTTTAAATGATAGTTCGGCAGAAAACTAATCTTCCCAACCGGGATCATTAAATGTACCTGCTGTTTCACATTCTATAGTTGCAGGGTAGCCTTCATAAGGAGGTTTGAAATCTCCATGAGAAATCTTGATTTTCTTGTCTCTATACACCTTACTCATGAAATAACCCCAAATTGGTAAAGCTGTATTGGCCCCCTGGCCTAAAGTAGTTGTAGAAAAATGTACTCCTCTATCTTCTGCCCCAACCCAAACTCCTGTTACCAAATCTGGCGTGTGTCCCATAAACCAACCATCTGAATTATTCTGCGTAGTTCCCGTTTTTCCCGCCATTATTCCCGAAAAAGCATACGGCTTACCAGACCTTAATCGGGCAGCTGTACCTCCTCTTTTACCATCAGATGGACGTTTAACTCCTGTTACTCCTTTCATCATTTTGATTACTTCATAAGCAGCCTCCTCTTGAATGATTTGCCGAACTTTTGGCTGCGCCTCATACAATACTTTTCCATTCTTATCTTCTATTCGTATAATAGCAGTTGGCTCATTATAGTAACCTAAATTCGACAAAACACAATGAGCAGAAGTCATCTCTAATACGGACATATCACATACTCCCAACCCGAGGGAAGCAACAGCATCAATTGTTTTGTTTTTTAACCCCATATTCTCAAAATAATCTACCACCCTAAGGTTATCTCCACCGCTCATCGCTATTATTTTAGCAGTAATATTATTCATTGAATTAGCTAAAGCAAAGTAAACGGGAGTTAACTCTTGTCCATAATTTTTTTGTCCACCAGGACACCATTGTTGAGTAGCGGCACCGTAAGGAACATCTACACAGTATTTGATATCTGGGAATTCGGTACATGGAGTTATAATTTTATCTTGTAAGGCTGCCGCATAAATAAAAGGCTTCATAGTGGAACCAACTTGCCGTTTGGCCTTATAAACATGATCGTACTTAAAATCTTTGTAATAAGGACCTCCTATCCAAGCTTTAATATAGCCTGAGCTTGGATCAATGGAAACAAGGCCAACTTGAAGCATTGATTTGTAATGATAAATTGAATCTATTGGAGAAAACTGAACTTCTTTTCGATAGTTTTTAGCATCCCAATCAAAGACCTTCATTGTAATTTTTTTCTTAAAATTCTTCTTTATTTCCGCTTCAGACAAACCTTGTTTCTTCAGTTTACGGTATCTCTCAGACCTTTGAATTGCGCTATTTAAACTATTATCTCTGGATGTTTTTGATACTTCATTTGAATAGGGATTGTGTTTATACTTTTTAATGTTCTTGTCAAATGATGCTTGTAATTCACCTCTTAAATGTTCCTCAACCGCCCATTCCGCATGTTTCTGCATTCTAGCGTCTAAAGAAGTGAATATTTTAACCCCATCTCTATAAATATCTATTGGCTTGCCATATTCATTCAGAATTCCATTTTGCTTTAAAACTTTCTTTGCTTCCAACCTGACATATTCTCTAAAGTAAGGAGCTAAACCACTTGTGTGTGTCTCAGGCTTAAAGTCCAAGCCCAACGGAAGAATTCGTAAAGAATCATACTCTGCTTGAGAAATTTTATCGTTTCGCAGCATTTGGGACAACACTACTTCTCTTCGTTTCAATGTGTTTTCCGGTTTTCTAACGGGGTTGTAAATTGTTGGGTTCTTCGCCATACCAACTAACATAGCCGCTTCCTGAATATTCAATTCATGTACTTGTTTATTAAAATAAACTCTTGCTGCTGCATGTATTCCAACTGCAGTATTTAAAAAATCAAATTCATTAAAATACATGGCAACAATTTCCTCTTTGGTATATCTCCTTTCCAAACGAGCAGCAATTGTCCATTCATTGAGTTTCTGATCTATTCTTTCCCATTTGGTTTTTGGACGTTTATGGAACATCATTTTAGCCAATTGCTGCGTAATCGTGCTTCCTCCTCCTCCATTCATCCCTATTAAGCCCTTTCCGATGGCTCTCGCTAAAGCTTCTCCATCAATTCCGGAATGTTCAAAATAACGCTCATCTTCAGTTGACACTAATGCATCAACCAGATGAGGCGACAGTTCGTCAAAATCAACTTTGGTGCGATTAGCAACATAAAAGCTTCCTAGAATTTCTCCATCAGAAGAATATACCAACGAAGCTTCGTCACTTCTGGGGTTTTCTAGTTGCTCAATGGAAGGTAAACTCTCTTCACTTCTAAAATAAATGATTCCCGAAACAATAGAAAACAACAACAAAGCTGTTATCCAAAGAGTAAGAATGAACCACATTTTTGCTTTTGTAGAAAGTTCTGTTTTATTTGCCTTGCCAGCCTTGCTTTTACTGCTTTTTGCAACCTGATTCTTAGCTTTTGGCTTGGTATGTTTTAGAGAGTTTTTACTCACGTTAGTCAAATGTAAAAATAGTAGTGCATTTTTTTATTTAAAAAAAACATTCTTTTACACGACCAAAGGTTAGAATAAACCAGCTATTATTCTTCAGTTAAAGACTATTGGGATTATAGAATTTATTATTCGTTAATGGTTGTTTGTTTTACGAAGCAATTAAATGTCTCAAAAACTATTCTCTTTGCAGTAATCTTCAACACGAGAAATCAAGTCTTTCTTTTGATTCTCATTTAAAAAACTCGCTTCGAATGCATTCTTAGTTAATTGACAAATTTCCTCTTTAGTGAGGCTTAACGCTTCAGCCACTTCAATATAGTTTGCATTCATATATCCTCCGAAATAAGCAGGGTCATCCGAATTAATGGTGGCCAATAAGCCTTTTTGCAGCATCTCTCTCAAGGGATGATCTTTTAAATCCGTTACAACTTTTAGTTTTAAGTTAGACAAAGGGCAAACTGTTAACGGCATTTTTCGGTCTACTAATTCCTGGACGAGGATTTCATCATCCAACGAATTGTTCCCATGATCAACTCTGGACACGTTTAATAAATCCAGTGCTTCCCAAACATATTCAGCCGGACCCTCTTCTCCTGCATGGGCTACAGTTAAAAAACCTTCTGCTTCTGCTTTTGCAAAAACTTGTTGAAATTTTGAAGGCGGATTTCCCACTTCTGAGGAATCCAATCCAACTGCAGTGATTAATTTTTTGTAAGGAAGCGCATCTTCTAAGGTTTTGAAAGCCTCCTCTTCACTTAAATGGCGAAGAAAACTCATAATTAATTTGGTTGTCATTCCAAATTTAGCCTCTGCTTCTCTTAATGCATTGCTAATTCCAATAATTACTGTTCCAAAAGGAATACCTCTATCCGTGTGTGTCTGAGGGTCAAACATAATCTCAGCATGGAGAACATTTTCAGAATGAACTTTTTCTAAATACGCCCAGGTTAAATCGAAAAAATCTTGTTCTACCATTAAAGCGCCAGCACCGGAATAATAGATGTCTAAAAAATCTTGAAGATTATCAAAAGCATATGCTGCTTTTACTTCTTCCACAGATTTATACGGTATTTCAACGTTATTACGTTTCGCTATTTTGAACATTAATTCTGGTTCAAAAGAACCTTCTATATGTAAATGCAACTCTGCTTTGGGCAGCCCTTTGATAAATTCAATCATAGAGTTATTATATCATTGTTAATTTATTGATTGCCTCTTCAACAGAAGAAACGTTATCAAACCGTAAACGCAATTTACCCTTTTTCTCCGCCATATTTGCCGCGTGAGGGTTGCTTTTTATAAAATTCAGAACCTTTGTAAACTTATTAGATTGATAATACACCGAGTTCTGGTCAGTAATAAAAGTGCCTATTAGAATGTTTTTCTTTAGAACTAATTTTTCAAAACCAATGTCTTTAGCCAACCAACGTAAACGAATAGCATTCATTAATTCGTGTGTTTCCGATGGAACTTCTCCAAAGCGGTCTATCAAGCGTTTTTCATAACCCTTTAAGTCTTCTTCATGTTCAATATTATCCAATTCACGGTACAGGCTTAACCTTTCGGTAATTTCGTTGACATATTCACTCGGAATAATGATTTCAAAATCAGTCTCCAAATGACACTCTTTTACAAATTCTCCTTTAGCAATTTCTTCTTTAAAAAGTTCTTTAAATTCTGTTTCTTTCAATTCCTGAATGGCCTCATCTAGAATTTTTTGAAAAGCATCGATTCCAATTTCACTAATAAAACCACTTTGATCAGCTCCTAATAAATCTCCTGCTCCCCTTATATCTAGATCACGCATAGCAATACTCATTCCGCTTCCTAAATCCGAAAACTGCTGAATAGCATTTAATCTTTTTCTTGCATCATCTGTTAAATGATGCTCCGGAGGAGTAAACATATAAGCAAATGCTTTTTTGTTGGAACGACCTACTCTACCTCTTAATTGGTGCAAATCACTCAACCCAAAATGGTTGGCATTATTAATAATAATTGTATTTGCATTCGGGATATCAATCCCAGATTCTACAATTGTAGTTGCTATTAAAACATCATACATCCCGGCCATAAAATCCAATACAATCGCTTCCAATTGTTTTCCTTCCATTTGCCCATGACCTATGGCCACTCTTACATCTGGACATAAACGTTGAACCATTCCAGCAACCTCCTGAATGTTTTGTACCCGATTGTTAATGTAAAAAATTTGACCTCCTCTCTGCACCTCATAGTTGATAGCATCCCGAACTGTTTCCTCACTAAATGATTGAACGATTGTATCTACTGGATAGCGATTTGCCGGGGGAGTTCTCATAACAGACAAGTCACGTGCATTCATCATACTAAATTGGAGCGTTCTAGGAATAGGTGTTGCTGTCAGTGTTAGCGTATCTACATTTTCCTTTAACGTTTTCAATTTGTCTTTTACCGAAACACCAAACTTTTGTTCTTCATCAATAATCAACAAGCCTAAGTCTCCGAACTTCACATCCTTACCAGCTAATCGATGCGTTCCTATTATTATATCAACTTTCCCCTCTGCAAGTCTTTTTAACGTTTCTTTATTTTTACTTACTGATTTAAATCGGTTCACATAGTCAACAGTGCATGGAAAGGTCTTTAGTCGTTCGCTAAAAGTTTTATAATGCTGAAATGCCAAAACGGTTGTGGGGACCAATATTGCAACTTGTTTGCTGTCGCAAACCGCTTTAAAAGCAGCACGAATCGCGATTTCGGTTTTTCCAAAACCAACATCACCACAAACCAAACGATCCATAGGAGCATCTGACTCCATATCTTGTTTTACAGAAAGAGTTGTAGAAGCTTGATCAGGAGTGTCTTCGTACATAAAAGACGCTTCTAATTCATGTTGTAGATACGTATCGGGAGCAAAGGCAAAACCTTTACTAGCCTTTCTTTTGGCATACAACTTTATCAAGTCAAACGCCATTTCTTTAATACGGACTTTCGTTTTCGCTTTTGCGGCAGCCCAAGCCGGAGCCCCTAGTTTATGCAATTTTGGTTGACTTCCTTCTTTACTTGTAAATTTCGAAATTCGGTGTAAAGAATGGATACTGACATACAAAATATCTCCGCCTTTATAAATTAAGCGAATTGCTTCTTGCTCTTTTCCATTAGTGTCTATTCTCTCTAAACCCGAAAATTGACCAACACCATGATCTATATGTACTACAAAATCTCCTTTTTGAAGATTATAAACTTCTTTTAATGTAAACGCTTGTTGTGATTTTTTGTATCCTTCTTTTAGTTTAAACTTATGGTAGCGTTCAAAAATTTGATGATCTGTATAACAAGCAATTTTTAAATCTTTATCCACAAAACCCTCTTGTAAAGCTATGTTCACTGGATGATAATTAACATCGCCTTCAATGTCTTTAAAAATATTGAATAGACGCTCCAATTGAACTCCGTTATCTGATACAATTATATTGGTAATTCCTTGCGCGGAATTTGAATTTAGATTCTCAATTAATAAATCAAAATTCTTATTAAATGGAGGCTGCGGGAGCGTATGAAACTCAATTATTGTGGTCGGCTTAAAATTAAAACGCATTCCAAACTCCACTATTGGATGCTTACCCAGGTATAACTCAAAGTCAGAAGGTGCTAAGTATAATTGAGACGGAGCAAGGTGTCTGACCGTTCCTTCCATTTTATCAAAAGTATATTTTGCTTTTTCATAACCTTTTATAATTCTGTTTTTGGCAAGGTCAAAATCTTTAATCCAAACACGCGTATCCGCAGGAATGTAATTTAAAAAAGATTCTCTACCCTCTTGTAATAATGAAGCGTTAACATTGGGAACAATGTTAATTTTCTTTATAGTACTTATGGATAATTGATCTTCTGGATTAAATACGCGAATGGATTCAATTTCATCTCCAAAAAACTCAATTCGATAAGGCATATCATTCGAGAAGGAGTATACATCTACAATTCCTCCACGAACAGCAAACTGTCCAGGCTCATATACGTGGTCAACCTTATCAAAATCGTGTTCAATCAAAAGTTCGTTGATAAAATCGATTGAATATTCAACACCTACTTCTAATTCTAGCGTACTTTTATTCAATACTTTTCTCGATACTACGTTTTCTACAATTGCTTCAGGATAAGTTACAACTATTGTATTCTTCCTACGTTTTTTAATGATGGATAATACTTCTGTTCGTTGTATAACATTCGAATTATCCGTTTCTTCTATTTGGTAGGGCCGTCGATAAGACCCTGGATAAAACAAGATACTTGTGCCTCTTTCTTTTCCTGTTATGTTTTCTAAATTATTATAAAAGTAAGCAGCTTCTTCTTTATCCGATAATATAAAAAGATAGTTCCCTGGAAGATTATTGAAGCAAGCATTAGCGACAAGGGCATCAGAAGAACCTGATAGTCCAGCAAGGTGTATTCTACAATTTTCGGCGAAGGACTCTGTTAACTCCTTAATTTTTGAGGAGGAGCTATAGAGATCTTTAACATTTTCAAGACTGAATGCTTTTACTTCCTCCACTTTATCTTATTGTGCTGATTCTTTATGCGTTTCCAAAAACGTTTCAGCCATTTCTACCATCTCTTTTGACCCTATAAAATAAGGTACACGTTGATGTAGTTCTGTAGGTTCAACTTCCATCACTCTTCCATTTCCTGTTGAAGCAGAGCCGCCAGCTTGCTCAGCTAGAAAGGCTAAAGGGCTGCATTCATACAGTAATCTTAATTTGCCATTTGGAGCAGTCGTAGTTGCAGGATACATGTAGATTCCTCCTTTGATAAGATTTCTATGAAAATCTGCTACTAATGATCCGATATACCTTCCTGTATAAGGACGGTTGGTAGAAGCATCTATTTCTTGACAGTATTGTATATAACGTCTAACTCCTTGATTGAAGTTATTATAATTGCCTTCATTTACAGAATAAATTTTACCGTTATCTGGAAATTTCATATCTGGATGTGATAAAATAAAAGTGCCGATACCTGGGTCATAAGTAAACCCATGAACACCATTTCCAGTAGTAAATACCAGCATTGTAGATGACCCATAAATTACATAACCAGCAGCAACTTGTTTATCTCCTATTTGCAAGAAGTCCTCCAATTCTGCTTTGGTTCCTATTTCAGATTTTCTTTCGAAAACACTAAAGATTGTTCCTATAGAAACATTTACATCTATATTAGATGAACCATCTAATGGATCCATTAATAAAACATATTTACCATTCTGGCATTTTTCAGATTCATATGCTATATAATCGTCGTTCTCTTCAGATCCAATTCCACAAACAACACCACGGGCTTCTATTGCTTTTATGAATTTCTCATCTGCATAGACGTCTAGTTTTTGTTGTTGTTCACCTTGTATGTTTTCACTGCCGGCTGCACCCAGAATATCGGTAGCTACCCCCGCTTTATTAATTTCCTGATTGACAATCTTGGAAGCCAAACGAATGGCGCTAAGTATTCGAGATAACTCTCCACTTGAACCTGGAAAATCTTTCTGACGGTCTATAATAAACTCTCCTAATGTTGTAAAATGACTCATTTTATGATCTTACGTTAAATTTCCTCAAATATCGGAGATTTTATCAAATTTATAGCGAATTTTGATTCATCAATTCAGAAAAAAATGAAAATTACAATCCGACAAAGTCAAAAAGAAGATATGCCGAAGGTACTGGAGTACATTCAAGAGCTGGCAACATATGAAAAAGCACCTAACGAAATGGTAAACACAGTTGAAAATCTTGAAAAAGATGGTTTTGGCGATAATAAAGTGTTTGATTGTTTAGTAGCTGAAGTTGATAGTATGGTTATTGGTTTTGCACTTTACTATACAGGCTATTCAACTTGGAAAGGAAGAACACTATATTTGGAAGACTTTTTAGTTAGTGAGAATTATCGAGGTAAAGGAATAGGAAAATTATTGTTTAACCAGGTCATCTTAGAAGCAAAAAAAAGAGGTGTTAAAAGAATGGATTGGCAAGTAATTGACTGGAATGATCCTGCGATAAATTTTTACAAAAAATACAATGCTAAATTAGACGGAGAATGGATTAACGGAAGGTTTTTTGAAGAAGATATTCGAAACTTTACCATAAATTAGAAAAATGAAGGTTTTTAAATTTGGAGGAGCATCGGTTAAAGATGCAGAAGCAGTTAGAAATGTAGCAGACATCATAAACCTATATACAGAAAACTTGGTTATTGTGGTTTCGGCGATGGGAAAAACAACCAATGCTATGGAAAAAATAGCGGAAGCTTATTTTTCTAATGATAAAATTAATACAGAAAAACTTATATCGAACGTTATAGATTTTCACAACAGTATAATTCGAGATCTGAAATTACCCAAATTAGAATCGATTGAAACAATATTCAATGAATTAAACCAAAAAGTTTCTCAAACAGCATCAATAAACTATGATTATGAATACGATCAAATTGTTTCTTTTGGGGAGATAATGTCAACCACTATTATTGCTGAATACCTCAAATCAATTAATAAAAACTGTATATGGTTTGATGCACGAAAAATTATTCAAACCGGCAACAAACACCGTGAAGCAAAAGTAAACTGGGAGCGCACAAAGGAAAATGTGTTTTCCAATATTGATGCATACTTTAGTGTAAGAGGAAATCAAAAAATTGCAATTACGCAAGGATTCATAGGTCACAATCAAAAAGGTGAAACAACAACCTTGGGCAGAGAAGGCTCTGATTTTTCTGCCTCTATTTTAGCTTGGTGTCTTAATGCTCAAGAAGTTATTATATGGAAAGATGTTCCAGGTGTTTTAAATGCAGATCCAAAATATTTTGATGATTGTAAAAAACTAAATAAAATTTCATTTAGAGAGGCCATCGAGTTAAGTTACTTTGGTGCTTCGGTTATACACCCGAAGACAATTAAACCATTACAGAATTTAGGGATACCATTATTTGTAAAGTCTTTCCTAAATCCAAAAGAAGCAGGAACAGAAATCCAAAGCTCATTAGAAAATGACACACTAATTCCTTCCTTTATATTTAAGCAAAAACAAATTTTGATTTCAATTTCTCCTAAAGACTTTTCTTTTATAGCAGAGGATAATTTGAGCGAAATTTTTGAACACTTTTCAAAAAATGGGGTCAAAATAAATTTAATGCAAAACTCTGCCATTAGTTTTTCGGTTTGTGCAGACAATCATACAGGTAGAATAAATAAAATTCTTAATGCGCTTTCTGACAACTATTCTATAAAGTATAATGAAGGTCTTGAGCTACTCACTATAAGGCATTATGATGACAAAACTATTCAACAATTAAGAGCAGATAAGGAGGTTTTAGTGGAACAAAAAAGTAGACACACTGCAAGGTTTGTTATGAAAATCCATTAGATTATATACCTTTGTCGCAATGATAAACTAGAAACACCCGTAACCCATGAAGAATTTATTATACCTATTAACAATTACTGCACTATTTTTTATCAGTTCGTGCGGAGATGAAACAAAACCGGTAGAAACAGAAAAAATAGAACAACCTATAGTAGAACATTCTATTGCTACTGAAGGAGAAACTCAATTTGATCCGAAAAAGTACAGAGAATTTGACATGGCACCATTTGAATTAAATGCCGTTATAATGATTCCTAAAACTTACCACAAAGAAGATGACGAAGATGGCACTCCTGTTGATCGATTTGATCAACCTGAAATAGTGCACAATGAAGGCGAAGCAAAATGGGAAATTAGAATGCCTGGTCATAAAGACAGATATTGGCACATGGAAATAGATGATTGGGGAGAAAAAACACAAACTATCGAGATGATTAAGAAAGAACACGAAGGTCAAAAAAATATTTTTGATTTCATTTATTTTGAGGAGGGCGACGGATATATTCGTTATTCAAAAGTACTAAAAAGTGATAACACCACTATAAGTGAAGCTGATGCTAAAAGTATGCCTAATCATCATTTCTACTGCATTAAAAACATTGGAGGCAGCTCTTTGGTTTTTCAGAGTTATAGAATGGATGACTTTAGGGAACTGAGCGTAAAGGAAATGCTTGTTGCGGCAAGAGAAACTAAATAAATTTCAAATAAAAAGGAACTGTAAGGCTCCTTTTTATTTGTATACAACTTCATAGATACAGTACCATTTCTTTAAAAGCCTGTCGCAGCATCACCACTTTGTAATTTATCTTGTGCAGTTTCTATCTCTTCAGAAGTAACTTCCTTCATATATACACCTGAAAAATCAAAATACTCCATAGCATTGTAATAGAAGTTACGAACTTCAGAATGGTACAAAGTATAATTTTCCTGATACCATAGAATAATAATTGGCGACTCTTCCATCATAATTCCTTCTGCTTTTGCAAAATACTCATACCTCTCTGTCTTATCTGCTGTTTGCGTACCTTTTATATACAATGAATCAAACATCTCATTTTTGTAACGCATCGTATTCAAGTTTGAAGGTTCATCCAAGGTAGCGGGAACGTTTTCTCCGTAAAAAACAGATAAAAATGATTCTGGTGATGGATAATCAGCAACCCATGCTGATCTAAATATTTCTGACTTTCCATATTTAGAATGCTCTACTTTATCAGCAAAAGATACTTGCTCAACCTCTACATGAATGCCAAGAACATCGAAAAACTGGTATTGTAACTCCGTTGCAACCAACTTATGTTTGTTACCTCCTAAATTAATTTCTAATCTTACAGGAGGAAAACCTTCTCCATTTGGATAACCGGCTTCTTTAAGCAATTCACGAGCCAACTCAGGATTATAGCTATATCCTTCAATTGCGTTAAAATTATAATCCCCAAATGATTTAATCCTTGGAGTAATTCCTTTATCACCTATTGTTCCTTGACCATTTAATATATTATTAATTAGTCTTTCCCTATTCACTGCATAATTCAATGCTTTTCTAACTTTAATATTATCAAATGGTGGAATTTGCGAGTTGAACTCATAGTATTGAGTAATCATTTCTGGCTCTCTTATCAAAATTGTTTGAGGAGGTTTATTTTTAAAGTTAGCGATATTATCAGCTACTACTTCGGCAATTTTTGAAGTTGGAAGACCATACAGAAATGCAATGTCCTTTGTTCTAAACATTTCCAACTCACTCAATTTAGTAGGAACATACTTAAATATAACACTATCTAGATAAGGTAATTGATTGCCATCTTCATCCTTTAGATAATAGTTCTTATTATATGTTAGACACGTCTCACTCGGAGATGTTGGTTCAACATACTGAAAAGCACCTGCTCCCACTGTCATTTTATTCCCATACTTATCGAAAGCTTCATGGGCAATAACCGCTGCATTTGGCAACGCTAAAAGATAAATAAAAGAAGATTGAGGCTTTAGAATAGTGATTTGTAATGTCTGATTATCAATAGCTTGTATCCCACTAATCTCACTTGCCTTCCCTTCTAAATAGTCAGAGGCGCCAACAACTCTATCCTTAAATAAATGCGTGTTTTGGCTTGTTTCTTTGGAAGTCATTATTTCAAAAGCATATTTAAAATCTGATGCTATTACTTTTCTCCCCTTACCTTCTTCGAAACAAGCGTCATCATGAAAGTATACATTGTCTTTTAATGTAAATGTATAAATCGTTTGACTTTCATCCATTGTCCAATTATCAGCGATAGCATTTAAAATAGATAAATCTTTTGAACTAAATTTCACCAGCCCATCATGAATTTGCGAAACAATTTTTGAGGAAATTGCGTCTTCAACATCTGCAGGAAACAAGGTAACAAACCGTTCTTCTTGAGCAAGTTTCAAAACACCACCATAAATGTATTTTGATCCTTCTTTAGTTACTCTTAAGGCACTTGAAGTATCTCCATCATTCTTTACAGTGTCAGAAGACCCACATGAGACTAAAAAAGCTAATGCTATTATTGATACAAATATTTTACTCATAATTATTCTTTAAAGTAACACGATTATCTATGTTTACAAGAATACGGACTTATATCGATAATACAAACTAGAAATACATCTAAACGACAATTTTTTATGTTTAAAGTACTTTTTTAAACTACTTGTCGTATTTTTGCTTGGATAAAAAGCTGTAAAAAAAGAACTAATTTACTTTGAAATTAGCAAAATAGCTTTTATTATTGCGTTCTGAATAGTGGAACTATTTATAGTAATTTGTAATGTATGATAATAAATAAAATATTAACGGTTGGTTTTGTATTGTTGACAATGATGTCAACTGCTCAGAATAATGCAAGTATCATTCATGAGGGACATTACCAAGGTAAGAATCTTTACGTTCAAAACCCCTTCGCTGATGCAGGTATTGGTTTCTGTGTAATTAAAGTTACCGTTAATGGTGATGTTACTACTGATCAAATTAACTCTAGCGCTTTTGAAATAGACTTTACCAATTTGAACCTACAAATTGGAGATCCAGTAACAATAAAAATTGCGCATAAATTAAATTGCTCCCCAAAAGTTCTTAACCCAGAAGTATTGAGGCCTAGAAGTACATTTGAAACAGTGAGTATTAATGCAGGTGATGACAAAATTCTTAAATGGAAGACAACTGGAGAACAAGGTAAACTTACTTATCTTATTGAACAATACAGATGGAATAAGTGGATTAAAATAGGTGAATTTGACGGTGAAGGTACGCCTTCAGAAAATTCTTATGAATTTAAGGTAAGTCCTCATTCAGGAGAAAACAAATTTAGAGTGAAACAAATTGACTACACAGGAAGACCTAGAATGTCGCAAAGCACAAAGTATAGTGACCCAAGTATTCCAGAAGCGGCGATAGTTTGCCCTAAGTGTAAAGACTTAGAATTCTCGCATGAGACTTTATTTGAAATTTTCGACACATATGGAAACCTTGTGAAAAAAGGATTTGGTAAAATAATTAAAGTTGACAACTTGAAGAAAGGACTTTACTACGTGAACTATGATAGTAAAACGGGAGAAGTTTGGAACAAGAAAAAATAATTACTAGTACTTTTAAAAAAAACCCTTTCTACCGGAAGGGTTTTTTTTTGCTTATATTTCACTATGAAAAAGATTGAACACATTGGTATTGCCGTAAAAGATTTGAAAGCTGCCAATAAACTATATTCCAAACTGCTCAACACTTCTCCTTATAAAATAGAAGAAGTTGATTCTGAGAATGTCAACACATCATTTTTTAAAATTGGAGAATCCAAAATTGAATTACTGGAAGGAACTAGCTCTGATAGTCCCATATCAAAATTCATTGAAAAAAAAGGTGAAGGAGTCCATCACATTGCTTTTGAAGTGGATGATATTGAAAAGGAAATTAAGCGACTTACAAAAGAAGGTTTTCGAATGATTCACGAAAGACCTAAAGATGGTGCAGATAACAAAATAATTGCGTTTTTACATCCTAAGTCCACTAGTGGAGTGCTTATTGAGCTTTGTCAAGAAAAAGTGCGGTAATATCCTCTCCAGGCATTAAATGATAAGCTTTTATCTTTAATTTTCTGGCGCCTTCGACATGTTGAATGGAATCATCTATAAATAAAGTTTCAGAAGGATCTAAACTATTTTTTTCTAAAACGGATTCGAAACAATCTGAATTTGGTTTTCTCATTCCCATCTCGGAAGAGTAATACTGATGTTCGAAAATAGCATCAAATATGTTTTCACCATAAGAAGATTGAATAATCTTTCGAAAGGCTTTAATATGTATTTCATTCGTGTTACTCAATAAAAATAATCTATATTTCTTTTTGAGCTTTTTCAAAAGAACAATCCGTTGAGCAGGTAAGTCCAATAGCATTGCATTCCAAGCTTTATCAATATACCTGCACTCTAAGGAAGGAACGATCTCCTTGATATATTCTCTAAACTCGACAGATGTAAGTTCTCCTGTTTCTAATTTGTCAAACACCTGACCTTGTTTTGCTTGCGAATAAATATCGTCAAAATTAGTTACACCAATCCGCTTAAAAGCATTAGCTGTTTTATTATAATCAATATTTAATATTACTCCTCCTAAGTCAAAAATGATATTTTTTATACCAGTTAAATTGAGCATTTTATAAAAATTAATAGGTTATTCGGATGCAAATATGTAAAATTGCAGCCGCAAAACAATGAAATATTTGTTTTGGCCTTTTAAATTTTCCTTGGATTATTTAAAAGGGCCCATAGCTCAGCTGGTTAGAGCACCTGACTCATAATCAGGGGGTCCTAGGTTCGAGCCCTAGTGGGCCCACAAAAAAACCTCAACATATTTTATGTTGAGGTTTTTTATTTCCAATTATCTATTCCTGCTTCACATTCAAAAGGACAATTGCTAAAACATGGAGAGTATAGTTTCATTCCATAAATAAAAAAGCCCTGTTTTCACTGGGCTTTTTTAATTTTTTTTGATTGTTATCCTATACGGAAATTGACCGGAAGCGTAAACCACACACTCACCTTCTTCCCTCGTTGTTCTCCAGCTGTCCATTTTGGCATGCTCTTAACTGCTCTAATAGCTTCTCTGTCCAACGTTTTATGAACACCACGCACAACTTTTACTTCTCCGATTGAGCCATCTTTCTTCACGACAAACTTTACATAAACTTTCCCTTGAATACCGGCTTCTCTAGCCATTTCTGGATACTTCACTTCTTTTCCCAAATAGTTATACATCTCTGCAGCACCCCCTGGAAACTCCGGCTGCTGCTCTACAAATTCAAAAATTTCTTCAACCTCAATAACCTCTTCCTCCTCAATAACCTCTATAATTTCAACAACTTCCGATTCTTGATCTTGCATAGTTACAATTGTTTCTTCACGCTCATCATCCTCTTCCAATATCTCAACTTCTTCCGGTGGCGCAGGTGGTGGTGGTGGTGGTGGTGGTGGTGGTGGTGGTGGCGGTGCATCGCTCATGTCAATCACCTCTTCATCCTCTAGCTCAGCCAATCCTGAATCTAACGAGCTGTTCGGCGGAACAATGTTTGTGTATTCCATCATAGACAACATTACCCCCATTACAATAACTCCACCGATCAAAACCAGTCCAGTTCTAATTATAGTACTATCAATATTTGCGTAACTTGTTTTCTTTGCATCCATTTTTTTGAGCTTTATTAATTAACTCTTATCAAAAATAACTCCAAAATTATTTGGTTATATCTCGGCTAAGATAAGAAGAATTATTCTAAACTTCACATCTAATACAAACCATTGCCTAAATAGTTCACCCCTTTACGTAAATAATATTATATATCCATTATGTTTTTCTAGCCCTTTTCTTTAAATGGGTTATTAGAAATACAATCCCTGTAAAAGCTCCAATGGTATTCGCTAAAACATCAGAAACATCACCCAATCTACCTACAACAAAAACCGACTGAACGCATTCAATCCCAACACCAAGAAAAAAACAATAAAGAAAGGCGATGACAATAATTCTATTTATCGAATAGGAAAATTTAAAATAGTTAACTAGTCCTTTACCAACTAATATAAGAAGCACTGCATATAAAGCGAAGTGTATCAACTTATCAGCTCCTTTAAAACTTAAAAAAGAGGAGCTGGGTAGGTTGCCAGAAGGCATTAAGCATACTACAAGTATTAACGTAGACCAGACAATACCATACTTGTTCTTGGATAAAAACATTAAAAGTTTACCCTATCAACTCTTGGTACTGTTCAGCATTCAATAAACCTTCAACTTGGGCTGCGTTACTCATTTCTATTTTAACCAACCAACCATCTCCATAAGGATCACTATTTACTGTTTCAGGATCTTGTTCTAAAGCATCATTAAATGAAGTAATCTCCCCAGACACAGGCATAAATAAATCCGAGACCGTTTTAACCGCTTCAATCGATCCAAAAACTTCTTCCTGATCTAGTTCCTCACCTTCCGTTTCTACTTCAACGTATACGATGTCACCTAACTCTCCCTGAGCAAAAGCGGTAATTCCCACTATTGCGACGTTACCTTCAACCTTCAACCATTCGTGGTCTTTTGTATATTTTAAATCTGATGGAATATTCATGTCTATTATTTGTTATTTTATTTAATACGAACTTATGAAATACTTTTGAGTATCACACTTTATTCTTTTCTTTTTTACACTTATAAAATAATTCGCAAAGCTCTATTGAAGCATAAATCGAAGAGCTACACCAGCATTTGTATTTGCCGTGGGAAATGATGTAGAAATAAATGGGGTATTCATCACTCTATCATAATACAATCTAACAGTAAGATTTTTACCCAATTTGTAATTTCCGGAGAATTTAATGGAGGTCATTTTCTGACCAGCTGTCGCCTGATTTTGGTTTTCTATAATTTTTCTAGTAATGGTTTTATTATCTCTAATAGAAACATCTAATCGTAAAACCAGATCACTAGCCTTTACCTTTTTTCCATTAAACTTAATCGGTAACTGAAGTTTTTTCCATGTATAACCAGATCCTATAACCAACTCCGCACCCTTGATTTCAGTTATTTGATTATTCGCCAAACTCAACGATATGTTTCTATCTTTCTTAATCTCTAACTTAGCCATTACACTATTTTTAAGCGTTATATCAACTCCCAATAAAGGTGCAAATTGCTCCATAATAGACATTGTTAAAATCTGCTTTTGCCCAATAAAATTGCCCGCAATATCTACTTCTGTAGCATTTCCATCAGAATCAAACTTACCGTCTAAATTTGTAGTGTATCCCGATAAATTAAAGCTTGATCTATATGCATGGCTAAATGATAATGTTTTAACATATTTCTTCACCCATTTAATTTTCGAAAGTCCATCATATGTTATTCTCCAATTCGGCAATGGAATTTGTTTAAACGGATTTATGGTCCTCTTGTTTACACTTTTGCCAGTATATGCTGCTAAAAACGATCCAATTATTACTTCTTGTTGCGCTGAACCATACCCTCCAGTATATCCATTTTCGTTCAACTCATTTGCCGAATTCGGATTATTTGCACCTAAAACAGCAGAAACTTCTTGTCTGAAATTCCGTAAGTTATCAAATGTAGCATTCTGCAATGCGTCGCCAGTATCAGCTTGGAGATCTCTATTGAATGCTGTTCTCCATGTTATTATGGAAGTACTAAAAGACCCTGTAAACTGTTCGTTTCTTAAATCAAATTCATTCGTGAAATCATCCCAACCTAAATTAGAATTTGTGTTTTCAGCTAAATTTCTATCTGCGGTTAAATCAATTCTTAACCCTAAAATCGGCTTTAGAGTTGCTTTAATATTTAACTTCTCAGTATGGTTTGAAGCAAATTGTGTATTAATAATATCAAAATTTGCAGTATCCACAAGCCAATTATTTAGATAAGCATCTCTAGCAAAATTGTTAGAAGTAGTATCTCCAAAAATATCTCTCATTTGATTCCCTCCAGCAATGAAATCAAAGGAAGGTCCAAAGAAATTATTATCCATCCCCATTACATTAGTTGAACTATTATACCCTGGAAGCAAAATTCCATCATTTGTGCTATAATTGACACTTACGTTCTTCAACGACATTGCAAGGAGAGCTGTATGATCAAAGATATTCAACTTATCTGTTTCCTTCTTTTTCTTCTTTATAAACTTTTTTAGCTCCTCAATTTTTTCCGCATCTTTAACAGCCCTACTTTTTTGTCGTTTCAATTCACTTTCCAACTCTAACAAAGTCATGTCTTTCGGTTGTTTTGTCTTCCGTATTTTATCTTTTCCTTCCTCTTTTCCCTTCGCCGGCTTCTTGCTTGTCCTGCTGGATCTATTAAACCGACTGTTCTTTCCTTTACTTATTTTACTAAATTTCTTATTTACCTTTTTAAAATAAGGCACTTTATTGTAAAAGGTGGTCATATTTAATTTGCCATTCCAAGTTACAACTCTTGAATTTTGAATAATATTACCCACTTTTCTAGTTTGGGTATCACCATTTTCATCAACTACTTCGAAGTTGTCCAGTGCCAAGGGAGATCTTGTCCAATCGTAATTTCCGCTGTAGCGCGTAGTTAATGTTATCCAATCCGTTAGTGGGAATTTATTGAAAGGCCATTTAAAAGTTACATTAGCTTTATGACCATAGTTCATTGTTTCCCCAAAACTCCTAATACTATTCAACATTTGTGTTTTAGAGGAATCAGCATCATAACCAAATGCCCCTTCATCAACCTTTCCAACTGGCTCATTTATAAATGCTCTATTTTTAGCCGTAAAATCAAATTTCAAACTTTTGGTTATGTCATATTTCAAGTTATAATCTCGATCCCAATTAAACATTTTATTGTATTGAGGAATAGTTAACCCTCCAAAATTATTGCGCACTTCATACTCGTTATATGTTCTGTTCATACTTGTTCTGAAACCGAGTTGTTTTGGAGCTAAATAAAGGTTAAAATCTCTTATTGGCCTTAACCACTTTGACTTCCGGAATGCCTTTATTTTTTTAAATGGTTCCCATGGTTTAGGGTTATTATTGAATCCGTAATTTATTGACCCTAAGTGATTTAGGGTTCGGTCATACTGTGTATTTATGTCCCTATGCGAAAGTTGACTAAAAGAATAAGTAAGTGATATATTAGACACATCATAAAAATGTGCTTTTTTTACCTTTCCATTTTTTCCTTGCCCTCTTTCTTTTCTAACGTTAGTAAAATTGATAGACTTTCTTTCTGTAATATCTCTTCCAGCGTCTAATCTTTCTTTCCATTCTTCCTTTGATTCCGATTCATTTTGAACCAATAATAAATCTCCCAGAAGAGGATCGTATTGAGGTTTAATAATACTATTCGAATATCCCAAATACATAGGAACCTTAATTCCAGATTTATCTCCAAAAAACTTACCTAATTGCACAGTTGTGGAAGCGTCAACCCCATATACATATTCCTGGGCTCTTTCACTTACCCTCTTTTCGATAGATCCAAAGCCAGGTGTAGCGTAATTACCAGACAAAGACATATCTGCAAAATCTGCCATATTTGCACTCAACCTACCAATTGTAGCCCAACCACCGCGTTCATTAAAGTCTGTAAGCCTAAGTTCATTTACCCATATTTCAGCACATTTTTCTTCACCATCATCAGGTTGCCATTGATTGTATTTATCGTCTTTCTTAGGATTACGCACGCCAATCATTATTGTTTTTAAATTTTGCAAATTCGGGTTTCCTATTACTGAAATATTTCTTGTGTTATCAACATTGTCTGTTTCTGTATATTTCTCTAATAAAGAAAACCCGGGTATATTGTTTCTTCTTGTTTTCACTTGTTTCAAACTATCCAGTTCAATGATAATATTATTCGCATCGGGCCAAACATCGGCAGCCGCATTTTGGTACCATTCACTGATTTTTACGGGCATTTCATATTCGTAGTAATTACTGACAAAGTCCGTCCCTAATCGAACGAAAACCGTAACCTCATCGTCTCCAACAAATGCATCATTATTTGATTCCCCATGAACATACATTTCAATTTTCTTATAATTCCGAACATCAAAGCTTACATTTCGATACGCTGCTCTAGCATCACCATCCTGAAGCCCACATACATCCAAAACTAATGATTGTTCATTTTGCTGCGCGAGATTAGCTGTTTGATAGTTTGTTTCTCTAATTATATCTTCTGGAAGCACATAATTAATTGGATCTCTGTTTCCGTTGTCTTCTATATTTACTGCTCCAATATTAAACGTAGTATTGGACTCTTCCCCTTGCAAATATTCTCCTTCATTTAACAATGAGTTCAAATAAGTCCTCCACTCTCCACGAATTAATTCTAGACGAGCAAACCTCAAGACAACCTCCTGATTCCAGCCTTTCATAAACATCCTAATAAAACGTATTGATCTAAAATCTTGTATACCATTTACCTTAGAGGTAAACTCTCTTATCGGAATTCTAAATTGGTACCAGTAAACTTGCTTTTGACTTTTTTCATCTTTTGCTAAAATTCTGTCGGTGATATAATTTGTGCCCACATTCATGTTTTGTGGCTTCATATTTACTTTATACTGAAAATAACTTTCGGTTTCATTTAAGTTATTGTCTTGATTAATATCCTCAACATTTGGCAAAGTAGATGCAGATGTTGGGTAACCATCCCCGTTTAATGCAGCAGACATTTCCGATGTTGGTGAATTCCCATCAGCTCCATTATATTGTTTGTACCGCTCTAAGATGTCTAACTGATTTGCATCATACCCATCATCTCTAAAATAATTATAATCATCAGAGGAAGGATCCGCACTTAACTCTGCATAAGCTGCTGGATCAAGGAGCGCTGACGAAGCAGAAAGAAAAGAACTGAAAAACTCTCTTTCATCTTCATTTTTTAACCCATCAAATCCTACATCTTGATTTGGTCTTGTTTCTACATCGTTATCAAATGCATTTACAATGACCTGTGAAGTTGGAATCCACCCCCAAGCAGTTTCCGTAAGAATTTCTGGATCATAAACACCATCTGTAGGAAGGCCATTTTCATAAGACTTCCTGCCATCTCTTAATATATCTTCAGAAATATTACCAAGATTAAAATACAGTTCGCCGCCCGTTGAATTTTGTGAATCTTCATTCGTTGCTGGTTCTCCAAAACTATTACTTGCTGATGTGCTAAAAGGATCCATTACCCAAAACTGGATATATTCAATATTAGCAGCCTCAAAATCATTTGTTGTAAGCGTCCTCATTATTCCTGCCCATCTACTGTCTGGGTCTTTTAATTCTCCATTCGCTTCTACACCCGCGGACAAAGCACTTCCACTAGGGGTATCATAATTATACGGTCCTCTATCTTGCGGATAATAAGCCAAATCTAAAACAGGAATGTTATTTAACTGACCCGTGCTTAACTGTTTATTTGGAAAAACCTCACTCACTAAAACTTGTCGCATTAGATTGTTTTTCTGCATTTGATCACCTTTGATATGATCAGGCGTCAAATTATTATCATTATGGAACAATGGGTCAATTACATACCAAGACATTTTTCCTCTATTTTTCCCATAAATTAAATCATCATAAGAATTCGCTTCAGGAAATAATGTTGGCTGACCTTGCGGAACAGACGCCAGCACCCAGGTATTAAACGAACGAATATCTATTGCAGACTGACTACCTTCAAAATCGTCTATATAGGAGGTCCCTTCTTTTCCAATAGCCCTATTATGACCTGGAATAATGGTAGCAATTTCCCCTGTAAAATTTACAATAGATTTTTCTTTCGTATTGATAAAGGGAATATTATCAACCAATTTTGTTAAATACGGAACCTCTTTTCTAAAGCCTCCGTCTAACCCTAACATTGTATTTGCAATCGGCTCATCTCCAATATTTACTTTCTGCGTCAATGGTTTTTCAGTCAAGCGCATCATTGTTGCTCCTATGTTTGCATCTTTACTGATACGATAATCTAAATGAGTTCCAATTAAAGATTTGGTCTGAATACTGAAAAGAGAGTTACTTTCCAACGAAATTTTAATGGGTGTTCCTGAACTCAAGATACCATCATTCAATATTTTTACACGCCCCAGGTTATAGTCGACTGTATAATCCACCCCTTCAGACAATTGAGCTCCGCCAGCAACTACATTAACAGATCCTTGTGGTATATTGAGCGCATTTAGCGAAATTTCGGAACTTACAGACGACTGGTAAGTTCCTTTTATTTTAAATCTATTTAACTCTGGAATCTGCTGCGCCGCTGTTTTGGTGCTATCGTATAATTGGCTAAAAACTATTGTTTTTCTGACCGACGGAGAAACTCCCTTGTCAGTAAGTGCGTCATCTAATGTCTTTCCGAAAGGCTCTTTTGTTGTAAAATAAAGCCTTCCGTTTCGAGGATTAATTGTTCCTCCATTTATTATTTTTCCATTAGCAACAGTTATTGGAATAAAATCAAATACCCCATCAGCATATTTTGCTTGTTGCTGATTTAGCCTATCCATTTCTAAAAGCTGAAGCAGTAATTTATCATCCACACCTGGTTTTGGAATATAATTAACATCAATACTTGTGCTCGGGTTGTTATACCAAACATCGAGTCTAAAATTCATGGGGTCAATTTGATATGCCCCAAGTGAATAGACATTTTTCATCATCAAATCCCATAATTTCTTAGTTGGATTCCTGACAGTTGATTTTAACAATTTTAAAAATAACGCATCTTGTCCCGTTACTCCATCTGTAGAAAACTCTCCAACTTGGTAAGTCTCTCCCTTATAAGTATATTGATAAGAAACAGCCAATACCTCATCATTATTCAAGGATTGATTTAACGAAACATACCCTAATAAAGCATTGTAAGAATATTCGTTAGATGATAATAACCTAGCATTCTCTAACTTTTCATAATCTACACTTTGTTGCAAGGCACCTGCCTGAGTGGAGGCTAGTAGATTGGAAGCATTTACGTAGTTTCGAATTCCTGGATTAGAATTCAAATATGAATACATCGCATTATTATCATTATCAGGATTTGAAATGCCATTTATACTCCAACCCGCATTTTCCATATTATTTGCATCGTTTTCGCCTAAATCAGTAAATGCAATTATATTTCTAGTTTCTGAAAAATCGTTTGTACGATTTGTTATCCATACCTCCATTCTTTGAATTTGAACACCCAAAGTTACATTTGGTAAATTTGCCATTGCATTATCATAATTATCCCTAAAAAAGTAATTTAAAAAGTAGTGACGATTTTCTTCATAATTGTCTGCGAAAATTTCAAAATCACTTACCTGGGCTCCACCTGCAACTTCAATTTCTTTTTTCTGACCCCTTTGCTGAGACAACACAGTAGTTGCCGTTAACCTACCAAACTTGAGTTCGGATTTGATTCCAAATAGACTTTGACTTCCTGAAATCAAAGAACTATTTAATGGCATACTGACGTTACCCGCTTCTAACTTTTGGATAATTTCATCTTCCTCTCCCGAATAGTTAAGTTTCAATTCATTTTCAAAATCAAAAGTTGCTTCTGTATTATAATTGAAACCTATTTTCATTAGATCTCCTATTTTAGCCGTCAAGTTCATTTGAATTTTTTGATCAAAATCAAACGTCGTTATCTTTCTTTGCTTTTCTGGTAATACTGGGTTATCCGTACGTGATGAATTAATTCCGAAACTCAATTCTGCAGATCCTTGTGGTCTAATTTCAACAAAGTCGCTTCCGAAAATACTTTTCTTTTTTCTGTCTCCAAATTCACTAACGATACCATCTTCGTCCTTTGTCTCCCTGCCTACATCTGATTGCTCATTAAATTTATCTTGCCAGTATTGATCCATCGATTGCTCATTTTGGTACTGCAAATATTCCTCAAGAGTCATGGAAGTAGGATTCCTATAGCTCAAAGAATCTCCCAAAGTTGAATAAAAAATATACATCCCAGAAACCGGGTCATACTCTACATGTTGCTCAATATTAAGAGGCGTGCTAAAGTCAATCAACCCTGATTGTTGCTCACTTGAACTAATACCATCTTGAATTGGGTAAATTAAATTTACCTCGGGTGAATCTAACAATGCAACATATTCTCTTATTGGGTTGATAGCAAAGATGCTCTGGTTAAACAGAACAAACGCAATAAGAAAATATTTTATTTGTTTTTTCAGGATGGTTTATTAAATGATTTCGGGAATCTACAAGCTCTTTAACGTAACTTTAATCAACTCTTCAACAGATATTTCTGACCCAGACTTATCTATCGTTTTATCAATAACAGCCTCTGCTTTTCTTTTGTCTATTCCTAAAACAATAAGAGCAGATAACGCTTCGTTTCTAAGAGTATTGCCTATAGCAGAAGAAAAATCTGAGACTTCCCCAGAAGGAGCTACCTTGTCCTTCAAATCAATAATCACTCTTTGCGCTGTTTTAGCTCCAATACCTTTTACTTTTTTAAGCAAATTGACATCACCTGAAACAATTGCATGAGCAGCCTCATCGGGGGATAATGAAGACAATATCATTCTAGCCGTACTTGGCCCCACGCCTGAAACACTAATTAATTGACGATATATCGATCTTTCACTTTGTGTGCTAAACCCAAATAGAGTATGCGCATCTTCCTTTATTGAAAGATGCGTAAACAACCTTAACTTTCCTTTTTCGGGTATATCAGAAAAAGTTGTTAATGATATGTGTAAAAAATAACCTATCCCATTTACATCCAATATAACATAAGCGGGATTTTTCTCTTCTAATATTCCTTCAATGTGTGTAATCATTATTTTCTAGTTTGAACATCTACAACTGCAACAGTAATCATATTCAATATTTCACGGACAGAAGAGCCAATTTGCAAAACATGAACAGGCTTTTTCATGCCAAGCAATATAGGGCCAATAACTTCTGCTTCCGTTAATTCTTGAACTAATTTATATGCTATGTTTCCAGCTGCTAAATTGGGAAAAATTAAGGTGTTTGTTTTTTTATTTGCCAAAGAAGAAAAAGGGAAAAATTCTTTCATCAAATCATTGTTTAATGCAAAATTCGCTTGAACCTCTCCATCTACAGATAAATTAGGGTGCTCTTCATGCAGCTTCTTTACCGCTTCTCGCATTTTAATCGCATCATCACCCTCACTTGAACCAAAATTTGAATAGCCCAGCATTGCTATTCGAGGCTGTATTTTGAACCTTTTAACAATCTTTGCAACTAACAATGTGATATCAATTAATTCTTCTGCCGTTGGATTTAAATTAACGGTTGTATCTGCAAAGAATAGTGGACCTTCTTTTGTAATCAACACGTACATTCCGGCAATCTTATTGACACCTTCATCAATGCCTATTACTTGCAAAGAAGGTCGAATTGTATCACGATAATTTCGAGTCAATCCAGAAATCATTGCATCTGCCTCTCCCATTTCTACCATAGCAGCACCAAAATAATTTCTTTCCCGCATCATCTTTTTACACTCATAAAGTGTAAGTCCCCGGCGATTTCTTTTTTCAAATAGATCTGCAGCAAATTTATCCCGACGCTCAGTCTCACTGTCGTCTCGGGGATCAATAATCGTGCATTCTCCAAACTCTAATCCGTTATCCTCAATTAATGCTTCGATTCTTTTTCTCTTTCCTAACAATATAGGGAAAGCAATTCCTTCTTCACAAGCTATTTGTGCCGCTTTTAGTATTTTATAATGGTCAGCTTCAGCAAAAACCACTCTTTTCGGGTTTTTTTGTGCCTTTTCTGTAATATCCTTAATTAACTTATTGTCATTCCCTAATCGCTTAATCAATTCTTGTTCGTAGGCATCCCAATCTTTTATTGGTTCCAACGCAACTCCAGAGGCCATGGCAGCTTTTGCCACAGCTGGTGCCACCCAATAAATTAATCGAGGATCCAACGGTTTCGGAATAATTTGATCTGCTCCAAAAGAAATATTCCTTTCTTCATAAGCTTCATTCACTTCTTCTGGTACAGTTTCTTTTGCCAATTTTGCAATTGCTTTAACAGCAGCAAGTTTCATCTCTTCGTTTATACAGGTTGCACGCACATCCATAGCTCCCCTGAAAATATATGGAAACCCCAAAACATTATTAACCTGATTGGGATGATCGGACCTACCTGTTGCCATAATTATATCATCCCTGACACTCATAGCATCTTTATACGATATTTCTGGATTTGGATTAGCCAGTGCAAATACAATTGGGTTTTTTGCCATAGACTTAACCATATCCTTAGATACAATATCTCCTTTTGAAAGACCTACAAAAACATCTGCATCTTCCATTGCTTCGGCTAAAGTTTTGATTTTAGTTTTATACAGCAAAAAACTGCTTTTGCTCATCTAAATTCTTTCTATTAGTAGTAATAGGTCCTTTAGAGTCAAACATGATCAAGTTCTCTTTTTTCAAACCCAAAGACACATACAATTTGCAGCAAGAAATAGCTGCAGCACCCGCCCCGTTGACAATAAGTTTGACTTCCTTTATATCCTTATTTGCAATTTCCAGAGCATTAATTAATGCAGCAGCTGAAATTATTGCAGTGCCATGCTGGTCATCATGCATAACAGGTATATCTAGCTCTTCCTTTAACCTTCTCTCAATCTCAAACGCCTCTGGTGCTTTAATATCTTCCAAGTTAATACCTCCAAAAGTTGGCGCAATAGCTTTAACAGTATTTACAAATGCATCCACATCAGTGGCGTCAACTTCGATATCAAACACATCTAAATCAGCAAATATTTTAAATAGCAGACCTTTTCCCTCCATAACAGGCTTTGAAGCATCTGGCCCAATATCTCCTAACCCTAAAACAGCTGTTCCGTTTGAAATAACGGCTACCAAATTTCCCTTTGCGGTATATTTGTAAGCATTGTTTTTGTTATTTGCAATCTCCAAGCAAGGTTCAGCTACACCGGGGGAATATGCTAACGCCAAATCTCGTTGGGTACTATAAGGTTTAGTAGGAACTACTTCAATTTTTCCTTTTCGACCATTACTATGGTAATCTAGGGCTTCTTTTCTTTTTATCTTCATCCTACCACCTGATTTTTAGAGCCGATAAAGATAGCAATATCCATGGAATTCACACTGAAAACCGGGAGATTATCCAATTATTGATCTGATATCATTCCTTCTAATAAATTTCACTAACTTTCGTTTATAGGTTTTGTCTATGAAAAAGTTAGTTGTATTTACTGGAGCTGGAATAAGTCAAGAAAGCGGCATCAAAACCTTCAGAGATTCTGGAGGACTATGGGAGGATTACAACATCTCTGATGTTTGTTCGCCTGAAGCTTGGAAAAAAGACCCTGAATTGGTTTTAGAATTTTACAACAAAAGACGAAAACAAGCTCTTGAAGCAAAGCCAAATAGAGGACATGAAATCATTGCAGAACTTGAAAAACATTTTGAGGTACAAATAATAACACAGAATATTGACGACCTTCATGAAAGGGCAGGCTCTACAAACGTACTTCACCTCCATGGAGAAATCACTAAAGCCCGAAGTATAGGAACAGAGAAAGTATATACAATTGGAAATAAATCTATTTTCTTAAACAACCTTTGTAATGATGGTCATCAATTGCGTCCCCATATTGTTTGGTTTGGAGAAGATGTCCCCAACATGTTAATTGCAAATGATATGGTTAAAACCGCAGATTTTTTTATTGTTGCTGGAACCTCATTGAATGTGTATCCTGCTGCGGGATTAGTTCATGTTGCCTCAAAAAGTTCTATTAAATTTTTAGTTGACCCATCCGAACAACTAAAAACACCTTCTATTGAGAACCTTACAGTTTATAGGGAAAATGCAACCGTTGGAATTCCTAAAATAGCCTCTAAACTAAAAAAGACGATATCAAAATATCAATGACTTATTATTAATCTTTGAGTGAAAATGGTTGTACCTCCTTTTGCAAGTGCAACTATATAAATCCCTTGCTTAAATTCACTAGTCTCTAAACTCAGTAACCCAGATTTAATAGTATTTGTGTTTATAGAAAAAACTTCTTTTCCAATAACATTATATATAGTTATAGCTGTATTATCAAGTTGAGAAGAGGTCGCATCCATTTGAATATTTACAATTTCATTAGCGGGATTAGGAAACATTTGATATTTCAAACTATTTTCAATTCTGTTATCACTTAAGGTACAATTTATGTCTAAGTCAACTGAATCGATTGGATTATCGTTTTCATCTATTATGTAGTATCTAATTAATGCCGTACCAGCGATCGTGAATTCCAATTGAGGTTTCATGATTGATGAATCACCTGGCTGTAAAGTAGTTGAAGCAGGAGTAATCCAATCGGTTCCAGAAGTACTGTAACATAACCAATTGTCGCAAAATTGATCCGAGAAGCTAGCTGTTGAACTTATAATTACACGCCTAAATTTAATTTCAATTGATGCATTTGAAATATTGTAACAATGCATAAACACGTTTTGATTAGTGTAATCAAAATTAACGTTTATAGTTTGACCACTGTAACTTATCCCGGGTTCGCTATCTAGAGAAATCAATGTTTGATTTTGACCATGCGTATGATGAAAAACTGACATGAACAATAAAGAAGAATAAGCTACAAGTTTCATATTGGAATTTTAAATTTTTCCAAATATAATTAAAACGTCCCCTAATTAAAAGTTTTAACTGAGTAAAGATGGAATATTGATTTAAATAGGACTCCAATAATAACTTAAAGAAAAACATTGACAACATGCGAAAAAGAACTATTTTAGCAGCGATAACTATAAATTTAAACTCAATTTCTTTTAATTAACTATAACAAAATATGAAAAAAATTATACTATTATTTACTGTAATGGGATTAGGATTATCACCGAAATCACAAACCATTGTAGGTACGTCGCCTACCGATAAAAATGTTGTTCTGGAAGAATTAACAGGTAAAACATGTCAGTTTTGCCCGGATGGTCACAAAAGAGCTGACCAATTAATAGACAACAACCCCGGAAGAGTGGTTGTTCTGAATATTCATGAAGGTGGTTATGCTAGCGGGACACCAAACTACACAACATCTTGGGGAGATTATGTTGGTGGACTATTTTCAGTATCTGGATATCCAACTGGTGCAATAAACAGAACCGATTTCGGTGATGGGGTGATGCACAGTAGGGGTGATTGGGCTGCTAATGCGGCAACTATTTTGGGTCAATCATCTCCGGTTAACGTAGGTGGAGAAGCTATAATAGACCTAGACACGAGAGAACTAACTCTGGACGTAGAGGCTTATTATACTGCATCTGGCCCTGGCACAGAAAATAGAATACATGTTGTGATTACTCAAAACAACATAGAAGGACCCCAAACAGGTGCTTCCTCATGGTACCCAGAAATGATATTAGCTAATGGAAATTACCAGCATAACAAAATGGTAAGACATACATTAACACCTAATTCGGGTGATGTAATAAGTAACATATCTTCAACATCTCTGTACACCAATTCATACACATATTCCATACCTACCCAAATAAACAATATACCGGTAGAATTATCAGACCTTAAAGTTGCTGTTTATGTTACTGAAGGAGCATCTACAGGTGCTGTAATTACTGGGGACTATGCCAGTGTACAATTGCAGACTGCAATTCCCTTAGCAGCAAGCAACGGAGACGCAGCAATTGAGGCTTCTTTGGGGGCTGTTTGTGGTACTTCTGCTGACGCTACAATGAAAATAACTAATATGGGAAATACAGACTTATCAACTGTAACTATAGAATATAGTGTCAACGGAGGTACGGCTATACCATATCAACATACATTTACTCAACCTTTGGCTACCGGAGCTTATGAAGAGGTACCTGTAAACATAGCGGGATTAACTTCAGGTGGAGCTATGAGTTCGATTAATTTTGAAGTAACCATGTTGAATGGAAGTGCAAACCCAAATACAAATACTTCTACAGGTCATACAGTTTCAACTGCGTCAACTGCTACGGTTGGTTCTTTAAGTGGAACGGTTAGTATAACTACTGACGACTATGGATCTGAGACTACTTGGGAATTATATGACGAAACTGCAGGATCTACTGTTGCTTCGGGCGGTCCATACAGCAGCAATAATACGCAACAACCAACTGTTAATGTTAACGTTATTGATGGAAATTGCTACAGATTTATCGTTTACGATGCATACGGTGATGGTATTTGTTGTTCTTATGGTAATGGTAGTTTTCTATTCAAATTAGGTGCACTCCATATTTCTTCTGGTGGAAACTTCGGAGCTGAAGACGGAGAGAAATTTGTTGTTGAGTATGACGAGGCAATATCATCGGTTTTAGAAAATCAAATCAGCGATTTAACTATTTACCCAAACCCTGTCAATAATTTTGCTACACTTTCTTTTAATGTTGAAGGGATGGAAAGAACATATGTGGAATTGGTTAATACAATTGGACAAACTTTGCAAACAATTGATTTAGGAGTGGTTACAGGATCTCAATTAGTAGAATTAAACGCACTTGACCTTCCTTCGGGAATATATTTAGTGAATATTAAATCTGGCACTAATAATTTCGTAACCCGAATGACTGTTACTAAATAATTTTATTTTTTCTATTCGAAAAAGGCGGGATATCCCGCCTTTTTTATTGCATACTCAACTAAATAGTATTTTGAAATCCAATATTTACAGATTAAAAAAAACTTTTTATTGACTAAAGCCTATTTTTTGAGTCATAAAATTCTATTTGGCTTGAATTTTGACTAGATTTCGGAATACATAAAACATAATAAATGAAAAAATTACTCGTCTTACTAATTATTGCAGCAAGCAATGTGGTAACAACTATGGCTCAACTTCCAGCAGTAAAGGTTAAAACACTTAGCGGAAAAACTGTTGATGTATCTCAAATTAAAAACGATGGAAAACCAATTATTATTAGCTTTTGGGCTACTTGGTGCAAACCTTGTAAAGCTGAATTAAATGCAATCGCTGAAGAGTATGAAGATTGGCAAGATGAAACAGGAGTCACTTTAATTGCTGTTTCAATCGATGACGCTCGGTCTACCGGCAGAGTTGAACCTTATGTAAATGGCCAAGGGTGGGAATATGAAATCCTTTTAGACCCCAATGGAGACTTGAAAAGAGCTATGAACGTAAATAATGTTCCACATACATTTCTCTTAGATGGAAATGGAAAAATAGTTTGGCAACACAATAATTATGCTACTGGAGATGAGGAAGCACTCTACAAAAAAGTTCAATCTCTATAATTTAAGAAGAATTTATCTCACAAAACCTAAAAATGAAAGTCACCAGATTATTTGGCATCTCTGTTTCTTTATTATTATCTATGATATCCTTTTCACAAGAAAAGGATTTGGGAACAGTCAGCGGAAACTTTCAGACGATCAGTCAATACTACAATGAGGACACCTTGATTAACGCAATATTGCCCGATCATAAAATGGGATTAAATTCATTTGCAAACGTTAATTACAATAGAGGAAATTTTAGCGCAGGAATTAGATATGAATCTTACCTAAACCCTATCGAAGGATACCCTACTTCTTTCAATGGAACAGGGTTAGGTTATCGTTATGCTAATTGGAAAAACAAGTCTTTGGATGTTACAATTGGTAATTTCTATGAACAATATGGAAGTGGATTAATACTCAGAGCCTACGAAGAAAGAAATTTAGGTATAGATAATGCCTTAGATGGTGTGAAAATTAAATATACGCCATATCAGGGTATTTACCTAAAGGCATTTACAGGTAAACAACGATATATCTTTGAAGATGGTCTCACCAACGGAACAGGAATTATCAGAGGTTTTGATGGTGAAATAAATCTAAACGAATTATTAGATAGTGCCTTCAGCAATTCTAAATTACGGATAACAATTGGTGGTAGTTTTGTAAGTAAATTTAATGAAGATAATCTAACTCCAAATTTTGTGTTACCAAAAAATGTTGGCTCTTATGGAGGAAGAATTGGATTGAGATATGGGAAGCTGCGGTTCTCTGGCGAATATATTGTTAAAGAAAATGATCCTTATCCAGACCCTCAAGATGAACGATTCAATTATATTTACAAAAATGGGGAAGGAATATTGCTGAATCTTGGATATTCGACCAAAGGATTCGCTATCGATTTAAGTGCTAAACATAATGACAATATGCTCTGGCGCTCAACCAATGTAGCAGTCGGCCCAACTGATTTATTAGTGGGATTTGTGCCTACTTTAACAAAACAGCATACCTATAGTTTGGCATCAACATTATATCCATATGCTACAAATGCTAGAGGAGAAATAGCATTTCAATCAGATATTATTTATCGGATTCCCAAGAAAACTAAAATAGGAGGTAAATATGGAACCGTTATTAGTTTAAACTACGCTACTGCATTTGCACCGAAAAGAGAATACTTAAATGACATGACAACGTCACGCAAAGGATATAAAACAATTCCTTTTTCTTTTACAGACAGTCTATTTGTTCAGGATTTCAATGTTGAAATCAAGCGAAAATTTAACAAAAAATTGAAAGCCTCTGTTAACTACTTTAACTTCATTTTTGACGACAGAGCTATTTTAGTAGCAAAGATTCATGAATTAATTTATGCTCAAATATTTGTTTTGGACGTTACTCAAAAAATCAATAAAAAACACAGTATAAGATATGAAGCTCAGCACCTTTCCACACAGCAAGACCAAGGTAATTGGGCTTTTGGACAAATTGAATACACTTATGGATCTCATTGGTCCATTGCAGTTTTAGACCAATTTAATTACGGTAACCCTGAAGAAATATTGCAGTTGCATTATCTACTTGGAAATGTTGGTTACGTTACGGGGCCGCACAGATTTTCTTTCCAGTATGGAAGACAACGAGCAGGAATATTTTGTGTAGGAGGAGTTTGCCGAGCAGTACCTGCTTCCAATGGTCTAACTTTTACTGTCACTTCAAGCTTTTAAACTATGAGAAATTTACTTACAATAATTATTTATTTAGTCCTATTTAGTTCTTGTGACAAAGTCGAAAACCCTATTCCGATTGAGGAGGGATCCGTAGATTGGGCTTTATATCCTGGTGGAGATCCAGCAACATACCCTTACCCCACTTGGCTTCAAAATACGAATACTAAGCAAAATGTTTTAATCGAAGACTATACTGGACATCTTTGCACTAATTGCCCTGCAGCTGCAGAATTAGCTAGCACAATAGAATCAGATAATCTAGATAGAGTTTTTGTTGCTTCCATACATGCAAGTCCTTCTGGGGCTTTTCAGGCCTTATCTCCTCCAAAATTTATTACTGATTTTACAACCCCCGCAGGAAACTCTTATTGTTCTGACATGCCTGGATTTCTAGGAAATCCCATGGGAACAATAAATCGAACGAATGATGGGTATCAAGCAGGTCTAGTTTGGTATCTATCTAGTGAATGGACAAATAAAACAAGCACTCTGCTTACGCAGAGCCTACGGGCAAATCTACAGTTAAAATACAACTACTTTGAAAGTACTAATGGTCTTTTTATCCATACAGAAACTGAGATTCTAGAAGGTATAGAAGGCCCATACAATCTTATTTTATATTTAATTCGAGATACAGTAATTAGTCCACAAAAATTAGGAAATGGTGACACCAATGAAGAATATCACCACCATAGTGTATTAACAGATAATATTAATGGAATATGGGGAACGCAAATAGTTGCTGAAACAGGTTTCGCTGGTGAAAAAATATATAACAACTTTTCTTATCAAATTCCAACTACAGACTCGACTTTTAATATTGAAAACTTATCTTTAATCAGTTTTGTTTGTAACAGAGAAAACTTTGAAATATTACAAGTCATAAAAACCAAACTCTAACACTACCCAAGGACACTGTCCTCAACTAGAGCATTCACAAACAGGACATCTGTGCGATGAAATAAGGGTTTATTAAGAAAATTGATTAGGATAACCCTCTCATAATTCCTTTAGTAGATGCTTTTATAAAGTCTAATATAGTGTCTTTCTCTTCCGATAATGGTAGTTCGATATCGGCTACTTTTAGTGCTGTTGTAATGTTACTATTTTGAACATAAACTACCCTATAAATATCTTCAATGTTCATAATTTGCTGATCAGCAAACCCTCTTCTTCTTAAACCTACCGAATTAACTCCTACATACGAAAGTGGTTCTCTAGCTGCTTTAACATAAGGTGGAACATTTTTACGAACCAAGGAACCTCCGGCAATAAATGCATGCTCACCTATGTGCACAAATTGTTGTGTTCCAACCATTCCCTCAATTATCACCCAATCATCAATCGTAATGTGACCTGCTAATTGTGTGCTATTTGCTATAATTACGTTATTGCCAATTAAACAATCGTGAGCAACATGCACATAAGCCATTAACAAACAATTATTTCCTATTACTGTCTTATTTCTATCTGTGGTTCCTTTATGAATAGTGACGCATTCTCTGATGGTAGTATTATCTCCTATATGCGTTGTTGTATACTCCCCTTTGTACTTAAGGTCTTGTGAAACAGCAGAAATAACAGCTCCTGGAAAAATCCTACAATTTTTACCTATTCTAGCACCATCCATAATTACAACATTAGGACCAATCCAAGTACCCTCACCTATTTCAACATCACCATAAATTGATGCGAAAGGCTCAATAACAACACCTTTTCCGATTTTGGCATCCGGATGTATGTAAGCTAGTTCACTCATTCTTCTCTATCTTTCACAACTGAAGCAAGCATTTCGGCTTCCATACAGACTTGACCATTTACATATGCAACTCCTGCCATATTTACCAATCCCCTTCTAATAGGAGAAACTAATTTTAATTCAAAAACAACGGTATCACCAGGAACTACTTTTCTTTTAAACTTTACCTTATCAATCTTCATAAAGTAGGTAGAATATAAATGAGGGTCTTCTACTTTACTCAATGAAAATATCCCTCCAACTTGAGCCATTGCCTCAATTTGTAACACTCCAGGCATAATTGGGTTCCCAGGGAAATGACCCGTAAATTGCGGCTCATTCATTGTAATGTTTTTCACTCCGACTATTGAATCTTCGGTGATTTCCATTATTTTATCGACCATTAAAAATGGATATCGGTGAGGAAGCATTCTTTCAATATCATTGATATCATAAAGAGGAGCTTTTGTTAAATCAAAATATTTACCCTTCCTAGCCTGCTCTTTCATTATTCCTTTTATAATCTTGGCATAAGATGTATTTCCAGAATGTCCCGGTCTTGCGGCCAAAATATGGCCTTTAATTGGTTTACCAACCAAAGCTAAATCGCCAATTACATCTAACAATTTATGGCGCGCTGGTTCGTTAACAAACTTTAAATCAATATTATTCAGTGTATTTCCTTGTATTTTAATATCTAAGTGTTCTTTGCCTAAAAGCTTTGCCAAATGATCAATCTCATCTTGCGGAACATTCTCTCTTTCAACTAAAATTATTGCGTTATCGATATCACCCCCTTTTATCAAACCAGCCTCAGCCAACATTTCTAGCTCCCTCAAAAAAACAAACGTTCTACAGGGAGCTATATTCTCTTTAAATTCAGAAATATCATACATAGAAGCATGCTGGGTTCCTAACACCGAAGAATCATAGTCCACCATTACCGTAAGTCGAAAATCATCATAAGGTATACCTAGCATTTCAACTCCTTTTTCTAGGTCTTCGAAAGGCTTATTTTCCTTGAACTCAAAAAACTCTCTATCTATCTTTTGTTCTTTAAGTCCAACTGCTTCAATTGCTTCAACAAAAGGCAATGCACTTCCATCCATAATCGGAATTTCAGCGCCCTCAAGTTTAATCAACGCATTATCAACCTGCATTCCATAAAGAGCAGCTAATAAATGCTCTGTAGTATTTACTTTAACACCATTTTTTTCCAAGGTTGTTCCCCTTTCTGTAGAAACGACTAAATCCGCATCAGCAGGAACAATTGGCTCTCCTTCAATGTCTGTTCTTTGAAACTTATACCCGTGATTTTCGGCTGCAGGCTCTATGATTACTTTTACTTTTTCCCCAGTATGCAAACCGACTCCTGCCAGTTCTATGGGCGCAGTTAACGTGTGTTGTTTTTTATTCATATGTCCAACTATGTCAAGTTATTTGAGGATTTAATTTCTTCCAATATATTTTGCATCTC
This sequence comes from uncultured Flavobacteriales bacterium, assembly GCA_943787535.1. Classification (GTDB taxonomy): domain Bacteria; phylum Bacteroidota; class Bacteroidia; order Flavobacteriales_D; family Parvicellaceae; genus CALSMU01. Next base: position 129,326 of record CALSMU010000004.1, on the reverse strand, counting down.
GATTATTTGTCCTCTCATTTTCGGCAACCCTCTAAACAAAACATAGCTTCGTTGATAATCGCCTATTGCAAAAGCAGGAGACCCTTGAACGATTTCGTTTTCTTTTGAAATATCTCTCGCCACCCCTGATTGTGCCGCAATTTTAACACCATCTGCCAGTTTTAGGTGGCCAACAATACCAACTTGACCTCCAATCATCATATTCTTTCCCAATTTAGAAGAACCAGCTATTCCTGTTTGAGCAGCAATTACAGTATGCTCTCCAATATCTACATTATGCGCTACTTGAATTAAATTATCGAGTTTCACACCTTTTCGAATAAAGGTAGACCCCATTGTTGCTCTATCAATAGTGGTATTGGCACCTACCTCGACATAATCTTCCAGTATTACATTTCCAATTTGCGGTACTTTCTGATAATTATTATCCGCATTCGGAGCAAATCCGAATCCATCAGAACCAATTATTGCTCCTGAATGGATTGTACAGGACTGTCCTAATTTACAGTTAACATAAATTTTAACTCCTGAAAAAATAGTTGAATCCTTTCCAATAGTGACGTTATCTCCAATATATACATGTGGATAAATCTTAACATTTTCGCCAATAGTAACATTTGTTCCAATGTACGCAAAAGCTCCTACATAACAATTCTCTCCTAGCGAAGATGAATCTGAAATAAAAGAAGGTTGCTCAATTCCTTGTTTGTTTTGCGTTGCCTGATCATAAACAGTGAGTAATTTTGTCAAGCACTTATATGCATCTTCTACTTTGACTAAGGTTAATGTTATTGGGAGATCTTTCTCGGGAACAAAGGATTTATTTACAAGAGCGATAGTCGCTTCTGTTGTATAAATAAACTCTTCGTATTTGGGATTAGCTAGAAAAGTTATTGTCCCCGGTTTACCCTCTTCAATTTTTGCCATATCACAAACTGTGGCTTCCGGGTTTCCTTCGATTTCACCTTCTAATAGTCCAGCAATTTGTTGTGCAGTAAATTCCATTGGTTCAAATTTAATAAGATTTTAAAACAGAAACCTAAATAGCTAAAATATTTTCGAGAACTTATCCACTAATAGATGGATAGCATAAGAAAAACTTTCTTATAGTCATGGATAATGCTTGAATATTGAGATTGTCTGACGCCTCAGTTATATCCTTTACAGAACCATCTTTGAATAAAATATTTATGCTATCCATTCCTGGATTGTAAGCATTGTTCTCTATATTGTTATTGAACACAAAATACTTGGCATCTTCTTCACTAATAGCATAATGCTTTGAAGCAAGCTGAATATGTTTCTCTATTTTCTCTTTACTAAATTCTTCTTTTTGAATTTGAACCTTTAGGAGTTGTCTATTCACTAGCATATTACAAAGCTCTGCCAGCACTTTATCAGAATGGTTGTTCCAAACTTTAATAGCGCCTAACACATCGTAGTCGTCCAATTCTGTAAAAAATTCTAGAATTTTTTCGGATTGAAAATCTTCTTTACTTATGTCATTATAGAGAAATAATTTAAAAGCAGGACTACAAAATAAATCAGAACCATTCTTAGCCAAATATTTTGCTCGTTTCAAAATTTTCTCCAATAAAAACTCAGCGCTAATTACCGTTTTATGCAAATAAACTTGCCAATACATTAATCGACGAGCAACAATAAACTTCTCAATAGAGTAAATCCCTTTTTCATGAATTACAAGCTCATCATCAATAACGTCTAACATTTTTATGATCCGCTGGCTACTCACCACCCCTTCTGAAACACCTGAATAAAAACTATCTCTTTTTAGATAATCTAACCGGTCCATATCCAACTGACTTGAAACCAGTTGATGCAAAAATTTCTTTGGATACTTATTATTAAATATTTGAATGGCTACGTCTAATTTTCCATCAAACTGTTTATTCAATTCTGCCATGAATAATGCAGAGATATCTTCATGGGTTAACTCTTGTACAATAGAATGTTCTAAAGCATGGGAAAATGGGCCATGTCCAATATCGTGCAAAAGTATAGCCAGAGTTACTCCGACGGCTTCTTCTTCTGTAATTTCATTGCCATTTGCACGAAGCGTGTCAATTGCCTGACCCATTAGGTGTGTGCAGCCCAAAGCATGATGAAATCGAGTATGCAGAGCACCGGGATAAACAACATCTGTTAGTCCCAATTGTTTAATCCTTCTTAGGCGTTGAAAATATGGATGGTTTATTACATCTAAAATAATATCATATGGTAATGAAATAAAACCATACACTGGATCGTTAAATATTTTCTTTTTATTGGTTGATTCCACTAAAGGGGAGTTCTAAATAATTCATTTCTTTCAAAAAACAAAGATAATGAATAAGATGCGAGGCACAACTATTTTTGAATAGCATTCGCTATTTATAAATAGTTTAACGAAGTCAGATTGTTTATTATCTTTATTCCCTAATGGTTCACATAGTTTTCCATATACCGCTTCAAACTTCATCTTATTATCCAGATAGTAGGATGAAATTTTCATTGTCTATAAAAACCTATGTGAATTTTGATTCGAATGAATTATTAGAACTCCCCTTAACTTATTTTTACATTGTAAAACACAATTTAAACAAAATATACCATGGCTAAAATACTTTGGGCAGACGACGAGATAGATTTATTAAAACCCCATGTTATGTTTCTAGAAGGAAAAGGACATGAAGTCAAAACAGCTAATAGTGGAAATGAGGCAATCGACGAAATTACAGCTTCCAATTTTGATATTGTTTTTTTAGATGAAAACATGCCAGGGTTAACTGGATTGGAAACTCTAGAAAACATAAAAAAAGACCATCCTAACTTACCTATTGTTATGATTACCAAAAGTGAAGAAGAGTCTATCATGGATGAAGCCATAGGAGGTCGAATAGCTGATTATTTGATTAAACCCGTTAACCCCAATCAAATACTATTATCCTTAAAAAAGAACTTAGAAGGAAAACGGCTCGTTAGTGAAAAAACCACTTCAGGATACCAACAAGAATTCAAAGAAATCGCAATGGATTTGCAAGATCAAATGGACTTTCAAGAATGGGATAATATGTATAGGCGTATTACAAGTTGGGAGCTAAAACTTGAAAAAAGTAATGATGAGGGAATGAAAGAAATTCTTTCTATGCAAAAGAAAGAGGCGAATGATTTATTCTCTCGTTTTATTGAGGACAATTATTTGGAATGGTTAAATGGAACAGAAGAAGCTCCTATAATGAGCCATACATTATTGCAAAAGAAAGTTTTCCCATACTTAAATAAAAAAACCTTTTTAATTGTAATTGATAATTTGCGATATGACCAATGGAAAGTTTTACAACCCGTACTTTCCGAATACTTTACAGTTGAGGAAGAAGATAATTACTATGGGATTCTCCCAACCGCTACTCAATATGCAAGAAATGCGCTTTTTGCTGGATTAATGCCAACAGAAATTGCGAAAAAATATCCGAAAAAATGGAAAAACGATGATGATGAAGGAGGGAAGAATTTATTTGAAAAAGACTTTCTAGAAGGAAATTTAATTAGAAATGGAATTACTGGAAAATTTTCATATAACAAGATAACGAACTTAAGCACTGGGAAAAAATTAGTAGATAATTTTTCAAATTTATTACAAAATGATTTTAATGCAATCGTTTATAATTTTGTAGATATGCTCTCACATGCTAGGACCGACATGGAAGTAATTAGAGAACTAGCTAGTGATGAAGCTGCATATCGATCATTAACACTGAGCTGGTTTGAACACTCTTCCTTACTGGATATATTTAAACTCATTGCAGACAATGGTTGTGATGTTGTTATTACTACAGACCACGGAACGGTTAGAGTAGATGAGCCAAGCAAGATTGTTGGCGATAGGAACACAAACACCAACTTAAGATACAAACAAGGCAAAAACTTGAGCTATGAAAAAAGAGATGTCTTTGAAGTTAAGAGACCTGGAGAAGCATTTTTACCACAATTAAATGTGAGTAGCACCTACGTATTCGCCAAAGACACTAAGTTTTTTGTCTACCCAAATAATTATAATCATTACATGAATTATTATAAAGACACATTTCAGCACGGGGGAATTAGCTTAGAGGAGGTCATTATTCCAATAATAAAAATGCGTTCAAAAAGTACTAAGAAAAAGGAAACGCCCAAGAATGACAAATATGATAGATATAAAAGGTAATTAATCTTCGTATACTGCCAATGCCTGTATAAATTCAATAATTGATTCTTTTTTGTCGTCAGAGCAATTGGCACAATATTTATGCGCTAGGTTAATTACACTATTAATAGTAATATCTTCTGGTAGAACACGGGAATTATATTCTAAAGACAATATTCTCAACCAAAATTCCGAATTATCAAAAGCAACAGTATTTAATTGGTTGAGCAATTCATTCGGATTATGTAAAAAATAAGAAAACGCATTAACCCCTAGATAGCGACATTTTATACTATCCATTTCTGGTAATAAAGTATTTAACGCTTCAAAATATTTTATCCGCCATGAAGGATCTTGGGTTTGTAAACTGTCAGAAATAGCTTGTATATATGTATAGTTTATGCTATCTCCTTTTCCTAGTAAAATTAAATGAGTTGCTTTTCGAGCATTCATTTCACCTTTCATATCGGCAACATATTCTGCTCCATCTAAAGTAGAAATAAGCATTTCCGGCTCTGCATCTTCAATTTGGCAAGAACAACAAAAGAAAAAAATTATACTAATCCATTTTACCATTGCGCAAATATAATCAATACAAACTCAATTATTAGCAACTATTATACTTGCAAAACAATTGTGATAACTCTAAAACTCTTGTAATAGTAAATACAGTGTAAATACTTTTGAATAAAAGAATAACCCGCTTACCCTAAAGACCTCTTTTATCTCCTAAAATTAAAAATCCAGATCTTCTCATAACTAATTAATTCTTTAATAATAGCTATCTTTGAAGGATGAAGTTTTCGAAGAAATATATCCGATTTAATTGGCTAACACTTGTCTTAATTTATTTAGTTGTTGTCGCGGGAAGCTTTGTAAGAATAACAGGCTCAGGAATGGGCTGCCCTGATTGGCCAAAGTGTTTCGGCCAATGGATACCTCCGACTTCTGAAATAGAATTACCAGAAAACTACAAAGATGCTTATATCGAAAAAAGAACAGCTAAAATTGAAAAATTTGCTGTAATTCTCCAAAAAATAGGACTTAAGGAAACTTCTGACCAGCTCAAAAACGACCCCAATTTGAAAGTTGAACAAGGTTTTAACATGAAAAAAACGTGGATAGAATACGTGAATCGACTTTTTGGTTTTTTTGCAGGAAATGCAATGCTTGTGAGTTTTCTTTGGTTAATTTTTAAATACAGAAAAAGAAAATTGATTTTATTGACAGGAAGCAATCTAATTCTGATGGGTTTTCAAGCTTGGTTCGGATCTATTGTTGTAGCTTCTAACCTAGTACCATGGACAATTACAATTCACATGCTTTTAGCTCTATTAATTATAGCATTGCAAATCTTTTTTATCAAAGAGATAAGTCCAATACAAAGTAAAACTTTGCCGCAATCTAAATTGGAATTCTACCTTGTTTGGATCTGCCTGGGGGTTACTTTTTATCAAATGTTTCTGGGAACACAAGTAAGAGAATCTATAGACGAATTAACTGCTTCAGGAATAACTAGAGATCAATGGACAGCCGAGCTTGGTTTAAGTTTTTACATTCATCGAAGTTTTTCTTGGCTAGTTCTACTATTACTGTCCTTTGTCGCATGGAAAAATGAACAAAAGAATAAATATATTTCTATACGCTTTGTATCCTTTTTTTTAATTGTAGAACTTTTGTCAGGAGTTTTATTAGCTCACTTTGAAACTCCCGGACTAGTTCAAACAAGCCACTTAATATTTGCAACCATTATTTTCGGAATACTGACAATGATTGTTTTTAGAAGTAGAATATTAAGTATTAAACCTATTTAATTTTCTTGTCAATAAAGGTCTACCTATCTAAAACATCTTAGTTAGTTAAACCTTTAATTTTAGCTCAAGCGCTAAAACAAGAGTATCCATAATGTAAAAGTTAATTTTGTGAAAATCTGTTAAACATTTAATAGACTGCAATATTGTTTCTCTTTTAATCGTATTTATAATGAATGTATCTTTAGTCTAAAGTGTTAATAACTTTGTTGGTTAATTAAGTTATTTTGTCTATATTTATAGCTCACTCATCGAAAAAACCCATTGAATATGCTAGAATTAAGCAAGAAGGTATTGGAAAAAGTAAGTTTTGATAGATCCTTATTTCACAAGGAGTTAGTTAAAGCTATAAGTTGGTTAAAGAAAGATGAAGTTCCTTCATTAAAAGCATGGTGTCTCGCCTCCTTTGCCATGTATAATGATGTAATTCTAGAGGTGTTTGATTCTGTCCAGAAAAATAAACAGCTTATATTATAGGAGCTTTTCAGCTACTTTTTTTTATGCAAAATTCTAACTCTTTAAAAAGGTTATGTTTCTTTTTAAACCCGAAAACTTAGTTCTTTTAACAGCTGATTTTCGAAACAATTCTTTAAAAGTATCTTCCTGCAAATCTTCCCAGTCACCTTTGGTCATTGACAGCAAATCAGGATGTGGGTTAAATGCAGGTTCATTGTGCTGCAGCGAGAAGCTGTTCCAAGGACAAACTTGTTGGCAAATGTCACATCCAAACATCCAATTATCCATTTTACCTTTAACTTCTTGAGGTATTGCTTCTTTAAGCTCAATAGTAAAATAGGAGATACACTTACTACCGTCAACGACATAGGGTTGGATTATTGCTCCTGTAGGACAAGCATCAATACATTTTGTACAACTTCCACAGTAATCCTGAACCGGTGAATCATAGATTAAGTCTAAGTCAAGTATTATTTCAGCAATGAAAAAATATGAGCCTTGATTTTTATTTATAAGATTAGCATTTTTTCCAATCCAACCTAAACCGGCTTTTTTTGCCCAAGCTCGATCTAATACCGGTGCAGAGTCAGTAAAGACTCTTGCATCTACTTGTCCTACATTATCTTGAATGAAATGAAGTAAGGACTTAAGCTTGCGCTTTATCACGAAATGATAATCCTCTCCATAAGCATAAGTAGAAATTTTCGGTGCTGTTGGATCGCTTTGTTTTTGATCTGAATAGTAGTTATATAATAAAGAAATAACCGATTTTGAACCTTCCACCAATAATCGAGGATCTAATCGTTTATCAAAATTATTCTCCATATAAGACATCTCTCCATGTTGTTTCTCTTTTAGCCATTTCTCTAAACGAGGTGCCTCCTCTTCTAAAAAATCAGCCTTGGAAAACCCGACAAACGAAAAGCCCAATCGATGCGCTTCTTCTTTAATTAATTGTGTATTCTTAAATTTAGGCATGGATTTAAAAATTAGTTACTTCTTAAAGATAACCAATTTTAAAAACAAGATTACAACGAAAAGTCCAACCCAAAACCACCATTGACCAAATACAATGGGAATTTCTTCCGCTTGTTTTTGAAGGGATTTTTCTGAAGGGTGAATTTGCTGTTGACCAATTTCCTTATTAATCGAAAGTGCTTCCGGTGTAATGTCAATTTCCGAATCTGACTTTTCCTGCTGTAAAATAACGTTAACATCTTCGTTTATAGAATCTATGTTTGCTGCAAAATTTAGATTTACAACACTAATAAACATTACAAATAGCATTAGTTTCTTCATTGTAAATTGCTTAAAACAAGCCGCCTTGAGTTGTTCCTCGTTCTTTTCCTAGGTGCTTATATGACAATTCCGTAACCATTCTTCCGCGTGGTGTTCTTGCAATATATCCTTCTTGAATTAAAAAGGGCTCATAAACTTCTTCTATTGTTCCAGCTTGTTCTCCTACTGCAGTTGCAATGGTTGTTAACCCGACGGGGCCACCGCCAAATTTTTCAATCATTACCGATAATATTCGGTTATCCATTTCGTCCAAACCATGTTTATCTACATGCAGAGCCTCTAATGCAGTAGCAGTAATAGCAGTATTTATAGTTCCATCACCTTTTATTTGGGCAAAATCCCTAACTCTTCTTAAAAGAGCATTCGCTATTCTCGGGGTCCCTCTACTTCTTCCAGAAATTTCAAAAGCAGCTTCATAATCAATGGGGATATCTAGAATTCCAGAAGAGCGCTCTACGATGTCTGTTAGAATTTTAGTCTCATAATATTGCAAACGACTACTAATACCAAACCGCGCTCTTAAAGGGGCCGTAAGCATACCTGAACGTGTTGTTGCTCCAATTAAAGTGAATGGACTTAATTCTATTTGAACCGTCCTTGCATTCGGCCCAGAATCGATAAGGATATCAATTTTATAATCTTCCATTGCTGAATATAAATATTCCTCAATAACTGGACTTAGTCGGTGAATTTCATCAATAAACAAAACATCCCCTTCTTCTAAGTTTGTTAATAATCCCGCTAAGTCACCTGGTTTATCCAAAACAGGGCCAGAAGTAACTTTAAAACCAACACTCATTTCGTTGGCTATAATATTTGCCAATGTTGTTTTACCAAGACCAGGTGGACCATGCAACAATACGTGATCTAAAGGTTCGTTTCTTAAAATAGCGGCTTTTACAAAGACTTGTAAATTATCTGTAACATGCCTTTGCCCAGCAAAATCGTCAAATAATTTAGGGCGTAACACCTGTTCCATTTCTTTGTCAGAGCCATCTGATCCATCGGCGTGTATATTGTATTCTTCTATCACTCTTTAACAAAGATAACAAAGCAAATTATTCTTTTAATATCTGTTCTTTATAAATATCCCCAAAGTATATTTTAACTCTTAAAATATACTCTGGAGCTGTAAATGATTCTTTTATTTTCCGGTTCGATTTTATTGCCAATCTATATCCAACACCACCGCCTATTCCAAAGTACCTCAAGAATTTGTATTCAATAGTCATGGCGGGCTCATAAATGACTATCCATGAACTATCTTTTGTGATATCGAGGTCTACATCATCATATTGCGCTTTCCCTAAACCAATTTGCACCGGAATTTCTGCACTCCAATATTTAGATTTATAAAAGTTATACTCAAAGAACACCACGGCATAGCCAAACTTTAAATCTACATTATTTGAATTAGGAAGAGTAGGTTCAATAAGTCGCTTTGGCATCCAATGATAACCAACACCAATATTAGTTGTCTTGTTAAATGAGAGACCAACTTTAATACCATGTATTTTTGCATACTGGTTTGAAATAAAAGAATTTCGTGTATCAAACTTGACTAAAAACTTTGGTTTATAGTCAAAGCTTGTTCGAATAGAGTCAAAAAGTTGTGCGTGCCCTTGAATTGATAAAATGAAAAAAGAAAGTATTGATATAAAAAAAGTCCGCACCTAACAAAGGTACGGACTTCAATATATTAATTCAATATAAAACGCTAATGTTCTTCTTCACCTGGTTCTAGTGGCACATTTTGCATAACAAAATCTTCTGGTTGTCCTGGTTTGTTATAATCATAAGGCCATCTATGCACAACAGGTAAATCGCCATGCCAGTTTCCATGAATATGCTCAACTGGCGAAGTCCACTCTAGTGTATTTGATCTCCATGGGTTTTGAGAAGCTTTTGGTCCTCTTAAGGCACTATAGAAAAAGTTCCAGAAGAATAGTAACTGAGAAAGCACTCCTACAGTTGCGAAAATACTAATTACAACATTTAAGTCTAAGAAATGATCAAACATTGGAAAATTAGTGTTTTCATAATACCTTCTTGGCATACCACCTTCTCCTAAGAAGTGCATAGGAATAAAAACTCCATACCCGCAAGTAATCGTTATCCAGAAGTGAATAAACCCTAGTTTTTTATTCATCATCCTTCCATACATTTTAGGAAACCAATGATAAACTCCAGCAAACATCGCCAAAATAGCAGACATCCCCATTACAATATGGAAGTGTCCAACCACAAAGTAAGTATCGTGTTGACTAATATCCAATGCTGCATCGGCTAATATTATCCCTGTAACACCACCGCTGATGAAAGTAGAGACCATTCCAATTGAAAACAACATTGCTGGTGTAAACACAAGGTTACCTTTCCACAAAGTAGTTATGTAGTTAAATACTTTTACCGCGGATGGTATTGCAATTAATAAGGTAGTAAAAACAAATACTCCGCCTAAGAATGGGTTCATTCCTGTAAGGAACATATGATGACCCCAGACAATAAACGAAAGAAATCCAATCGCCAAGATCGAACCAATCATTGCTCTATATCCAAATATTGGTTTTCTAGAGTTAGTAGCGATTACTTCTGATGATATACCTAATGCAGGCAGTAATATTATATACACCTCTGGGTGTCCTAAAAACCAAAATAAGTGTTCGAATAATACCGGCGAACCTCCTGTCTGGTCAAGTGCCCCATTAGAAGTTGTAATATCACTTAAAAAGAAACTCGTCCCCATGTGTCTATCCATAATAAGTAATACAGCTGAAGACAGTAGAACAGGAAAAGATAATAATCCCAGAATAGCTGTTACGAAGAATGTCCAAATCGATAATGGTAATCGAGTCATTCTCATTCCTTTCGTACGCAGATTAATAACAGTAACGATATAATTAATACCTCCCAATAATGCAGACGCAATAAATACTGATATCGACAACAACCACATCGTCATACCCAATCCAGATCCTGGTTGCGTTTCTTCCAGCACACTTAATGGTGGATATATCGTCCATCCTGCCATTGCAGGTCCAGTTTCAATAAAAAGAGAGGCTAACATTATCGAACTCGATAAGAAAAATAGCCAGTAGGATATCATATTTAATAATCCTGATGCCATATCTCTTGCTCCAATTTGAAGTGGAATAAGTAAATTTGAAAAAGTCCCAGACAAACCACCGGTAAGAACCATAAACACCATAATAGTTCCGTGTAATGTAACAAGACCGAGGTACATATTACTATCCAACAAACCATCAGGGGCCCATTCAGAGCCTAACAAAGTTTCCATAATGCCAAACTTTTCGTCCGGCCATCCTAATTTCAATCTAAATAATGCCGAAAGTGCAATACCAACAATACCCATAACTATGGCTGTTAGTAAATACTGTTTAGCAATCATTTTATGATCTTGACTAAACACGTACTTAGTAAAGAAACTTTCTTTATGATGATGTGCTGCGTGACCGTGATCTGACATACTCTTATCTTTTTTCTAATTTCTAATTTCTTAATCTTCAATTTCCTGAGCTAACTCTTCAGTAGCCGCAGCTCCAATTGTATACGAAACAGCTCCACCATCAAATCTTTTTTGAGATTCAATCCAGTTTTTGTATTCTGCTTCGGTTTCTACAACCACTTTCATTTGCATGTTGGAGTGACTCGCTCCACAAATTTTATTACACATTAAAACATAGTCGAATTCAACTACTTCTTCTTCTTCTCCAATTCGTCTTTTGCGTTCGTTGTGAATAGTGTTAATATTCTTATAATGATCAATAACGAACTCATCTAAACGCATATCTTTAGTTGTGATAGTTGGCTTAATCGTAAAAGAGGTAGTCATACCCGGAACACAGTTCATTTGAGCCCTGAAATGAGGAAACCATGCACAATGGAGCACATCTTGAGAGCGAAAGTAAAAAGTATATGTTTTACCTACTATCAGATGCATCTCTCCTTTAACAACAACATCATCAGCTGCCATAGCATCGTCAGAAGCAGCATTTCTTCCTGTTTCCAAACCAGACTTAATTCTATACTTCTGCCTTTTTAATCTTTCAATTTTTTCAGACATTTCAGCAACTTTACCATCTGGCAATAAGTAATCTGTAGTCTTTTTGTTGTCAATATATTTTTCAATACTATTAGCCAACAAAACAGAATCCAATCTATCAATTTCTGTATCTATCGTTTCGAAAGATTCAGCGATTCCTTCAGTTGTAATAACTCCTAATGGATTCGTTCCTGTGACTAATTTAAAATTTGCTTTTCCCAACTTGTTGTCCTCTCCAGAATATCTAGCAGTCCAGTCAAACTGCTTTGCATATAACTCAATAACAGTACCTTCATCTTCAGGGTTCATAATAAAATTCCATGTTCTCAATCCATAGATAATAATACCCGCAAGGACAACAGCAGGAACTACAGTCCAAATCAATTCCAATTTATTGTTGTGAACCAAATAATTTGGTTTTCTGTTGGGGTCTCTCCTATAGATAAATGCAAAAATAAATAGAATCCCATTTGTAATAAAAAACACAGGAAGTATAATCCACCAATTAAACACCAATAAATCATCAATCATAACCCCGTGTTCTGTTGCAGCCGTACCAAGACCACCGTTACCATATTCCAGCATTAAGTATATCGTTCCGCCAAAAAACGCGAACATAAACACAAGGAATAGACTCGCTTGTGATAGGTTTTCTCCGGGAGTAATATTTTCCTGACTTTTGTTTCCGGTAACTTTAGATGTAATTTCATACACCTTCACCAACTGTATAAGAGCTAAAACTCCTAAAACAACTACTATAAATATTAAAAACTTATTTTCCATTTTATAAATTTATCTAATCCTATAATTTTATCCGTGATGATGTTTACTCTCTTCCAAAAATGGATGATTATTTTGAACCAGAGATGATTTTCCAAGAGCTTTCAGTACCAAAAACACAAACGTTCCTAAGAATGTCATAAACATGCCTATTTCCAATAATCCAAAGTTCCATTCTTCGAATAATGTACCTGGCATAACCATACAAAATACATCAAACCAATGACCAATAAATATTACCAATCCAATAAATATTAAGTAGGGCCAAGACTTTTTAGTGTCTGCTGACATTAAGAAAATCATTGGAAGAACAAAGTTGACAACAAACATTGCAAAGAATATAAATTTATAACTTTCAATACGGGTAACAAAATAGATTACTTCCTCTGGAATATTGGAATACCAAATAAGCATAAATTGCGAGAACCATAAGTAACTCCACAAGAAGCTTAAAGCAAACATCCATTTTCCTACATCGTGTATGTGAGAGCTATTAACAAACTCTAAGTTTCCTTTATGTTTCAAGTATAATGTTACCATCATAATCATAATCATTGCGCTTAACCAAATGCCGGAGAATGTGTACCAGCCGAATAATGTACTGAACCAGTGTGTATCAATTGACATGATAATATCCCAAGACATTGTAGAAGAAAACACCGCGAAGAATACCAAGAATAATGCTCCTCTTCTGTACATTAAGAAATGTGAGGCTGTTGCTTTTTCAACATCTTCGCTATCTTGATTTCTTGAGGTTTTTCTAAACCAATTCATGAAGTAAGCAAATACACCAAAATAGCATATAATTCTTATCCAAAAGAACGGCTTATTCAAATATGCAACTTTGCCCCAAATCAAATCATCGTGAGCAACCACATCGCTATCCATCCATGGATAAATATGATTTAATCCTAATGTTGCAGCAATAAAAACGACAACTAAAATAATCATACCTAAAGGTAATGCAGACATAATTGCTTCCATAATTCTTAGTAAGACAACTCCCCAACCTGACTCCGTAGCATAATGCAATGCAAGGTAGAAAAGTGCTCCTAAGGCAATTCCAAAAAAGAAGAATCCATTTACCAATAAGTTTGACCAAAATCTTCTAAAATGGGAATCTGACATTGAAATATCGCCATTCGTAAACATTGCCGCTAAACTTTCCGATGGCGCTGAATCATGCCCGTGACCATGAGCAGCATGAGCATCGTGACCTTCTGCTTCTAAATGTTTAATATGAATATGCCAGTCAAAAGTTGGCGATTGATGAGCATGTGCCTCTTCACTATGCTCTTCACCGTGTTCTTCAGCAGCATCATGTCCATGATTTTGATGTTCTTCACCTTCATCGCCAAAATCAAGTTGATAACCCAAAGCAGCCATAGCTTCTTGAGCTTCTGCCTTCACATCGCTTTCCTTTTCTCCCTGCTCACCCCAGTATTCAACATATACTTCGTGATCACTTAGTACAGTAGGAAAGAGATATTCTTTTTGAAAGAAAAATCCAACAATTAACAGCAGTAATCCTACCCCCATTAACCCAAGTGTTACTTTTTTTGCTTTATTTGAAATTTGAAATTCCATTTGGCTATTTATTTCTATTAATAGTTAGTTCTTAATATTCTTAATTTACTCACCCCGCATCCACTGCAGGCCCTTCAGAAGGTAAAACAGTCGAATCTGCTTCGACTTTTCCCGTTAAACCACCTAAATTAAAATCACCATGTTGTAATGTTCTCACGTACATTGCCACTTTCCATCGTTCCAATTTATTCAATTGAGATGCATGAGGCCCCATTGCTCCTTTCCCGTATGTGATAACATGAAAGATACCACCCAGGCTTCTTTCTTTGTAAGCTCCATTATACGGGCTTGGTGGATTATACTCACCAACAACCACGACTCCTCCATCACCCTGACCTGTCTTTCCGTGACAGTGCATACACATAATTTCATACAATCTTTTTCCTTCTTTTACATTTCCATCAATGTCCTCCAAAAAAGAGGAAGGAATTTTAAAGTTGGCAGAGGCTGAATCCAAATCATCTTTACCATACTTAAAAGGCATCATCATTTCAGCTTGAGCCCTATTAGAATTGAAAGAAATTGAGCCTTCAGCTGGTGTCCTAGCAGATTGCGTATTTTTCAGTCGACTGCTAGTTTCATCTCGTTCTTCATCTCCAACCATTCCATAATCCACATATGCTTCAATTGCTTGTGATCTATACATGTCTGGCATATACTCATATCCTGGACTATCTGGATGCTTACTGCAAGATGACAATGTAATTCCACCTATTAGTATTACTGCTATATATTTTAATGTAAGCTTCATTCTAACGTTTTAATTCGTTAATTACTTAATCGTTTTTTCGTCAATTTCAACAATTCCTGTTTCTTTAATCATATCGTTTAACTGGTCCAAAGAAAAATTACTGTTTTCTGCTAACCTTACCTCTACCACAAATCTATCGTCGGTAGTTCTAGGATCAGGATTTCTAGCAGGCATCCCAGGTAAAGTTTTATTTCTTAAAAAATATGTCAAGGCCATTCCATGAGCGGCACATAAAACTGTAAATTCAAATAAAATAGGAACAAAAGATGGTATATTTTCTAAATAGCTAAAATTCGGTTTACCGCCGATATTTATTCCATGCCAATCAGAAACCATGAAATATCGAGTAGCAATAATTGCCAAGAGAAGTCCGGTTATTCCATACATAAATGCGGCAATACCTAAACGCGTATGTTTAATACCAATTATTGGATCAATTCCATGAATAGGGAACGGTGAAAATACGTCAGCAACATGAACTCCATTATCCACCAATGATTGACATGCTTCTTTCGTAACATCATCATCATCGTACATTGCATATATAACTTTATCTGTCATACTGTAATTTTTAATTTCTTTCTTTAATGCTTTTCTATATGAGAATCATAATAGCCCTCACCATGTCCAAACCCTTTCTTGTAATTCTCTCCTGAAGATTTCAAAATTGTTTTCAGTTCTGCTATTGGCAATACTGGAAAGTATCTCGCAAAAAGCAAGTACAAAACAAAGAAAATCCCAAGAGTTCCGACATAAATCCCTATATCTACCCAAGTTGGGTGGAAATATGACCATGCAGATGGCACATAATCCCTATGAATAGAAGTAACGATAATAACAAATCTTTCGAACCACATCCCAACATTTACAACAGCTGCTAAGATGAATGTAAACGTTAAATTTGTCCTTAGCTTTTTAGACCACATTAATTGTGGAGAAACCACATTACACGTCATCATGGCTGCGTAAGACCACCAATAGGGTCCAGTAGCTCTGTTCAAAAATGCATACGCTTCATATTCAACACCGGAATACCAAGAGATAAATAACTCTGTAATATAAGCGACTCCAACGATGGAACCTGTTGTAAGAATTATAATATTCATATACTCAATATGCTTAGTATGCAAGTAAGCTTCTAATTTGAAAGCCTTTCTTAATACAAGCATTAGCGTTTGCACCATGGCAAAACCAGAGAATACTGCTCCAGAAACAAAGTAGGGAGGAAAAATCGTTGTATGCCAACCTGGAATAACTGATGTAGCAAAATCAAAAGATACAATCGAGTGCACTGAGAATACAAGAGGTGTAGCCAGTCCAGCTAAAACTAACGATACTATTTCAAAACGGTTCCATGCTTTCGCATTTCCAGTCCAACCAAAACTTAATATTCCATAAGCTCTTTTGGCAAGCGGTTTTGTAACCCTATCTCTAATTGTAGCAAAATCAGGAATCAACCCAATATACCAAAACACCATTCCTACTGAAAAATAGGTGGAAATCGCAAATACATCCCAGAACAAGGGGGAGTTGACATTTACCCACATTGATCCAAATTGATTTGGCAAAGGGAACACCCAATATCCAACCCATAACCGACCCATGTGAATTAAAGGGAACAATCCTGCCATCATAACGGCAAATATTGTCATTGCTTCAGATGCACGGTTAATTGCCATTCTCCATTTTTGACGGAAGAGTAATAGTACAGCAGAAATAAGTGTTCCTGCGTGACCAATTCCTACCCACCATACAAAGTTAGTAATGTCCCAAGCCCATTCTACTGTTTTGTTCAATCCCCAAACACCGACACCTGTACCTAACAAGTAAACGATACAACCAACACCCCAAAGGGCGAAGATTCCGAAAATGGAAATTAGAATGTACCAACCTTTAGGAGCTTTACTTTCAATAGGACGAATAACATCATCCGTAATATCTTTGTAATTTTTGTCTCCTAAAATTAAGGGAATCCTGATGTCTGACTCTTTATGCATCTATATACGTTTTTATTCCAATTAATTTATTAATGTTCTTCATTATGAGGTTCGTCTGCAGTATCAACATGAGCTAATTCTGCTGCTTCTTCAACATTTCTAACTTTCACTTGGTACCAAAGATTTGGCTTAACTCCAATCTCTTCTAGTGCCTGATAAGCTCTATCTCCGGAAGTTTTAGATCGAACTAACGACTCTTCATCATTCCAATCTCCAAAAACAATTGCTCCGTTTGGACAAGAATCCGCACAAGCTGTTACAACATCTCCATCCGCTACCGCTCTTGACTCCGCTTTCGCATTTAATTTACCTTCTTGTATACGTTGTACACAGAAACTACATTTTTCCATAACACCTCTTGAACGAACTGTGACATCTGGATTTAACACCATTCTTGCCATTTCATCTTGAGAATTATTAACATGTTTGAACTTTCTATAATCTCGGTAATTAAACCAATTGAAGCGTCTTACTTTATAAGGGCAGTTATTTCCACAATACCTTGTTCCAATACAACGGTTATAAGCCATCATATTTAACCCTTCATTACTGTGTGTAGTTGCAGCAACTGGACAAACTGTTTCGCAAGGAGCGTGATTACAGTGATGGCACATCATAGGCATAAAAACCACCGAAGGATTATCTTCTGGTACCTCAAGATTAGCATAAGACCAATCATTCCCTTCAGCTCTTTTATCCTTTTCCCATCTTGCTCTTGCATCATCGTCTATAGAAGAAAAGTATCTATCCATTCTCAACCAATGTAGATCTCTCGCTCTTCTAATTTCATCTTTACCTACAACAGGAACATTATTTTCTGAGTGACACGCAACTATACATACACCACACCCATTACAAGCTGTTAAATCAACCGACATCCCCCATCTATGACCAACAAATTCTACGGGATGTTCATCCCAAAGCGACACATCCGTTGCATTTACATGCTCTCCATGCCCTTTCGTGTGTACATGCAATTCATGAGAAGGATTGTAATCATCTTTATGCCCACTTATTATAGATTCAAGATTCGTTTCTCTTAATATTGAAGTTCTCCCCATAATTGTATGGTGAGTTTGTGTACAAGCTAAGAAATACTTTTCGTTTGCATCTGCTACCTCAGCATCAGCATAATATTTAATTGAATTGTTTTCAAAAGAAGTAAACTTATATGCGTTTGCGCCAATTGGTTTTTTATTGCCATCAGCATCTAAATCGTAATCTCCTGTTTGATCTAATTTTATTTGAAATGCAGCCGAACCAATCGCTTCTTGATTTTCTGCCCTTCCGTATCCTAAAGCAACACCAATTGTTCCTCTAGCTTGTCCTGGCAATGGATAAACTGGTAACTTAAGAACTTGTTCTCCAACCGTAACATTTACCATGTTTACTGGGGTTTCTTGTTCTATATATAAGCCATCCCATTTACCTTTCTCATTCCCTGTAATATTGAATAAGTCATAACAATCAGCTGGTGCCATTGTTACATAGTTGTCCCAACATACTTTGGTGATGGCATCAGGCAACTCTTGTAACCAAGGATTTGCTGTATATTGGCCTTCCCCTATTCCTGATTTTTGGTAAGCAACAACTTCCCAAGCAGCATCTGAGCTATTCATTGAGGAAGAGGATTCTGATGTAGTATCAGTAAATGAAACAGAAGTAGATGGCATTGGAGTCGGCGCAGAACTTCCGTTGTGAACTGACCAATTCCAATATTCATCAAATGTTAAATATTCTGATTGTCGAGGAAAACCTAATTTCTCCCAACTATTTCGTATAAAGTTGTAATACGTTTTACTTTCCTTATCTCCTCTTTCGGCTTTACCACCCCAAACCAATAAAGACTCCTGTGCCTGACGAGAATCAAACAGTGGTCTGATCACCGGCTGTTGAATAGAATATTGCCCAACTTGGGGTTTATAATCATTCCACGATTCTAGGTAATTATGATCCGGACATATATAGGTGCATTTTGAAGCCGTTTCATCCGCAAATTCTGAAAACGAAACTGAGAGCATTTTGTCATTTGATAAAGCTTCTCCAAAAGCAGCTCCGTTTGGCAATGTATAAACTGGATTCGTTCCGTAAATTATTAATGCACCTACGTCACCCGAAATAACCTCATTTACCAATTCTTCGACTTTAGAATCATCTGCTTGTTTAAGATATACTTCGTTATCTAAATCAATTGTCTTTCCGTAATTATTTAGTTCGTTATTAATTGCATTTACAATTACTTGAACTCCTTTATCGTTTGCTCCTGCAACCACAAGAGACTCTCCTTTATGCTTTTTTAATTTTTCCGCAGCTTTTGCTGCATAAGCATCAATTTCATCAGAAACTGCAATGCCTAAGTTTTTCCCACCTATGTGCTTCAAAATTGCTGCTGCCACCGCACCTTGTTCAGATGGTTTAATTGGGCAACGCGAATCTGCATTTGCCCCAGTTAAACTCATTACTGATTCAAAATGAAAATGTTTAGACATCCATTGATCTCCATCAGCTCTTTTTTCTGGATTTCTAGTTTCCGCGTAATCAACATTGTATTTTGTATGCATTAACCAGTTTGCCATAAAATCAGCATCGATACTTACCACAGCTTTTGCTCTTGAAAAATCGTATGCAGGAACAACTGCTTTTCCAAAAGATTCTTCGTTTGCTTTGCGCATTGCAGAATAAGAAACAGCATCGTACTGAATATGTTTCACATCAGCATTACTCACAGGCTCAGATTCAACATCCACCCCTGTAACATCAGAAACAATAGGAGTCACAATAGCATCTATAGAATCAGAAACTATTGGTGCAACTTCAGAAGAGTCCATTTCGGCAACTTCTCCACCTAACGAACTAATGAAATCATTAATTACCAACTCTGTAGAAGGACTTATAATCGTATTTGAAAGAATTCTTACTTTACCTCCTCTATCAGCTACCGCTTTCAATTTAGCTTTAATATCCGCATCGACTTCGCTCCAAGAAACAGAAGAACCAGAGCTAACTGGACCTCTTAATCTATCACTGTTATATAAATTTAAAACCGAAGCTCCTACCCTAGGAGTAATTCCACCTTTTGTTAAGCCAAAATCCTTATTTCCTTTTACCCATATTGGCCTACCTTCACGCGCTTTGACAAGTATGTTTGAATAATCGTTACCGTCATAAAAAGTACTTGCATACCAATTGGCTACACCAGGAGTAACATCCTCAGGTTTGTTAACATAAGGAATAGATTTAATTACAGGTGTCTCACACGAAGCCAATGTAGCAGCGGCTACTCCAAAACCTAAAAACTTTAAAAAGTCTCTTCTTCCTGTTTGAAAATCTCCAATTGCCTCACTTCCAATAAACTCATCAACAGATAAGTCTTCACGAAATTCTTTATTACTATTTTGCACAAACTCAGGTGATTGATCTTTCTCATCAAGCCCTTTCCAGTATGTTTTCTTCATGCTCATGTTTTTGTGATTCAATTCAAATTATTCTTAGTAGTGACATTTAGCACATTCCCATCCCCCTAACTCCCGAACTGTAATCTTGTCGTCTTCTGATATTTTTCTTAAGAAATCGGGACGAGATTTAAGCCTGCCATGCAATTCCTTATAGTAGTCTGATTTCGTCAAGTCAACTGCTTTTTCGTTGTGACACTCCAAACACCATCCCATAGTAAGCAAAGGTTTTGTAAGTGGAATGATACCATCAGTACCTGCCAATTGATTAATCTCTTCAGTAGTGGAAACACGACCCAATCCATAAGTAGGAACGTTACCATGACATTGCTTACAATCAATGTTACCTGTTTTTGTGTTGACGTGCTGCGAGTGACTAAAGAAAACATGATCAGGTAAATTATGTGCTTTATTCCAAACGATTGGAGAGGTATTTCCTGTATACTTTCTAGTTTCAGAATCATAGCCGGCAGCAGCATGAATCTTAGCAATGTTCTCTGTACTACCCAACCTGTAGTCGCTTTCAACAACATTTTCATGACAATTCATACAAACATTTACTGTTGGTATTCCAGCATGTTTTGATTTTTCCGCTGAGTTATGACAGTATTTACAATCAATACCCATTTCACCTGCATGCAGCTTGTGCGAATAATTGATTGGTTGCGAAGGCTTATAATCTGCATAAACACCTACTTGAAAACCTCTTTTCATTAAGTCAGCACCACCTGTAACCGCAAGCAGAACGAAGGCAATAGTGGTGAATTTCCAGTTTCTAACTATCCATTCACCTAGCTTTTCTTTAATTGATTTGTTTAGCTCAATCTCTTCACCCTCTTTTTCCGCCACAACATAAGCTAATTGCTTTCTGACTCCTCTTGCAGCAAATATCACCACACTAAATACAACAATCAGAAGTATAATCCAAAGTAGAGCTCCTCCTTCTTCTTGTCCGTCTTTACCGTCAACATCGGAGGATGCAACTGCTGTCTTAGCCACAGGCTTGACATTGTCAGCATAATCCAAAATTGCATCAATCTCTTCATTCGTTAAATGACCCTGAGCAGTCATGGCTGTAGGACTGTATTCAGATATTTGAACCGCATAAGGAGAAGTTCCGCTATTTGCTAGGCCAACTGGATCTTTGACCCATTTATAAATATTATCCGCTTCACCTGCGTCGGTCCATCTAGCCTTTGCTCCTTGCAGCATGGGACCAGTTGAATTTTTCAATGCCTTGTGACAGGAAGCACAGTTTGCTTTAAATAACGACTTACCGTCTTGAGCCTTTACTGGTATTGCAGCTAAGAAGGTTAAAACAGTAATAAAAGTGGCTACCCTCAGCCTATTTGTCCAATGAAATTTCATTTTGTTTTCCATTTAAATTAGCTTTTTTAAGCTTTTTTAACACATGCAAAACTAACATTTGAAGGGTTTTTCACCTAAGGTTTTGTCACGAAAGTGTCAGCATCGTTAGTAGTTTATAATGATTCTAAATAAGGGGAAATATCGGAAAAGAAAGTTGTAGAGACACAATAAACCGCTATCTGATTTAGAAACATGCAGTTATTGCAAGAATAAAAGGTTAATTATGGCATAATTTTTACATCGCTGTGCAATGAATGTCTACTTAATTGGTTTAATTTTGTAGGAACAAATTCATCATTATGAACATTTTCAAAGTTAAATTAGTTTATTTGCTTATCGTTTTAAGCTCTTCTGTTGCCTTCGCGCAAGATACGGACTGGAGAACCTATAAAAAACCATCCAACACAACAAATAGCTCGGAAATACAACAAAAAGACACAGCTAAAAAAGAACTCAATTATAACGAAAAACAAGGTGACGTTATCATATATCAAGATTCTAAAATTGATTCATTAACAAGTAAAATAGGGAAGAAACCGTTTATTAACGGCTATACAATTCAAATTGAAGTAAGTCAACAAAAATCTATTATCCGCGATTCAAGATCCTTGTTTATCAGAAACAACCCGGAAATCTCACTTGATGAAGAGTATGACCAACCCAACACATATTTGTATGCAGGAAGGTTTTATGATAAAAACAGTGCTTATAAATTCAAACATGAAATTAAAGCTAATTTCCCAGATGCGCTTGTCGTCAAAAAGAAGCTAAGTTTGCCGGCATTGAAACGTATCGATAAAAAAGAAAACAACAAGTAATATAAAAACAAAAAAGAACGATAGTTATCGTTCTTTTTACTGTAGCTTGGAATAAGAATCCTATTTCTTTTTTAATGACCTGGCAACTTCAACTTCCATGTATGACTCAATTTGATCACCTACTTTAATGTCGTTAAACTTATCTACGTTCAAACCACATTCGTAGCCTTTAGAAACTTCTTTTACGTCATCCTTAAATCGTTTCAACTGACCTAATTCTCCGGAATAAATCACAACACCTTCCCTTATAACTCTAATTTTATTGTTTCTGAGAATCTTTCCTTCAGTTACAAAGCAACCTGCAATTGTGCCAACTTTAGTTATTTTAAATGTCTCTCTAATTTCAGCATATCCAAGTATATCTTCTTTCAACTCAGGAGAAAGCATTCCTTCCATCGCTTCTCTAACTTCATCAATTGCCTTGTAAATTACAGAATATAATCGAATATCAATTTCTTCTTGTTCCGCAAGCTTACGAGCGCTCATAGAAGGTCTCACTTGAAACCCAACAATAATAGCATCAGAAGCAGACGCCAATAAAACATCTGATTCAGAAATCTGGCCTACCGCTTTATGAATAATATTTACTTGTATCGATTCCTCAGAAAGTTTTTGCAATGAATCTGATAACGCCTCAATTGACCCATCAACATCACCTTTAACAATAATGTTTAACTCTTGGAAGTCTCCCAAAGCAAGTCTTCTTCCTATCTCATCAAGAGTAATATGCTTGGTTGTTCTTAATCCTTGCTCTCGCTGTAATTGTTGACGTTTGGTAGATATCTGTTTTGCTTCTTTTTCATCAGCAAAAACGTTAAATCTATCACCTGCCGCAGAGGCACCATTCATTCCAAGCATAGACACAGGTTTTGAAGGACCTGCAGCTGATACCTCCACACCGTGTTCATCATGCATTACCTTTATTCTTCCATACTGGGTACCAGCCAAAATAACATCCCCTACTTTTAATGTTCCAGACTCGACAATTAATGTTGTTACGTATCCCCTTCCTTTATCTAAAGTTGCTTCAATTACAGTACCAACTGCATTTTTATTTGGATTGGCTTTTAACTCAAGCATTTCTGCTTCCAGCAACACTTTTTCTAATAGCTCCTCGATTCCAGTTCCTTTCTTTGCAGAAATTTCTTGGCACTGAAATTTTCCTCCCCAATCTTCAACAAGGATATTCATAGCTGAAAGCTGTTCTTTTACTCTGTCAGGATTTGCCCCATCTTTATCCACCTTATTAATAGCAAAGACCATAGGAACACCGGCAGCTTGAGCATGATTTATAGCCTCTTTTGTCTGGGGCATTACATCATCATCCGCAGCAATTATGATTATAGCAACATCTGTTACTTGAGCTCCACGCGCCCGCATTGCGGTAAAGGCCTCGTGACCTGGCGTATCTAAAAATGAGATAAGTTTATCATTATGCCGAACGCTATAAGCTCCGATGTGCTGCGTAATACCACCGGCCTCTCCCTCGGTTACTTCAGAATTTCTGATGTAATCTAACAATGAAGTTTTACCATGATCAACGTGCCCCATTACAGTAACAATTGGTGGCCGTGGTTCAAGCGACTCCGGAGAATCTTCTTCTTCTGATATAGATTCTGAAACCTCAGCACTAACAAATGTTACTTCAAACCCATATTCTTCTGCCACCATAGTAAGAGTTTCCGCATCCAACCTTTGATTTATTGATGCAAAAATCCCAACTGACATCAATGTTCCGATAATTTCAGTTGGCGACTTATCAACCATTACAGCTAATTCAGAAACAGTTACAAATTCTGTAAGCTGCAACACACGTGAATCCATTTCTGCTATGAATTCTTCTTCCTCACGCTTTGCACTTTGGGCATCTCTCTTCTCTTTACGGAATTTAGATCCTTTACTTTTACCTTTGTTGCTTAAACGACTGAGCGTCTCTTGAATTTGTTTTTTAATCTCATCCGGAGAAGGCTCTGCTTTTTTGACAGTTTTCCCTCTGGACTTAGTATGTTCTTGTGTTGCTTTTTTACCTGCTTTTTCAACATTAACAACCTTCTTAATCCGTTTTCTCTTTCGTTTATCATTACTAGGTTCAGACGGCGCCTTCTTTTTCTCTGCAGGCAAATCAATTTTACCCAAAACCACTGGACCAGACAGTTTTTTTCCCCCTGCCTTAATTGTTTCCACTGACTTAGGCTCCTCTACTTCAGAAGCTTCTTTTTCCTGCGATATCTTTACCCCCTCTTTATCTTGTTTTTTAATCTTTTCCTCAGACTCAATTTTCGCTTCTTTTGGCTTCGATTTTTCTTCAGCTTTCTTAGTAGTTTTTTTTGGCTCGTCTAAAGTAACCTTTCCAACCACCGACGGGCCTGATAACTTAGCAGGCTTAGCTTTTATCAATACTTCAGGTTTCTTTTCTGCTTCTTTAGCAGGCGTTAGAGCATCTGGAGCTTTATTTTCCTCTTCACTATTAGCTGCAGCTAGTTTCTCTTCATTCACTTTTCGGGTTTTATCCACCTTCAGCTTTTCCGAGCGGGCACTGTCAAATTCCGCCAACAATATTTCAAATACACTTTCGTCTATTTTTGTATTTGGGCTACCATCTATCTCATTGCCTTGCGCCGCAAGAAATTCCACTATTGTCGAAATTCCTACATTTAGCTCTCTTGCTACTTTACTTAGTCTTTTTACTCCTGCCATTTTAAGTAATAATTACTTTTACAAGTTTAATCATTATATTTTACTTGTATTCAAACCCTTTAGTTAGATATTTATACCTCGTTTTTGATTACTCATGAAGTCCATATCTCTATTCAAATTCTGAACTTAGAATTTTCATAATTTCATCTACTGTTTCTTCCTCTAAATCCGTTCTTTTCACCAAGTCTTCTTTTGAAATATCTAAAACTGACTTCGCCGAATCACAACCTATGCTCTTTAGTTCATTCAAAATCCAATCATCAATTTCATCCGTAAACTCATCTAAATCAACATCATCAATGTCTTCAGCTCCTTCACGGTAAACATCAATTTCATACCCTGCTAACTTCGATGCTAACTTAATATTATGTCCGCCTTTTCCGATTGCTAAGGAAACTTGGTCAGGTCTTAGATAGACGTTCGCTTGTTTTCTTTCATCCTCTTCAATCAGTTCCATTGACACTACTTTCGCTGGGCTTAAAGCTCTTTGAATAAGAAGTTGCATATTTTCTGTCCAATTGATGACGTCAATATTTTCATTTTTCAACTCACGAACAATTCCATGAATACGAGATCCTTTCATTCCGACACAGGCTCCAACCGGGTCAATTCTATCATCATAAGATTCAACAGCTACTTTTGCTCTTTCTCCCGGTTCACGAACTATTCTTTTAATGGTAATTAGTCCATCAAACACTTCAGGAACTTCTAATTCAAACAACCTTTCTAAGAAAGCTGTATCGGTTCTAGATAATATAATTATAGGTGAATTGTTCTTTAGCTCCACTCTAGAAACTACCGCTCTAATTGAATCCCCTTTTTTGAAATAATCCGATGGTATTTGCTCTAATTTTGGTAAAATTAATTCATTGCCATCATCATCCAATACAAGTATTTCTCTTTTCCATATTTGATAAACCTCACCAGTAATAATGTCTCCTATTCTATCTTTGTAGATTTTGTAAACATTATCTTTTTCCATTTCCATTATTCGCGCCACAAGGTTTTGGCGCAGTGCTAAAATATTTCTTCTTCCAAAGTCTACCATTTTAATCTCTTCCGAAACTTCCTCGCCAACTTCAAAATCTGGTTCAATCTTAATAGCACTTGCATGAGAGATTTGTGTATTTGGGTCTTCTACCTCCCCGTCTAAAACGATTTCACGGTTTAGCCATATTTCTAAATCTCCCTTGTCAGGATTTATAATAACATCGACATGGTCATCCGTTCCGTATTTCTTTTTGAGCGTTGCTCTAAAAACATCTTCTACAATACGCATCATTGTTACACGATCGATATTCTTCATGTCTTTAAACTCTGAAAAAGACTCTATTAAATTTAATGCATCCATTTGGTTTTTATTTGAATGAAATTACTACTCTTGTTTCTTTTATTTGACTAAAAGGTATTTCGTTCTGCTTAACTACTAATACCTTTTTCTTTTTTCCTTCTAATCTTTCTTTCGAAGATGTTTCAACTAAAATTTTGTTGTCATCAACTTCCCTCAAAGTACCCGTTATAGAACCATGCTCCTTAAAAATAACGGTTACATCCTTCCCAATATTCTTAATGTATTGTTGTTGAACTTTAAATGGCTTGTCTAAACCAGGCGACGACACCAACAACTCAAACTCCACGTCTTCTTCTTGGTTATGCTCAATATTTCGACTAATAGACATGCAATCAATGATTGCAACTCCTCCTTCCAAACAATCAATTTCTACATTAATTGTATTTGAAGGTGAAACATTTGCATCAACTATGTACAAACCCTTGTCCAGCTCATCAATTCTTTCTTGGGCTAACTCTATTATTCTTTTTCGTTCAATCATGGTATAAAAAGAGGGGACTATCGTCCCCTCTTAATCTTTTTTGCGTTATTGCGGTGCAAATATAGCTATTTTTTAATACTATCCAAACCCTAGTAGCTGTTTTAAGTTTTTTACAACGTGAATAAATTACGTTCTGCTATTATTCATTTGTAAAATCTTATGGATTACGAAGAAATACAATATCAAATGGTCTTGCTAGAAATAGAAGGTATAGGAGTTACTATTGCAAGACAATTGTTAGAGCATTTTGGGTCAGCTAAAGAAATCTTTAACCAGCCGAATAATGTACTACATAGTTTAAAAACTGTTGGCCCACAGCTGATTTCAGCAAAAAGTGATAACGGTCTGTTTATGGATGCCGAGAAAGAACTTACTTATTGTGAAAGAAATAACATTCAAGTTCTGAGTATTTCTAATGATAACTACCCTAAACGTTTAAAACAGTGCTCTGATGCACCTATTATAATTTACTACAAAGGGAATGAACTATTAAACAATCCCAAAGTAATATCAATTGTTGGAACAAGAGCAGCAACTGCCTACGGAAAAGAAATTTGCAGCTCCATTGTAAAAGAACTTTCTGTTCACAATGCGGTAATAATAAGCGGGCTTGCTTACGGGATAGATGTTCAAGCACACAGCGCATCCATAAACAATAGCCTTCCAACTATCGGAGTATTAGCGCATGGACTTGACAGAATATACCCGAAGGAACATGCAGCTATTGCAAATAAAATGATGGAGGAAGGAGGACTTCTTACAGAAAATAGATTAGGAACTACTCCAGAGAGGAGAAATTTCCCAAAAAGAAATAGAATTGTTGCCGGATTGAGTGACGCTACGATTGTAATAGAATCTGCAATTCGTGGTGGTTCGATGATAACTGCTAATATTGCTAATAATTACAATCGTGATGTTTTTGCTATACCTGGAAGGATTGGAAATAAACAATCAGAAGGCTGTAATCATCTAATAAAAATCAATAAAGCTCATCTCTTGCAATCTACTAAAGACATTACCTATCTTCTTGGTTGGGATTTAAAAATGAAAAAACCAAAACCTGTACAAAGACAAATTTTTATCGACCTTAATCCAGAGGAAAAAAGTATAATGAAGACGCTTCTTAACGAAACAAATATAAGCATTGATGAAATAGCTATTAAAGCAAATCTTCCCATGAGTATTGTATCAACTCAATTGCTTCTTCTAGAGTTTAAAGGAGTTGTAAAACAGCTTCCCGGTAAAAAGTATAAAGTTGTATAAAAGTGCTTCGATTAATATCATATTTTTGCTACAGTAATCCACTACTAGTTGAAAGTCCCTTTTTACATAGCGAAGCGGTATTTGTTTTCGAAAAAATCGAAAAACATTATCAATATAATATCTGGAATATCTGTTTTTGGAATTTTCATTAGTACGTGTGCTATGGTAATAGTTTTAAGCGGGTTCAATGGTATTGAAGAACTTGTTGAAAAACTATATAGTTCATTTGATGCAGATATTAGAATTACTAAAACGGAAGGAAAAACTTTTGATTTTCATGAAATTTCAAAAGAAGAAATTTTAAAACTGGAAGGTGTAAATGCTATAACCGAGGTAATTGAAGAAATCACCATGATAAAGCATGAGGATAGATGGATAACCGCCACAATGAAAGGAGTCGAAGACAGCTATTTGTCTATCTGTCTCTTGGACAGTGTGCTAACAGAAGGAGAAGCCAAGTTGCAAGATGATGGATTTAACAAAGCTATAATTGGGATTGGTCTCCAAAACAAAGTGCAGGTTACCAGCGACCCTCGTTATCATGATTACCTCACTGTATATGGACTACTGCGAGATGAAAAAATTTCAAAAACCAATACAGAGGCTTTTAAACCCAAAATGATTAGTGTTGGAGGTGTATTTGCCATCAACCCAGAATTTGACAACACCTATTTTTTAGTGCCAATACAATTTGCAAAAAACCTATTAGAATACGAAAATGATATTACTGCATATGAGATTAGTGTGAAAAGTGGATTTACGAATAAACAAGTAAAAAAAGAAATACAAAAGCTTGTTGGCGATAGGTTTCAAGTAAAAACAAGGTATGAACAAAATGAACTTATATTTAAAACGAATGAAACTGAAAAATGGATGGTCTTTTTAATCCTAGGCTTCATCCTTTTGCTTTCTACTTTTAATATTATAGCTTCTCTAACAATGCTGATTTTAGACAAGAAAAAAGATATTGAAACATTAATTAGCATGGGAGCAACAAGACAATTTATTCTAAAAGTGTTTTTCTTAGAAGGTGTATTTATTAACCTATTAGGAGGAATAATTGGCATCTCTGTTGGTCTATTAATCGCCTGGTTGCAATCGGCATTTCACTTCGTTACTTTAGAAAACTCTGTAATCACATATTGGCCCGTATCAATACATTTTGTAGATGTTTTCATGGTTTTTGTAACTGTAGCTGTTATTGGAATTGGATCATCTTATGTTCCGGTTAAATATCTGATAAAGAGACACTTTAAAAAACAATTCAACTAGATTTACTGCTCTCTTCTATTAACAAAACTCGAACCATTTCGATTTTAGTGTTCGACACTTCTTTAATTGTTATTACAAAGTTTCCTATTCGGATCACTTCTCCTTGTTGCGGAATATTTTGAATTTCACTTATAATAAATCCCCCCAATGTTTCATACTCCTCACTTAAGGGCAAGTTTAGACGAAACTCCTCATTCAAAAAGTCAATTTCTGCGCGGCCATTTAATTCGAATTCCTTTGAATTAATTCTCTTGTTGGAAACATCACTTAAATCATGTTCATCCTGTATCTCTCCAAATATTTCTTCAATCACATCCTCCATTGTAACCATTCCAGCTGTACCCCCATATTCATCGACAACGAGAGCAATACTCCTATTCTTATTTATTAATTCTTCCAAAATTTTGTTTGCATTTATTGTTTCAGGTATAATACTTACAGGAAGCAGCATAGATTTAATAGTTTCTGGACTTTTAAAAAGCTCGTAAGAATGAATATACCCGATAATATTATCTACAGTTTCGCGGTAAATCAAAATTTTTGACAAACCTGTTTCAATAAATTTCTCCCTTAAACCCACTAAGTCTTCCTCTATTTCAAAAGCAATAATTTCATTTCTTGGCACCATGCAGTCACGGGCAATTACATCCGCAAAATTTAATGCGTTGTGAAATATCTTGACTTCATGGTCCAACCCATTACTATTTTCAGTGTCCGTCGTGTACTCTTCAAGATAATTATCTAAATCTACCTTTTCAAATACTATTTGTGAATTATCTCCTTTATCTCGAATAAATATTTTTAATATCAATTCAGCCAAACCAATAATCAAAAATGTAGGCAACCAAAGGATACCGTATATAATTACCAGGGGAAACGCAAGCATGGATAGCGCTCTATTCGGATTAATTCGAAAGATAGCTTTTGGTAAAAATTCGGCAAAAATTAAAACCAGGATAGTTGTAATTATTGTTTGAATCAACAACACGAGCCAAGTCATCCCAATCAACTCTGTTAATGGATCGTCTATAGCCATAGCCATAAACATACTATAAACGACAATAGCCGTATTATTACCCAACAGCATTGTACCGATAAAGGAAGCAGGATTTTTTGCAAAATAAGCTAATATCTTTGCTTTAACTCCCCCTTGCTTGTTATCTAAAGCTATTTTTAAACGATTTGCTGAAATAAATGCAATCTCCATTCCAGAAAAGAATGCAGAAAATGCAAGAGTAATAATTATAGAAATTAAAATAATTACGGCATCCATGATTCGTTATTTGCAATATTGAACACCAAAATAATAATTATTTCTTCTGTTTTGACGATGATTTATCTATTTTTTCTAACCTCTTTCTTAAACCTCTTCTTATGAAATAGAGACCCCAGGCCAAACCGCAGACCATTAAAAAAATGGCAATTCCTTTGAAACTATCGATAATTCCAATGACAATTGTAAATACAGTTGAAATTGAAGCAACCACTAACCAAAACTTTTCCAGAATATTATTCATTTTATTCATCTTCCTTCTTTTCATTTACATTATAATGACTGTCTCTTATGTTTAACAGTTCATACTTGGTAAAATTACTATTTGAAACTAAACCTGTTCCTGAAATCACTCCAGTTTCTGTCGAAACTTTTACAAACTTATCTGTGTAAATACTGTCTTTTTCGAAAAAGATATTTAACAATTCCGTATCCAAACGATCTTTTTTATTGTTTTGAAAAACAACACTATCCTGAACTTTCAAATATTGCTCTTCAGACAAAAGCAAACCATAATTTGCGGTTAGAACAGATTCGATGTTTTCTAGCGTATCATAAAAAGTAACCTTCATCCCTTTTGGACATTCGATTTTCATTTTTTCCAAATCCAAAAAACGATAAACAAGCGGGCTTTCCAATTTTAATTTAGATTTCCCCATGTCCGTAAACAGCATAATAACCTCTTCCGTTATTTCATCAGGTCCATCAGACTTCGATGTCACCTCTTTAATCTCTTCTAAATTATTACTACATGAAAAAAGCATTCCGGCAAAGAGGGCCGGAATGATACTTTTGCTTACTATTTTATATCTGTTTCTAGTTCTGTACACGAACTTTTGTTTGCTCTCCTTTCCAACATGGCACCGGCACGGATTGCCCAACCTCAAACCCGTCAAAAAATAATTCCTGAGATGTCGGCAAACTTTTTTTCCATGCTTTAATTTGAGCAGAAGAAACTTTACCTCCTGATTTTTCAGCATAGTCAAGTGCTAAACAATAACCGAAACTTCTCAAAACTTTGGTATTTCCACAAGAAGGTGCTTTGCCAGCAATGCAATTAGCAATTGCTGCATTTTTCTCATTACTGCCAATCATTGATGCATACTGAATACGTTTTGAGCAATTACCTGTACTGGCATAAATATTAACTAAAGGAGAATATAACTTTGACTTTTCAGTTTCATCCTCAGTAAGAGTTAAAGCTTCTTCAAAAAATTTAGCTGCCTTATTATATTCCTTTTTATTATAGTAATAAAGAGCCAGTCCTCTTGCAGATTTATAACTTGGTGTAAGACCATATATTTTCTCTACAACCAAAATATAAAATTCACTGTCGGTACATTTTCTTCCTCCCATCATACCTACAATTTTCTCCATTAATCTTACATCATCTGGAGTAGCTTCAAATTTAGGTTTAAATAATTCTTCTAATTTGTCACAACTAGCACAAGGAGCTACATATTTATCAAGTGTTTTTTGAGCTGTAGCAAATTTTGAATCACCTGCTTTTACTTTTCTATCACAAATACCAGAAAGGTAATCGTAAAGTTCTAACAATATAACGCACTCAGCTGTTTTAGCTTTTACTACTTTCATATAAGCAGTTGTAAAGTATTTTTGTACCCAAGAAGATTTTATTTTTTCTTCTGGATACTCAGCAAAAGCAGCTTTATATTTTTCGTAAGAAACTTCGAAATCATTTGGGAAATACGTAACTCGATCGTTCGCATATTTCATTTTTATCTCGAAGCAATCACCATAAGTGGTAATCCAAAGGTCATAAACTTGAAACAAAGTATCTGCGCAAGCAGCCATTTTCACCTTATCACCTTCCTTTTTTGCAGCTTTTGTAAGTCGTTGGTATATAGCAACACCATTTTTGTAAAGGTTAGGCTTATAATTAGGAGCTGCAGATTGAGCTTGCCACCAAAAGTTTGCCGCTTCCTGGTAATCTTTTTGACCCAAATAACTAGAATAAAGAGAAATATATTTTCTGCTTGTTTCTACATCTGCTCCAAAATTATCTTCTGCTTGTGTTGCACATTCTTGTCCGTTGGTTAAGCCAACAAGTATTACTGCTATTAGTGTAAATATTTTTTTCATTGTATTAGGTTTCTATTAATCGTATTTTCTTTTTCTAAACCACTTATCATAATTGGATGGCCCCATTGAGAAGCCAAAGAATATTTTAAAATAGTTTTCTTGAATAAGACCATTATCCGTTGTGCCCATTTTTCCAAGTCCAATCCCCATATTCATCATTGATAGAGAACGAGAACTTATTAAGGGAACAGAAATACCAAGATTCATGCCGAAATTGGTTAACTGAGTACTATCAATTTCGATTGGTGCATTACTATAATGGAATCCCAGTCTATAAACTGCTTTCTTAAAAATACTTTTATTTTTATCTCCATAAGCTGCGGATGGTTTATACTCAAATCCCAACGTAAACTTATTGCTTTGTTTTAATGGTTGTTCGGTCAAATCAATGGTATTAACCACCTCTTTAAACTGCTGCCAGTTTTTATATTCATACTGCCCTCCAAACATCCAGTTTTTATAATTCACTGCAACACCAGTAGAAAACCCGGTTGGAAGAGTAGTAAGTCCTTCTACATTATCATAATAATCAATCGTGTCTTTTTCATCTTCAACAACACCTAATTGGTATTTGTAGGTATAAGCATAAAAATCTTGAGATGTTTTTAGATCTGAACCAAATGAATAGGTCGCGCCAAATTGCCATGATAAGTCTGCTGACATTTTTTGATAAAAGTGTATTCCACCATCAAATGACACCCCCCGAAGGACATTCTTCTGTTGTACTTTTGTATTATAAAAAGTACTATTAGAAAATACAGCATTTCTTTCTCTTTCTAATGTTCCAAATAAATAGGATGCATTTACTCCAACCGACAGCTTTAAGGTATCACCTTTGTTTATCATGTTACAACCCGCGCCAATAAACACTCGGTTAATGCTTCCATCTCCGCTATAATTGTTGGCAATTGAATCTCCATCTAAAACTTGATAATCCGTAATATTATATCCAGTTGTGGAATAAGGCATTAATCCAAAGGCTGCACCCCACTTTTTAGCAATAGGAAGGGCTAACGTAAAATTACGCAACACGAAAGTTGAATTTCTAACACTTTCATTTTCCGTATTTAAAGTCGATGATTTACCATATACTGCTACGTCAAAAACTGGATTATAACGAGCTAAAGATGAATAGGTAGCAGGGTTAGATACATTAACAAATCTGAAATTCGCAATTGGAGTCGATAATCCACCAAACCCAGAAAACGGAGCTGTAGATGTACCCATTATTTCACCTAAACCATAGCGTGTATAAGGAGAATTATTAAGCATTTGTCCAAAAGAGGCTTGAGCAAGCGTAATTGCAAGTATAAATGCTATTAATTTATTTCTGTACATTATAATTTAAAATTGTATTCAATCCTTTCAAAGTGTGAAATTCGTCTGCAAATATGCTATTTTTTTGTGACATTTCAATATCCAAAAACCTGCGCAAATCACCACCCGTTAAGATGATGTTTAATTTGTCGTATTTTTTTTCATATTGACTAATCATATTGGTTATTTCTGCAATGATTCCTTGGTATACCCCAACCTGAATTGAGCCTGCTGTATCTGTTCCGATAAGTTGATTTATTTCAACATCATCAATCAACGGTAAATTATCTGTTAAAGTATGTAACGCATTAAATCGCATTTTTAATCCAGGAGAAATACTACCTCCAAGGTATTCATTATTGGCATTTATAAAATCGAATTTAACACAAGTTCCAACATCTATCGTTAAAGTATTTTGATTTGGAAAGGTAGTAAAAGCACTAACGGCGTTTGCTAATCTGTCATTTCCAAGCGTTTCAGGTGTTTCATAGGAATTGGTTATTGGTAAATGGGCCTTCGTTGTTAAAAGCAGAGATTCGGGAAAAAGATTGACCACCTCATTTGTAAAACTAACATCCCTTACAGAGCTAATAATAACATTCTCAGCAGAGGAGATTGAGGAGACATATTTTAAAAACAACCTTTGATCTTTGAATCTTTCGATGTTTCTGCAATTCCCTTGTTCAAATTGCGCAACTTTAATG
This sequence comes from uncultured Flavobacteriales bacterium, assembly GCA_943787535.1. Lineage (GTDB taxonomy): Bacteria > Bacteroidota > Bacteroidia > Flavobacteriales_D > Parvicellaceae > CALSMU01. The sequence goes on along the minus strand of CALSMU010000004.1, from coordinate 94,300 downwards.
AAAGTATTACCTATGTCAACCACTAAATTCATTCCGTTTCGACCAACTCCGTGTAGAAAGAAACTTCAACATTATTCCCAATTCCGGTAGTTTCGATCATTCCATGCTCCGTTCTGTCCAAGGTAAACTCCCCTTGAAATATAATAATGTCCTTTCCTTCCTCATTTTCCCCTTTTCCTTCATATGTGAAATTCACCTGAATTTCTTTTTCAACACCTAACATAAGTAATTTTCCGGTTGTTGTATAAGATGTGTCTCCAATCGAAATTTGGCTTGAATTAAATAGTATTTCAGGGAAATCCGCAGACTCAAAAAACCCATCTCCTTTTATTGCCTTATCCCTCATTTTGTTAGCAGTATAAACAGAAAGCGGATCGATTACAACCGAAATTGAGGCCTGTGTATAGTCCGAACCCGAGTTAAAGTTAATTGCAAACTTTTTAAAAGAACCTCTTGCATCTTGAGGACCAGTTATATGGAACATAATTTCTGAAGTAACTTTATCTACATTCTCTTGAGAAACCCAGTTTCCTGTAATTTCTGACATATCGTTTAGAACAATATCGTTAGCGGTTTCAACTTTTTCAGCAGATGGGCCAATCGCTGATTTTTCTACTACACTTTCCGCGTTACCCCATGGGATGATGAACACAACTCCAATCGCAATTAAACCAACAGCGGCTAAAGCCAATCCTATTTTTAATAATTTACTCATCCAACAAAGTTAGTTAACTTGTTTTATCTAAAAACAAAAAATTCCGAACAAGTCGGAATTTTTAATCTTATATTAAGAGAGAGTTACTCTACTTCTAAATCTATAGCGTTTTCAACTGGAGCTTCTTCACTCGCTTCAACCTCTATTGTGTTTTCTTCAACTGGCGTGACCTCTGCTGCCCCATGATCTCCTAATATTGGAGCAATCACTAAACCGATTAAACACGTTAATTTGATTAAGATATTCATTGAAGGCCCAGAAGTATCTTTAAATGGATCTCCAACTGTATCTCCAGTTACCGCAGCTTTATGCGCATCAGAACCTTTATACGTCATTTTTCCATCAATTTTTACACCTGCTTCGAATGATTTCTTTGCATTATCCCAAGCACCACCGGCGTTGTTCTGGAAAATTGCCCACATAACACCGGAAACTGTTACACCCGCCATATAAGCTCCTAACATCTCAGCTGCATCCAATTTGTCGTATCCAAAGAACAAAGGAATCCCTACTACTATTAAAGGTGTAATGATTGTTAATATTCCCGGTAACATCATTTCTTTCAATGCTGCATTCGTAGATATTTCAACGCATTTATCGTATTCTGGTTCATTCTCTCCTTTCATTATTCCAGGAATCGTTTTGAACTGACGACGAACTTCTTTTACCATTGCCATTGCTGCCTTACCAACAGAACTCATCGCCATCGCAGAGAATACAACTGGAATCATTGCGCCAACAAATAACATTGCTAATACGGGTGCTTTAAAGATATTAATACCATCAATTCCCGTAAATGTAACATAAGCAGCAAATAATGCTAGAGATGTAAGTGCAGCAGATGCAATTGCAAATCCTTTACCTACAGCAGCAGTTGTGTTACCTACTGAATCTAAAATATCTGTTCTTTCACGAACCTCTTTTGGTAATTCAGCCATTTCAGCAATACCCCCTGCGTTATCCGCAATCGGTCCGAAAGCATCAATTGCCAATTGCATAGCTGTAGTAGCCATCATTGCCGAAGATGCAATAGCAATTCCGTAGAAACCTGCTGCTGCATATGCTCCCCATATTGCGCCAGCAAATAAGATGATTGGTGCAAATGTTGACATCATCCCTAAAGACAACCCTGCAATAATGTTTGTTGCAGCACCTGTAGATGAATTTTGAATAATGCTATTCACTGGTTTTTTCCCTGTACCAGTATAGTATTCTGTTAAAAATGAAATAATACCTCCAACAGCTAAACCGATAATTACAGCAATAAAAACATTGATAGAAGTGAAATATCTATCATCTCCAGTTAAGTGACCTAATCCTTCTTCAATTTGAGTAAACCTCATTTTAGAGGGTAACATCCAATCAATAACAAAGAAAGATGCAATACCTGTCAAGATAATTGAACCCCAGTTACCAACATTAAATGCACGTTGTACATGTTTTTCTTTTAAGCTATTATCATCCTTTATTTTAATAAAGAAAGTCCCAACTATTGAGAATACCACACCTAGTCCCGCAATTAAAATTGGCAATAAAATTGGCCCCATTCCCATAAAAGCATCATCCAATGCATCTTGACCTGCCATTGCTCCAATTGCATAGTTTCCCAATACCATTGCTGCAAGCATAGTGGCAACATAAGAACCAAATAAATCTGCTCCCATTCCTGCAACATCTCCAACATTATCTCCAACGTTATCCGCAATTGTAGCTGGGTTACGTGGATCATCTTCTGGAATTCCCGCTTCAACTTTACCTACTAAATCTGCTCCAACATCGGCAGCTTTCGTATAAATACCTCCTCCAACTCTAGCAAACAATGCAATACACTCAGCCCCTAAAGAGAACCCTGCAAGTGTTTCTAACACCATTGTCATATTATAATGAAATGTATGGTCATCGTTCCCAAGAAACATTGAACATAAAACTATAAACAATACGCTTAAACCAAAAACAGCTAAACCAGCTACACCAAGACCCATTACTGTACCACCTTTAAAAGCAACTTGTAATGCTTTGGACAAACTAGTTCTTGCAGCTTGTGTAGTTCTTACGTTAGCATCCGTTGCTACTCTCATTCCAATATTACCAGCTACTGCAGAAAATACAGCTCCAATAACAAATGCTACTACTATAAAAATGTGTGTTGATTCAACCAGCGTTGAAACATAAGCTAATGCTCCACCGGCAATAACGACAAACCATAATAACATTCTATATTCAGCTTTTAAGAAAGCCAAAGCCCCTGTGCTAATATAATTAGCGAGTTGTTTCATTCTATCATTACCTGCGTCTTGTTTCTTTACCCAACCATATAAGTAGCCCATATAAGCTAATCCGATTAAACCAAATACTGGTAAGATGTATATTAAATTTTCCATAGTGTTCTTCTTTGTTTCTAATTTTTAGGTCGGCAAATGTATCTTTTTCAAACTAATTGTGCAAATTTGAATCAACTGATTTAAATCCAATCGCTTTTACTCTTGTTTAAATTAATTTTCTTTTAGATATTTAATACTCCCCTTTGCTATTAAATACTGTGCTAAAACATACGTAATCATAATAAATACTTGAGCATTTAATAGATTGCCTTTAAATAGGAATTGATTCACTGCAATTATAGTATCAGAAAGAACGAACAACATTGCCCCAACAAAAACAAGTGTAAATGATTGCCTTGAAACCTTATTTAATCTCCATCCCGCTGAAACACCCATGGCACAAACAGCAATACCATAAACTAAAACAGGTATCAAAAAGTCTTCTAAATAAGGAAATAATGAGAACATCAATATTCCATAGTAACCTAAAAAGATAATTAGCAATGCTATTCCTAAAGGCTTATTAAATGGTTTTTTCGCAGTTATTATAGAGTTTGAAAAGGCAAAAACATAAAACAATTGCCCTACCAAAAATGAGCCTAATCCCAGTAAAAAGAAAATTTCATTAAAGGGTAAAAACATTAAAAATGTATCTCCACCAAAAGCAAAAACAATTGATAATAACAAATAGTTTCTAAACTTATTATTAGCGCTTTCCTTTGTTTGTATGTAAAACCACACAAACAATGTAACCATCAACAACGGTTTAGTGGCAAATATTAATGGCAGGTAATCGAAATGTGTTCCAATAATTTCAGCAATTGCTAGTAAAAAGTAAACTATAATTAGGGCCGCAAGTCTTGACATTTTGCTTATTGAACCACAAATTTGAATTATTTATTGAGATAATGAACACTAATTTACTTTAATTCTTTTTCGACCAATTTACCTTAGCAAGATTAAAGCCCCTACAATTTGAATTGAAAATACTAACAATTAAACTTACATTTATAGCTTGGAAGGCTGCTTTTACCAAAATCCCCATAAATGATTGACGAAAAAATACAATTAGAATTGACATTTAAAACCTCCCGGAGCGGAGGGGCAGGAGGTCAACACGTCAACAAAACAGAAACAAGGGTTGAGTTATTTTTCAATGTCCGATATTCGAAAGCGCTTTCCATGCAGCAAAAAATAGTATTGCAAAAAAAATTACGTTCCAAGCTAACAGAAGATGGAGAGTTAAGAATTGTAGTGTCTGATACAAGAAGTCAAATAAGAAATAAAGAAATTGCCATTCAGCGGTTTTTTGTATTAATTAAAAAGGAGCTCATTATTCCAAAAAAAAGGAAGCCTACAAAGCCGACTAGAAGTTCGGTTCAAAAAAGATTGGAAAGCAAATCAAAAAAAGCCGACATTAAAAAGAACCGAAAGAGGATTAGAAAAAATGATTTGGACTAGAACTTTCATACTCCTATTACTTCTATTTTTCGCAGGCAATAATTTTGCTCAACAGCAAGCTCCAAGACTATTGAGTGATTTAATTATGTCTCAGCAAATAGACACATTGCGATCGCAATTCAATTATAATAAGTTTTTTTATGAAAAATATGAACTTCAAACCCTTGTTGCACTGTCCTTTTATCCTGAATTAAAAAACACCAAAATCAGTTTTAGAAGAAGAAAACTAAAAACCACTATGGTTGCAAGACCAAAAGGAATGAATGTTTTTAGAGGTAAAGGGAAAAGACATTATATTATATACATAAATGATTTCCCTACGGCTAAAATATCTCCAGACAGTGTTTCTTTCAATGCGCAAATAGGAGTTATTGGTCACGAATTAGCTCATTTAGTTGATTATGAGAATATCTCATCATTTAAAATATTGTATACAGGGCTTTCCTATTTGAACAAAAAGTTCAGGGCTCAATTTGAACGAGCTACAGATTTAAGAACAATTAATCATGGTTTACTCTGGCAATGTTATGATTTTGCCTTGTATGTTCACAATAACAGTATCGCTCCCACCGAATACATTAACTACAAGAAAAAAAATTATATGAGTCCAAAAGAAATAAAAGAGCAAAGTAATTAGTCGATTAATCTTGATCTGTGCTTCTCTATTTTGCAATACGCCGCATATAGGCACAATGAAATAGGCTCTATGAAAGGAGATAATTGTATTATCGATACCAACCCGATTAATTTACTTTCCGGTAAAATTTAGGATAAAAGCTGAATAGGAACCTCTAAGTTTCTCCCAAGAATTTTCAGTCTTTATATTTTTTAAACCATGGCTATACCTAATCTCGGGAGACAAGTAAAACCACTTTAAGTCTATATCTAGACCCAATGAAATATCTCCAGACAATGCTCGTCTGGTGTCAAAATTATCTTCAGAATTACTACTGAAAGGGACCCTTAGTCCTGGTCCTAAATAACAGTATGGGTTTACTTTTGAATCTCTTTTACTGAAATTCCATTTAGCGTGAAGCATGAAATCAAGGTTGAAGGGGTCAAGCTTTAAGATCTTTCCATTTTGCTCAACGTTAGTAAAGTTAATTGATAGTTCAGCCCTCGAAATAAGTGTAAATCTTTCTTGGATTTTAAGCTCTCCGAAAACCCCTATTCTAAAACCAGGAGCATTATAGACTGTTGTTGGATATTTTGCAAAGGAATCAATACAAGAGTAATTCTTTACGAGTGAATAATCACCTCCCATATTAAAACCTAAATTAGGTGTAATCGTTATGATTAATGATTCCTTTTCATTAGAATCGTTTGACTGTGAATAGCAACATACTGAGACTATAGAGGCGACAATAAACGAGCATAACTTTATCATTTTTAGAGTTTTTTATGAATAGTAGATATGCCTATACGCTATTTGAATTTAGTTTTCTTTTCAACGGTTTAGGAAAGGAATTATTGCTATCCAATATAAAAAAAACCTTACAAAGCTCTGTAACAGAACTTTTGTAGTTGGAATGATTACATTAAAAAACCTAGCTTCATTAATTGTAAAAGCAATATTTTTTATCTTTTATCGTTACTGCATTAATGAAAAATAACCCTATGAAATTATTTACGCTTTGCATTTTATTAGTAGGTTTTTCATGTTTGGGGCATACTCAAACGGAAACTCCGAAAGCTATGCCACCATTAAAGATGCTACCTAAAAAAGGAGAAGCTTCAAAGAAGATATTCGAACTACCATCTTCAACTAACTATTCTGTTTATGATTCAACAGGAAAATTTATTTCGAAAGGAAATGGACAGTTCATTGACTGCTCTAAACTTAATAAAGGAACCTATTTTATTCAATTCAATGGCACGTCTAAGAAATTTGTAATAGAGTAGACTGTAAAAAATAAAACACCTCGGAAAAAAACTACTTTCATGAATGCTATGTACTCCCGGTGGAAGTACAAAGGTTCGAATAGAGCCAATAACATACTTGCAATTCATTATGGGGTGTAGACAAAGAGCCTTATTGCTCCAACAAGCCATCTCGCTCCATTTCCTCAAACATTATTTTTGTTTTATTTATTAACTCTTTCATTGCTGGACACTCCTCCTTGAGCAATGTTTCTTCTGTTGGAACCATATCTTTCATTAAGATTTCGCATTTTTCAAGAACTTCTTTGTGTTCTTCTTTAAATTCATCTCTTTCCGTTTCTGACCTATCAGAACTCCAATTTTCAAGAAAAAATCCTGCACAATCACACGGTGTTTCAATTTGTTTTTCTCCACAAGAATTAAGAAAGAGGACTGATATGAATAATGTTGTTATTAAGATTGCTTTTCTCATATTGCAAGATAGTTTTTTATTAGAGGTTAATTTACGTTACGTAATGTAAGAATTTAACATACAACTTTCAAACTTTTATACAATAGATAGAAGTAACGTAAATCTAACGTATGGCATTTGATAAAGACACAGGAGCATCAGCTGGTAAGAAAAGTAAACGAGGCTCTAGCAAGCAAATTAATGAGATTAGAGAGGTTTATTCTGAACTACTACACAACAACAAGGACAAGCTCCAAGAATGGTTTGATGAAGTAGGAAAACAAGACCCTGCAAAAGCATTAGACCTAATGTTAAAGATGAGTGCGTTTGTACTACCTAAGTATAAATTGGTAGAGTCTAAAATCTTCGAAAAAAGCGAACCAAAGGTTTATACAACTAGTTGGGGGACTTGACAAGCTGACAATCTATCAATACACGAAATACTAAATGCTATACGGTAGAGATAAACCTACATAACAAGAAACGACCGCTTCGCGGTATTTATAAAATTGTTAAATAGATGAATGGGTAAATTGTTAAAAAGCCCGAACAGCACGCACGTAATTTGTGGTGAGCTTAAAGTAGCAGTTGCTCTGGGAACCATCGGTGAAACTCTGAAACCACGCATAGTTGGCATCGTCCTCCGTAGAACTCCAATAGGAGGCACTAGCAAAACCGCCAATTTTATCTCGGTTTTCATACAAAATATTTAATTCATCTTTTGTTGGTAATCTCCATCCATCTCCTAAATCAGCACAAGCCTTCATTGCATCGGCCCAATTCATTTCTCCCAAATCTTCTGTCATCACTTCTAAATTACCGATTTTGATGATCGATGATATATATCGATTAATTCGTTGCTCTTCCTCCAACCTCTTCTCTTCTTCAATCCTCTTTTCCTCTTCCAACCTCTTTTCTTCTTCCAACCTCTTTTCTTCCTCCAATCTCTTCTCTTTCTCCAATCTCTTCTCTTTTTCCAACTCTTCTTTCACCTCCATCCTTATTCTTTCTTCCTCTTTAATCTCCTCTCTATTCGGTCCACAAGAACCAAGTATTAATATAATTCCTAAATAGAGTAACTTTTTCATAATTTCGTTTTAAATCATCTCCAGCTTCAGTCCTTAATGATTATTTAGAACTCCTTCTAAGGAGTCAAGTTTAAACTTCAATGAAAGAAGGTATGCTTTAGAATCCGTTTCTTCAATAGCCATTTCTACGGATTTGAATGAATTGATGGCTAATGAAAATTTACTTTTATCACCTTCCTCCGCTGCCTTACACAACTTAGCCCAATGTTCATCTATTAACTGTATTTCAACGTTTTGCTGAGCATTTGATTGTTCTTCTTTTGTAACACTTTCTGAGCAAGAAAGTAAAAATAGTAATGGGGTGATGAATAATAATCTTTTCATAATTCAATTTTAAGTTAATAGCCTAAGCGAGTGAAAGATAATAATTTTTCAATCCAATACTGTTTCCCAATCTAATTCCTTTTGAAAAATATCAATGCACATTTGCTCGATTATCTTGTCTTCTGTGTATTCTCCTCCCATACTATGGTTTATAATGGTCGTTTAAAAAGTCAATCACATTGTCTGCTCCACAGACTTTATGCCCTCCCCTTGTTAAACAACAGTGACTCCCGTATCTATATTCATTATACTCCTCTTTACAAGCCTTAAGTTCATATTGTAAAGACTCTATTGACACACCCTCTTTTATGGACTCAGAAAGCCTATAATTCATTTGTTCTAAATGAGAATTAAGTTCTTCGTTCTCTTGGTCGAGAAGTTCTACCTTATTATTTAAATTCTCTATTTCCTCTTGATTACAAGAAGATAAACCAAAGAAAACCATAAACACAAAAACTAATTCTCTCATACTTCTATTATTTTATTCATTAATCTTGATAAAAGAACGTTATTGTTCACTTAACGAAAGTTAATATATTTTTCAATCCAACGGGGGTAAACACAAAACCATTAAAACTGTTAAATAGATAAATGGTTAAAAATCCCGAACAGCGCGAACATAGTTTGCGTCGATCTTATTCGTGGCTATCTGGTAACCCCTGCCGAAATTCTGTAGCCACGCATTGAAGTCATCGTACTCTGTCGAACTCCAATAGGTGGCGTAAAGCGGTGAAACATAAGACGTTGTATCGTAATTGTCAAAGCCGCAAACTTTATCCTTTTGTTCATATAAGATATTTAATTCATCTTTTGCAGGTAATCGCCATCCATCTCCTAAGGCTGAACAAGCCTTGCTTGCTTCATCCCAATCCATCGCTCCTAAATCTTCGGTCATCACTTCTAAATTACCTATTTTAATGGTTGAAACCTCTCTTCCGTCCACATTCACTGTTAATGAACCACTTTCTGATTCATTCTCTCCACAAGAACCAAAAATCAGTACAACTCCTAAATAGAATAATCTTTTCATAATTCAATTTTAAGTGCCTAAGCGAGTGAAAGGTAATAATTTTTCAATCCAATGTTTATATTTACCAAGTAAAATACATTGAACTACTATTCATTTGCCTATTCTCTCGTCCTACATCGTGGAAGTATGAGAAATATAAATGGAGAAGAAAGTGGGGTAAGTAGATGCTGGAAAAGGTATTGGATATTTGAAATTGTTTGACAATAGTTTGACAAAAACAAATACAAAAACCACAAATACTTCAATAACAGTATTTTATGATTTCAATTAGTACTTCCACCGGGACTCGAACCCAGATCTGTTGCTTAGGAGGCGACTATTCTATCCTGTTGAACTATGGAAGCAAAATACAAAGTTAAGTTTCTTATGAACCCAAATAAAATAAAAGAACTGATAAATTAATCTACTATTTCTTTTTCTACCCCTCTTTTCTTTCGAATATTAATATTGACTACCTCAACAATTAACGAGAATAATACTGCAAAATAGATGTACCCTTTATTTATTTCTTCACCCAAACCTTCTAGCATCAGCATAAAGCCAATTAAAATTAAAAATGCCAAAGCTAAAACTTGCATAGTAGGGTATTTGTGAATGAATCGGCTAATTGCTCCTGCAAAAATCATCATTACAACAATTGAAATTACAACCGCTATTATCATCAATACAACCTCTTGTTTGTAAGCAATTCCAACTGCGGTTAATATTGAATCAAACGAAAATATTAAATCAAGCATTATTATTTGCACCAGAATAGAACCAATAGAAGCCTTTTTCTTTTTATTTTTCGAATCTTTGTGTCCTCTTATTTTTTCATGAATTTCGAGAACACTTTTCCCCATTAAAAATAACCCTCCGCCCAAAAGGATTAGGTCTTTACCACTAATTTCAATTTCCATTACAGTAAATAATGTAGCGGTTAATCCAAGAATTACATTGATAATTAACAACAACCCTATACGAAAACCCATAGCCAGCAACAACCCTATGTTCCTTACTCTAGGCTGCTCTTTTTCAGGTAATTCATCCGTTACAATTGAAATAAAAATAATATTATCGATTCCTAATACTATTTCTAATAAGGTAAGGGTCAGAATAGATAACCAGGCTTGTGGGTCAAGAAATATATCCATTTAATGTAACTTTAGATGGCTAAATTAATACTTTGCTTGTAATTTAAATCTATTTCTGCCTTAATGATTGTTCCTTATTTCCCCTTTTCTTTGTAATTAATCTCCGTTAAACCTGCAAAATCATCCATTGGTGGGATTCTTCACTAGTGCAAACAACCATCACAAAATAAAAAACGTCTTTATAGAGTTAATACAGTATTACAGGTGTAATATTTGGCATGTGAGTCTGACTGCAGGATGTACAGGAGCGTTGCCTGCGTATTACAAATCAAACAAAAGTTAAAACCCTCAAATAGAATTCTATTTGAGGGTTTATTTATTAGCACTTTTAAAAAATCTACTCTTAAACTTTTCAAGCGATTTTTTTTAAACCCAATTAAAGAAGTTAGACATGGATTAACTTCTTTTTTTTGAAACAAAAAAGGCTTACCAATTAGTAAGCCTTCATAATATAATAAAGCGGATGTTTTAAACCTCCTCGTCAAATCCTCTTTTTGCGAATTTTGCTTTTGCCATTTCCATTGCACCCCAATGCGCCCAAACTCCGACAAATCCCATTACAAAAAGTAATGGCCAAAATGCCAAACCGAAAAAACAGATAAATATTGCACTACCTATGAACATAACTTGTAATTTTGAAATCTTTAGGCGAAGTTAAAATAAATTTTACAAATATGGATTATAGAATCGAAAAAGATACGATTGGAGAGGTAAAAGTTCCAAGCGATAAATATTGGGGAGCACAGACCGAGAGGTCTCGAAATAACTTTAAAATAGGTCCATCTGCCTCTATGCCAATTGAAATAGTGCATGCTTTTGCCTATTTAAAGAAAGCAGCAGCTCATGCAAATTGTGACTTAGGTGTTTTACCAGAAGAGAAAAGAGATTTAATTTCTGCAGCTTGTGAAGAAATCATTGCTGGTAAATTAAATGATCAATTTCCATTAGTAATATGGCAAACAGGTTCAGGAACACAAAGTAACATGAATGTTAATGAGGTTGTTGCACACAGAGGTCATGAATTGGCAGGAAAAAAAATTGGAGAGGGGGAAAAAACGCTTTCTCCAAATGATGATGTAAACAAATCACAATCCAGTAATGATACATTTCCTACCGGAATGCATATAGCATGTTATAAAATGATTTCTGAAAAAACAATTCCAGGAATTGAACAACTGAGGGATACTCTAAAGGCTAAATCAGAAGCATTTAAGGATGTTGTAAAAATTGGAAGAACACATTTAATGGATGCTACGCCTTTAACATTAGGTCAAGAATTTTCTGGATATGTATCTCAACTAGACCATGGATTAAAAGCTTTAAAAAACACATTGGCGCACCTTTCTGAATTAGCGCTAGGAGGAACTGCTGTAGGAACAGGCTTAAATACCCCTGCTGGATATGATGTTTTGGTAGCTAAAAAAATAGCAGAATTTACAGGTTTGCCTTTTATCACTGCGGAAAACAAATTTGAAGCATTAGCAGCACATGATGCTATTGTGGAAACACATGGGGCATTGAAACAAATAGCAGTTTCGTTAAATAAAATTGCCAATGATATTCGAATGATGGCTTCTGGTCCTCGATCAGGAATTGGCGAAATTATTATTCCAGCGAACGAGCCTGGGTCTTCAATTATGCCGGGGAAAGTGAATCCTACGCAAGCGGAAGCAATAACAATGGTTTGTGCTCAAGTAATGGGGAATGATGTTGCTGTAACTATTGGAGGTACGCAAGGACATTACGAGCTGAACGTATTCAAGCCTATGATGGCTTATAACCTATTGCAAAGTGCTGAATTAATCGGAGATGCTTGTGCTTCATTTGAAGAGAATTGCGCTGCTGGAATAGAGCCCAACCAAACGCGAATAGATGAATTGTTAAACAATTCATTGATGTTAGTTACTGCATTAAATACTAAAATTGGTTATTACAAAGCTGCTGAAATTGCAAATACTGCTCATGCAAATGGGACTACCTTAAGAGAAGAAGCGATTCGTTTAGGGTATGTGCCCGAAGAAGAATATGACAACTGGGTTGACCCAAAGAAAATGATTGGATCGTTGTAAAATGAAAAAAAGTAATTATTTAATCTTCTTACTATCGGTTTTGTTTATTTCTTGTGCGGAAAACCAAAGCTCTGTCTCCGAGGTCGATTATAACCTCACAAAGCCAGGTATTGAAGTAACTCCGGATAGCTTTTCATTGTTCGTGAAATCATTAAATACAAACGATACGTTAGTTCATTACAGAGGATTACATCAACTTGGAAATGCTTTTTTTATTAGTGGAACCGAGGGAAAGATTTTAATCAAAACATTTCAGTTGGAACAAATTGAACTCTTCCAGGCAAAATATACAGACCTTAGAGATATTCATGTTTTGAGTGACAGTTCTATTTTAGTAATGGGCATAGCCTCTCCTGGTCATATCTGGAAAATTAAAAAGGGAGAAAAAGCATGGCGTAAAGTCTATTCCAACATGGATTCTTTGGTTTTTATGGATGGAATGGATTTTTGGAATGACTCCGTTGGGCTTGTTTATGGCGACCCATTAAGTGGATTTCATTTTATTCTAAAAACAATAGACGGTGGAGAAAATTGGAGTCGTATACCACAAGAAAACATGCCAGAAAATCTGGAAATAGAAGCTGGTTTTGCAGCAAGTGGAACAGGAATCGTCTGCAAGGAAAATGGCATCGCATATATCGGCCTTGGAGGAGATAAAGCCAGAGTGCTAATTAGTAAAGACTATGGCGATAGTTGGAGCGCTGTTGAAACCCCATTACTTGATGGTTCTGGGTCAAAAGGAATCTATTCTATAGCTTTTAAAGACGAGTTGAATGGTGTTGCGGTTGGTGGAAACTGGGAAACTCTGGATTGTGATAGTTCTAAAGTTTATACCAATAACGGGGGGGAAACGTGGCATATATCAGAAGGAATTCAAGATTTTAGAAGCTGCGTAACCTATGTCAAAGATGACACCTATATATCGACCGGAACCTCTGGAACTGACATATCATATAATGGTGGAAAATCTTGGACATTACTAGATTCTATTGGTTTTAACGCAATACTGATTAATCCAGATTTGCATGGGGTTGCAGTTGGAAGCTTTGGTAGGATCGCTGAAGTGGAATTACAATAAACAGGACCTTGCCCACTATTGGTCGTTCCCTTCTTAAAAAATAGTAAATTAGCAATCCAAATTAGGTATATGAAAAACGCATTATTCTCATTATTTATCGGGTTAACCCTTGTGGGAACAGCTCAAAATAAAAAAGACAAAGAGAAGTGGGATGTCTCTAATCCAAAAGGAGACTGGAATTATAAGGACTTGAAATTTACCACAGATGAAGGGACGTGGATGAATTTAGACGTAAGTCCAGATGGCAAAAATATTGTTTTTGATATGGTTGGAGACATCTACATCATGCCTATAACGGGAGGAAAAGCAAAAGTGTTACGGGCAGGAATTCCTTTCGAAATCCAACCAAGATTTAGCCCTGACGGTAAGAAGATTTCTTTTACAAGTGATGCGGGAGGGGGAGACAATATTTGGGTAATGAACATTGATGGTTCTGAAGCCAAACAAATTACAAAAGAAGATTTTAGATTAGTAAACAATGCTGTTTGGACAAGTGATGGCAATTCATTAATTGTGCGCAAGCACTTTACATCTGAGAGATCTGCAGGTGCTGGTGAAATGTGGATGTATCACATTACTGGAGGAAGTGGGTTACAGTTAACCAAAAAGAAAAATGAGCAACAAGATGTGAATGAACCCTGTATTTCCCCGGATGGAAAATACCTGTATTATAGTGAAGATATGTATCCTGGCGGATTTTTTCAATATAACAAAGATCCAAATAAACAGATTTATGTAATCAAAAGATATGCGTTTGAGGATGGAGAGATTAAAACCATTACCGGAGGTCCAGGTGGAGCTGCTCGACCACAACTTTCTAGAGATGGAAAACTACTTGCTTTTATTAAAAGAATAGATGCTAAATCTGTACTATACATCCATGACTTGGCCACTGGTGAAGAATGGCCTGTTTACGATAAATTAAATAAAGACCAACAAGAAGCTTGGGCTATCTTTGGGGTGTATACCGGGTTTAACTGGATGCCTGACAATAAAAGTATTGTGATTTGGTCTGGCGGAAAAATCAACAGTATCAATATAGAATCTCTGACCATTACAGAAATTCCCTTCTCTGCAGATGTGCATTTAAAAATAGCAGAAACATTGGAGTTTGAAAACCCAGTATCACCAGACGAGTTTACCGCAAAAGTGATAAGGCATGCCGTGACTTCGCCAGATGGAAAAACTTTAGTTTTTAATGCTCTCGGATATTTATGGAAAAAACAATTACCGAATGGCAAACCAAAACGAATAACTGAAAGCACAGACTTTGAGTTTGAACCCAGTTTTTCTCCCGATGGCAAAACAATCGTTTATGTTACATGGAACGACAAAGAGTTAGGAGCAATTTATTCAATTCCCTATAAGGGAGGTGATCCTGTTAAGTTAAGTTCAGAGAAAGGAATATTTAGAACTCCTTCTTATTGTTCAGATGGATCAAAAATTGTTTACTTAAAGGAGTCTGGAAACAATGAGCAAGGGCATTCATTTGCAAAAAATGCTGGCATATATATTATGGATGCTGGCGGAACAAATCCATACTTAGTTGCAGAGCAAGGGCAATATCCGACTTTTACTAAAGATCAAAAACGGGTATTTTTCCAAACTGGAGGAACCTACTTTGGTCAACTAACTAAGGAGCTACATAGTGTTGATCTAAATGGGGTTGATGAAAAAACACATATAACTTCAAAATATGCAAACAGATTAGTGCCTAGCCCTGACAACAAATGGGTCGCTTTTTCTCATTTGCATAAGGTATATATTGCGCCAATTCCGCATACAGGGAAACCGTTAAACCTTGATAATAAAACGAATTCTGTACCTGTTTCGCAAGTAGCAAGAGACGCAGGGATTAATTTACATTGGTCTGCTGATTCAAAAAAAATCCGATGGACATTGGGGGAAGAATACTTCGAAAACGATATTGATCAGCGATTTACTTACCTGCCGAATTCTCCAGATTCAATAGCTCCCATTGACACAACTGGAATTCGCATCAACTTGGTGCAAGACACAGATAAACCCAATGGTAAAATTGTTTTTAAAGGAGCAACAATTATTACAATGGAAGGTGACAAAGTAATTAAAAATGGAACCATTGTAATTAACGAAAATCGAATTACAAAGATAGGAACAGTTGAGGAAGTTAGCATTCCAAAAGATGCTAAAGTATATGAAATGGAAGGCAAAACCATCATGCCGGGAATTATAGATGTTCATGCGCACATTGGGGCATTTCGATATGGCCTAACAACGCAAAAACATTGGCAATTTTACGCCAATTTAGCCTACGGAGTGACAACAGCTCATGATCCGTCTGCAAACACAGAAACCGTATTTGCACTCTCTGAATTAGTTAAAAGCGGTGAGCTCGTTGGCCCAAGACTATATTCAACCGGCTTTATTTTATATGGAGGAGATGGAGATTTCAAAGCTGTCATCAATAATTTGGATGATGCTCGCTCGTCAATTAGAAGGACCAAAGCATTTGGAGCATTATCGGTTAAAAGCTATAACCAACCAAGAAGAGACCAAAGACAACAAGTTATTCAAGCAGCAAGGGAACAAAACATATTTGTAGTTCCTGAGGGAGGGTCAACTTTTTACCATAACATGACAATGATATTAGATGGTCATACCGGTGTAGAGCACAACATCCCAGTTGCTCCAGTTTACAAGGACATTATAGAATTATGGAGCAAAAGTAAAACAGGCTACACCCCAACACTAATTGTAAATTACGGTGGCTTAAATGCTGAATTCTATTGGTATCAAAACACCAATGTTTATGAAAATAAAAAGTTATTACAATTCTACCCACGTCAAATTATTGCTTCAAGAGCGCGTCATAGAATGATGATTCCACAAGAGGAGTATGACAATGGACATATTTTAGTTTCTCAAACATGTAAAAAACTAAGTGATGCAGGAGTAAAAGTAAACCTCGGTGCCCACGGTCAACTTCAAGGACTTGGAGCGCATTGGGAACTGTGGAGCTTACAACAAGGAGGCATGACAAATATGGAAGCTCTTCGTGCTGCAACAATAAATGGAGCTGATTATATTGGGATGTCGAAAGATATTGGATCATTGGAAGAAGGTAAATTAGCCGATTTAGTTATTATGGATAAAAACCCATTGGATGACATTCAGAATTCCAACACAATAATTTACACCATGATAAATGGTAGACTATACGACACAGAAACAATGAATGAAATCGGAAACGAGCCGAAAACTAGAAAAAAGTTTTATTGGGAAAATTCTAAATACAATGCCGCTTTTGATTGGCATCAAAAATCCAATAGCTTTATGAAGAGTAATTGTGGTTGCAGTATAGCCCCTTAATACATGAAAAAGAGAAAAATACTCATTTTTATGGATTGGTTTCTGCCTGGCTACAAAGCTGGAGGTCCAATTCGTTCCGTAGCAAACATAGTTCGCGCGCTTTCGGAGGATTTTGACTTTTTTATTGTCACAAGGAATACGGATTTATCAGATGACGAGCCATATAAGAATATTGACCCAAACAAGTGGCTTGCAAAATACAATGCTCATGTATATTATTTGAGTGCTGATAATTATTCGAAAGATAAAATCAAAACATTAATTGGAGAACGAAATTATGATGCGATGTATCTCAACAGCTTATACTCGTCTCAATATGCACTTACCCCTCTACGCATCCGAAACAAGCACTTTCCTGATTTAAAAACAGTCCTTGCACCAAGAGGCATGCTAGGTGCAGGAGCCCTGCAAACTAAGTCATTAAAAAAAGCTCTTTTTCTTAAAACAACTCAACTTTTTCAATTTTTTAAAAATATTACATGGCACGCAACAAGTGAAGATGAAAAAAACACTATTTCCAAAGTATTTGGGTCTAAAGCCAAAATAATCATTGGCGCACCTATTTCGATACCCGCAAAATTCGAATCAAGAAATAAAATAAATAAATATCCTGGCGCAGCGAGATTCTTCTTTATTGGAAGAGTTTCTGAGCACAAAAACATTTCTTTTGCATTGGATTGCTTTATAAAATTAAAACCAAAAGGAGAAATTCTGTTTGATATCTTTGGAGCCGCCGAAGAACAGGAGTACTTGCGAAAAATTGAGACACAAATTAAGCAATTGCCGAGCAACATTAAGGTGAATTATAAGGGTCCTATCCCTAATAAAGAACTAAAAATAAAATTGCAAGCTGAATACCATTTCATGTTGTTTCCAACAAAAGGGGAAAGCTTTTCGCATTCTATAGTTGATTCTTGGAACAGTGGTTGCCCCGTTTTAGTAAGCGATCAAACTCCATGGGGAGATTTAGAATATAAAAATCTTGGTTGGAATTTTAACTTGCAGGATCCTATTTCACTGATAGACTCTATCAACCAGGCAGTTAATTTGAATCAGGAAACATACAATAATTGGTCAAATAGCTGTGTCCGTTTTTACAATAAAAATGTATGTAGTGAAGAAATCACAACTAAAAATAAGCTCATATTTGAGTAATTATCTATTTTCGTAGCTGTGAAGCTACAAGAAAAAATATCAGACAACAAAAAAAAGCAGGAGCGCTTTGACAAAGCTTATTTGCGAATGGCATCAGAGTGGGCAAAATTATCGCATTGTGAGCGCAAGCAGGTAGGAGCTATAATCGTTAAAGGACGAATGATTATTTCGGATGGCTTTAATGGAACACCTACCGGTTTTGAAAATTGTTGTGAAAACGAAGCAGGAGAAACACAATGGTACGTTCTACATGCAGAAGCTAATGCAATTTTAAAGGTTGCCAATAGCACAAATAGTTGTGAGGGAGCAACACTATATTTAACTTTATCTCCTTGCAAAGAATGTTCAAAACTAGTTCATCAGGCAGGGATTAAAAGGCTAGTATACAAGCAAGGCTACAAAGACAATTCAGGCCTACAATTTTTAGAAAAAGCTGGTGTTGAAGTTGTTCAAATTGAAAATCTTTAATGGAAGAAGAATACAAAGAAATAAAAGGGAGTAGTTATATCTCTTTCTCAAAAGACCCACTAGACAAGAAGGATAATTCGAACAATTGGCTACTTATATTAACGCCATTATTAATCGGAATTTGCTCTGCATTCACCTATTTCATTGGCGCAGGTCAATTTCGTTCTCAAGAAAAAATAACGCAAGAAGAACAGGTTGTTAAATTAAATCATGTATTGGATGTAATTGAGTCTCGATATGTAGACTCCGTAGATAAAAAAGAATTAATTGAAACATCTATTTCTGGCATGCTCGGAAAACTAGACCCACATTCCGCCTATATATCAGCTAAAGACGTAGAAAGGCAAAATGAAGAATTACAAGGGCATTTTGGAGGTGTAGGAATTCGGTTTATTATTCTTCGTGATACCTTGATGATAACCAATATTATTCCCAATGGACCTTCGGAAATAGCGGGTCTAAAAGCGGGTGATAGAATACTTGAAGTTGATGGAGATAAAATAGCAGGAACCGGATTGAAAATTGAAGATGTTCATGGTCTTTTGAAAGGAGAATTTGGAACAAAAGTTGAGTTAAAAATCTTAAATAAATCCAACTTGCAACCAAAGGGTATAGAAGTTACTAGAGGGTCAATACCTTTGCCTTCGATAGACGCTTCCTTTATGGTAAACAGTAATATAGGATATATAAGGCTTAAAAACTTTTCCAACAATACTGATAGAGAATTTGCTTATGCTGTAGCTGATTTAAAAGCAGAAGGCATGACTAAACTGGTTTTTGACTTAAGAAACAACGGAGGTGGTTATTTGCATGGAGCAACAAGTGTTGCTGATGAGTTTTTAGCTGCAGGAAAATCCATCGTTTATACTGAGGGAGCGCATCAACAGAAGAAAGAATATTTTTCTTCTGGATATGGGAATTTTGAAAGCAATGAATTGGTTATCCTTGTAAATAGCGGAACAGCTTCTGCAAGTGAAATTGTTAGTGGTGCTGTTCAAGACAACGATAGGGGTTTGATTATGGGGCGTAGAACTTTCGGAAAAGGATTAGTACAACAACCAATAAATTTAGAAGATGGATCTGAAATGAGACTTACTGTTTCTCGTTATTATACTCCGACCGGAAGGTGTATTCAAAAACCTTATGGCAGCGGGATAGATTACTACAATGATATTATGAACCGTTATGAAAACGGAGAACTACAAGAATTGGATAGTATAATATTTGAAAATGCAGAAAAATTTATCACTCCAGAAGGTAGAACTGTATACGGAGGTGGTGGAATTATGCCTGATGTTTTCATTCCTATTGACACCTCTGGGTCATCCTTATACTTATCTGCACTAGCCTATTCTGCAGCTTACAGAGATTTTTGCTTTGACTACGTTGATAAGAATAGAAAAAAATTAAACTATAAAGACGCCAAAACATTTAACGCGCAATATTCTATCACTGAACAAATGTTTAATGATTTTGTTGAAAATGCATCCAAAAACCACGGTATCACAAAGGATTTATTCGGAATAAATGCATCCAAAAAACGAATTAAAAACCAGTTAAAATCAGAGTTAGCAACTTACTTGTGGGATGAGGAGGCGCGTTTTTTTATTTCGCTTCCATTCGACAAGGACGTGCAATTTGCAATCAAGGAATTAAACAATAACTGATTATTATTTTAATAGCCCTACAATAAGCATATATTTACCAACAAAACTTTAATTAAAATAAAAAAACATGAAAAAATTATTTGTATCTGCAGGAGTAGTTTCTGCAATGTTCCTTTCATCTTGTGGCGGTGCCCTCTCCCCTTGTGATTGTATGACAACAACAGTTGAAATGATGAAAGAAGCTAGTGAAGCTGGTCAAGATGAAGCTAAAATCAAAGAAATTGAAGAAAAGTATAAATCTGAGATTGAAGCTTGTGAGAAAATGGGAGAAAATATGGAAAAAGAAATGGAAGGACTTAGCGACGAAGAAAGAGAGGCTAAAGGAAAAGAAATGGAAAAAGAATTGGAAGACTGTCCAGCAATGAAAGAAATGCAAGGACTAATGGGAGAAATGATGATGAATGGAATGGGAGATCAGTAAGATCGTAACCTCACTTTTAATATCTAATAAAGGGGTCATATGGCGCCTTTATTATTTTAAATCACAAATTATAAAAAGGCCCCCATCTCTTTTTCATTTTTATACGTATATAGATAATCATTGTATCCATTTAAAAAAAAATGAATGAAAAAAGATAGACGACAATTTCTGAAAAACACATCCTGCACTGGCATTAGCTACCAGTAACTTTACCGAGTCTAGCCAGAGCATTCAATGACGAAAACTCCAGTCAACCTGCTAGCAAATTGCAATCCAACGACACAAGATTATTATGGTCAAGGTCCTTTTTATTCGGCTAATGCACCCTCAATTGTAAATAATCAACTTGCTGCAGCAAGTGAGCCTGGAACTCGGTTTATAATAAGTGGTAGGGTACATAACCTGGATTGCACAGAATATATCGCTGGAGCTATTATTGATATTTGGCATGCAAACGATGCAGGCGCATACGATAACACAGGATTCAATCTGAGAGGAATCGTAACCAGTAATAGTCAAGGTTTTTATCTTTTTGAGACAATATACCCTGGAAAATATTTAAACGGAAGTGCTTATCGTCCGTCCCATATCCATCTTAAAATTACTCCTCCTGGTTTCCCTATTTTAACTACACAACTTTATTTCCAAGGTGACTCAGACATCCCGGCTGACGCCGCAGCCTCTATTTCAAGTGGCACATATGATGCAACCCACCGAATTGTGCCGGTCACAACCAACAGCTTGGGACAAAAAGAAGCAACTTGGGATATTGTTATAGATGGATTAGGTGATCCCGTTGGAATTGAAGAAATGCGTGCGTCTATGGGTATGATTTACAAAATATATCCAAACCCATTTTCAGATTTTATTCAAATAAATTATGGTGTTTTTCAGCACGGAAAAGTAAGCCTCCAAGTATTTGACATTCAAGGGAGATTAGTCGCGGATTTGCAAGAATTAAATCTTAAACCCGAAAAATACACAGCCGAATGGAGGCCTGATTCCAATATTCGTCCTGGACATTACTTTATAGCACTAAAAATAAATGATGTCCAAGTTCATTATTTGAAAGTTATGAAAGAGTCATGATTGGATAAAACAAAATTGGGTTATTAATATCCTAATTTATCGAAAAAAGCCGCTAATAATTGAATTTATCGGGTTTTTGTATTTAAAATCCTGTTATATGCTATCAACTGCAGTAGAGTCTTCTGCATCATTGCAGAATCTTGTTCGGTTTCAATGTTTTCGAATTCCTCTTTTTCAAATACTTCAAAGATGCTGTCTGTCGATTTTTCAGCACTTACATCTTGTTCCTGCTCTTTAGCTTCCATATCTGCATTATCTTCAAAGTAATAAAACAAAAACACAATCAGTCCAACTAAAAATATTATTCCGTTTAGTATTTTTTTCTTCTTTGTCATAGCTAAAAATTAAAGCATTGATTCTGGATCAAACTCTTCGTCTAGTCCCAGGTCTAATTCTGTTGTGTCATCCGATTCCCCTGGCATTTCAACTGCATTGTCTAAGGCATCTTCTAATTCTTTATCATTTGCAATTTCATCTCCCACTTTATTATCGGCTTCCGTTGCTTCTCCTGCTTCAAAAACTCCCATAAAATACATAACCCCAAACATGGCAATAAGAAACACTAAAATTCCTAATATCTTCTTTTTCATAGTTTTCTTTTTAAGTATTACTACAATAATAAGAAATTTATTGAAGACACTTCAATTTCTAGAATGAATAGAAGATGCATAATGCATTGAAATTTGTACATTTGCTGTCCTTAAAAAAATAGAATGTACAGAACACATACGAACGGAGAGTTAAGAATTGAAAATGCAAACCAAGAAGTTACCTTATGCGGGTGGGTTCAACGATCGAAAGATTTAGGAGGAATGGCGTTTGTAGATTTAAGAGATCGATATGGCATAACGCAATTAGCATTCAATAACGATGTTAGCGCTGAGCTTTGTGAACAAGCAAAAAAATTGGGACGTGAGTTTGTTATTCAAGCCAAAGGAATAGTTACTGAAAGAAGTAGCAAGAACAAAAATATTCCAACTGGAGAGATTGAAATTAATGTTTCTGAATTAACCGTTTTGAAGGAAGCTAAACTTCCTCCTTTTACAATTGAAGATGAAACAGATGGTGGTGAAGAATTGAGAATGCAATACCGCTTCTTAGATTTAAGACGAAATCCATTGAAAAACAATATGATTTTGCGGCATAAAATGGGATTAGCAGCTAGAACCTATTTAGACACATTGGATTTTATTGAAGTTGAAACACCATACTTGATTAAATCTACTCCCGAAGGAGCAAGAGATTTTGTTGTTCCAAGCAGAATGAATCCAGGTGAATTTTATGCATTACCGCAATCTCCACAAACCTTTAAGCAACTTTTAATGGTTAGTGGCTATGATCGTTATTATCAGATAGTAAAGTGCTTTAGAGACGAAGATTTAAGAGCCGATAGACAACCAGAGTTTACGCAAATAGATTGTGAAATGGCTTTTGTTGACCAAGAGGATATTCTGAATACTTTCGAAGGGTTAATCAAAAACCTATTTCAAGAATTGAAAGGCGTCTCTTTTTCTGAAGATTTCCCAAGAATGACATATGCTGATGCTATGGAACGTTATGGTTCTGACAAGCCAGACATTCGCTTTGGAATGGAGTTAAATAATTTAAACGCTTTAACTCAGAATAAAGGGTTTGCAATATTTGATTCGGCTGAATTGGTTACAGGAATTTGTGCAACAGGTTGTGCAAATTACTCGAGAAAGCAATTGGACAAATTAACAGATTGGGTTCGTCGTCCGCAAATTGGAGCGAAAGGATTAGTATATGTTAAGTGCAATGAAGATGGCTCTTTCAAATCATCAGTAGATAAATTTTACTCGCAAGAGGATTTAAAAGCTTGGGCTGATAAATGTGGAGCGAAAGCTGGAGATTTATTATTAGTCCTTAGCGGAGATAAGCTAAAAGTTCAAAGCCAAATGAACGAATTACGTTTACATATGGGGGATGCTCTTGAATTGAGAGACACAAATGTATTTAAACCTTTATGGGTAATGGATTTCCCATTACTAGAATGGGATGAAGATTCTGAAAGATTCCATGCAATGCACCACCCGTTTACATCACCAAAGAAAGAAGATTTTGACAAATTAGATTCTGCCCCTGGAGAAGTTAGAGCAAATGCGTACGATTTAGCCATCAATGGGGTTGAAGTAGGTGGAGGTTCTATCCGTATCCATGATAAAGACATTCAATCAAGAATGTTTGACCTTCTTGGGTTTACAAAAGAAGAAGCAGAGGCTCAATTTGGATTTTTAATGAATGCCTTTGAATATGGAGCCCCTCCTCATGGTGGTTTAGCTTTTGGTTTTGACAGACTTTGTTCTTTATTTGGTGGTCAAGAAAGTATCAGAGACTTTATCGCTTTCCCAAAAAACAATAGTGGAAGGGACATGATGATTGATGCTCCTTCTCCAATTGATTCAAGTCAATTAAAAGAATTGAGTTTAGGCTTAAAGATTGAAGAAAAAGTTTAACCTCTATAAGCCAATGTTCATATAGGTTTACGCTTATTTAAAGTATTCTTAACAAAAATTTATTTCATTTTTCTTTGGTAGTCGAAAAATAAGTTACAATTTCGCGGCCCGAAAAAAAATGAAATGAAGAAACTACATCTTAAAAGAAAGGTTTTGAGGCACTTAGTTAAGACAAGTAACAAACTTTCGAAGTATTCAAAAATTAGCAAAAAAGCGGCCTAATCTAAATACTTAGATTATCACTATCAATATTGCTTTCATTTCTCTCACTGTATACCTGTATAATTTTAACAAATCTGTAACATGGGCTTAATCATACCCCTACAAATTCTAGACACCTTTGTAAAAAAAATAGCAGAAAATGAGAAAACTCCATTTGAAAAGAAAATTCATAAGACACTTAATTAAAGTCACGAATTTAACCTCTAAGAAATGTCTAATGTCATTTAATAGGAGAAGTAATGAACTATATTAACCTGTTTGGTGATTGCAAAAGTTAGAAACTCAAGATAAATTTAATCTTCTCTTATTAACTTGAACCATCCCTAAAGACAACAATCCTAAGAAGACAATTAATAACGTTTGAGTTGCCCAAACTAAAGCACCAAATCCAATATGCGCAGGCATTGTTTTTCCGTCATTCAATTCTAAAGTTGTTGGATCATCAATTAACCATTCAGGAGCCAAGAAAAAAGTGAGAACAACACCCACCATTAATGGGTAAGTACCAATACCTCCTTGAACGATAATAAACCCGATTGTGCCAGCAATAAAAGCCGATAATATTCCATCAACAGGCATATTCTCTGTTCCTTCCCATGCATAAAATGTAATCCAAAACATAGTTACATAACAAACCCAAATAATAAGAGTATGTAATCAAATACCCCCACCTATCTTTCATCGTAAATATGGTTTTAATCCCATCATTAAAACCTTTAACAAAACCCAAAAACTTCTTTTTAAAATTAGGCTTCTTACTATACAAATACAAGAACCCTAAAAACCCCGCACCAATCAAGCCAAATATTGAATATTTAATCCATGGAGTTGACGGTGTAGCGGTTGCTGATGTAGTGTCAATTCCTTCAGCCAAACGCAATAAATCATCCATGTTATCGAAATTAATTAATACAGCTATGCCTGCCACGATTCCTAAACACAAGACATCAATTACTCTTTCCGCTACTATCGTTCCAAAACCCTTATCAAAAGGGACATCATCTGTTCCTTTCAACACCGCTGCTCGAGAGGCTTCTCCCATACGAGGAACTACCATATTAGCAATGTATCCAATCATGATTGCATTGTAAGAATTTTTGAGAGAGGGTTCAAAGCCCAATGGTCTAAGCATGTATTTCCATCGATAAGCTCTACTGAAATGGCTAAGCAATCCAATTAATAAAGAAATAAAAAGAATAAAATAATTAGCTTCCTTAAAAACATCAATAAAAGCGACTTTTGCTTTCTCATCAAAACTTGTCCAAAAGTACCAACAGATATAAACCCCAATTAATACCGGCAATAAAATTTTAAGACTATTAAAGATTTTCTTTTTCAAGAGTGTAGGTTTAACGTTATTAAACTCTTACCCCTCAATTTTATTGTTTTCAGGGTTTGGAAAAACAATAGTAGGCTTAAAAGATTTAGCTTCTTCAAATTCCATTGTTGCGTAGGAGATTATTATAACGACATCTCCCACTGCCACTCTTCTTGCAGCTGGGCCATTTAAACAAACATTTCCTGAACCGCGAAGTCCTTTAATTATATAGGTTTCAAGTCGCTCTCCATTATTAATATTAACAATCTGTACTTTCTCTCCTTCAATCATGTTAGCAGCATCCAACAAATCCTCATCAATTGTAATACTCCCAATATAATTGAGGTCTGCTTCTGTTACCGTTACCCGGTGAATTTTAGATTTGAATATTTCTATTTGCATTTCGAGTGCGAAATTAGTTATTTATTTCAATAACCCATTAAACCTTCTAGCTCCATTTATTACAATATTTCCATATTGTCAATTAAACGAATTTCACCAATAGAAGCGGCAGTAAAAGCTCTAATGTTTTTTGTTTCAGATATTTCTGTAATTGGGGATAATGATTCCGCATCACAAATTTCAAAATATTCGGGGTTACTTTCCTTTTGTAAAATCCTAAAACATTCAGCTTGCAAGGCTTGCAAATCCATTTTTCTAAAATTATTCTTGCAATGGTTCAAAGCTTTTTGCAAAACCAAAGCGTTTTTTAATTCAATATTGGAAAGTCTCTTGTTTCTTGAACTCATAGCCAATCCATTCTTTTCTCTGACAATATCGCATCCAAGAACTTCAATTTTCATATTCAACACCTTCGCCATTTTTTGGATAACCAAAAATTGCTGAAAATCTTTCAATCCAAAAAAAGCTTTATCTGGCTGAACAATATCAAACAAAAGCTTTACCACACGCATCACCCCATCAAAATGACCCGGCCTATGTTCTCCCTCCAAAACATTGACAATACTACCCAGTTCTAAGGAAACTTTTTTTTCATTTTGATAAACCTCATTGACATCGTTTGGCAGAAATAAAATATCGCAACCAGTAGATTTTAATAATTCGATATCTTCAGAAGAATTTTTAGGGTAGTTTTTAAAATCTGAAACTGTGTTAAATTGTGTAGGATTAACAAAAATACTGCACACAACAATATCACATCGTTTTTTTGACTCTCGAATTAAGGATAAGTGTCCTTCATGCAATGAGCCCATTGTTGGAGCGAAACCAACTTCAAATTTCCCTTTAATTGAACTAAGGTGTTCTTTTAATGTTCTTTGCGTCTTAAATATCTTCATCATTGGACAATAATGGTAAACAAAACTAGTGTAAATGTTGGAAATAATGGTTTTTTTTATATATTTTTGTACCCGCAAGAAAATTTAGAACAAAGTTTATGCAAAAGACCAGAGTACTTTATATAACACAAGAAATCGTTCCCTTTCTTCCAGAAAGCGAAATTTCTTCAACAGTAAGAACTTTAGCACAAGGCGTCCACGAACGAGACAAAGAAATCAGAATATTTATGCCGCGTTTTGGTGTAATTAATGAAAGAAGACATCAGCTTCATGAGGTTATTAGATTATCAGGAATGAACCTTATCGTCAATGATGTAGACCACCCTCTAATTATTAAAGTGGCCTCAGTTCCACAGGCAAGAATGCAAGTCTATTTTATCGATAATGAAGAGTTCTTTAAACGAAAAAGAACTTACACAGATGAGGATGAAAAATTCTTTAAAGACAACGATGAGAGAGCAATATTCTTTTGCAGAGGCGTTGTTGAAACAGTAAAGAAATTAGGATGGACGCCGGACATTGTTCATTGCCATGGTTGGATGACCGGTTTTTTGCCTTTATACCTGAAAAAAATGTATGCAGATGACCCGCATTTCTCCAATGCAAAAATTATTTACACGCCATATGCAGACGAGTTTAGTGGTAATTTAGATGCAAAATTAATGGACAAACTAAATTTTGATAATATCACAAACGAAGACATAGATTTTTTGAAGACTCCAAATGCATTAAACCTAAATAAAACGGGAGCGCAATGGGCGGATGCAATTAGTATTGGAAGTGAAACAATAAATTCTGACCTAATCAGTTATATAAAGGATTCAGGTAAACCTGTTTTAGATTATCAAACCGAAGAAACTTTGGTTGATACACATCAAGAATTTTATGGAAAAGTACTTAGTGAGAATGGAGTGTTGGCAGGTTAAAAATTTCAGTAAAATAATTAGCTTAATAAGTAAGCGGAAAGTAATTCAACTTTCCGCTATCTTTTTTTTAGGACTAATCGTAGTAATTGGATGTAAAAAGAAGGAGGATGGAATTGGTTTAAATGTTCAACCACAAGGCGATCAATTAAACGTAAACTTAATTGATACTGCATCTATCATTACCTATTCTATAAAAGAGGATTCGTTAAAATCTGATGAATTAGATGGCCCTAGTATGCTAGGAACTTACATTGATCCATATTTTGGAAAGATGGAAGCATCCATTGTTTCTCAAATTAGGTTGGAAGCATCAGTCGATTTTACTCCTGCAAGTGGCTCATTAGATAGCTTAGTTATTGATTCAGTTATTATGTATCTAGCTTTACAAGGGTCATTTGGCAACCTTGACCCACAAACTTTTGAAGTGTATCAGATGGATGAAGACATTGACATTGATTCTACCTACTATACGAATAAATTAATGGCCACAACGGGACCAAATTTAGCAGTTAGTGGACCTATCACTCCTGACCCTGTTTCTGTCGGTTATGTAGAAGGATTATTAACTGAATACGCCATTCTAAATATTCCATTAAGTATTAATGAGTTTGGATGGAAGATGTTTAATGAATCAGGTAACACTGCTCTTTCTGGAAATGATGGAACTGGAGAGTTTTTAGATTGGTATAAGGGCTTAGTGATTAAAGCAAATAATCCTATGCAAGGAGTTAACGATGGTGGAATATTTTATGCTGATATGGTAAATGACTTTTCAAAAGTGACCATATTTTATAGGGATACATCCGGAACAACCTCGGAGCATGATACTTTAAGTTTTGATTTTAATTTCAATGCTAATTGCGCGCATTACAATGCGGTGGACATCGATTATTCTAATACGTTTGTTGGGGCACAAATTAATGATTCAACCTTTGGAATGGATGTGTTTTACCTGCAAGCGCTAGGTGGAACAAAAGCGAAAATTCATTTTCCTAACCTTACGGATTTTATTGACAGTGGGAAGGTAGTGGTAAATAAAGCTGAACTAATTCTCCCTATACAATACAATTCATTAGACAATTTCACCCCATCGGAATATTTGTTCTTAACGCGAGTTGATGAAAATGGAAATATCTCTTTTTTACCTGACGCAAATGAATCTGGTCACGGCGGACAACTAGACCTCACCACAAATAATTATACATTTAACATTACCAGATACATAAATAACATTTTTGCTGGAGAGATCCAAAATGAAGATCTAACCCTAGTTATTGGTGGTTCTGGAATAACTGCGAATAGAGTTATTCTAAATGGAGCAAATTCTCTTAATAAAGATAAACCTAAGTTAGTTTTAACATATACAAAATATTAACGATGTGTGGAATAGTTGCATATATTGGTGAGCAAGAAGCCTTTCCAATAGTTTTAAAAGGTCTCAAAAGACTAGAGTATCGTGGATATGATAGCTCAGGTATAGCAGTCAATAATAACCTTAATTTAAACCTTTTGAAGAAACAAGGGAAAGTTGCTGAACTGGAAAAGTATGCTGAGGAATTTGACACAAGTGGTACTGTTGGAATTGGACACACCCGATGGGCAACCCACGGAGCACCAAATGACGTAAACGCGCACCCTCATCTATCTGGTAATGGAAAATTTGCTTTAGTTCATAATGGCATAATTGAAAACTACGCTATTCTTAAAAAAGAATTAATTTCAAGGGGGCACGAATTTAAAAGTGAAACAGATACAGAAGTGCTTATGCACTTGATTGAGGAAATTATAGAAAAGCAAAACGTTTCGCTATTAGAAGGAGTTCGTCAAGCTCTGAACGAAGTGCATGGAGCATATGCAATTGTTATTATCTCAAAAGAAAACAACCAAGAGCTAATCGCGGCTAGAAAAAGTAGTCCATTGGTTGTTGGTATTGGAAAAGATGAGTTTTTTGTTGCTTCTGACGCTACTCCAATTGTGGAGTATACGAAAAATGTAGTGTACTTAGAAGATGGAGAAATTGCCTGTATAAGTCTGGATTCAGGTCTTAAAATCAAAACAATAAGTAATGTTGAAAAAACCCCTTATATACAAGAACTAGAGCTTCAATTAGAAGCACTCGAAAAAGGGGGATATGAACATTTCATGCTCAAAGAAATATTTGAACAACCCCGTTCAATTATGGACTGTATGCGGGGACGACTCAACCTCAAAAATAGTTCCGTTGCACTTGGCGGAATAAAAGATTACGAAGAAAAGATCGTTAATGCTAAACGCCTAATCATCGTTGCTTGTGGCACCTCTTGGCATGCCGGTATTGTTGGTGAATATTTATTAGAGGAGTTAGCTAGAATACCTGTAGAAGTTGAATACGCTTCTGAATTTAGATACAGAAACCCTATCATCAATGAGGG
This sequence comes from uncultured Flavobacteriales bacterium, assembly GCA_943787535.1. Lineage (GTDB taxonomy): Bacteria > Bacteroidota > Bacteroidia > Flavobacteriales_D > Parvicellaceae > CALSMU01. The sequence continues at coordinate 63,949 of CALSMU010000004.1, read as the reverse complement.
CGATGTTGTAATTTGTATATCACAATCAGGAGAGACAGCTGATACTTTGGCTGCAATAAGTTTGGCAAAAGAAAGAGGAGCTACAATACTTGGTATTTGCAATGTAGTAGGGAGTTCAATCTCGCGATTAACAGACTGTGGCTCTTACACACATGCAGGGCCAGAAATTGGAGTCGCATCAACCAAGGCATTTACAGCTCAGGTAACCGTTCTTACCCTATTAGCTTTAATGATTGGCAAGAAAAAAGGAACAATTCCTTCGAATAGATTTAACAGAATATTGTTTGAATTGAATTCGATTCCCGAAAAAGTAGAGGAAGTTTTAAAGTCAGATAAACAAATCAATTTTATTTCTGACATCTATAAAGATGCTTCAAATGCTTTGTATTTGGGTAGAGGGATTAATTTTCCTGTTGCCCTAGAAGGAGCTCTTAAACTAAAAGAAATCTCTTATATCCACGCGGAAGGATATCCAGCTGCAGAAATGAAGCATGGACCGATCGCATTGATCGATGAAGAGATGCCGATTTTTGTAATTGCTACCAAAGACGCGAGTTACGAAAAAGTTGTTAGTAACATTCAAGAAGTTAAAGCAAGAAAAGGTAAAGTGATTGCGATTGTTACCAAAGGAGATACGGAGGTAAAAGCAATAGCAGATCACGTTATTGAAATCCCGCATACAGATGATGTGTTGGTTCCGCTTATTGCAACCATTCCTATGCAATTGTTAAGTTATCATATTGCCGTAATGAGGGGATGTAATGTGGATCAGCCCAGAAACTTGGCGAAATCCGTTACCGTAGAGTAATCCCAAAGGATATCGGGTTGATTTATACTATATTAACCCAAATTGATTGCAGTGATGTGTTGTATGATGAATGATTAAAAATATAACTTTTTCACTTTTCATTGTTCCATATATAGGATGATTAATCTGACCTTTAAGTGTGTTTAGTTTCCTTAGTTTTTGAATTAATGCATCTTTTTCATGTTGAAAATTTAAACTAGTATCTGATATTTTTATAGATTTTTCGGTTCTGATATTTTTAGGAGTTTTTAATGGATTTGTTTTAGAAATATATCTTAAAAATAATTTTCCAATTGTAACACCAAAATATTTATACCAAAACGGAACGGTAATTTTACCTGAGTATAAATCTATAAATATGGAACAATGTTTTAACATTTGAGATGGATTCATTATACCCCATTTTGGGACAGAATCGCTATTAATATAACTTAGTTTTTCTATTAATTCTTCAATACTTAATAATGAAACTTTAGACATATTATAAAATTAATAAAAAAACTATTTTCACGGAATGAATATTCCATAAACATCCTGCATGATCTGTTGTTCTATATTGGCCATTTGTCCTTAAGTTTGCACAAAAATAATAAAGCAATTACAGCATGGTATTCGTCCTATTTACAATCAGTTTAATAACGTGTTAAGCAAATACAAATATCATCTATGGCTTCACCTTATAATATTAATTTGGGGCTTCACTGGTGTTATTGGAAAAGAACTTGGGTTGCTAGAAACAACAGCTGTTACAATCGTTTTTTATAGAATGCTAATTGGTTTGATTAGTTTATTTGTAGTGCTTCAGACCCTTAAACATAAAATACAAATCACAAAAAAAGGCTTATTTTCTACACTTGGAACTGGCCTTATCATTGCCGCACATTGGATCACTTTCTTCAAAGCTATTCAGCTATCCAACATTTCGCTGGCTTTAGTTTTTTTATCTACCACAGCGTTATTCACTTCTTTTATCGAACCACTAATACTTAAACGTAAATATGACTTTAAAGAATCATTAATGGGAATAACAATTATTGTAGGAATAGCTATAATTGCAAATACCTCTTCTGATTATTATTTAGCAATGATTTTAGCCCTAATATCAGCATTAGGGGCGGCTTTTTTTTCGGTTATTAATGGAAAACTTGTAAAAGAACATGAACCTAAATCAATCACAATATTTGAAATGCTTGGTGGCTTTATTGGAGTGGCTATCTTTTTTTCCTTAACAGGTGAATTGAATACCGAAACCCTTACCATTGACTGGGAACAATTTGGCTATCTTTTTATTTTGGGTTCAATTTGTACGGCTTTTGCTTTTTTAGTCGGTGTTGAATTGTCAAAGCATTTACCTATATTCACAATGAACATCACAATAAATCTGGAGCCAATTTATGCAGTGATATTAGGTTTACTATTTTATCCCCAAACAGAAGTTATGCCACCAGGTTTTTATTTAGGTGCAACAATAATTTTGGGTACTATTTTCATTAACGCTCTATTTAAGAGAAAAAAAACTTAGTCTTTTTTCCTCCACATAAAAATGTGCGGACTATTTGCGTAGTTTTCAATATTCTTTGAAAACAATATTAATCCTAAATCAGCTAAAACAAGCATTCCTCCACCTCCTAATGTAAGTGTGTACATTACAGGAACTTGGGCCTCCGTTCCTAAATATAATCGGTGTACTCCAAAAATTCCTAACGATAAATCTAAGCCAGCAGCAAGCCATTTATTGTGGTCATTTTGCACCCTTCTTTTCTTTAAAAAGGGAAGTTTTATTTGTATGTGTATTCGTATTTTAGGAACGTCATTTTTGGCAAATACTATATTAGGAAATGTAAAAATTCCCAAGAACAATAATATGATTAGTTTTATTCTCATAAAAAAAGCCACCCTAAACGGATGGCTTAAATTTACAAAGTATTTACTGAATACTATTTTACTGCAGTAAAGTTTTCAGAAACTTTCTCCCAATTAATTACACTGAAAAATGCATTAATGTAATCTGGGCGTCTATTTTGATAGTTTAAATAGTAAGCATGCTCCCAAACATCTAATCCTAAAATTGGGGCACCTCCACAACCAATTCCTGGCATCAATGGGTTATCTTGATTTGCAGAAGAACAAACTTCTACTTTACCTCCTTCATGCACGCAAAGCCAAGCCCAACCAGATCCAAAACGAGTTGCAGCAGCTTTCGAAAAAGCGTCCTTAAACGCTTCAAAAGATCCGTAAGCTGCGTTAATTGCCTCTGCTAATTCACCTGTTGGTTCTCCACCACCATCTGGCGACATAACTTCCCAAAATAAACTGTGGTTAAAATATCCTCCTCCGTTATTTCGTAGAGCTCCATTATTCATGTCCATGTCAGACAATAAATTTAAAATTGGCTTACCCTCCAGTTCAGTTCCTGCTATTGCATTGTTTAAATTATTTGTGTATCCATTGTGGTGTTTACCGTGGTGGATCTCCATTGTTCTTGCATCAATATGTGGTTCTAATGCGTCGTATGCGTATGGTAACGCTGGTAATTCAAATGCCATTATTGTATGTTTTAGTTAATTAAATTTTGCTTATTTAGAATATTCTAACAAATATAAAAAAAATGTAGTCGAAGCTCTTGAAATAATTGAATCTTTGCATAAACTAGATTTTTAAGATATGATAGTACCACCAACACACGAACATTTTATGAAACAAGCGCTCATCGAAGCGAAAAAAGCTTTTCAAGCTGATGAAGTTCCAGTTGGTGCGGTTATCGTTTGTGACAATAAAATTATTGCCAGAACACATAATCTTACTGAAAGATTAACTGATTTTACGGCTCATGCAGAAATGCAGGCTTTCACTTCCGCAAGTGAATACCTAGGCAACAAATACCTTGATAAATGTTCACTATATGTAACGCTTGAGCCTTGCACTATGTGTGCAGGTGCTTCGTTTTGGACCCGAATAGGTAAAATTATTTATGGCGCCTCTGATGATAGAAGAGGCTTTAAAAGAATTACAGAACCTGTTTTACACCCTTCTACTGAGGTTATAGGTGGCGTTCTTGAAGACGAGGCAAGAGAGCTAATCAAAATATTTTTTCAGAAAAAGAGAAAGTAATATTGCTAATTCATTTTCTCTTTGAAGAGTTTCAAAAACTTGGAAGAATAAACAAAATCGTTCACTTCTTTGTTGGGTGTAGTAATTATTGAATCTTTATCCCCTTCCCAATGGTTCTTTCCTTTGTATATAAACATGATGTTATCTCCTATTTCTAAAACAGAGTTCATATCATGCGTAATTACTACGGTAGTCATGTTGTATTCTTCGGTCAATTCTTTAATTAAATTATCAATCAAAATGGCAGTTAAGGGGTCTAAGCCAGAGTTCGGTTCATCACAAAACAAATACTTTGGCTTCATAACAATAGCCCTTGCTATTGCGACCCTTTTTTGCATCCCTCCACTAATTTCAGAGGGAAATAGGTTGTTTTTATCGATGATATCAACCCTTTCTAAGCAAAAATTAGCCCTATCCAGCATTTCTTTTCTACTCATTTTGGTGAACATTTTTAGCGGAAATATCACATTTTCAATAACGCTTAGGGAATCGAACAACGCTCCTCCTTGAAAAAGCATTCCGATTTGCGTTCTAATTTTCTTTTTTTCCTTTTTTTTCATTGCTGAAAAATCCAAGCCGTCGTAGAGTATTTGACCTTTTTCTGGATTGTGCAACCCAATAATACATTTTGTTAATACAGACTTTCCAGAACCGCTTTGCCCAATAACTAAATTCGTTTTCCCTCGTTCGAATTTAAAGGAAACATCATGCAATACTTGCGTATCACCAAATGACATATTTATGTTTTTTACTTCTATCAAATTAACAGTAATTGAGTTAGCAAAAGGTTTGCTAAAAGAATTAAAACACTACTATAAACAACCGCGTTGGTACTTGACTTGCCTACTTCTAGTGCTCCTCCACTGGTATAATAGCCATGGTAACTAGAAACAGAAGTTATAATGAAAGCAAATACCGTAGCCTTTATTAAAGCATAAGTAATCATCCATAAATTGTCGTCATAGAAAGACTGGATTCCAACTAAATATTGCTCTTCCGGAATTAAACCTGTTCCAAAAGAAGCCATCCAACCTCCACCAAATCCAAAAGCCATGCTAAAGATTATTACTACCGGGAAAATTAATACAGCAGCTATAATTTTTGGACGAATTAAATAAGCTTTTGTGTTAATCCCCATAATTTCTAGCGCATCAATTTGTTCAGTTACACGCATTGAACCTAGTTCAGAGGCAATATTTGAACCTACTTTCCCTGCTAAGATTAAGCTCATTATGGTAGGTGAAAACTCTAGAATAATGGATTGTTTAGCTGTGAATCCAACTGTATAATCAGGAATCCAAGCAGAATCAATCGCCGTAGCTGATTGAATTACAATAACCGCTCCCATAAAAGCAGACATCAAGATTACAATGCCCAAAGATTTGATTCCAAGCTGCATCATTTCCTCCATTAGGCGCGCCCAGTACACCGAAATTTTTTCGGGTTTGGCAAACATTGACAGTAACATCATTGTATATCGTCCTATGTGGTAAAAAATGCCCAATGTAACTTAGTTAAAAAAGAAACGTTTTTAGTATTGCAATAATACTTAAATATTATTCGTGCAAATGTATATGAATTTGTACTTTTAAACATTCAATTATTCATGACGTGCTACAAATAACAAAATATTCAGTTGCAGTTCTTTTAATTTTCTTAATTATAGGATCTAGTTCTTGTGGTTTGTTTAAAAGCAAAAACAAATGTGGAGACTGCCCTACATGGGGACAAAAGGAACTTCAGGCAGACAATAAAAAGGTAGTAAATGTCTGACAAAGAAAAACTTAAAACAATTCTTTGTCCATTTTTTCATGACAGTATTGTCGCTTACGTTGATAGGCTTATATCTCTTCATAAAGTGGAATTTAATCTTTCTAAACCTCGTAAAACCAAATTAGGAGACTACCGAGCCATTCCAAATAAACACCTTTTTATTGTTACTGTAAACAACAACCTGAACCCCGTTCAATTTTTGATAACCGTTTTACATGAACTTGCACATCATGTTACCTGGGTAAAACATAAACGCAATGTAAAACCGCACGGAAAGGAATGGAAGCAAGAGTATCAAAGAATTTTTATACCCGTACTAACAAATGAACATGTTGACGAACCGCTGAAAAGAGTGTTAGCAAGACATTTAAAGAATCCTAAAGCTAGTAGCTATAGTGACGTCCATCTAAACGAGTTTTTAAACGCAAGTTTTAACAACTCTATAACGCGCGTTATAGACGCTCCAATGGGCAAACCTTTTGTTCTTGGAAAAAGGACCTTTGTAAAGGAGAAAAAATTAAGATCACGTTTTTTGTGTACTGATTTGGGGAACAATAAAAAATACTTAATTCATGGTCATACCGAACTACTCTAGTCTGCATCAAGCCCTTTTTAAAGTTTATCCGTACTTTCGCCTAATTAACTGACCTAAGAAAAGTGATGAAGAATAATTACGTAGTTATAATGGCGGGGGGAGTTGGAAGTCGATTTTGGCCAATGAGCCGGACTTCATTGCCCAAACAATTTCATGATGTTCTGGGAATTGGAAGTACTTTACTGCAACTAACGGTAGCAAGGTATTTACCTATTTGTCCTAAAGAAAATATTATTATTGTTACAAATGCAGGGTATAAAAATTTGGTAAAAGAACAATTACCCAACTTGAGTGATGAGCAAATTTTATTAGAGCCCTGTCGCAAAAATACGGCTCCTTGTATTGCATATGCAACGTACAAAATTAATGAAAAAAACAAAGATGCAAATATTATCGTTGCTCCATCAGACCATTTAATTATTAAAGAAGTTGATTTTCAAAACTCGATCAAAACAGCAATAAATAGAGCTGAATCAGAAAATTGTTTGTTAACTATCGGCATCAAACCAAATCGGCCTGACACAGGGTATGGATATATTCAATTTGAAGACGATGACAATTCAGATGCGCCAATTAAAAAGGTACAAACATTTACTGAAAAACCTTTTTTAGATTTAGCAAAGCGCTTTATCGAAAGTGGAGATTTTTACTGGAATTCAGGTATGTTTATTTGGAATGTAAAGAGTATTCTAGCAGCATTTGAAACTCATTTACCAGATATAAATAAATTATTTGCAGAAGGTATCGGTAAATACGGAACTGAGGAGGAAGAAAAATTTATCAATGAAATTTATCCACTTTGTAAAAACATCTCTATTGACCATGGTTTGATGGAGAAAGCTAAAAACGTATATGTAATCTTAGCTGATTTGGGATGGAGTGACCTTGGCACTTGGGGATCACTGTACACGCATGTGGAAAAAGATGCGACAAACAATGCTATTATCGGAGACAATATTTTGACTTATGACAGTAACGATAATATCGTTATGATGCCGAAAAACAAACTTGCAGTAATACAAGGTTTAGATGAGTATATAATAGTTGATAGTAATGACACTCTATTAATTTGCAGAAAGGAGGATGAACAAAAAATCAAGCAATTTGTTAACGATATAAAAGTCAAAAAAGGAGAAGGTTTTGTTTAATCAATCGTTATCGCAAAACATCTTTTCTTTCGGAGTCCATCCTTAAAAGGATAAAGATCATTATTGAAAACCCAAGTATTGCCGACCCTCCTTTACTAAAGAAGGGTAAGGGAATTCCTATTACAGGTGCTAACCCAATTACCATTGCAATGTTTATCATATAGTGGAAAAATAGTATACTAGCAGTACAATAGCCAAATATTCTAGTGAATTTACTTTTCTGCCGTTCAGCAATCATTATTATCCGAATCAGGAAGGCTGTATATAATATTATCAATAAAAAACTCCCTAAAAACCCCCACTCTTCTGCCCATGAACAAAAGATAAAATCTGTGCTCTGTTCAGGAACATGTTTATATTTGTCGTTGCTTAAGGTTCCCTTAAAATACCCTTTTCCAGCTGGACCGCCAGACCCAATTGCTGAAAGTGCTTGATAGCTGTTATACCCAACCCCTTTTCTATCTAGCTTCAAGCCAAACATGACTTCAAAACGATCTCGATGGCGATCCTTAAATACATTGTCATAGGCGTAATTACATGAAAACACTAATAGCATTGCAATTGCACCACTTACCATGTTTATTATATATTTCTTCGCCCTGTAGCGAGGCATAACCAAATAGGTAATCCCAAAATGAATAAGAACAGTAGCAATTACTATTACAAATAAATACAGATAATTTGCAGCGAAAACCCAACCAAAAAAACTTACATTCGCCTCAGACGCCTTAAAAAATATTGCCATTACCCCGATAATAATGGCAAAAAACATTCCTAGTAAAATATTTCCGGATAGCCCTTCTCTATACATCACAAAAATAAAAGAGAAAAAAACAAGTAAAGTTCCGGGGTCTGGTTGTTGTAAAATGAAAAACCCTGGAACAGCAATAAGAAAAAAGACAATCACTTTGGTTTTAGCCTCTTGTATTTTAATTCCACTAGTGCTTAAATAATGAGCAATAGCAAGTGAAGTAGCAAATTTTGCAAACTCAGAAGGCTGAATAGTAAACCCCCCTATTTTAAACCAAGAATGAGCTCCTTTTATAGCGGGCATAAACAAAACAACCAACAGCATTAATGTAACTACCCCATATACTATGTAAGCCGAATTCCGAATGAAACTCCCTTCTAATGTGAGAATAAGCACCCCTATTATTAATGATATAACAATCCACGCTAATTGCTTACCATAAGCTTTGTCTAACGAATATATTTGCGGATATTCTTCACTAAAAGATGCTGAATATACTGTAAGTAGTCCTGCAAAAACGAGCACCAAAAACAATCCCAATAGTGGAATATCAACTTTACCTATGATATTTTTCGCCCTATTTTCCACTATTTAAAATCTGAATGTTTATCCAATATGATAGCATCTAAAACCTCTTTCTCCTTCTTTTTTCCTTTTTCGGAAAGTTCTTTTACTAAATACTTTTCAATCATAAGGCTAGCAATTTTTGCTGCCCATATCCCCCCCCATGTTCCATATTCAACGTATACCGCAATCGCAATTTTAGGGTTTTCCCTAGGAGCAAAAGCAATAAAAACAGAATGGTCATTAAATGTTTTATTTTGAACTGTCCCCGTTTTGCCGCAAACCCTAATACTATCAATTTGAGCGCCCATAGCAGTACCATTTTCAACGACCATCTCCATAGCGCTCACAACCGGCTCAAAATATTTAGCCGCTGCCATTGTATAGTTTTTTTTCAAATATTCAGGTCTTTTACTGCCATCTTTACCTATTTTTTTTACAAGATGAGGTGTATAATAATATCCTCTATTAGCAATTATAGCAGCCAAGTTTGCCATTTGTAGAGGAGAAACTCCAATCTCGCCTTCTCCGATACTATTTGAGTAAATTGTACTAAAGGCCCACCTATGTTTTCCATATGGATTTGTTTTTGAGGGAAACTCATTATCATAATAATTTGCATCTGGTATTCTTCCGGGCTTAACACCAGGTATGTCTGTATTTAATTTTATTCCTAAACCAAAACTCTTCACCGAGGCATTCCATTTTTCAATCCCTATACGACTATCTTTAAAAATACTCTTTTCCTCTCCTCTTTGTATCAATCGTTTATAAACATGATAAAAATAAGGATTACATGAGTGTTTAATCGCAATTTGAACATTACTTGGCGGCTCATGATTATGGCAATTTATTAATGCTTTATTACAAACAAACCCCGTATTTTCAGTTATTACACCCTCTTGCATTGCAATTAAAGCTTGAACCAGTTTAAATATAGATCCAGGGCGATAATTAGCATTGTAAATAGGCCTGTTTATTATAGGTTTTAACGTGTCATTATTTAAAAGTTCCTTATAGTTCTCGCTAAACTCTCTTCCCGAGAGTTTATTTGGATCAAAAGAAGGTGCAGAAATTAAACTTAATATCTCACCTGTAGATGGCTCTATTGCCACAATACTTCCTAGCTTATTTTTCATTAACCGCTCTCCGTAAGACTGGAGTTTTAAATCAATAGAAGTGTAAAGATTATTTCCTGATATTGCATAATTCTCTTCTAAATTGGTCTTGTCATTTCCTGCATAATCTCGCAAGAAAAATGCACTGCCACGCTCCCCTCTAAGTTCTTTTTCGTATACCTTTTCAAGACCAGTCACTCCAACATAATCATTTTGATTATAATATTTCTCTCCTACTTTTTGATCTTTACTGTACTGTTCGGCACTTATTTTTCGGACGTAGCCCAAAACATGTGCCGCAACACCATTAGGATATCCACGGTTTGTCCTTCTCTTTGAGTCAAAGCCATTAAAACTTTTCAAATAGGGAACCACCCTACTATACTCCTCTTTTGACATTGATTCAATAAAAGTGGAGGCCTTATAACTCACATTATACCCTGTACTTGCATGTTCTATTTTTTGTAAAAACTCTGTTTTAGAAATTTTAAATAATGAACAAAATTCGACCGTATCAATACCTTTCAAGTCTTTGGGGGTAACAAGAATATCATACACTTGATTAACAGCAACTAAAAGTTCTCCGTTTCTATCATAAAGTAAACCTCTAGCTGGATGAATTGTTACTTTGTGATGGGTAATTTGCTCAGCCCTATTTTTCCAATCATTATTTAAAACCTGAACATACAATAGCCTTACACCAAAGACAACTGTTACAAAAAGCATAGTTAAAATAATTATCCATCTTCTATGTTGAAAAGAATCCAAGTTATTTTCTTTTTACCGTTAAATACTGTGCTAAAATGATCAATAAAACAGAAATAATGCTAGAACAAAGCGTCTTCAGTAATATCATGTGAAAATCAGAAAACCGCATAACTTCCAAAGTAAAATACCAAAGATGAAATACCATGGATGCTAGACTTACATAACCTAAGTAAATACTCCTCCTCATGGAATAGATAGAAGGAGTCTTTAAAACATCAAAACCTTCACGAGGTTCTATCAATTTCAATAAATAAGGACGAAAATAACCCAACACCACCATAGCCGAAGCGTGCATACCAGGAGTGCTTTTAAATATATCAACCATCATTCCAATAAGGAATGCCAGCAACATTAGTGCACCATTTGAAACAGTAAGCGGTAACATTAAAATAAAAAGAAAATAAACATATGGTATAATGAATTGACTGGCATACCCTAAGCTAATTTGGTCTACAACCAAAACTTGAAGCAAAATAAGCACAATAAACTGCAGTACATATTTAACAATCGAATTCATATTAATTTTGCGTGCTTTTTAAATCTTGGAATTCCTTTTTCAATACATTGTCTACTACTACAACATTATAAACGCTGGAAAAATCTTCAGCTAAATTTATTCTAACCTTTAAATACACATCTCCTGGAATGTCTTCTACAGATATAACATACCCAACCATTTCACCCATAGGAAAAAGCCCATTTGAACCACGGGTAAGAATTTCATCCCCGGGATTCACCTCCACATAGTTAGGAATATCAACTACCGTAGCTGTTCTCCAATCATCCGACTGCGTCCACTTTACAAATCCAAAACTTTTTGATTTTTCATGTATTACTTCCAAAACAAAATCTTCATGTATAATTGGTTTTACATAGGTATAATATCCCGAACTACTCGTTGTAATACCAACAATTCCTTTTGTTCCAATTACACCCATCTCCGGTTTAACTTTGTCATTTGCTCCTTTATTTATCGTAACACTATTTTTTCTTCCGTTTTTAAAACTGCTTATTACTTTCGCATGTAAAAAATCAAACTGTTGCAAATAATTTGTATCTAGCGGGGAAGTAAACTCATCTTCTATTAATGGCTTTTTTCTGGCTAGTTTTTTCTTTAAATCAGCATTTTGAAAGCGAAGTTGTTCTACTTCGGAAGACAAATGAAAATATCCTGACACATTTGAACTTGCTTCATAAATTCCTCCAGCAATTATATTAGATGAATTGGCAAATGAAACATGGTGGTATGAATTTACACTTGAAAACAAAAAGACAAAACAAACAAGTTGAAATCCAAGAAAAAGAAAGAATGAACTATACTTCTGTATAAACTTGAATAAGTTATTCATTCCCTATAACGATTATATTATTACTTAAGCTTTGATTAAGAATTGAAATTTTTCTAAGTTTTTTAATGCAATTCCTGTTCCACGAGCAACCGCTCTTAACGGATCTTCAGCAATATGCACAGGAAGCTTTGTTTTTAGAGAAATACGTTTGTCCAGACCTCTTAACATTGAACCACCTCCAGCTAAATAAATACCTGTTTTGTATATGTCAGCGGATAATTCGGGAGGCGTCATTTCAAGGGCGCTTAAAATTGCATCTTCAATTTTGGTAATTGACTTGTCTAATGCGTGAGAAATTTCTTGGTAAGAAACATAAATTTCTTTCGGTATCCCAGTCATCAAATCTCTCCCTCTAACCGCATAGTCATCTGGCGGGGTCTCTAAGTCAGGAATTGCAGAACCGACCTCAATTTTGATTTGCTCTGCAGTTCTCTCTCCAATTAATATATTGTGCTGTCTTCTCATGTATTCTTCAATATCTGAAGTAAAATCATCCCCAGCAACACGAATAGATTTGTCACAAACAATCCCTCCTAAAGCAATTACTGCAATTTCAGAAGTACCACCTCCTATATCAATAACCATATTTCCCATAGGCTCTTCCACATCGACACCTATTCCAATCGCTGCAGCCATTGGTTCGTGAATTAAGTAAACCTCCTTGCCTCCTGCATGCTCAGCAGAATCAATTACAGCTCTTTTTTCTACCTCAGTAATACCTGATGGTATACAGATTACCATTCGCAAAGAAGGTTGAAAAAACCTTCCGGTTTTTATCATTTTTATCATCCCTCTAATCATGTGCTCTGCCGCTTGAAAATCTGCAATTACTCCATCCTTAAGGGGCCTTATTGTTTTAATATTATCATGCACCTTTCCGTGCATTAACTGCGCTTTTCTTCCGATCGCAATAATCTTCCCTGTTGTTCTATCCATTGCCACGATAGAAGGCTCATCTACAATGACCTTATCATTATGAATAATCAGTGTATTAGCCGTTCCTAAATCAATTGCAACTTCCTGCGTGAAAACACTAAATAACCCCATTCTTCTTTTTATATTTTAGTATAAACAAACAACCTTTTATTTGAAGCTGTTAATATACTTATTTAATCGCTAACTGCAATCTATTATTAGTGTTTAAAATGTCTATTTCCGGTAAACACCATAGAAATATTATTATTGTTGCAGTAGTCTATTGACAATTCATCCTTAATAGATCCACCTGGCTGAACCACAGATGTTATACCAGCGTTCCCAGCAATCTCTACACAATCTGGAAAAGGGAAAAATGCATCCGATGCCATAACAGCTCCGTTCAAATCAAACTTAAATGACTTTGCCTTATGAATTGCTTGACGCAAAGCATCAACGCGCGATGTTTGTCCTGTGCCACTTGCTAATAATTGCCCGTTTTTAGCCAACACAATTGTATTAGATTTTGTGTGTTTCACCAATTTATTAGCGAACTCTAGGTCCAATAACTCCTGTCCAGATGGATGCGTTTTTGTTCTTGATTCAAAATTTTCTTTCTTGTCCGTAATCAAATCTTTTTCTTGATACAAAAATCCGTTTAACAATGTTCGCACCTGCGATGTAGGCAGCTTCACTTGTTTTTGAATCAATATAATCCGATTCTTTTTCTGCTTCAATACATCTAAAGCTTCATCCGAATATGAAGGCGCAATAACAACTTCGCAAAACAGTTGATTAACCTCATTCGCTGTGTCAACATCAATCTCTCTATTGGCAATTAATATTCCTCCAAAAGAAGAAACAGGGTCACCTGCCAAGGCCTCTTTGTAGGCCTCAACCAATAAGCTTCTAGTTGCTAAGCCACAAGCGTTGTTGTGTTTTAAAATAGCAAACGTTGGATCTTCGTCCTGGAAATCATTCATTAATTGAACTGCAGCGTCAACATCTAACAAGTTATTGTATGAAAGCTCCTTTCCGTGCAGCTTAGTAAACAACTCATCCAGATTTCCATAAAAAATTCCTTTTTGATGGGGGTTTTCACCGTACCTTAAGACTGATGAATTCTGGACACTTTGCTTCAATACAGAATCATCTTCTCCTCTGAAATAGTTAAATATATGTGTGTCGTAATGTGAAGAGACATTAAACGCATCTTTAGCGAAATCTTTTCTATCATTTACACTCGTAACACCTTCCTTCTTATTTAAAATATTTAATAACGGTAAATATTGCTCTTTTGAAGGAACAATAACAACATCTTTATAATTTTTCGCAGCTGCACGGATAAGAGAAATACCGCCTATATCTATTTTCTCAATTATATCTAAATGGTCAGCTCCTGATGCAACCGTATCTTCAAAAGGGTATAAATCAACAATTACTAAATCTATTTCAGGAATGTCATATTCTTCCAATTGAGCAACATCACTATCCAATTCTCTCCTGCTTAATATTCCTCCAAATACTTTTGGGTGAAGCGTTTTTACTCGCCCTCCTAAAATCGATGGGTAACTCGTCAAGCTCTCAACCGGTATTACATTAACCCCTAACCCCTCAATAAAGCTTTGTGTTCCACCTGTTGAATAAATCGTAACATTCAAACTGTCTAATTTATTAATAATCGGCTCCAAGTTTGACTTGTCAAAAACGGAGATTAATGCACTTTTTATTTTTTTCTCTGCACCCATTGTAAATAGCTATTATAAACTAATTATTTAATGGTTGCAATTTTACTAAGAATCTACCGAAATTCAAGAGCGTAAAAGCCCTTTGTTCATAACTAAAAACGAATGTTTAAAACACCACAGTGATAAGGTGAATTTCTTTTATTTTGACCGATACTTTTTGTACATTTTTATTCCCAACATTAATAGAATTGCAACACTAAAAAAACCAATAACTCCGTAGACCCAATTGAGGCTGTCTTTTAGCTCAATAATAAAAACAATAGCCACCAAAAATAAGGTTGCTACTTCATTCCAAATTCGTAATTTACCGGACGTATAACTTCCTATATCTTTTTGCAAATCAGACAACACTTTATGACAAATAAGATGATAAATCAGCAGTAAAAAGGCAAATGAAAGCTTTGTGTGCATGTAACCAAAGTCTAATAATTCAGGCTTCAAAATCAACATCCATACTCCAAAAACAATGGTTAAAATCATGGCAGGCCAAGCAATAATATACCACAAGCGCTTTTGCATTATTTTATACTGATTTTGCAAAATCCACTTTTCTTCAATTTCTTTTTTATTGGCCTCAACATAATAAATAAACAGTCGGACAATATAGAATAAACCGGCAAACCAACTTACCATAAAAATAATATGCAAAGACTTTATAATGTTATAGGTATCATTCATTATAGGCAAATGTAACACACGCTGTCCAATTAACTTACATCAAGCCTTCATTTTTATGTAAAAAGACCTGCAAGCCAGATGCAGTAGGCATATTTACATTACTAATCATGTTATTTTTATATGTCAACTACTAATTGTATATTCGCGCACTTAAATTTTTAAAGAAATGGCATTAATCGGAAAAATTAGATCAAATCAAAAAATACTAATCGTATTTATCGGACTAGCAATGGTGCTATTTGTTGTTGACCCACAAACTCTTTTTGGAGGTGGCTCACGAGGAGAACAACCTATAGGCGAGATATTTGGTGAGCAAATAATGGATAGTGACTGGAAATACGACAACAGGGTTGAAGTTGCCTCTTACAATTACAGAGGACAAAAACAACAATATGGACAAGACCCTATTTTGACAGAGCAAGAATCTGAGCAAATAAAAAACCAAGTCTGGAGTCAAATGATTCTAGACACTTTGTATGGTGCTGAATTAGAAAAATTGGGAATCGCGGTTTCTCCGGGAGAGCTAAATAAAAGTTTATTGTACGGAATGAAACCAGCTACTTCTCTTCAAAGTCAGTTTTCTTATGGGACAATGAACCCTGAAACCGGACAGGAAGAAAACAAAGTGTTTGTTCGTGATTCTTTGATTAAAAGATTAAATCTTCTTATTAACGGCAGTAACCTTGAGAACAAACAACAATTAAAAAGCTTAGAAGACCAACTGACGAAAGAAAGAATCCGTGAAAAATACCTGGGAATGGTTAAGTATGGTTTTACAGGAACGACTGAAGATGCAAATAGAAACTATGCTGAAACAGGTACTACTGCATCAGTAAGTTATTTGTATAAAGGGTTTGCAAGCGTTCCCGATTCCGTTATCAGTATAACAGAAGAAGATTTAATAGCATATTACGACGAACATCGATTTGAGAAAAAATGGAAACAAGAAGTTGAAATGAGATCCTTTAGCTATGTCACATTTCCCGTATTGCCATCCGATAAAGACATCAATTCAGCTATCAAAAAGCTAAGCAAAGACCAAGGGAGCTTTAAAACTTCTCAAAATGATTCAATGTTTGTTACAAATAATTCTTATTCCTATAATAACGGAACCTCTAATGCATCACAAATTTTGCCGATGGACCCTTACGAAGGAGGAGACTTCCCAATTGAAATAGACAATCAAATACTCTCTGCATCTCAAGGAGATGTGATTGGACCTTTTGCCAACGGGCAAGAGGTATTAATGGTTAAAATTAGAGAAACAGGAATAAGAGAAGAAGCAACTGCAAGAAATATTTTCTTCTCAACAAACGGCATGGATAATAATGTGAAGTTAAAAAAGAGAAAAACCCTTGATAGTTTATTTAGAATAATCAAACAGGACACAAGCAAGTTTTCGGAATTAGCAAGTATTTATTCTGATGATGTTGTTTCTAAATATAATAACGCAAGACATGATTGGTTTCCAATTGGAAAAATACATTCCAACACAAAATTTGAATCTTTTTGCTTTGAAAAACCCATTGGATCTTTCGAAATCATTGAAACCAAAAACGGACTGCACATCGTTCAATTATTAGGGAGAGAGAATCGTGAGTTTCAATTAATTGCTATTTGCGATACAAAGGTAACAGCGAGCAAAGCTACAAGTGATTCAATATATGATGCAATAGGGTCTCCGTTGTATTATGGCATTAAAGAAAATGGATATGAAGCCGCAATAGAAGAAATGGGACTAACATCTATGGAAGCTAAAAATGTAAGAATTGACTATCCTCAAATGGGCAACCTTCCTAATTCAATGTCAATTTTAAAATGGGCATTCAATAGTGAAATTGGTGCTACAATGGAAGCTGAATTAATTGAAGGCAACACAAAATATGTGGTAGCTTATTTGACTGAAGCCATACATGAAGGAGACCCTGAATTTGAATCTGTTAAATCCATGATGAGACCAGAGGTTCTTAAAGAGAAAAAAGCAGAATATATTTCTAACCAACTTGCTGGATCAGTCTCTCTGGAAGATGCAGCCACTAAAATAGGTGAAACTCCAGCGCAAGCAGAATTAACATTATCTATGAATGCTTTCCCAGCTATTCCTGGCAATAACCCCGGTGTTATTGGAGAAGTCTTTGCTCTAAATCAAGATGAATTATCGGATGTGATAGTTGGGGAAAATGGAGTTTATATAGCAGTAGTAGGAAGTAAAACTGTTGCGGTAAAATCCGAAGATATTAGCATAAACAAAGGAATTGTAACAGAAGATTTAAGAAGTAAAATTGACAATCGATTAATTCAGGCATTGTACAATTTTGCAGAAGCGAAAGACTGGAGAATGAAACAAACTATTATGAATCCTCAATAACAATATTAAACTTGAATTGGCGTTAATTCTATTATTTAAAGCTATTTTGTCAAATGCATACTATTTTTTAGTAGGTTTGATTTATTATTAACAGCATTTATTGCACTACACATACTCATGGGAAAAGGAAGACCATCAACAGCACCAAAGAAACTAAAAGATGGGTTCTACGTTGACATTGCCAACAAAGGGGCTAATTCAGGAATCAAAATTCGTAGAGACACCTACGAAGAGATGATGGCGGCTGCAAAAGAATACGAAAAAACCAAACGCGTTATTATTTTAGGCGAATCTAAAAATGGTAAATGGGTTAACAAAAAGAAATAGTTTTTTGTGAATTGTAATTGGAATAATTATATATTAAATAATAAAAATGGGTGTTCTCCCATTTTTTTTGTGCAAATTTTTAACTTTTTGGAAACAGTAAAAATCAGCTAACCAATATAAATTACAAATTATTTGCCAATATATTTATCTTTTCTAGGTAGTTGCTTCAGAACAATAAACTTCTCTAATTAAGTAGGTAATTTTCACTTGCTAAAACCCATTTGACACTTTCTGTTATTATGTTTTTCTGGATATATTATCTATATTCATACGATATTTGAAACTTTTACTACCTATAATGGGTTATAATGCGTATTAAGAAAAAATATTCTCTATGAAAAAAGTGTTTTTATTGGTCCCGTTTTTAACTTTAATTTCTTTTTTTGGTTATACTCAAATTGATTATCAAGTTCAAATCGATGAATTGTACTCCGCATCAGATGATTCAGACGGTGCTGGGAATGAGGACCCAACTTGGAAAATTGAATTGACTGATAATGATGGTGGTGGACTTCAGCAAACCGGTTGTATTGCAACAACTAAAGCATATAACACATGGTGGACAGGAGCCCCAAGCACTGGCCCTATGATACCATTCAGTTGGTTTGTAAGAAATAATTGTAATGCAACTCTTTTTACAACAGCAATGGAATGCTGGGAAGAAGATGGAAGTGCTTTATTGGGATGTGACAATGATGAATGTGTTTATACCACTTGCGGTTTGTTTAACTCCGATGATGGGCATGCTCCTGCGGGTGGAGGAAACGGTAGCACTGGAAATACTGGAGATATAAATTTCATAAATGATGCTCCTTGTACATGGAATCAATATGAATTGGATATAACTGGAGACAATGTTAATGGATCACCTGCTAATTATAAGGCACGCATCTCGGTCTATTGGGAACCAAATGGAGGCATTGATGCTGGCTCAATTTCGGGTGATCAAGTAGTTTGTGAAAATGGAGACCCTGCGGCGTTTACAAGTGCGGGTGATGGTGAACCTGCAAATTTCCCAGCTCACTTCACTTACCAATGGCAGGAAGACGTAGGATGCAGTGGCACTTGGACAGATATAGGTGGCGCTGTTAGTGCAACTTTTGACGCACCTATCGGAATTACACAAACCACATGTTATCGAAGAATAATAAAATCTACAAATTGTAGCGATGTAATTTCAAACTCGCTAACCGTTACAGTAACCCCGGCTTCAACTGCACCTAGCTCCATTAATTCCACAGAAACTGTTTTATGTGGTGCAGGAGTAATAGATTTAACTGTTGTTGGTGGCTCATTAACCGCTGGCGATGTATGGGAGTGGTATGATGGTGATCCAAATGGAACTGGAGTTTCAATCGGCACCAACTCTCCGCTTTCTAATTACGCGATTAGTTCCACAACCACCTTTTATGCAAGAGCAGAAGGAGCATGTGGAAGTACAGCTGCTGCATCGTTGTTGGTAACAGTCAATACCCCAAGTGTTGACCCTACTAATGTAACTTCTACTTCCACTTCGACATGTATTGGGACGCCTGTTGATTTAACCGTTAATGGTGGAAGTCTTGGTTCTGGAGCAGTATGGGCTTGGTATGATACAGACCCCTCAATTGGTATGCCAGCTCCAATTTACACGAATGCTAGTCCAATCTATAATAGTGTTTCTCCATCCCTGAATACAACTTATTACGTACGAGCTGAAGGATGTGATACTACGAATGCGGTTTCTGTTACAATTACTGTCAACGAATTATCTGAAAACCCAACCAGTGTTGATGCTACCTCCTCTCTATTTTGTAGTGGAGGCAACACAGATCTAACTGTACAAGGTGGGCCTTTAGGAACCGGCGTAGCTTGGCAATGGTATGAAGGAGGCTGTGGATCGGGACTTCCGATTAATACAGGATCAACAATTAACGTTTCACCAACTACCACCACAACCTATTATGTCCGTTCTGAGGGAGAATGTGACACCTCAACTTGCTTAAGTGTAACCATTACAGTTGATCAATTCTCAACAGATCCTACCTCAATTACTCCATCATCAGCCAACATTTGCCTGGGACAATCTGCCGTTTTAACAATTGACGGAGGTTCTCTTGGTACTGCTGCGAATTGGGAATGGTACCAAGGTTCTTGTGGAGGAAGTTACATAGGAAGTGGAAATACAATTGGAGTAACACCTGGGGTGACAACAACTTATTTTGCAAGAGCTGAAGGAGTTTGCGGAAATACTATTTGTCTTTCTCAAACCATAACGGTTGGTGTTGGGGCAGCGGACCCAACATCTGCTTCTCTATCTGTAAATAATATTTGCCCAGGAGACACCACCCAACTTTCTGTTACAGGACCTGTTCTAGACCCTGGCTACACTTGGGTTTGGTATACTGGAGCATGCGGAGCAGTTCCTGTTGGAGTTGGAACGAACCTAGATGTAATGCCTACAGTTACAACAACCTACTATGTAAGAGCAGTAGGGACATGCGGACAAACGAATTGTGTTTCTGTTACCGTAGATGTTTTATCCGCTGCAATAATGGCAGATGGAATAACATCAGACAACAATTACTTTTGTACTGGCGATAGTGCAATTTTAGAAGTCTATGGAGGAGCCATAGTTGCTGGCTCAGACTGGACTTGGTATGAAAATTCCTGTGGAGGAACACCTATTGGGACAGGAGCAACAATCACCGTTTATCCGTCAACAAATACAGCCTATTTTGTCAGAGCGGAAGGAGGAGCTTGTGGTAATACTGGTTGTGTTAGTATCTCAATCAACGTTTTAGATGCATATGCTTATATGCCTCCATTTGATACTTTGTGTGGAATGGGCTATCCTTTTGAATTAACCAATGGAGTTCCGGAAGGGGGAGTTTATTCTGGAGCCGGAATTACGAATGGTATATTTGATCCAATTCTAGCTGGTATAGGAACACATTCAGTTACATATACTTTTACCGAAGCTAATGGGTGTATTGCAATCGCTACTGGAGAAATTGTTATTGATTCCAATGACATTACGGCCTCCGTATCGATAGTGCCAGAAATATGCGCAGAAGGGGGAATTACTCTAGTTGGATCAACATATGGAGGAAGTGGTTTTTACATTTATGAATGGTCTAATGGCTATATTGGAAATCCTCTTCAATACGCGGACACAGGAACTTACTCGGTTATTGTTGTTGATGGAAGCAATTGCGTTTCTATAATACCGGACATTGTCGTAGACGAAAATGTTGCTTGTATTGAAATGCCCAATAGCTTCACGCCAAATAATGACGGCACCAACGATATGTGGAACCTAGATTTTTCAAGTTACTCAAATGGTTCCATCCAAGTATATTCAAAATGGGGGAATCTGGTTTGGGAATCTTCTGGGACCATGTTATCATGGGATGGAACCTATAACGGACAGGTTTTACCGGCTGGAACCTACTACTATATATTAGATATTGATAACGGAACTTTAACCCAGAATGGTCCTGTTACCATTGTAAAATAAACTGATTAGATATGAAAAAGATACTACTACTAATAGCAATTTTTACATTAGGAGAATCTCAAGCTCAACAAGTTAGTTTGAATAGCCAATACATGTTTAACTATTTTGCAATTAACCCCGCTGTTGCTGGAACAAAAAACTATAGTCCTATAACCTTTTCTTTTAGAAGACAATGGATGGGAATAAATGATGCTCCTGTTACCCAGAGTATGATGGCTCATACGTTTTTTGGAGAGAAATCCGGAATAGGAGCGCATGTATTTAATGATGTTGCCGGTCCTACTCGAAGAACCGGATTTAGTGCTACTTTTGGACATCAAATACAAGTTGGTAAGAAATCAAGATTATCTTTTGGTGCCTCAGCTGCTTTAACTCAATTTATATTAGACAAGGAGAAATTGGTAACAGAAATTCCTAATGATCTTGCAATTCAAAATAGCACCAATAATCAAATGGTTCCTGATTTCAACTTTGGTCTATATTGGTACGGAGAAAGGTTTTACGCAGGCTTATCGGCTTTTAACCTCTTGGAAAGTAAAACTGATTTATTCGACATAACTACTACTGTTTCAAGCACATTGGATAGAACATTTTATTTTCATGGGGGCTACACAATTGCAATAAGCGATAACTTTGCCATTGATCCTTCCGTCATGTTTCGCTATATGTTAAACGCACCATTCCAATTAGATGGAAACGCTAGATTTATTTACAAAGATGCATACTGGCTAGGTGTGTCATACAGGCTAGAAGATGCTATTGCAATTATGGCAGGAACAGAGTTCGGAAAAATTTCATTTGGATATTCTTTCGACGTAACAATGTCTGATTTGGCAACATACAATACAGGTTCCCATGAGGTTTTTTTAAGGGTGAAACTTAAGAGCAATTCAAAAGCAAAAACACCTTGGCACAAAAGAAATAGAATTTATTCATCTTTCCCAGAGTAGGACTATTATGATAGTGAGGGTAAAAAATATATTCCTGATATTTGGCGTATTATTTCTATGCGTAAATGCAAATGCTCAAATTGCAGTAGCGGACGACCTATTTGATAATTTTGAGTTTCATCAAGCAATTAAGTTCTATGAAAAAGAAGCGAAATTGGATGATGAACGATTAACAAAATATGCTTTTTGCCAACTTCAAATTCACAATTATAAAAAAGCAGAAGAGCTGTATAAAAAAGTAGTTAAAATAGAAAACACGGATGCAATTAACTTCTATTACTACGGGGTCTGTTTAAAAAACAATAAAAAATACGATAAAGCGGAAGATTATTTCACTATCTCAAAATCCTTTGACTCATTAAATCCTTATAACAACCTAATGGTGGAGTCCATTGCTAAAATCCCATCAATTCATGAAAAAAAATCAGGTTTAGAGATAATGAATGAAAGTTCTATTAATTCCTCAATTGCAGAGTTTTCACCAAAATGGTACAAAGAAGGAATCCTTTATATTAAAGAAATTAAACAAGATGGTAAAAAAAGACTAAATGTAGATTATTCCACGGAATACAACCAATTGGATAGTTTAGCATACGGAACTGCAGAAAGGCCATTAAGCGTTATGTACTATGCTTCCTTTAAGGACGGTGTTTTTGGGAAACCCACATTAGTTGCGAAAAGTGAAAAATTCCATATAGGTGCTTTCGATATAAATGAACTTACAGGAGAAATTTACTTCACCAAAGTTGACATCATTACCAATTGGTCGACCGGAGCGAAAAGTCACCCTAGAATATATAAAGCAAGTTTTGATACGGCAACCACGAAGTTGGTTGATATAAAAAAGGTGTCTATAAAAAAATTATCTGATGATGTCGGAGCAGGTCATCCAGCGCTTTCAAATGATGGGAAAACACTCTATTTTTCATCAAATTTAGAAGATGGGTTTGGCGGAAGTGACTTGTATTCCAGTGTTTTGGGAGAAGACGGAAAGTGGCAAGAACCAATTAATTTGGGTGGGTATATAAATACTCCAGGAGATGAAGTTTTTCCTGTGGTAAATGATACTGTCTTATACTACTCCACAAATGGCAAGGCAGGTTTTGGATGCTTAGATATATTTAAGGCGAATATATCGCCTAAAGGAATAGGCGATCCTATAATTTTAGCCTCGCCTCAAAATTCGCCTGCTGATGATTTTGGAATTTTATTAAATCCAAATGATGAAAAATATGGTTTTGTTTCCTCAAATAGATACCCTGGACATGGTGATGATGATTTGTTTCAGTTTAGGCCAGAACCAAGCAAAACATATGTAAAAGGATTGGTTACTGATACTAATGGAAATCCTGCAGGAAATGTTTTGGTTAAATTATATGAAAATGGAATTGAAGTAAGTCAAATATATACTGACGAAAATGGCTTTTATCGCCTTGATCTTAAAGAAGATAAAAAATATGAGCTGATTGCTACCACAAAAGGCTTTTCTGCGCAAGAAAATATTTACTCTGACAAAAACTGGATAAGTGAAGAGGACTTTAATTTAATATTAACGCCGCATGAAACAGTGCAAGGAGTAGTTTTAACAGAAGAAGGGGCAGCTGCAAGGAACACTAAAGTTGAGCTATTTGACGAAAACGGAAATGTGATTTTTTCATCATTAACAGATGAAAATGGCCGGTATCAATTTTTATTAGATAAAAACAAAGAATATGAAATAGTTGCATCTAATGATGGGCATAGAGGTTCTGAAAAGATTATTACAAATGAAGAGTGGGATAATAATAAGGACACCGACATTACTTTAAAGGCAATTGAAATTGTTCAAGGAACTGTTCGATTAGAAGATGGAAGTTCTGTATCAGAAATATTGGTAAAGCTAATGGATGAAAATGGAACTGAACTTGAAAGAACATATTCCAATGAAAAGGGAAAGTACAAATTTCTTTTAAAGCCAGATGAAACATATACGCTTATGGCTAGTGCAGTTGGCTTAGGAGCTGTTGACACAATCTTAACCGATTCAACTTGGAATGGGAAAAAAGCATTTGACCTTATTCTAAAACCTGCTGTCACGGCGCAAGGAACAGTAACAGAGCCAATTGGCACTATTGCTTCAAATATTCGAATGGAGCTTCTAAATGAGAAAGACAGTGTTCTTGTTGTGTCTAAAACAGATAATTTAGGGTTTTACCAATTTGTACTAGATACTAATAGGAAATTTAAAATTGTTGGTATCAATGGAGTGCAAAGAGGGCAAGAAGTTGTTGAGACAAATGATAGTTACGACACCACTGATTCAACAGATATTAAATTGAAAGCTCCTGTAACATTTGTAGAAGGAGCCATTAGGAACGAAGATGGGACAGCCGCTTCTACAGTAAGTGTCAAAATATTTGACGAAAACGGAAACTTAGTGACAGAACTTACCACGGATGAAAATGGAAACTACAGGTTTGAAATAGAAAAAAATGCAAATTATCAAATAACAGCTGAAACAGATGGCTTTTCTGGATTAGAAAATATTTTCACCGGGGACAATTGGGATAGTTCTAATCGCCTGGATATTACCCTAAAACCTGAAGGGAATCTAAATTATGCATATGTTACTGAAAGCAAAAACAACAAACCGTTAGATGAGGTGAAAATTACATTAATTGACTTAAACACTGAAAAGAAAATTGTGGTTTACTCTGATGAAAACGGAAGATTTAGTTTTAATTTAACCCCGGACACAGACTACACGGTAAAGTTTGAAAAAGACAACTATTTTCCTAAATCAATTGATATTCCCGCAGGTAAAATCGTCCCTAATAAAACAAATTTAGACCTCAAAATAGATTTAATAATGGATTATGCTGGATTCAAAGTGAAGCCTATTTACTTCGATTATGCAGAATCTATAATAACAGATGAGTCAAAACAGGACTTAGAAAAAGTTTTGAAAACCTTAGAAGAAAACCCTAAGTCAACAATATTAATCAAATCATTTGCAGATTGTAGAGGAGGAAATAGCTATAATGTTGCTCTCTCAAAAGAAAGGTCTAGTTCGGTTAAACAATACCTTATGTCCAAAGGAGTAAAAGACAATAGAATCACTACAAAATCCCTAGGAGCTACGAGCTTTGTAAACAACTGTTATAAACCTGAATTGTGTTCTGAGGAAGAACATGCGGTAAATAGACGGTCTGAATTTGAGATGGACTTTCATAGGGAATAACCACACTATCCCAACCAACCATCTCGGTCTAAACTTCGGTATTGTATAGCTTCAGCAATATGGCTAACCTTAATGTTCTTGGCATTATCCAAATCTGCAATCGTTCGCGCTACCTTAAATATTCTTCCATAAGAACGAGCTGAAAGCCCTAATACTTCCATGGCATTTTTCATTAGCTTATCCCCTTCTTGATCTATTTTACAGTGCTCTTTTTGTAGTTTAGGGGTGAGTTGGGCATTACTGTATATCCCATTTACTTCTCCAAATCTTTTTTCTTGAATTGCTCGTGCTTTGGTAACTCGTTCTCTAATTATACTGCTTGTTTCTCCTTCCCTTTTGTCGGATAATTTTTCGTACGGTACCGGCTGAACCTCTATATGTAAGTCTATTCTATCCATTAGAGGTCCCGAAATCTTTGCCAAATAACGCTTAACTATATGTTCCGGATCACCTTGGTTTCCTTTGGAATCATAAAACTCTCCACTTGGAGAGGGATTCATAGCTGCAATCAACATAAATCCTGCTGGATAATTCACGCTCATCCTGGCTCTTGAAATAGTTACTTCCCTATCTTCTAAAGGCTGTCGAAGAACCTCCAAAGCAGACCGTTTAAATTCAGGCAATTCATCCAAAAATAAAATTCCATTATGTGCCAAAGAAATTTCACCGGGCTTGGGATTTGTCCCCCCGCCAACCAAAGCAACATCTGAAACAGTATGATGTGGGCATCGAAAAGGTCGATTGGTTAATAATCCTTCCTTACTATTTAATGTTCCAGCAACCGAATGAATTTTGGTCGTTTCCAAAGCTTCCTCAATTGATAGCGGTGGCAAAATGGTAGAAATTCTTTTCGCCAGCATGGATTTCCCAGAACCAGGAGGGCCAATCATAATCACATTATGTCCTCCTGCGGCTGCAATTTCTAACGCTCTCTTAACGTTCTCCTGCCCCTTCACATCAACAAAGTCAATAGTTCCAGTACTAGGTCGCTTGGAAAACTCTTTTTTGGTATCCACCTTTACTCTTTGTAAATTACTTGTGCCGTTAAAAAAAGCAATAACCTGATTTATATTCTCCGCACCGTAAACATAAAGTCCATCTACAAAAGCTGCTTCTCTAGCATTTTGCTGCGGAAGAATGATTCCAACAAATCCTTCCTTCTTAGCCTTTACAGCTATTGGCAAAGCTCCTTTTATTGGACGTAATTCTCCATCTAGCGCCAATTCTCCCATAATTACATATTTGCTTACCTCTGTAGGGTTTTTAATTTGGGCTGAAGCAGCGAGAATACCTATTGCAATCGTAATATCATATGCCGAACCCTCTTTTTTGATGTCTGCCGGGGCCATATTTATGGTTATTTCTTTTCCTGGAATTCTATATCCGTTATTTTTTAAAGCTGCAGATATCCGCTGATGACTTTCTTTTACTGCGTTATCGGGAAGTCCTACAAGGAAAAACTTTATTCCATTTCCTATATTTACTTCTACTGTAATTGTAATGGCCTCTACGCCATAAACGGCACTACCAAATGTTTTGATTAACATATTCTTAATTTTGGGGTTGGAGGCAAAAATCAAACATTAGAACGTAATTTTTATATGTTGTTCACACCCATTTTAAGCTTATTTCACCGCTATCAACATTATATATTTAACAAAGCGATTATAATAGGAAAATGTCGTTTCTAATTTTATTTACATTTGATTAATCTAAAATAAATCCTATGAAAAAACTGTACATTCTATCTGCTTTGCTATTTATTAGCACAACTTTCAGCGCTCAAGAACTTTTTACTTGTTACGATGAATGGAAAAAAGTTTTTGAAAACAGAGGAGCTTTTTTCGTTAACGATGGAGAACATGATAAAGTTGTTGTTGTTGTTGAAACAGAAAAGGCCACAAACTGCTATACTGCATCAGTAGGCGTAAAAGGAGGAGTTGTAATCAGTACAGCATTATATTTTGATGATGATTCTTATGAAGCTGTTGAATACGAATTTAAGGAAGCCTTAGCTTGGAGTATTAATAATGGCATGAGTAAAACGCGAATCACTGTTGATGATGAAATGATTACGATTATGTTTACCGATAAAATTAAACCGAAAAAGAAAAAATTAAAATCAGCTCCTAAACCAAATTTTGATTTGAATTAGTTTAATGTAATGCGATATCTAAACTTTCTTTAAACACTTGAATAGCTATATCCAAATACTCCCTGGTGTGTGCTTCAGATATAAACCCTACTTCAAAACCAGAAGGACCAAGATAAACACCCCTTTCTAGCAAAGCAGCATGGAGTTTTTTGAAATATTCCATGCTATCCGAATCAATTTGAGAGGCTTTACGAATCTGAATGTTATCACTAAATGCCAACCAAAAAATTGATCCAACCGTATATATACTAAAATCATAATCCTTTGATTTTGCATAATCCACTACAGCGTTTACAAAGTATTCTGTGCGTGCTTTTTGTCCTTCAAAAAATCCTGGCTTCAATAATTCTTTTAATGCGGCATAGCCTGCCATCATGGCAACTGGGTTTCCTGATAAAGTTCCTGCTTGGTAAACTGGTCCATCGGGTGATATTTGACTCATTATTTCTTTACTTCCTGCATAAGCTCCCACCGGCAAACCTCCTCCTATTATTTTTCCAAATGTGATAATATCAGGTTGAATATCATACAATCCGGCTGCACCTTCAAACCCAACTCTGAACCCAGAAATAACCTCATCAAAAAACAATAGCACGTTCTGTTCCGTACAAATTTTTCGTAAGAAATGTAAAAATTGAGGATCTTGAATTAAAAGCCCATTATTTGCTGGAATCGGCTCAATAATGATACATGCTATTTCACCTTCGTAATTCTGTAAACAAGATTTTACAGCTTCTTCATCATTCAATGGTAGCACAATAGTTTCTTGGGCAAATGCTTCAGGAACTCCAGCTGAAGTTGTAACGCCTAATGTTGCTAAGCCAGAACCTGCTTTTACCAAAAGTGAATCTGCATGTCCATGATAACAACCATCAAACTTGACTATTTTACTTCTTCCGGTAAAGCCCCTAGCCATTCTTATTGCAGACATAGTTGCTTCCGTTCCAGAACTTACAAAACGTATTTTCTCAATGTACTTATGGTTTGAAATAATTAAATCTCCCAATAAATTTTCTGCTTTTGTTGGGGTGCCAAAAGAGGTTCCGTTATCAACAGCTTCAACAATTGCATCTCTAACTGGCTTATTATTATGTCCTAAAATTAATGGTCCCCACGAACAACAAAAGTCAATGTACTTATTTCCATCTTGGTCCCATATTTGGCAGCCATCTCCTTTTTTCATAAATAAAGGTACTCCCTCCACAGCTTTAAATGCTCTTACCGGAGAGTTAACTCCTCCTGGAAATAATTCTTTGGCTTCTTTAAATAATTGTTCTGAAATAACTGTGCTCATCTCCTAGAATTTAAATTCTTCTTATTCAATTTTACTTTATATTTGTACAAAATTAAATCATTTTAAAGGGAATTATATGAATTATACGAATTCTTTAGAGTTTGCACAGAAAATGGATCAAGAAGATCCTTTGAAATCCTTTAGAGAAAAGTTTTACTTTCCAACCTTCACAAAAAAGCCTGTAGTTTATTTTACAGGAAATTCCCTCGGACTGCAACCTAAGTCTGTAAAAGATTACATTAATGTGGAGCTGGAAGATTGGTCAAAATGGGGAGTTGAAGGTCATTTTTACGCAAATAACCCTTGGAAAGATTATCACGAAATCCTTACTGATAAAGTAGCGAAAATTGTGGGTGCATTGCCAAAAGAAATTGCGGTAACACATAGCTTAACAACTAACTTGCACCTTTTAATGGCGTCATTTTATCAACCAAATAAAGAACGCTATAAAATTATCTGTGAAGCTAAGGCTTTTCCAAGTGACCAATATGCACTGGAATCTCAAGCAAAATTGCATGGCTTAAATCCTGATGATGCAATCATCGAAATTGCAGCTCGAGAAGGAGAACATACTATTCGATTGGAAGATGTTCTGGATATTATTGAAGAAAATAAAGAAAATTTAGCGCTTATCATGATTGGTGGGGTAAACTATTATACCGGTCAAGTTTTCGATATGAAAACAATCACCGAAGCAGGTCATAAAGTAGGTGCAATTGTGGGTTGGGATTTAGCGCATGCGGCTGGAAACCTACAAATGGAATTGCATGATTGGGATGTAGACTTTGCAACCTGGTGTAGTTATAAATACTTAAACTCAAGTCCTGGAGGGGTAAGTGGCTTATTTGTTAATGAACGCCACGTTGAAAACACAGAATTAATTCGTCTTGCGGGTTGGTGGGGTCATGATAAAGAAAAAAGGTTTTTAATGGAGAAAGGTTTTCGTCCGATGAAAACAGCAGAATCTTGGCAATTAAGTAATGCTCCTATTTTGGGAATGGCTGCTCATAGCGCTTCTCTAGATTTATTCGATGAAATAGGAATGACTGCTTTATGCGAAAAAAGAGACAAATTAACAGGTTTCCTAGAATACGTAATCGATGAAATTTCAAATACAAATGAAAATGTGTCATTTGAGATAATTACTCCAAGAGACAAAAGTAAGCGTGGCGCACAATTATCAATTTTAGCTCACGGTCAGGGAAAATCTCTTTTTGATAAGTTATCAGAAGAAGGTATAGTGGCAGATTGGAGAGAACCGAATGTAATAAGAATTGCTCCTGCTCCTATGTACAATAATTTTGAAGATGTATTTCGATTTGGCGAAATTTTAAAGGCTGCCATTCAATAAGATGAATCATTTAAAACTTCTCAACATATCAGGAGAGGAAATGTTTGAACTTAGTTATCAGGCTATCCTAATTTTATTAATAGGGCTGGTGCTTTGGAGAATTATGGCAGTGCTAACAAAGCGAAGATTAAAGCCAAAGAAAAGCAACTATTTTGATACAAAATATACAAAAAAATGGAGAAAAAAGTAATTATTATTGGTGCGGGACTTGTTGGCTCATTGTGGTCTGTATACTTATCCAAAGCGGGTTATTCAGTAACTATATACGAAAGAAGGTCAGATATCAGAAAGGCTGACATATCGGCGGGTAAATCAATCAACTTGGCACTTTCTACTAGAGGTTGGAAAGCCCTTGATGCAGTTGGTGTTGGAGATGAGATTAGAAAAATTGCAATTCCAATGTACGGCAGAATTATGCACGATACTGAGGGTAATTTGACACACCAACCTTACGGAAAAGACGGTCAAGCTATTTACTCTGTATCACGTGGAGGAGTTAATGCAAAAATGATGGATATTGCAGAAAAACATGGAAAAGCGAAAATTCACTACAAGGAAGAATGTACAAATGTAGATTTAAAAAAAGGTATCGTTTATCTAAAAAATTCAGAAACAGGAAAGGTGTCTGAAGATAAAGCAGATGTAGTTTTCGCTGCCGATGGAGCATTTTCTGCGGTACGATATAACGCAATGCAAAAAAGCACTCGCTTTAATTACAGTCAGCATTTCATAGCAGATGGATACAGAGAGATTCTTCTACCTGCCGATTCCAATGGAGATTATCAATTAGATAAAAGTTCACTTCATATATGGCCAAGAGGTAGGTTTATGCTTATCGGCTTGCCAAATGAAGACGGGTCTTTCACTTGCACTTTATTTATGCCATTTGAAGGAGAAAAAAATGCATTTGACAACCTTGACTCAAAAGAAAAAATTAATGACTTCTTCAAAACTACTTTCCCTGATTTTTATAATATGATGCCTAATATAGCTGAAGCTTGGGGAGATCATCCACTTTCGTCATTGGCTATCATGCGATGTAAACCTTGGGCCATTGGAAAAACCGCCTTAATGGGTGATTCTGCCCACGCAACAGTGCCGTTTTATGGACAAGGCATGAATTCAGGTTTTGAAGATTGCACAGTTTTATCCGACCTAATGAAAAAGCACAATGAAAACTGGGACTTAGTTTTTGAAGAATACAACGAAACCCGAAAAGCAGATGGGGATGCTCTTCAAGATCTATCCGTTCACAACTATCATGTAATGCGCGACTATGTAGCAGACCCTAATTTTTTATTACAAAAAAAAATCGAGGGACACTTCTCTGAAAATCACCCTGAAAAATGGATGCCTCTATACAGCCAAGTTTCTTTCAGTAATATTCCATATTCAGAAGCTTGGCAGGTAGGAAAAAAACAAGATGCCATCATGAAAAAGGTAATGGGAAGTTTTTCTAACATAGAAGATATATGGGACTCGAAAGAAGTTGAAGATAAAATATTAGATCTTATTTAAGGGTGTTGTAAACACAACAGAATGGAAAAATATTCGTTCCTATCGGTGTTTAATCCCCTAATATAGCGAAATTTAGCTGCCAAAACGAAAGAATGAACATTCGAAAAATTATACCTTTTTTATTTATATTGCTGTTTACGGCTCCTGCCGTTGGTCAATATATGACAAATCGGAAAAATCGAGCTTTGGTTGATTTTAAGCAATATAAATATGGTGGATGGATGATTAGTCCTGGTCTAACTTACATGTACCCCTCGCGTGTTAAGTATCTAAACGACAGCACTGAAAAAGATGATAACGTAAACCCAAACGGACGAATTGCCCTTTATCTCGAAGCTGGTCGTTACCAAATATTTTATAAAGGAGGAAGGATCATAAACTACGTGGACTATAGTCTTGCCTATAAAAAATTAAGTGGAACGGAGAAATACGGTGGCACCGAAAGAGGAACCAAAGCTATATTTAAGCAACACTTTTTACTCGCTAACTTTAACATAAATAATATCATTCAGTTAACCGACTTTACATTTATACAAAATAGTATTGGCGTTAATTTTGATTGGAAATTTTCAGAAAAGTTCGAGACAAATGGATCTCCATATGCTGTTAACAATACCGGAGATTTTATTCTATCGCTTCACTACAAATTAGGCTACGGAATAAAAGTAACCAATCAACTATTTATAATCCCTACTCTAGAAACACCTATTTTAAATGGAATAAAATGGGAAAATGGAAAGTCAACTTATGGAATTTTTAGTAGCAGATACAGACCTATTATTTTTAGCGTTCGTTTTGCTTGGTTAAGAACTCCAAATAGAGGAGCTTGTCCACCCGTATATGGCCCTGACGGGGATGCAGACAAACAACAACAACACATGATGGGACAATAATTGTTTTTATGAAAAGTAAAACACCGAAAGATTCTTTAACGATTCAAACCAATTTGGTTATGCCAAATGACACCAACCAGATGCATACACTTTTCGGAGGTAAGTTATTGGCCTGGATGGACGAAGTTGCCAGTATATGTGCATTTAGACATTGCAACAACGTTGCTGTTACAGCATCAATCAACAATGTCTCCTTTGACCTTCCTATATTAAATGGAGCCTATGTCACACTGGAAGCTAAAGTATCGCGGGCATTTAAATCATCTATGGAAATATTTGTGGATGTATTTGTTGAATCAAGAGATGGAAGAAAAGAAAAATGCAACGAAGCAATTTTAACTTTTGTTGCCATCGATGAGCATAAAAGACCTATTCCCGTTCCTGAATTAATCCCAAAAACCAATGCAGAAAAAGAAAGGCATGCTTCTGCTCTTCGACGAAGACAAATGAGTTTAGTTCTTGCGGGTAAGTTAAAACCAAAAGATGCAACAGAATTAAAAAATATCTTTGCTGAATAACAATATATTAGAGATGAAAGCTGAAAATTGTATAAAAATATTTGAAAAAGCAATTACGAACTACCACGTAAAAGATGATGTTTATCAATCTTTCACAAATCCTTTTGAAGATGGGACTATTGAATGTACGATGTATCTAAAAAGCTGGATTGACACAGTTCAATGGCATTATGAAGACATTATCCGTGATCCTAATATTGAACCAACAGCAGGGATGGATATGAAGAGAAAAATTGACAAGTCAAATCAGCATAGAACAGATGTTGTTGAACAATTAGATGACTATTATATCTCTTTGTTTAATGATATTTCTGTAGAGTCTAATGCAAAATTAAATACAGAAAGTCCAGGTTGGGTGGTTGACAGAATATCTATTCTTTGCTTAAAAATATACCATATGCAAGAGCAAGTTGATAGAACCGACACAGACAATAAGCACAAGCAACAATGTTTAAATAAATTAAATGTCTTGATAGAGCAGAAAAAAGATCTTTCTGCATCATTTAACGACTTATTGGGCGAAATCCAAAGAGGAGAAAAACAAATAAAAGTTTATCGTCAAATGAAAATGTATAATGACGACACATTAAACCCCATCCTTTATAAGAAGTAATGTTAATTTTCAATATCCAAAATGAGGAAAAAAATACTCGTCATACGATTTTCTGCCATGGGCGATGTTGCATTATCCGCACCTGTAATTTCTAGTGTACTCGAGCAGCATCCTGCTCTTGAAATCGTTTTTCTTTCACGGCAACTTTTTAAGCCTTTCTTTCAAGAACATGATCGATTCACCTTTATTGGAGCAGACTTAAAAGGAAAACATAAAGGTGTTGCCGGATTAAAAAAATTACAAAATGAATTAATCAAAACACATAAATTTGACGCAGTAGTGGATTTACACGACGTTTTAAGAACTAAAATTTTGTGCTTTTATTTCAAAACTCGTGGCATACGATGTCACTCGATTAACAAAGGCAGAAGAGAAAAAAAGAACTTAATTAATGGAAGCTTACCATTTAAAAAACTAAAACACACAACACAAAGATATCTGGACGTTTTTGAAAAGGCGAACGTGCCATCAAAACTAAATAATGGCCCTTGGATATCTCCTGTTGTATCGGATTCTACCGATGCTTTTTTAAAAATTAATAATTGTGAAATTAAAAATAATTCCTGGATTGGTATTGCTCCATTTGCGGCGCATCGTAGTAAAGAATGGCCAATTGAAAAAATGCAAAATGTCATTTCTCATTTAACAAGCACTGGGAATAGTGTTTTCTTATTTGGAGGCGGTCAAAACGAAATAAAAAAATTAGAAACCATTAAGAAGAAATTTCCAAAAAGAATTTTAGTTGCTGGTCAATTAAAATTAGATGAAGAATTAGATCTAATTTCAAGACTAGACCTCATGGTTGCAATGGATAGTTCGAATATGCATTTGGCAGCAATTGTAGGAACTCAAGTTGTATCAATTTGGGGGGCAACTCATCATTATCTTGGTTTTGGGCCATTAAACAATGAACATAATATCATCGAAGTTTCAAAAGAAAAACTTCCCTGTAGGCCTTGTTCAATCTTCGGTAAAATAACTTCAAAAAAGCAGGAATTGTGTGCTAAAAAAGCAATGGAATTGATTTCGGAAGAAATTGTATTAGCTAAAATAACATCGTTGGCGGATGCGGTATAGTCTGTTGAATTTATTTCGCTTTTTTGCTGCTATTATAGTAGTATTGTTTCATTTCGCCTATTGCATTCCCCCTTTTGATGAGGGTATCTTAAACCGTTTAATTGGTAACGGTCATTTTGCTGTTACCTTCTTTTTTGTATTAAGCGGGTTTGTAATGGTGTTGTCCAACCAAAAAACAAATCTAAAATTACATACCGAAAAAATTAGATTTTGGAAAAAAAGAGCCATACGTCTATTGCCTTTATACTACCTCGCAATCCTTATGTATATTATATTTACTCTAGGCGTTAAAAATCCAATAGACTGGAAAGAAATGTTATTGAATGTTATTGGAGTCCATGCTTGGGACCTTAGTCCTCAGCCACTGATAAACCCTCCTTCTTGGTCGTTATCTGTAGAGTTCTTTTTCTATCTTCTTACTCCACCTTTACTGCTTTTCTCTCAATCTAGATCTATTAAAAAAAATGTTTTAATAGCAATTATAGCTTGGGTAATTACTGTCATCGCTTTTGTCTTTTTTATGCAATATCATCAACGAGACTTGCCCTTTAACTTCTTTCCGTTATGGCATTTAAGCACCTTTTTTATCGGTATTACAACAGGTAATATTTGGATTACTATAGGTCATAAAATTTCATACAATAAACAATACTTTCTACTGTTTCTAATCATGTGCCTTACTCTTTTCTGTGCGTTCAATACCGGGTTTTTTCACAAAAATCATATTGCATTATTTGCTCCTATATTTGCTATTATTATCTTCATCACCGTACTTTTTGAAAAAGACAACTATACAAAATTTCCTAATCAACTTTTTGATTTCTTAGGAGATTTAAGCTACCCTATTTATATATTGCATTGGCCATTTTTAACTTACTTTAATTACTTTTTTCAAGATGTAAACACATTGACTTGGTTATTAAAATATCTCTGCGGTTTAGTGGCGTTTTCAATCCTTCTACATTTCACAACAGAAAGGTTTTTTAAGAAATTCTACAAAACTATTTAACAAAAAACCCTCATCAACAAAGTCAATGAGGGTTAAAAATACGTTTATCCTAAAAATTAATCTTCCATTAAATCGAAAGTATAACTTTCCATAATTTGGTTACAAAGTAATTTCTTACATGCTTCGTCTACTTTCTTTTCTGCTGTTGCTTTATCAGCAGCGTCTACTTTCAGTGTAATGTGTTTTCCAATACGGACGTTTGTAATTTCACTTAAATCAAGGTTCCCCATGTTTTGTGAAACTGCTTTTCCTTGAGGATCCAATAACCCTGCTAATGGCATAATGTCTATTTCAGCTTTGAAGTTCATTCTTTTTCTTTTTGAAGAGATTATTTATTATCGATAAAATGATGTACAAAAGTATAATAATTGGGACAGAAACAAACACTGAACTTATTAACAAACTCAGTGAAATTACAACCAAGCACAACACTAAGAAAACAAAGCGTATTTCATTCCCTTTCCACCCGAATGACTTGAACTTTAATGCAATCATTTCTATCGGGGCGTTCAGCAGATAACTAAACAGTAAAATTATTACTATCATCAAATACTTGAATGTTTCAGAAACACTAAATAATTGCGCTACAAATGGATTTGAAAAATAATCTCTGTTCATATCCGTAACAAATGTTGTGCTATCCCAAGCAAAACTTTCCAAATTAAAAACCAATGGTATAAACACAAAAAACAAAGCATTAGCAGGAGTAGGCAGCCCAATAAATTTATCTGATTGCATTGAGTCAATATTAAACTTGGCTAGGCGCACTGCCGACAATAGCGGAATAACAAAGGATATATAAGGAGCATATGAGCTTTCGATAAATGACGATAAAAACGAATACATAACAACTCCCGGAGCAACTCCAAAAGTTACCATATCCGCGAAAGAATCTAACTGCTTCCCTAATTCCCCCTGTACTTTTAACAACCGAGCTGCAAAGCCATCAAAAAAATCGAAAAAAGCGCCTAAAAGCACTAGAAAACCTGCTAAGCAGTAATGTTCTGAAAACCCAATTTTTATTGCTAATATACCGCAAAAAAGATTAGCCAATGTGAGTGTATTTGGGATATGTTTTTTAACCGACATTACTTTACAAAAATAACATTTACCTTTTAACTTATAATAGGAATGTTGTTTTCAAGCGACTTATTAGGCAATTTAAGCGTCATTAAAGAGTTATTAATCAATAAAATTAGTCTGTACTACTGCTATTTTATATCTTTGTACAACTACAAAAAAAATGAATAAATCGATTATCTTCATATTATTGTTGTTAGTTCAATTGTCGTTTCTTGCTCAAGATGACGACAAAACACCTAAGTATAGCAACGAATTTTTAAATATAGGCGTGGGTGCTCGTGCACTTGGAATGTCAAATTCTGTAATAGCTTCTACTGATGATGTTACTTCAGGCTATTGGAATCCTACTGGGTTATTAAATATAGATAGTGATTTACAAATTGGATTAATGCATTCTGAATATTTTGCTGGTATCGCAAAATACGATTATGGTGCAATCGCAAAAAAAATTGATGACAAAAGTGCAATGGCGTTGTCATTTATTCGGTTTGGAGTGGACAACATCCCGAATACCACAGAGTTAATTGATGCTCAGGGAAATATTGACTATGACAGAATAACTTATTTTTCAGCTGCAGACATGGCATTTATATTCTCTTATGCCAGAAAGATAAATGACAAGCTAGATTTAGGAGGAAGCGGTAAAATCATTCATCGAAAAGTGGGAGATTTTGCTAAATCATGGGGGTTTGGAATTGATTTTGCCGCAACTTATCGATTAGGAAATTGGAAAGTAGCTGCCCTAACAAGAGACGTCACAACAACATTCAATGCTTGGAGTTTTTCATTGACAGACCAAATGATAGAAGTGTTTGATAGAACAGATAATGATATTCCAGAAAATGGTTTAGAAATAACCATGCCTCGCATAATTCTTGCTGGTATGCGCCAATGGAAAATAGGAAAGAGCTTTACTTATTTAGCAGAACTAAACGCTGATTTAACTACGGATGGAAAAAGAAATGTTTTAATCGTAGGAGACCCAATATCTATTGACCCGCATTTGGGAATGGAATTAGGATTTAAGAATATTGTTTTTGTCAGAGCAGGTCTTGGAAACCTTCAAAAAGTTACGGAAATTACGGGTAAAGAGGTGATGACACTGCAACCAAATATAGGCATAGGTGTTGAATTAAAGGGTATTTCATTGGACTATGCACTAACCGACATTGGAGATGCTTCTGTTGCATTATACAGTAATGTATTTTCGTTAAGATTTAACTTAAATAAAACCAACTAATTTGAGAATACTCGCTCTATTCA
This sequence comes from uncultured Flavobacteriales bacterium, assembly GCA_943787535.1. GTDB lineage: Bacteria > Bacteroidota > Bacteroidia > Flavobacteriales_D > Parvicellaceae > CALSMU01. The sequence continues at coordinate 25,485 of CALSMU010000004.1, read as the reverse complement.
TACTTTTAGTTATTGTAAACGTTTCCAAAGCACAGACTTATGGAAATGAGTGGATTGAATATTCGCAACAATATTTTCACTTTCCAGTTTATAATACAGGCATCCATAGAATAAACTATGCTGATTTAAACACCTCGTTAAGCAATAACGGAGTTCTGATCTCCAACATTAACACCGATAATTTTCAAATTTTCGGTAGAGAAAGTCAAGTATTCATAGACATTGTTGATGGCGGAGATAACACCTTGGGCCCAGGTGATTATATTGAATTTTATGCAGAGAAAAATGACGGATGGATAGATGGAAAGCTGTATAACTCTCCGCAAGACCAACCAGATGAATATTACAGTCTTTTCAACGACACCTTGCAATATTATTTTACCTGGAACAACACGGGTAACAACAATCGTATATTTCAAGAAACAGACGTGAACTATTCCGCATATACATCCATTGATTACTGCTGGAAAAAGAATTTTGTAAACTATTCTGACGAATATAACGAAGGCCCAAAATATAGTGCGCTATCGAGTCCTGTTTATTCTCTTGGAGAGGGTTGGTCAAGTTTTCCATATACGCTGGGAGGCGCAAACACTTCAATAATACCTACGCAAAATGCATATACCGGGGTTGGCACTCCTAATTCCATAATTACGGGAATTTCCATGGGAGCTTCCTATTCTGCATCCTCTCACGTAAATGATCACAACCATGCTTTGCAAATTAAGTATGGTAATAGTAATGCCATAATTTTTGACACCACCTACATCGGCTATCAGTTGATAAATAAAAAGATAGAAGTTCCTACTGCAACTATAGAAAGTCCAACAACTTCTGTAATACACAGCAACTATAGCATCGGACAAACCAGTGACAAACAACATGTTTCGTCAGTGGCAATTAATTACCCCCATACTATGGATTTTGAAAATGAGAATTATTTTCGGTTTGCGGTTCCGTTCAATAATATAGAGCCTAAGTCTCGTTTGTCAATCTCTAACTTTAATGGTACTAACCCCATTTTATATGTGCTAAATGGAGACACTGCAAAATCTATTTCCATAACCAACAACGCTGGAATTTGGGAAGCTTTAGTCCCTAATTTAAATAGCAATGATAGCGCACAATGTTTATTAGTAGACGCCACTAATTATAGCACTATTACAAATATATCAGCAGTCTTGGGAAGCGGATATTTTAGAGATTTTAGCCAGATAACCCCAAATGATGCCTATATAATCATTACAAACAACAAATTGTTGAACGGAGCATTAAACTTTGCGAGTTATAGAAGTGGAATAGGTGGAGCACACGATACGGTGCTAGTTGATGTAGAAGAACTTTACCATCAGTTTGGTGGAGGCATTTATAAAAACCCTCTAGGAATTAGACGTTTTTGCAATTTGGCAATAAATACATGGCCAAACTACCCAAGCCATTTATTTTTAATTGGAAAATCCATCAGAGATGTTACGGAGGGTAATTCCCTTGGGTCAAGAAAATCAAATAGTGCATATCAGGGTAATTTAGTACCTTCCTTTGGATACCCCTCATCCGACAATCATTTTACTTATTCTCTTGGAACCAGCGGCAATTCATACGCTATACCTACAGGGAGATATAGCGCAATGGAAAACTCTTCGATAAACAACTATCTGAATAAAGTAATCGAATATGAAGACCAACAAGATCCATTTGATTTATATGATATCCCCAACAAAGAATGGCAGAAACAAGTCCTTCATTTTGGAGGAGGCGGAAGTCCTACAGAGGTTAATTTACTCAACTATCATTTATCACAATTTGAAAAGACAATAGAAGACACTTTGTTTGGCGGTAATGTTGTTTCCTATACTAAAGGAACGGGTGCCTCTTCTTTAAATTCTAATGATTTTTTTGAAGTTCAGCAAAAACTGCAAGAAGGAGTTTCGTTAATTACATTTTTCTCGCATGCCACTAGCAGCGGTGGTTTTGGCCAAAATATAGATTCGCCAAATAATTGGGGAAATTATGGCAAATACCCTGTGGTTATTGGCCTAGGTTGCTACACTGGAGATGTTCACCAACCTGGGGGAAATAGCTATTCAGAGAATATTGTAAATCCAATTGGTCAAGGAGCTATTTCTTTTTTGTCAACAATTAAACTTGGGAATGTCACGGAAATAGCTAGGTATACCAATGTCTATTATCACCAAATGGGTAAAAAAAATTACGGCCGCGATATTGGGTTTTGCATGAAGTCGACTGCGGATTCTTTGGCTCTTGTTTTGAGCCCTAATATCTTATTTCATGGCAACACAATAGGGATGGGTCTCCAGGGTGACCCTGCATTAAAACTAAACACACATTTAGCACCGGAAATAGTACTTTCCGAGGAGCGCATATGGACGTCCCCTGCCACAATTGATTTATCTATCGATACGTTCGAATTAAACATTGTACTTACTAACATTGGCAGTGCGTTTATTGACACTTTTCAATTATCAATACAACGCTTTTTCCCAAATGGAAATGACTCTACTTATTTTATAAACGTTCCTGGACTTTTGTTTAGAGATACTATTCGCTATAAAATGGCAAGTAATCATTCTATTGCAGTTGGATTGAATAACTTTTCCATTAAAGCTGATTTACCATTCTCTATTGTCAATGAGCATTTTGATGAAACTACAAATAATGAAATTTCCTTTTCTACATATATCTCCTCAAATGATTTAATTCCTATTTGGCCTTACGAGTATGCAATAATTCCATCGGACACAATTACTTGTAAAGCTTCCACAATAGACCCTTTTGCTCCAACCAATCAATATGTTTTTGAAATTGATACAACCGACTTATTCAATTCTCCATTTAAAAAACATCAATTAATCATTAGTTCAGGTGGAGTGGTTGAAGCCCGTCCCTATGACTGGATAAATAGTAATTCTCTTGCAGCAGATCCGATTACCTTTTCGGATAGCACGGTTTATTTTTGGAGGTGCTCACCAGACAGCTCAACCAAATCATGGCAAGAAAGCTCCTTTCAATATATTCCTGAAAAATGGGGTTGGGGACAATCGCATTTTTTCCAATTTAAAAATGATGCATACACAAACATAGCATACAATAGACCCAATAGGTCTTTTGATTTTGAATCTTCCATTGCATCTCTATCATGCAATACACATGTTAATTTTGTTTCTGGCAGCGAGTGGCAAGGAACCAGCTGGTCTTTATTTGGAGCTACACAAGATTATGGTGGGTGGTTATGGCCTTCTATAATTATTGGTGTAGTAGATCAATGCTCACTAGAATCTTGGTGCGCAAATGACTACTGCGTAGGTCAATTTAATGGAAATCCAGCGACATGCCCTGGAGTCAGCAACATGGGAAGAAACAGGTGCACTAATTTTTTTATTTGGCACAACAACAATCCAGCACAACTAGATTCTTTAGTCAACTTTTTGGATAATGTAATTCCAGATAGCAATTACATTGTTGCATACACTTACATTCCTAATAATTACACTAGCCCTATGGGCCTTTATGACGCATGGCCTCCAGAATTATTTACTGCTTTTCAAAATTTGGGAGCGACAAACATGAATCCTGGACAACCCGATGATGGTTTTATCTTTTTCGCAAAGAAAGGCGACCTTTCGTCTGCTCAAGAGGTGCATACCGCAGACACAATTGCTGGGGGGACCTCTTTACCTACTCAGCTGATCAGTTTTGAAACAATCATTGTTGGATGCAATACTACTGGAAATATAACTGCAGAGATTGCTGGGCCATCTAAAAACTGGAACACACTCTATTGGCAGCAACATGCTACTGAGCCTGCATCTACTGACACTTCGAGATTAAGGTTACATGGAATTAATACCCAAGGTGTGGAAACACTTTTAATCGACACTTTGATGAGCAATAACGATTCTATTGCAGACCTTAATAATCTTGTTGATGCTGCGCTATACCCTTTTGCGAGGCTGGAATTAGAAACCAAGGATACAGTAACAATTACTCCTGCTTATGTCGATAGGTGGCAATTGATTTATGACCCCGTTCCAGAATGTGCTATAAACCCAAAAAAAGGGTTTTATTATTCGGTGCCTGAAAACAGTATACAAGAGGGTGACTCTGTCAAATATGCTGTTGCCATAGAAAATGTTAGTGCATTTGACATGGACAGTCTTTTGGTGCACTATTGGGTAGAAGATGCAAATCATGCTAAAAACTATGTTCCCTATGCAAGGCAAGATTCATTAAAGAACGGAGAAATAATAATTGATACAGTAAGTGTCTCTAGCAAGGGGTATCTTGGAGACAATTCTATTTGGGTAACCGCTAATCCAAAAATTGATGGGAAACAGCAAGACCAATTCGAACAGTTTTATTTCAACAACTTTACTCAAAAAACGTTTTCCGTGACAAAGGACATTACCAACCCCATTTTGGATGTGACATTTGATGGAATACACATTTTGGATGAAGACATTGTAAGTCCAACACCATTAATATCCATAACATTAGATGATGAAAATGAATTTTTACTATTAAATGAAGATATCGACACAAACTCGTTTAGAATTCAACTTATTCGTCCAAATTCCAATACACCAGAACAATTATTTTTCTCCAACACTGGAGAAAGTGGCTATTTAATGTGGGAGCCGGCTATTGATGAGAAAAACTTATTTAAAATAGAATACAACCCAACATTTACAGAAGACGGAATATATAGATTGCTAGTTGAAGCAAGAGACAAGTCAAACAACCATTCTGGGGATTTCGCTTACGAAATTAGTTTTGAAGTTATAACTGCATCAACTATTACCCACTTATTTAATTATCCCAATCCATTCAGCACCAAAACACATTTTGTTTTTACACTTACCGGAAGTGAAACACCTGATCAAATGCTCATTCAAATAATGACCGTTACTGGTAAAGTTGTTAGAGAAATTTCAATGGATGAAATTGGACCACTTCGCATTGGAAACAATAAAACTGATTTCTTTTGGGATGGCCGGGACCAATTTGGTGACCAACTTGCCAATGGAGTTTACCTTTATCGTGCAATCGTCAAGATAAATGGAGAAAACATTGATCATCGCAGCACATCTGCAGATAGCAATAGCTTTAAAAAAGAATTTGGAAAAATGTATCTATTGAGATAATCCAAGAACAAAATGCAACGATATCTCTGCCAAATATTCGAAAAAAAATTTGCAGTATTGATTGTATTTTCATTAATCTGCTCAATCATTTATGATGAAGCCTTTAGTATTGGATTTTTATCTGATGATTATGGGTTTCTTTGGCAAGCTAAAGAGTTTGGTTGGAGTGCATTTGAACATAACTTTAATGATCCCTTTTACATTCCTTTTAGCCATGTAATTGCAATGTCTCTATATTCATTAGTTGTTGACAATGCCCTAATATTTCATGTTTTGCAACTTATCATTCATGTACTAATAGGTTGGCAGCTTTATTTATTTTTAAAAGAGTATTTGAACAAATCAAACGGGGTTGCAAAAATTGCTTTTATCTCGGGGCTATTGTTTCTGATTTTTCCCTATCAAACAGAAGCTGTATTATGGCTTTCATCAAAATCGTATGGATATTCTTTGTTCTTTGGTTTACTATGTGTCCGGCAATTTTTTAAATACTATGATTCTAAAAAGAGCTCGAATTTATTACTCTGCTCAATATTTCTAATCTGCTCAATAACAACCAAGGAGTTTGGCTATTTGCTCCCTGTAATTATTCCTCTTTTATTTTGGAACAAAAAGAAGCTTAGCTTTGAATTCATTCCAATATTTATATTTTCCATAATAATTATTTCCTCTTTAGTAATCAGGTGGATTGTGTTATCGGATTGGATTGGAGGGTATGGAACTAGTGTTCATATTAACTTATCAGTTATGGCTTGGCATTACTTAGCTTATATTGTAAAGTTCTTTACCCATATTCGCTATTCTGACGATTCAATGATATTCTTTTATTGCATGTCAGTATTAACAGTAATCAGTTTCGGGCCCTTACTTTTCTCTATGATTAAGGAAAGACAATTAAGAAAAAATGGATTAGTTACGGTTTGCCTTTTTATACTCAGTTTACTACCTGTTATTTCATTAGAGATTTCATCATTAAACAGTATCGAATCTGACCGATATAGTTATTGGGCTTCAATTATCGTTTGCACTTCTTTAGTAGTTGCAATTAATAAATTACCAAAAAAACAATCAAATATCCTGACTATACTTTGGAGCATAATATTCATTAGCCTAACATATGTAACAGCCCAAAACTGGGACAAAGCGAATCAAGTCAAAGAAATTTTCTTAAACAACCTAGAGCGTTTGCCTGAAAATAATTTATTAATAATAAATACTCCTGATAATTTCAACGGGGCTTACATTTTAAGAAATGGGGTAAATGATTATTTGAAGTTTAAAGAAACAGGGAAAAGAACGACACAAATTGATTTTCAGACTTTCACGAATGTGAATGGCGGCATTACTTTTCTGGAAAACAATAGTTTTAAAGATAATAACGGAGCATCATATTACTATAAAAACCCGAAACTACAATCATTGAGAAACATTGAAAAAGACGCACTTCCTTTTAACATGTATGATGCTGTTTACTATTTCAATGATGGAAAGTTTTTTAAAATAGAGAAGCCTTAATATTCTTTTCCGTTCTTTGTGCAAATGCTAATTGACACACATACCCATTTATACAGCTCAAAGTTTGATGAGGACAGAGATGCCGTGATTCAAAATTGTTTGGAGAATAATATTTTAAAGTTACTCCTACCCAACATAGATTCTGAACATACAGACAGTCTGTTGTCCCTTGCGAAAAAGCACCCAACGGTTTGCTACCCAATGATGGGGATTCATCCATGTTCAATACAGCCTGGGACTTATGAAAGTGAATTGAGACATGCTAAACATTGGTTGGATAACGAAAAGTTCATTGCTCTTGGAGAAGTTGGTATCGACTTATATTGGGATAAGTCCACTTTAGAAATACAACAATTTGCTTTTCGCGAACAAATTAGCTGGGCCAAAGAAAAAAAATTACCTATTGTAATACACGCAAGAGATTCCTTTGATGAAATTTTTGAAATTGTAGATGAAATGAATGATGAAAACCTGAAGGGCATCTTTCATTGTTTTACAGGAAATCAAAAACAAGCTCAACACATTGTTGATTATGGTGGCTTCAAAATGGGAATTGGAGGAGTTGTTACATTTAAAAATTCTGGATTAGACCGTGTAGTTAGTCAATTTGATTTAAAGCATTTTGTTTTGGAAACAGATTCTCCATATTTAGCACCTGTTCCTTATCGCGGGAAGAGGAACGAAAGTCCTTATTTGACGTTAATTGGTGAAAAAATGGCAGATATTTACGGTTGTTCACTTCTGGAAATTGCTGAAGCAACAACCAAAAATGCTTTAGATATATTTAATTTAGATTAGTGGCACTTTTCATAAAATATCTTTTTCTTGTATTGTCGATATTCTTATTGAAGAATAAATCAATAGCTCAATTATCAGATCAGGCCCAAATTAGCCTTTTGACATGTGCAGAAGGGGAGGATATTTATTCCTTATTTGGTCACAGTGCTATCCGTGTTAACGATCCGATAAACAATATTGACAATTGCTACAATTGGGGGATGTTTGAGTTTGATTCGGATGAAATTGTATTTGCAACAAAATTCACCAAAGGAAGGCTCAAATACTATATGGACGAGCAAGATTTCAGATACTTTATGATGGAGTATAACTATTTTCAAAGAACAGTAAAAGAACAGGTCTTAAACTTAACACATGAACAAAAAAATGATCTGTGGAAGGCACTCAAAGAGAACTATTTACCAGAAAACAGGGTGTATAAATATGACTTTTTCTTTGATAATTGCGCCACTCGAATTAGGGATGTATTACAAAATATAATTGGAGATAAGCTAATTTTAAAAGCGCATCCAAATGAAAACACATATTCGTTAAGGGAATTATTAAACACAACCGTTAGCCACATGCCTTGGTTAGGCTTTGGTATGGATTTAGCATTAGGAAGCAAAGTTGACATTAAGGCTAATAACAATAAAATGATGTTTCTTCCAAAGTATATGTGCGCAATTTATTCGGATTCAGAGGTTCTAATTAATGGAAAAGCACAGCCTCTAGTATTAAATGAAAGAACATTAATTAATGGTATAAATCATAAAACTAACTCGTCTTTTTGGAGTACGCCAATCTTTCTTTTTTGGGTGCTCTTTTTAATTTCGGTTATTCTTACATGGACTAAAATGCGATTTCTTACAAAGTTATGGGATGCGACTTTACTACTTGTTTTTGGAGTGGTGGGGGTCATTATTATCTTCCTTTGGTTCGGAACCGATCACCTTACCATGCGACCCAACTTTAATGTGCTTTGGGCAAATCCTTTATACCTGTTTTTTATCCTTCCGTTAATGAGTAAAAAATTACACGAAAAACTAAACAAAGCTTATCTAGGCATGTCTGTATTATTAATCCTTGTGATTTTCGGAGCAATGATAATTCCTCAAGAATTTAATTCTGCAACTAGCCCCATCATTCTACTTTTTACTGTAAAATTTTTTTATTGGTACAAGGAGACAAAAAGAGTTGTTTAACTTATTCAATCTCATTCTTAAAAGTTTTACCTTAGCGCTCCATAACTATTAAAACCATCATGAGCAAATACGACGTTACAATAATCGGATCAGGACCAGGAGGATATGTTGCAGCAATAAGATGTGCGCAACTAGGAATGAAGACAGCTATAATCGAAAAGTACTCCACATTAGGAGGAACGTGCTTAAATGTTGGTTGTATTCCGTCCAAAGCATTATTAGATTCTTCTCATCATTACCACGATGCTACACACACATTTGAAAAGCATGGGATTTCAACAGGTAAATTGTCTATTGATTTTGCCAAAATGATAGAACGAAAAACCAGTGTTGTCAAACAAACTTGCGATGGAATTCAATTTTTGATGGATAAAAATAAAATTGATGTGTACCAAGGATTAGGGTCTTTTCACGATAAACATACTATTAATGTAGTTGGAAAAGATAAAAAAGTTACCGTCACTACGAAGAAAGCGATAATTGCTACTGGTTCAAAACCAAATTTCTTTCCAGGAATGGAACCAGATAAGAAAAGAATTATTACCTCTACCGAAGCATTAAGCTTATCGGAAATTCCAAAAAACTTAATTGTAATTGGTGGTGGAGTTATTGGACTTGAGCTAGGTTCTGTATATGCACGTCTTGGAGCTGCTGTAACAGTAGTGGAATTTGCTGATTCCATTATCCCTACAATGGACAAAACTATGGGAAAAGAATTGCAAAAAGTATTAAAGAAAGAAGGCTTTAAATTCAACTTTAAGCATGCTGTTCAAAAAGTAGAAAACAAAGGAAAAAAAGTTGTTGTAACTGCTAAAAACAAAAAAGACGAAGAAGTCACATTCGAAGGAGACTATTGTTTAGTCGCGGTTGGTAGGAAGGCATATACCAGTGGTTTAGGATTAGAAAATATTGGTTTAAAAGTTAACGATAAAGGTCAGATTGAGACGAACAACTATAAAGAGACGAATGTTTCTGGAATTTATGCCATTGGAGATGTTACTGCAGGAGCTATGTTAGCCCATAAAGCTGAGGAAGAAGGAGTTTTTGTTGCAGAAACAATGGCCGGTCAAGCTCCGCATATCAATTACGACTTAATTCCAGGTGTCGTTTACACTTGGCCGGAAGTTGCTGCAGTCGGTAAAACAGAAGAAGAAATAAAAGAAGCAGGAACAGAATACAAAGTGGGTCAATTTCCAATAAGAGCTTTGGGCAGGGCAAGAGCTAGCATGGATGTTATGGGAGTTATAAAAATTATCTCCGATAAAAATACAGATGAAGTTCTAGGTGTGCACATGGTGGCTCCTCGCGCAGCAGATTTGATTATGGAGGCTGTTGTCGCAATGGAATATCGGGCATCTTCAGAAGATATAGCACGTATTTGTCATCCACACCCAACCTATAGCGAAGGGGTAAAAGAAGCTGCTCTATCCGCATGGAATGACAATGCACTGCATATATAGTAATTCAACTATTTAACCGTATTAGAATTAGCACGTGAATAAAAAAACCGGAATATTATTAGTCAATCTTGGCACGCCAGATAGTCCTTCGGTGAAGGATGTAAGAAAGTACTTGAATGAGTTTTTAAATGATGACAGGGTAATTGATTTGGCTTGGTTAAAGAGGAAATTACTTGTAAACCTGATCATTGTTCCGTTAAGAGCTCCCAAATCAGCGAAAGAATATGTTAAATTATTCAAAATGTTTGATGGTGAATCTCCTCTACTAAAATACGGATTGATTCTCAAAGAAAAACTACAAGCCAAAATAGCTGAAAACTATACTGTAGAATTGGCAATGCGTTATGGCAACCCTTCTATGGATAGTGTTTTAGAGAAAATGAGAAAGGAGAATTACGATAAAATTATTGTTTTTCCAATGTACCCTCATTATGCTGCTTCAAGTATGGGAACAGTTATAGAAAAAACGAACAAGATTGTTAATAAGTGGTGGAACATTCCTGAGTTGGTCACTATGGGTCAGTTTTATGACAGCCCTGATTTTATAAAGGCTTTTGCTGATCGTGCAAAAAAATATACGATAGCGAATTATGACCATGTTCTATTTTCTTACCACGGATTGCCCGAACGCCACATAAACAAGTCGCATTTAACAGGTCAATCTTGCGTAAACTGCAATTGTCCAAAGGAGTATTTACCCGAAGAGCCTTTGTGCTATAAAAATACTTGTTATGAAACTACAAGACTTCTTGTAAAGGAAATTGGCTTGGATGAAGGTAAATACTCATTGTCCTTTCAATCTCGTTTAGGAAAAGACCCTTGGATTCAACCATATACGGATGATGTGATTGCCGACTTAGGTAAAAATGGTAATAAAAAAATTCTTGTACTCTCCCCTGCTTTTGTTTCTGATTGCCTAGAAACTTGCGTTGAAATAAGTGAAGAATATCTGGAGGTATTTGAACAAAACGGAGGAGAGAAATTGCAATTGGTAGAAAGCTTAAATGACGGGGAAGACTGGGTAGATATTGTTCACGATCTTGTATCAAAACAATAACCCTATTGAGGAAAACACAAAAAGATAACGAGCTCAAAAAAGAAACCTTTCTTTTTTTAAACGGAAACAAGTCAAATAATGGATATATCGCTATTGGCTGTGAAAATGAAATTGTTTGCACATCTAAAAACATCAATTTAGAGAAGTTAAATGAGTTTATATCCATTCCCAACAGTTGGAAGTTTGGCTACATCAGCTATGATGTTAAAAATGAGTTTGAAAACCTACCTTCAGGGAATATAGATCAATTAGAATTCCCCGAAATTCATTTTTTTATCCCCAAATCACTTTTTAAAATTGAAAAAAACACTGCCAGTCTTGTTTATGGAGACGTCTCTCTTTTAGTTAATGTAGAAGAGATCTTTCTAAAAAAGAAAGAGAACATTTCAAATAAGATTAAGCTTATCCCTCGTATTAATAAACAAACATATCTATCAAAAATCAAGTCTATAAAAGAAGATATTCAACAAGGAGAGATATATGAAATGAATTTCTGTTATGAACTTTTTAACGAGAATGTTGAAATTGATCCCTTTACCACCTATCAGCAATTAAATGAGCTTACCTATGCCCCATTCTCTTGTTTCGGAAATTTTGACAATAAATACATACTAAGCGCCAGTCCAGAGAGGTATATTCAGAAACATGGCCAACAATTAATATCTCAACCAATTAAAGGAACGATAGCAAGAGGTGTAGATGAAATAGAAGATTTCAAACAAATAGAAAATCTAAAAAAAAATCAAAAGGAACGAAGTGAAAACATCATGATTGTTGATTTAGTGAGAAATGATTTATCAAAAATAGCCACTAACAACTCTGTCAAAGTAGAAGAATTATGTGGAATTTACACATTTGAAACAGTTCATCAAATGATATCTAGTGTAAGCGCAACCATAAAGCCGCATATAAGATTTATAGATATCCTAAAAGCTACCTTCCCAATGGGTTCAATGACAGGTGCCCCAAAAATTCGAGCAATGGAATTAATAGAGAAATATGAATCTACTAAAAGAGGGGTTTATTCCGGTTGCGTTGGGTACGTAAAACCTAATGGTGACTTTGATTTCAATGTAATAATTCGAACTTTATTGTATAACAGCAAAAAGAAATATTTATCTTGCATGGTAGGTGGAGCGATAACCAGTAAAAGCAGCGAAAAGGAGGAGTACCAAGAAACACTTTTAAAGGCTAAAGCTCTTTTGCAAGCATTAAAATGACTCTTATCAGCACCATATCAAGTGAATTAGATAAATTGAATTCGGAATATTCCACAAAGAATTTTATTCTAGCCGTAAGTGGAGGAATTGATTCAATGGTACTTTTAGATGGTTTTGATAAATTAAACCTCAATATTGAAGTTGCGCATTTTAACTTTCAATTGCGCGGAACAGAATCAGACTTTGATGAGAAGCTGGTAAAAGAAATTTGTTCCAAAAACAACATCCCATTTAATAAGAATTCAGCCAATACAACTGCTTATGCTAAAGAAAAAGGGTTATCCATTCAAGAAGCGGCTCGTGAATTGCGCTATAATTGGTTTTTTGATTTATTAAACGAAAAAAATGCACATTACATAGTTACTGGACACCATGCGGATGATTCTATCGAAACTTTCTTTATTAATTTATTAAGAGGCAGCGGTATTAAAGGGCTTTGCGGTATTAAAAATACACAACAAATTATTCGACCATTATTGCCAGTTTCTAGATTAGATATTGAGCGCTACGCTAAAAACAACAACCTTTGCTTTAGAAATGATACCAGCAACGAATCACTTAAATACAAGAGAAATTTTATTCGAAAAAAGATTATCCCTGAGTTCAATAAAGAACTTGAAGCTTCAAGTTCTTCCATATTAAAAAGTATCAGTCATCTAGCTCAAGCCAATGAATATTTAGAAAAGAAACTACTGGAAGATGCTGAAAAAATAACCTCCACCAATGGAAACACTGCCTTTATTGCAACAAAGCAGCTTATTGAAAACATTGTTCTATATTCAGTATTAAGTAAATATGGTTTCAATAAATCCCAAGTAAAAAGTATCCAAGCAGACACTTTAGCAATAGGAAAAAAACATTACTCATCTACACATGAATTGTTAGTTGACCGAGATAAATTAGTGATTCAACCGCTGACTACCCAATTACCCGTAGTATTTAAAATACCAGCGTTAGGTGATTACAATATTCCGTTTCCAATTAGTTTAAGTATAATTAATAAGCCACATTCTCTTCGAACAGAAAAAAATACTGTATTAGTTGATGCTGATACTATCAAATTCCCTTTAAGGATTCGAAAATGGGAAAAGGGAGATTCTTTCGTTCCATTTGGCATGAAGGGTAAAAAGAAATTAAGTGACTTTTTTATTGATGAAAAATTTTCTCAATTCGAAAAAAAAGATTCTTGGTTGCTTACCTCTAATAATGAGGTAGTTTGGATAATAAACCATCGATTAGATGATAGGTACAAAGTGTCTCGTAATACAATTAATGTCTTACAAATTGAAACCTAATAGAAGAAGGCACGTAGACTAATAGATAACGCGATTGATTTGCGTTAATACATCCACCCTTAATACATCCACATATGATAACTGAAGCCATTATTCCAGTAGAGAAAGAAGATATTCCTTCCTTAAATTTTCCATCAGAAGCTGTTCAAAGAACGGAAAAACAAATAAAATTACTAAAGCACAAGCTCTCAAGGTCTATGATATTAGGGAATATTCATCGTGTTAAAATGAGAATTACATTTGAAGATGATGAATGTGTCAAGCAAGTGCGAACTACTATTTGGGCGGTGGGAGATAGAAACATAGTATTGAAAAAAGGAGTTATAATTCCCATCAGACGCGTTATTGATATAATGTAAAAAATGGGAAATCCAATTTCATAAAAAGCACTTCGTTTTCGAAGTGCTTTTTACATTTATAAATTATTGAAAAACATTTACTTATCTATTTTAAGCCCTTTTTAGGATTCCAAAGATAAAAATCTCTTAACCATCGTTTATTCTTTACTATTATTTACTTTTGTTGTTTTTAAAATTAGATCCAAATGAATAAATTAATCCTTATAGTACTTCTAGCTATTTTTTCAATCAAGAGCGAAAGCTTATTTTCTCAAATTGAATCAGCTGCAGACAAGGTAAAGGCCAATATAACGCTTAAACAAAATAATTGTGACCTTGAGGTTTTGGTCGATATAGATATCGTAGATGGATGGCATATAAATTCTCATAAACTTCCAGAAGGTTCATTTTCCATACCCACCAATATATCAGTAGAAGAAAGTAACAATTATAAATTAACAGGAGGGATTATTGAACCAAAACCCATTCTAGAATTTGATGAAATGGCAGATGAAATGATGAGTTATCACCATCATAGCTTCACCCTCAAGAAAAAGCTTACCTCTAAAAGCTCAAAAGACTATGTTCTGAAAGGCGTCTTTTCATTTCAAACCTGCAATGATGTAAAATGTTTGCCGGAATACGAGCAACCTTTTGAACTAAAAGTTAAAACATGTCTACCAAACAAAGAAATAAAAGAAATAAAAGAAATTGAGGAAATTCCTGAGGTTGCTGAGACATCGGACATCGGTAAAGATAAAGATGATATTATAAATGATAGGTCTAATGCTACTCCTAATAAAGAGCCGAATCAGGACCCAACAGATCAAGCGGATGAAGAGAAGCCAATAGAAAAGGAAAAAGAAAAATCTTTTTGGCTGATTTTCATCATATCCTTTTTAAGTGGATTTGCAGCACTACTTACTCCATGTGTATTCCCTATGATTCCTATGACTGTGAGCTTTTTCACAAAACAAAGTAAATCGAAAGCCCAAGGAATACGCAATGCAATAATTTATGGTCTATCTATCATTTTAATCTATGTCCTTTTAGGAACAATAGTTACAAGCATGTTTGGTTATGATGCGCTTAATGCTCTTTCAACAAACGTAACCTTTAACCTAATATTTTTCATTCTTTTGGTTGTTTTTGCATTTTCTTTTATGGGAGCATTTGAAATACGATTACCTAGTTCATGGTTAACTAAAGCAGATAAAGCATCAGACAAAAGTGGTATTATTGGCATATTTTTTATGGCATTAGCACTAGCTCTTGTATCCTTCTCTTGTACGGGTCCAATTGTAGGTACGTTATTGGTGGAATCAGCTACGGTTGGAGGAATGGCCCCATTTGTTGGTATGTTTGGTTTCTCATTAGCACTGGCTTTGCCATTTAGCCTATTTGCCGCCTTCCCAGGTTGGATGAATTCATTACCTAAGTCAGGTGGATGGCTAAATACAGTTAAAGTTGTACTAGGGTTCTTGGAATTTGCCTTCGCTTTTAAATTTCTCTCTAACGCCGACCTTGTGGTGGACGCACACCTCTTGGAAAGAGAATTGTTTATAGCAATATGGATTGGGGTATTCCTGCTATTGTCTCTTTATCTATTAGGTTTTATTAGGCTCCCACACGATAGCCCTATGGAGCACTTATCGGTAGGGCGATCGATGTTAGGACTATCTTCCCTAATTTTCGTAATCTATCTTCTTCCGGGAATGTGGGGCGCGCCATTAAATTTGATAAGCGGATTCCCGCCACCTACTAATTACAGTGAATCCCCCTATGGCCTTGGTGGAGGTGATGCTATTGTGCCAGCACATATTGAGGGTGAAGAAACTCACCCTGGACCGCACAACCTGCCTCTTTTCGAAGATTATGACAAGGCCTTAACTTATGCTCAGAAGGTTAATAAGCCCTTGTTCATTGACTTTACTGGAAAGGCATGTGTAAATTGCCGAAAAATGGAAGGTAATGTCTGGAGTAAACCAGGCGTGATTGAAATTCTTAGAGATAAAGTGGTTATTGTTTCATTATATGTTGACGATAAAACTGAGCTCCCAAAACCGGAACATAAAAGAGTTGAATATGCCCCTGGTAAATTCAAAAACATCACACAAGTGGGTGAAAAATGGTCTTATTTTCAAGCGAGTAAATACAAAAAGAATACACAACCTTACTATATCATGATTGGTCCAAATGGCGAGGACCTTAGCAATGGAGGGGCAGATTATGAACATCACGGTTCAACGGATTTATTCAAAACTTGGTTAGATGAAGGCATTATTGCTTATAGTAAAGCAAGTTTAAATAAATGATGTGCCGAATACTGGAATATATTTTGCTGTAACCTTCAATAAAAACAAATGCTACAAAAACTAGTATTAATACTATCCTTTGTTATTTTGGGGTTTCATTCCACTGCCCAAAATGCTGTTACTTGGTCAACTACAAAAGAAAAAGTTGAAAAAGAAGACAATACCTACTTAATCATTTTTCATGCGAATATTGCCGACAATTGGCATTTATATTCTCAAGAATTATCCAGCCCAGATGCTGGCCCACTTCCAACCGAATTTGCATTTGATGCCAACGAAAACATTACTCTTATTGGTAAAGTTACGGAAGACAAACGCAAGATGCATTCAGCTATGGATGAAGCGTTTGGAGTTCAAGTAAACTACTATGATGGGCAAGTTACCTTTACCCAAAAGGTAAAGATTAAATCAGACAAAGTTTCACTTTCTGGCTTTGTCTATTACATGGTTTGTAACGAAGAAATGTGCGTTCCCAAAGACATGGAGTTTGATATAGTAATCGGAGGATAAATATTACTCATTAAGATTAGGAGACAGCCACCTTTCCATGACTTCATATTTTTTGTCTTTTCTATTCGCTAAACTTTCCACTTGATCCTTTTCTATTTTACCTACTCCAAAATACTTGGCATGTTCATTTCCAAAAAACCAACCACTTACCGAAGCTGTTGGAGTCATCGCTAAAGATTCTGTTAACTCCACCCCAGTATTTTTTGTAGCGTCTAGTAATTTAAATATAGTCTCTTTTTCCGTATGATCCGGACAGGCTGGATAGCCAGGAGCAGGCCGAATACCTTTGTATTTTTCTTTAATTAACTCGTCATTTGTGAACTCTTCTTTTAATGAATAGCCCCAGGTTTCTTGGCGAACATGCTGATGCAAATATTCAGTAAATGCCTCGGCAAATCGATCGGCTAATGCCTTTATTAATATTGAATTATAATCATCATGATCCAATTCGAATGCTGTTATTTTATTCTCAATATTTATACCCGTAGTAACAACAAAAGCTCCTATGTAATCTTCAATTTTTGTCTCTTTTGGAGCTATGAAGTCTGCTAAACAGTTATTAGGTGCTC
Source organism: uncultured Flavobacteriales bacterium (assembly GCA_943787535.1). Classification (GTDB taxonomy): domain Bacteria; phylum Bacteroidota; class Bacteroidia; order Flavobacteriales_D; family Parvicellaceae; genus CALSMU01. The sequence continues at coordinate 8,062 of CALSMU010000004.1, read as the reverse complement.
CCGCCACCTTTTTTAATTGTTGTCGCATTTGATTAGAAACCGCTAAGATTTCTTGCCTAGATTCATCGGAGTAAATTTCTATATCGTCGTCATTTACCGTATTAGCAGGGAAAAGTCCAAACACGGCATTTGCTGTCAACCATTTTTCTGAGATAATTTTATTCAACATGGATAAAGCATCGGCATGTAATCTTTTTGCTTCAACTCCCACAACTTTATCTTCTAATATTTTCGGGAAACGACCATGCAATTCCCAAGTTTGGAAAAAAGGAGTCCAATCAATAAATTGTATTACCTTCTCTAAATCAAAATCTTCTAAAAGCTGCACTCCCATGCGCTTTGGCTTTACTATAACCGTATCATTCCAGTCAATCTGAATTTTGTTTTTACGCGCATCTTCTATTTTTAAGAACGCTTTTTGCCCTCTTTTCTTAGCATGGTTTACGCGAATCTTTTCGTATTCTGCTTGTAAATTTTTTATGTAGGGTTCTTTTTTATTTTCATTTAACAAACTGTCTACTACAGTAACCGAACGAGAAGCATCAAGAACATGAACAGTTTGTGCCCCTTTTAAATGTTCTTCAATTTTAACTGCTGTGTGTACCCTAGAGGTAGTTGCTCCGCCAATCAACAATGGGGTTTTTAATCCAGCTCTATCCATCTCTTTAGCAACGTGAACCATTTCATCTAATGAAGGTGTTATCAATCCACTTAAACCTATTACGTCAACCCCTTCTTCTATAGCAACTTTTACAATCTTTTCGGCAGGAACCATAACTCCCATGTCTATGATTTCATAATTATTACAGGCCAATACCACCCCTACTATGTTCTTTCCAATATCATGAACATCTCCTTTAACAGTTGCCATTAATATTTTACCTGAAGATTTAGCCTCCCCTGACTTACTTGCTTCAATAAAAGGCAATAAATAAGCTACCGCTTTTTTCATTACCCTAGCAGACTTTACAACTTGCGGAAGAAACATTTTACCAGAACCAAATAAGTCTCCCACAACATTCATTCCGTCCATTAAGGGACCTTCTATTACTTCTACCGGCTCCGGATATAGTTTCCTGCACTCTTCAGTATCTGCTTCTATAAAATCTGTTATACCTTTTACTAAGGCATATGAAAGTCGCTCTTGCACAGAGTTATTTCTCCACTCAAGTACTTTTTCCGCTTTTTGAACATTTCCAACTATCGTTTCAGCAAAATCAAGCAGCCTTTCCGTGGCATCTGACCTCCTATTTAATAAAACATCCTCAACTTTTTCTAAGAGTTCATCTGGAATTTCATCATAAACTTCGAGCATAGCAGGATTAACAATGCCCATATCCATGCCTTCTCGAATAGCATGATACAAAAAAGCTGAATGCATTGCTTCGCGAACAACATTATTACCTCTAAAAGAAAATGAAACATTACTTACTCCTCCGCTTACATGCGCTCCTGGTAAATTTTCTCGTATCCAGCGCGTCGCTCTAAAAAAGTCAAGTGCATTATCGTTATGTTCCTCCATACCAGTTGCTACTGGAAATATGTTTGGATCAAAAATTATATCTTGAGGAGGAAAACCTACTTCATCGACCAATATCCGATAAGATCGCTCACACATTTGAACGCGTTTCTCATAATTATCTGCTTGACCTTCTTCATCGAAAGCCATAACTATTGTCGCTGCGCCATATCTCTTTATTAATGTAGCTTGCCTTTTAAATGCCTCCTCTCCTTCTTTAAGGCTAATAGAATTAACTACACTTTTACCTTGAACACATTTTAATCCTTCTTCAATAATCGTCCACTTAGAAGAATCAATCATTATGGGGACTTTTGAAATATCTGGCTCAGATGCAATCAGGTTCAGAAATTTTTTCATGGAATCCACTCCATCCAGCATTCCTTCATCCATATTGATGTCAATGATTTGAGCCCCACCTTCAACTTGATCACGAGCAACGCTGAGCGCCTGTTCAAATAATTCCTCTTTAATTAAACGCAAGAATTTTCTCGAACCCGTTACATTGGTTCTCTCTCCAACATTTATAAAATTTAATTCAGGAGTAACAACTAAAGGCTCTAAACCGCTTAATTGCATAAATGGCAAGTTGTTCCACTTGTACTTATATACCCCTTTATAATCTGGATGTAAACTCATTATGCTATTACTTTTAATTCTCTAGGAGAGTATTTAGAGGCTAATTCAGCCATTACCTCAATATGGTCAGGTGTTGTACCGCAGCATCCACCAATTATGTTTATTAGATTTTCTTCCAGAAACTCTTCTATTTGTTGCCCCATTATTTCCGGAGTCTCATCATATTCTCCAAATTCATTAGGTAAACCAGCATTGGGATGGGCACTTACTAAAAACTCACTCTTATTCGATAGAACATGCAGGTATTGTTTCATTTCGCGAGCACCTAAGGCACAATTAAGACCTATACTTAATAAAGGCATATGCGACATCGAAATCATAAACGATTCTGTAGTTTGTCCCGTTAGCGTTCGACCACTTGCATCGGTAATTGTTCCTGAAACCATGATAGGCAATTCTTTTCCGAGCTCATCAAACGCTTTCATAATTGCGAATAATGCAGCTTTAGCATTCAACGTGTCAAAAACAGTTTCAACCAATAGCAGGTCAACACCGCCTTCCATTAGTGACTTAGCTTGCTGCACATAGGCAACAACAAGTTCATCAAAAGATGTATTCCTGTAGCCGGGATCATTTACATCAGGAGAAATTGAAGCTGTTCTGTTGGTTGGACCTATTGAACCAGCAACAAATCGAGGTTTGTTTGGTTCATTTGCAGTAAACTCATCTGCCACTTCTCTTGCTATCTTGGCACTTTCAAAATTAATGTCGTAAACATATTTTTCAAGGCTATAATCTGCTTGCGCAATTGTAGTTCCGCTAAATGTATTCGTTTCGACTATATCGGCACCTGCAGAATAATATTGCGCATGTATTTCTTTGATAATCTCTGGACGAGTTAAGGACAACAAATCGTTGTTCCCTTTTAATGGCGATTCATGATCTTCAAACCATCCTTTTCGGAAATCTTCTTCTTCTAGTTTGTGTCGCTGGATCATTGTACCCATCGCACCATCCAGAACTAGTATTCTTTCTTTTAATATCTCTCTAATGTTTGCCATAGTCTAAAAAACAAAAATCTCTATCAACATTTAGTCGAAAGAGATTTAATAGAGACTTCTACAAATTTTCTTCGACTCATCTAATTCTAAGTATATTTAGAATGGAATTGGCACCTTTTCCGATACTCCCGATAGCTGGGTTACAGAAGGTTGCCAAGGTATCAAAGGGCCTTTCCCTCCACCTTTCTTGATAAGTTAATAAAGAACTGAAGCAAAGATAAATGATAGGTTTATGAATAACAAACCCTTGATAGAAAGATTATTATTGTAAAGCTCTAAAGTCTTTAAAAAACGACTTTATTTTTTTTCTGAACAAAAGAAATAAAATAACATAAGGGACAATCATTAAGAAAATAATCCCCAAGTTTAAGCCTTGACCAACACTCAGGTCTGCTTTCTGACTGGATTCAATTTGAGCGCGACATGTAGAACAACCTTGCGCAAACGAAACTATCTGAACACACAATAAAACAACTAGTATGAAGATCTTTCGAAACATGTACAAAGATAAATGAAAAGATCTAATAATAAGGAGAGATCATTAAATAAACAATAACTCCCGTAACAGCCACATACAGCCAAACAGGGAAAACATATTTTGCCATTCTTTTATGGGCTGGAAATTCAGAAATAGATGCTCTGTATGCAGTAAATAAAATAAAAGGCAAAGAGAGTCCAGCTAATAATATATGAGAAATTAAAATTATATAATAAAGATACATAACGGCACCGTCCTTCCCAAATGAGGCGCTATCTGCTAAAATATGATGTGCTATATAAGACAGGAGAAATAGCAATGAAAGTATAATTGCCAGATTCATTGTCTTTTTGTGAAGAACATACCTTTTAGATTTAACAAAATAAATTCCGAGAACTAAAAGAACAGCTACTGTGCCATTAATAATTGCATTAATTTTAGCAAAAATATGCACGTCGAATCCAAGATCTATCTTAATCTTGAGTTCATGCAACAGCACAACAACAGCGAATACAACAATGGAGACCGACCAAATTAATCGTTTGGCCAATTTATCGTTTTTGGTGAGTGAAGGTTCGGGTAAATTCATATCTTTAGTTTGCTTATTATAAGTGGTTTAGGTTTAAAATAAATATAGTTACTCCTGTGTCAATTTTCTAACATCTACTATTAATCGCTCTACCTCTGTACTATCTGTTCCGCTGTACATTCCTCTTATTCTTGATTTAGTATCAATTAAAATGAATTTATCTGAATGCAAGAATCCTCCTGGGGCTAAAGCATCTTCAGAATTTGGTACAAGATAGCTTAATACCCCCATTTCATAAATCGACTTTTGATCTCCCGTTACAAAATTCCAATTAGAATTATCAATTTTTTTGTTTTCACAATACCACTTCAGCCTTCCTACGGTATCCGTTTTTGGATCTACGGTATGTGTTAGAAATGAAATATTCAGTTCTTTGGTTGCTGCCTGAACTTTCGTGATGTTTTTGGTCAATATGGGGCAAATACCCGGACATCTGGTAAAAAAGAAATTTGCTACATATACTTTCCCTTCATAATCTTCTTTGGAAATTAATTTACCGTCTTGATTGGTAAAATTCCAATAAGAAACAGTATGATAAATCGTGTCCGTATCAATTCCTTCGATAAATTCCTTTTGCCCCCAAATAGGTAATTTATCCTCTTCTTTGCAGGAAATGAAAAACAGTGAAATTAATAGAGTATATAACAATCCTTTAATCATTCTTTTTTAAATATTCTTCTCTTAACAAAAGTACAATTTCCTTCGTAATCCTCGTTATTTCAGAACTTTTTATAGTTAAATATTTCCCTCTAATGTGCCTATCTTTGTCCAATAATAAGGTCATCATATAAGCTTCTCTTTCGTTTCTGTGAAATGTATCCTTTTTTTCCCATGGATTTCCTTTACCTAACTCAATATCGAAAAAGGCATTTTCCATGCCTTTTACAAAAATCCATTTATCTCCCTTTATCTCATTATGCTTATACATTAAATGCATGTCTGCAACGGTATCATTACTATTTACCATGTGCGATAGTATTCTGACATCATCAAAATCAATGTCATTTACAAAATCATCATAAACATATCTCTTGAACTCCATAAAATTAATCGGGCAAACATTCAAGCTATCGTTGGGGCATTTACCTGAAATAAAATTTACGATGAGTATTTTATCATCCAAATCTCTCTCGGCAATAATATTGTTATCCACATCTGTAAACGAAAATGTATCGACTTTGTAATGAATCGTGTCATTCACTAGTTCACCTCCTATTTCTTTTTGCACGATTTCGTGTTCCCCAAAATATGGGAGTTCCGAAAAAGAAGGTGTGCCTTGTTTAAGAATTACAATAAAAAAAGCCGGAAGTAAGAATATTCCGGCTAAAATTAAAAATTTCAAAATCTTATTCTTATTCATTGAATGATCATTTATTGATGAATAATTTCACCCCAATAAGTAGCTTCTGTGAATAAGTGAAAAATTAGGTAAAGAATAAATAGAATATAAGGTCCTAAAATCATGTATCTAAAGTTTTTACGTTCATCTCCTAAGTGCATAAATGAAAGGACAATATATCCCGCTTTTACCAATGTAAGAAAAATAAATGCCCATTTAATGATCCACCAAGATGAATTTGGAACTCCTTCATAATACTGTTTAATCGAGCCCCCTGTAATCACTTCCACAATTGTAATGGCAGTAAGTATTGCTGTTACCTTCCAAATCTTTTTCCTGAGCGCCTTACCATGCTCTTCATCATGATTGGCACTTAATGCGTATTCCTTGTCTAAATCTAAATCGTCTCTTAACATATCTTTAAAAGATTAAATAATTATACCAAATAGAAGAATGTAAATACAAACACCCATACTAAATCTACAAAGTGCCAATACAATCCAACTTTTTCTACCATTTCAAAATGACCTCTCTCGTCGTAAACTCCTTTTTTAACGTTAATTAAAATTATTAGATTAATAACAACCCCTGAGAGAACGTGAAATCCGTGGAATCCAGTAATAAAGAAAAATAAATTTCCAAATTGCGGAATCATTGGCGCATATTCATTTTCAATCATATTGGCCCCTTGAATAGCTCCTAAAGGTTCTGCCATATATTGAGAGACCAAAGCGGGATCTGTAATCATTTGTCCGTGGCCATAATCAAGTGAGAAACCACCACCGGCAACATCTCGAATAGTAGCCCATCCATCATTCATTAGTTCTGGTGTTAATATAACCCCGTAATGAGAACCGTGAATAAAGTGATACCATTCCCAAGCTTGAGAACCAACAAAAAAGGCACCTCCAATTACGGTAAGCGTCAGCCATTTAATAACTCCCTTCTTATCTAATCTATGCCCTGCCTCCACAGCAAGAACCATGGTAACAGAACTTACAATTAAGATAAATGTCATCAATGCCACATACAATAATGGGAACCCATTGCCTAAAAATGGCATTGCGTTAAAAACTTCTTCTCCAATTGGCCAATCACCATATTGGTGACGGAAATAACCATAAGTACATAATAACCCTCCAAAAGTTAATGCATCTGAGACAAGGAAAAACCACATCCACTGTTTTCCGTAACTAAGTCTAAATGGTGAGCCGCCACCTCCCCAAAGAGTTGCTGAATCTACTTTTTCTGAATGTCCTGCCATTTCTGATTGTTTTTTTTGCTACCGCAAGTTTAATGAAAAAATTGTAATAATAGGAATAATGAAAGCCATAATGCACCTAAAAAATGCCAAATTATGCTCGTTGCTTGAATCCCCAATTGATTTTTTTCAGAATAACGTCCTTTAAAAGACCTCTTAATTATTACTGATAATAAGATTAAAGCAATTAACACATGCAAAACATGCATCCCAGTGAACACGTAAATATAGGAGCTTGCAATATTTCCGGCTTGCCTCAGCTCATTGTTTTGAGCTGTATTTAATTCTTCTCTTAACCTCGTCCATTTACCATTTTTATAATGAACCTCAATTCCTTCTTTTAATTGAACATATGTTTCGAAGTTATCTGAATCAACAAGTTTCTCTTTAAAATAAATTTTACCTTTTTTAATTTCATACTCCTTTCCTCCTTCAAACACCTTTTTATTGATGTTTAGCACCTCACTTTCCGTTAAGTCTTTTGCCGGGAAAAATAACTTGTTATTTTCATATTCTAGCGTTTCATTATTTAAACGAATTGCAAAATCTTTTCCATACTCTCCTTTCAATGCAAAAAGAGGGGTTTGATTGTAAACTCCAAACGCAAACCTAAATAAATCTTTTTGAGCAGCAGCTAGAAAAACTTCTCCGTTAACATATGCTTTTTTCTCCTTAAATTCAACTACTCCTTCTTGTAATGAATCTTGTTGTAGTCGAAAAAAGGAGTAATGATCATTATTTTTAACTGTATAGTCATCCAACTTCTCTTTGCGACGATCCCCACAAATTTGATAAGCAAATTCTCTTATATCCTCTACCTCCATTTCAGACAAGGCCTCTCCGTTGATTAGGTAGTCTTTTCCATCAAATTCAATCTTTTCTTTATTCTTTAAGAGAATAAAATCCGTGCCGTATGCACCATAAGTATAAAATATATTACCCGTTACAACATTCCCCTGACTATACAGTTTTTTCCAACCTTTGTATTGGACATATGCGAATGAAACACCTAAAAGCATTGTTAAAATCAAGAATCCTTTTAACATCCCTTGTTTATTCTGTTTTGCAAAACGCAAAGCTAAATAAAGCGTTATGCTGCTTAATAGAATTATAAGGCTACTAATATAAAATGGTTTAGGCAAGTCGACAACTACCCAGGCTTTATCCATTTTACTGACGATAAACGCACTCACCCATCCTGCAAACAACAATGTACTTGCAATAACCATGTACCAA
>CALSMU010000003.1 GCA_943787535.1 uncultured Flavobacteriales bacterium | reverse complement strand
TTTAGTATAAGAAACGTAGGGCAATAAATAAGTGCATTCGTTTCGTTTTATTACATAGCTAAATATAAATATTTTGCTTTTATTTTGTCTTCTTAAATGCCAAATTTTATATTTAGCGGACTTTATTAATACTCACAGAACTTTCAATTTAGCACAAACGCCCTATGTTTTTTATATATTGTTGTATACTGGCTTTTTCTTTCCGCAAACTTGCTAGCGTTGGCAAAGACATACTCTTTTGCAATTTTTGGCTTGTGTGGTGGCTGAAGCGAATTGCAAATGTGTATGGCTTTAAGCGTTGGCATTCAGCAGTATTTCATTATTCAAAATTCAAGGATATGCAAGATTCAGTAGGAACTGCTAATTTTACACCTCTCGAATAGATAAGTCTTTCCTGCGTTTAATGAATTGCTTGAAAGTATCTCATAGTCTAGGAATGAAAATATCAGAAACTGTGTGAATGTTGTCACACACCCTTCATTTTAGGTTCTTCATTCGATTGAGTAAAGCCTGTGAATTAGGTAATTGTCTTTGTTGTCATTAATGAAGTTCAATTCATCCAGAGCTCAAAATATATAGGTCTATAATCTTCAAAGTTATAACTTGTAGCTTTGGCATCAGAGAATAGAGTAGAATTCTCCATAGTTTCGAATAATTTCAAAATCATAAGGTTCATACATTTCTCTGCTCTGATTTAACCATTTGAAATCTCTAATATTAGATTGTCTTTTCTCTGATTCTAAATATTGAAAGAGTAATCTTTCTCCTTCTTCTCCAATAGCTTTAAATATTTTGTTAGCTCGTTCTAAATCTTTTGGTCTAGGAATGACTCTCTTCGTGGTTTTTTCAGTTCCCGTTTGTGTAGCTTCTTCTAATTCGTTATAATATTCAATATTTACATTATTAACTTTAGAGTTTAGAAAGGAACTAAGGGTGCAAATTCTCCTTTATTATTCCCAATTTGCATTTTACGACCACCAATTACACCAACAATATTTTCAATAGCGTTAAAATCTTCAGAAGCTTCATTAAATAATAAAAATACTAGCTCATTAGAATCTAGTCCTAACCATAATAAATACCAATTTTGAGCAGCTTCATTTTCTGAAATCTCTCTAATTTCTCTAACAACAGAATTAATCTGTGTATTTCCAAAAGAATCAAGTTCGCTTTGGATGACCACTTCTTATTCTAGGCGCATCAGAATCTTCCACCTACGCCGTTGAATGATATATGCGAGTAGATGACAGTGAATCAAAAGAACGATTTTGATAAACTAATTGAGAAACGAGTGAATATTGCTTTTCTCTTTCAGATTCACTATAGTTAATCAATAGTTCATTGTCATCAAAATTTAGATGTGTAAAAGTATTTTCAAACAAACCAATATGGGTTTGGTGACACTCTTGTCTGCTGTACCAAAATCTGAGTTTGTTAACCGTTTAATACCTATTATTGAGTTTTGGTGTACTTGTATTTAACATTTTCATAATTGGATTATGTTTAGTATTGAAATAGATGACTGTAAAATAGAGTAGACTGTATTAACGCTAACAGCATTACCTGCTTGTTTATATAACTGATGATTGCTTACATTCCTGCTAATTCGATGCGTTGAGCACAGAAGTCTATCATCAAAGCCTTGTAAGTCTTAAATGCTTCTAAAGGTGTTAGTTTTCTAATTCGATGTTTTGCTTGTTCATCTTCTTGAGAAAAACTTTTTTCAAGGTATTTCAGATGGATTTGGATGAGTTAGGAATTCGTCAGAGTAGTAATTGTCTTGACAAGCCCTGTGCATCTTAACCATTGTAGCAGTTAAAGGACGAGCAATAAGTTGATTTATTTCCGAATTAGATCTAAAACCTTTACTTCCGTTAGAGAGAATAGTTGGTTTTAACCTTTCAGATAAATAATATTTTTCATCTACACTTCTTTTTCTAGTAGAGTTGTCTAAAACATTAATGTACTTTTTTAGACTAGTAGAACCGTTTAATTATGAAGTATTGTCGAATCTTTTACAACCTCACTATCTAAGATTTACTGGATTCATCAAGTTTTGTTCAAGGTCTTTACGAGCAGCGAAAAATGAATACTACGTCGTCTAGTTTGAGGAAGACCAAAATCAGAAGTATTGAAAACGTCAGAAGTCACAAAATAACCAGCATCATCTTCTAAGTGAACGGACATTACTTCTTTAGAATGTCTCTACCGTTGTCGTGAGTCCTTAATATTCCTAACGTTTTCCAAAAGACACGTACTTTGGTTTCTTTACTTAATAAAATATCAATGATAGAATAAAATAAATTACCTCTTTTGTCCTCTAAATCCTTCTTTGTTTACCCATCATACTAAATGCTTGACAAGGAAAACCGCCTGATAATAAATCAAAATTAGGTAATGATTTTATGTTTGATTTTTTAGAAGTAAATTCTTCAATATCTCCTAATTCGATTTCATTTTTTGTGTCGTAATTTGCTTTATATGTTGAAACGGCATATTTATCTTTTTCTGAAAAGCCAATACATTCGGATTGGATGTTATTGTCTTGACAATAAAGGTCAATAGCTTTTCTGAAACCACCAATACCAGCAAAAAGTTCTAAATGTTTTAATGTTTTTTCATTTGTATTAGTTTATGTGTTTTACTATTTGACTCCCAATAACTTCAGCTAGTTTAACAGGAACAGCATTTCCAATTTGAGCATACCAAGTATTATTTGCTCCCATAAAAAATGTATTCATCTGGAAAGGTTTGAATACGAGAAGCTTCTCTTGGGCTTAATCCTCTTGCTTGTGTTGGGTGAATGTACATATTGCAGTCCATTTTCATATGAGAAGTAATTGTTTTTGAAACTTCATTTTCATTTAGTTTAAAATACTTGTCTTTAAACATATGATTTCTATTTCCATAAGGCATTATATCTTTTATTGACTCGTGCAATGAATTTGCTCCTTGTGGAAGTCTTTCAAAAATTTCAATATCTCTGTCGTTATTGTATCTATTTGTATGATTTGAAAGATATTCTGTTGTTAATTTTTTATTTATCGTTTTAGTAAAATCATTTTGTTTAATTCCATTATGTGTGAATTTATAACCGATTTTATCATTTTCAATTCCTCTTGTGTTTTTCAATCTTTTTGGTTCCAATATTGGCAAACCGTAAAGAGCATCTTTGAGTTTTGAAGATTTTATTTCTTCTTTTTGAATTAAAATATCTTTGATTATTTGTTCAGCACTTACATTTTTAATTCGACTACCAATTACAAAAACACGTTCTCTATTCTGCGGTATTCCAAAATCTTTTGCATTCAGTAAAACTATATCGATAGAATATTCTGAACCTAAAACTGAATGATAGTTTTCTAATATTTCATTAGATTTTTTCATCATTCCTTTTACATTCTCCATTATGAAAAATTTAGGCTTTACATTTGCTAATAAATCCAAATAGTACTTATATAGCTTATTTCTTGGGTCGTCAAGTATTCTTTGTCTATTCGCCATAGAAAAACCTTGGCAAGGTGGTCCACCAACTACTAAATCAATATTTTTATCAAAATCACTTTTATGTGCAATTTCCTTTATATCTCCACAATGATAATTATCGATATGTAAGTCGTGATTAAAATAATAGGTTTCTAAATATTTAGGTTCTATTTCATTAACTAAAGTAGGATTAAAACCTGCGTTCATCAATCCTAAACTTAATCCTCCACAACCTGCGAAAGTGTCAATGAAATTTAATTTAGTATTTGTGTTTTTGTTAGTTTTGTTTACGAATTTTTTGAGTGTTTTGGATAGTGTTTTTTTATTGTAAATTGTATTGTATAGATTATTTAGTTCAATCCAAGTTTTTTCGTTTAAAGATTCTTTAAACGATTCATTTAAAACAGTTTTAGAATTAGGTTCAATTTTTATATTTTCCAATTCTAAAAGCCTATTTATATCAATAACTAATTGATTTACTTTGGATTTGTAATTTGATTTGAAATATTTATGATAAAATTCAATCATTGTTCTTTGTAAAATTTAATTTTTCTTGCTTTACATTAATCTGCTTTAAATACTTAACCTTTTCTTCAGCAACTATTAGTGCGTCAGTAGAGCATTCATTCTGGTATAATTTTTTAGCGATGAAATCGCTAAAAAATTCAGTTTTAAGTCTATCAAGGTCAAGGTTGAAAACTGAAGCAAGTTGAAGTAGTCTTTTTTCGTCAAAATCTCTTTTACCATTTTCTATTTTACTTAAATTTGCTGAATCCAAATCGAGTTTAGCTCCAAGCTGAGTGAGTGTAAATCCTCCTTCGTTTCGTAGTTGTTTTATGTATTCTCCAAAATGTTTCGTCATTTGACTTGATTATTTAGACTTGTCAGTATTTGACAAATATAGTGATGTTTTTGAGATTTTGAGTAAGTAAGGTGAGATTTTATCTCTTTTGGTTTTTCGAGCGTTGGAAAAGACAAGCTCTTTTTGTTTTTTGAGGCACGAAAAAAAATAAAATGTGCTTGACTGCGCTTTGGATTTAGCTTGTGTACAACGTAGTGCTAAAACACATATGTGCTTTATCCTACTATGTTGCAATCTAGTTAAAAATCTTCAAAAACACCACTGTTACTACTTTTTATGTTGTCAAATGGACTTTTTATTTTGGCAAAATCTGATTTAGAAACGTGTGTGTAAATCATGGTTGTTTCTGTTGATGTATGACCTAAAAGCTCTTGAATATATCGGATATCTACTCCTTGTTCTAGCAAATGAGTAGCGAAAGAATGTCTAAGCATGTGCGGAGTAACTGTTTTCATGATTTGTGCATTTTTTGCAGCAGTCTTTACAATGTTCCCGACACTGGTTCCCGAGTATTGAGTTCTACTTGGACTTTCAATTATCCAATAACTTGGCACTTCATCTTGTAGATACTTTATTAAATCGGGTTTTATATTTTCAGCTAAAAGGGTTATGCGGTCTTTTTTCCCTTTGCCATTTCTAATATATATTAAGTTTTGATCTAAGTCAACATCGGTAATTTTTAAATTTAACAGTTCGCTTCTGCGTAAACCAGCTGAATACAATAACTCAATTATTAATCGATGCTTAATGAATGTACAGCTTTCTATCATAGCTAAAACCTCTTCCTTGCTCAAAGTCTTCGGAAGCTTATACTCTTTCCTTGGTCGCTCTATATAGTACGTTTTTCTCTCACCTCCTTTTACTTTTTCAAAGTAAAACTTGATGGCATTTATTGCTTGGTTCTGGGTTGATATAGCCACCTTCCTTTTAGTCACCAAATAATCTTGATACTCCTTTATGTCATCTTCAGTTACGGTATCCACGTCTTGTCCTTTTAAAAAGTTTAAAAAATCCTGAAACATAGAAGTATATGTAATGTAGGTGTTTTTACTATATCTCCTGCGTATAAGCATTGCCTTATACTCCGCGGGTATTGGATACGATTCTTCCTTTAATGAGGGTTTCTTTAATATTTTGGGCTGATCCTTATTAAATACCGCTCGTGCATTTACATAGGCTACTCCCCTAAATGCAGCATATATTAGCTTTAAGTTTTCCTTATTGTTTTTTAAAGTCCAACATGAGTTGCTTCTATTCCATCTCGATTGCATGCCTTCGCATACTGCATCAAATTGTTTATTGCTATTAAAATGAATGCAAAAAAGGTGTTGCTCTTCATGATAAGATTTTGTGATAATAACTTCTTCCATGTGCTTTTTTTTGCAAATGGAAGAGTAATAATTTAGACTAGTCGGTAACAAACGACTAATATTCGGATATAATCGTTTAAAAATGGTTAACTGGTTTTATCCAGTATAATTAGGGGGCTAAACTACACTGTTTTCACTCCGTGCATTTTTGCTAACCAACCCAAATGTCCAATATGTGTTCCTTCGTGACGAATGCAGTGTTGAATTGCTCCACGAACATCGGTAATCATTGCAAACTCCATTTTGGATGGAGCGTCAAGTTGCTCATCGGTTAAAGCTGCAATATGGCGCATCGTATTTTCATGTACTTCCTTAAATATATCCCAAATATCTTTATAGTCTGGATATTCTTCTTTCGCTGGCGGTTTAATACCAATTCCAAATAAGGGTGCCCAACTAAATTTTAAGCTTTTTCCACCTGTTAAATAGGTGCCTAAAAAATTCTCAGAATTGGCTAGGTGGCCTATTTCCCATATCACAGGGTTAAATTTTTTTCGGTCAACTTCAAATTCTTTATATACGTCAACTTCTTTTAGCATAGATAAATACCACTTTGTAAATTCTCTTGTGCTATCCAGCATTTCTGCCAATACCTGTGCTTCTGTTTTTATTGCTTTCATTCCTGTTTATTTTTAGAAGTTACTCACGCTAATTTAATTCCTCCAATAGCAAACCAAAATCATATTGCAAATCTTCATGTAAGGAAGATACCGTTTTTCGGATGGAAACGAGTTGCCGCTGATAAAGATTAACCAGGGCGGTGTTTCTTGATATTGAAGGGCTAAATGAATTTAGCTTACTACAATAGTAAATAAGTAGCTCAACTTCTGTTTCTTTATTTTTAGAATATCGAATATGTTTTTTAATATTTCGTAAGATCTTTCGCATACTCTTTTTGATAAAGTAGTAGCTGCTTGTATTGATTTCTGAAAACTGTTCGTCTACCTCTTCTTTAATGCTTTGTATAAAAGAAGCTTCGTCATCTACTTCGTACAATAAATACGTTAGTAGCTCCTTATTCTCTTTTTTAAATTTAGCAAGGTGTAAACACAAATCCAATAATTCTGGCTGTGTCTTGTTTTTCAAATCTTTTTTTATATCACTAACTTTAGCAGCTTTCATTTAGTATTTTTTTTATTTAATGTACATGTCCTGCATCTCCTTTTTTCATTTCTGCATGCAAGTAAAAAGCACCTTTAAGAACAATTCCTTCGTTAAGAGGGATAGAGCCTGTAGTGAGAATTTCTGTATATCCCAACTCAGAGTTACCTGTGCTAACGCCAATTTTTAAAAAGCCAACCTTCGCTGCATTATGCCGATGTCCTTCATGACTCTCCTCTTCATGTCCATGGTCGTGGTCTTCATGTTCATCTGCTTTTTTTATAGTTTGTACAAAAATATATTCTTTTTCACCTTCCGAGATAATGGAATTGTCTGGCAATACGCGTCTTGTTTGTGGATCTGTAACTATTATGGCGTTTACATACATTCCCGGCAGCAAGTTATGTTTTTTTGCAATTATTTCTGCATGTACACGAACTGATTTAGTGTCGTTTTCAAATGCTTTTCCAATTGCAAATACTACCGCTTCGTAATCCACACCTTCATTAGAAGCTAAAGAAAATAGTACTTTTTGTCCAATTTTAATCGCGTTAATATCCTTTTCATAAACGTGTAAATCGATGTGTATATGTTCATTGTCTACAATCTCAAACATTTCAGATGCTGGTTCAACAAATTTTCCAATGTTTATTTCTACCAACCGAACATATCCATCTATTGGAGATTTAATTGTAATTCCCGAAGTGATATTTCCTTTTTCGACTTGCTCAGCAGAAACTCCAATAAGCGATAATTTCGCTTTTAAGGTATTTAGTTTTGCAACTGCACTATGGTAATCCGATTCAGCTTGTTCGAATACTTTCTGAGAAGTGATGCTATCGTTGAATAAAGCTTGCTTCCGCTCAAAATCGCTTTTTAATACGGAGATGTTATTAGCAACATCTAGAAATTGCTCTTGATATTCAATCACCTCTGGATGTTCCAGTACAGCAAGGGTTTGTCCCTTTTTTACAAAATTTCCCTCAATCACATCAATGCTTTTTACGCGACCACCAAGCAAGGCGCTTACACTGGCTTTGTTTTGCGGAGGAAGTTCCAATTCTCCACTACATTTTATGTTTTTACCAAAATCCATTTGTCTGAAATTCCCCAGTTCATAGTCGATTAAACTCAGCTGTTTTTCAGTTAATTCAACAGCACCTTTTGCTCCATGCGCTTCATGATCGTGCTCATGTCCTTCAATAATAGAATTGTTTTCGCAACTGCTTATTCCGAATACGAGTAGAATGATTATTATATAATTTTTCATGTTATTTGTATTAATACGTTCTATTTCCCTGTTAAATAAAGGATTTCAATTGTTTCTGCTTGATGTTTTTGTAAGCTTTGTAAATAACTAATTTTTATTTGTTTCGCTTGTTTAATGCTTTGAACATACTCAATGTAGCCTATTTCTCCCGCGTTATATGCCTTGTTAGATAAGTCTATCAATTGGTTCGCTAATGCCTTTCCGTTTGTTTCGTAATAGTCAATTTCCAGATAATATTTGCTACAATTTTGAAGTTGTTGCTGCAACATTTTATACAACGTAAGGCGATAATTCTCCATTTCCTGATTAGCAATCTCTATCTCTATTTTAGATGCGGTTACAACTGCTTTTTGATAGCGATTAAATAAGGGAATAGCTATTCCAAACTGTATTCCTTGCAAGCCCTGCGTACCTTCTATTTGCTGATTGAAATACCCTGCTTTAAAATCCGGAAAAAACTCCTTTTTGTTCACTGTCACTTGCTTTTCTTTTATAGCTATCGTTTTCTGATAAAAGCTTAACATGGGGTTTTTGCTTATCTCAGAACTATCTAATAACGGCAGTTCTAGTGTAGTTTTTGCATCAATAAAAAGGGGCTGAATTTCCGTATATAACAAGATACTCAAGTTGGATTTGTGTGTAGTCAATTCCATTTCAATTTTCTTTCGTGCAATTTGCACTTTCTGAAATTGGCTCTTGGCAGTTGTTTTTTCCAAAATATTGGATTCGCCAACTAGCAATTTTTTTGTTGAGAGATCCAGCATTTTTTTATAAAGACCCTCTTGTTCTTCAAAAAGTTCTAATTGCTTTTGTAAATTAATAATCGCAACAAACTCGATTCTTACAGATCGGGTTAACTCACTTTTGGCTAATTCCAAGTTGCTTTCTCCTGCTGCAACTTTTGCTTCTAGGAATTGTTTTCTAACTCCAGAAGCGGGAAATTTAAAAGATTGATTGACGTTAATACTGTAATCAACCATGTCTGAATTAATTTGACCGAGGGAGTACGAAAATGCTGTTTTATCAAGAGAGCGATTTGTCTTAAGCAATGCTTTTTCTTTTTCCACAAACAATGTCGCGGCCTTCAATCCAGGACTGTTGGTGTGTGCAAGTTGCAGAGCACTTTCTATTGTCAGCGCATCTTGGGAATAGCTGCTACTAAACAATCCAAATGCTAAGACAAGGCTAATTATATGAAAAATGTTATTCATGAGATTTCGTTTTTTTAGTGTCGAATAATGCATATAAAACAGGTAGAACCAACAAGGTTAATAGGGTTGCAGAAACCAAACCTCCAATAACTACAGTTGCTAAAGGTTGTTGCACTTCTGCGCCGTCTCCGGTAGAAATTGCCATGGGCAAAAACCCCAGTGCAGCTACCGAAGCAGTCATTATTACGGGACGAAGCCTAACCTTTGCTCCAGTAATAATTCGTTCCATAGTATTGGAAACACCCTCTTTTTTCAATTGATTGAAATAGGCTATGAGGACTATTCCATTTAATACAGCAACACCGAATAAGGCTATAAAACCAATCCCAGCAGAAATACTAAAAGGCATTTGTCGTAACCATA
Source organism: uncultured Flavobacteriales bacterium (assembly GCA_943787535.1). Taxonomy (GTDB): domain Bacteria; phylum Bacteroidota; class Bacteroidia; order Flavobacteriales_D; family Parvicellaceae; genus CALSMU01. Next base: position 125,985 of record CALSMU010000003.1, on the reverse strand, counting down.
AAGCGGCAACGCCCCCCATAGCAGCCAATGGAATGGCGGTAAAAATAAATAACGCTTGTTTTATAGAGTTAAAAGTAAAAAAGAGTAGAATAAAGATTAAGATTAATGCAATTGGAACAGCTATAAGCAATCTGTCTTTTGCGTTTTGAAGGTTTTCGAATTGTCCACCATATTTTAAATAATACCCAGCCGGTAAGTCCAATTCTGCATCTAATTTGTTTTGTATTTCAGTTACTAGCGTTTCTATGTCCCTATTTCTGACATTAACACCAATTACTACTCTTCGTTTTGCATTGTCTCGAGATACCTGAACAGGCGCTTTAATGTAGTCGATATTTGCAATTTCTTTTAAAGGTATTTGATTCCCATCTGAAAGATAAACATACATGTTCTCTATATCTTTAATGTCCTTTCTATGGGCGCTATCCAACCGCATTACAATGTCTACTGGCCATTCTTCTTCAAAAAGAACACCTGTTGTTTTCCCCCCAAATCCAGCTTGTACGACGTCACTTATTTCTTCAATGTTTAATCCATATTTAGCAAGAGCTTGTTTTTTATAGGTAATAGCAACCTGCGGCATTCCTTTAATTTCTTCAGGTTTTACGTCTCCAATGCCAGTTATACCACTAATTAGTTGTTGAATTTCTTTCGCTTTAGCGTCTAAAATATCTAGGTTTTCACCGTATAGTTTGATTGCAATATCAGATCGAACACCAGATATTAACGTGTTAAACATATGTTCAATAGGTTGAGAAATTTCTACATTGATTCCTGGAACAACACTAATTTCTCGCTTTATGATGTCTACTAATTCAGGTAGGGTGGAAGCAGAAGTCCAGTTTTCTTTGTTTTTTAATACCACAAAAATATCTGCTGATTCTATTGGCATTGGATCTGTTGGGATTTCGGCTGTTCCTATTCGAGAGCACATCTGCTCAATTTCGGGGACATTCGCCATCAGAATTTTTTCTACCTGATTTGATGTTTTTAATATTTGAGTTAAGGAGGTTCCTGGTTTATGAGCGATACTCACAACTAAATCTCCTTCTTCTAAACGAGGAATAAAAACTGCTCCCATTTTAGAAAAGGTCATGATACTAACAATAAAGATTACTGCTGCTAATCCTAAAACGATAAACTTAAACTTCAGTGCCAATTGTAAAATAGGAATGTACAACCTTTGGAAAAAGCCCATTATGCTATCGGCAATTGTTTTTTTAGGGCTAATATTTTTCTTTAAAAAGACAGAAGTAATCATCGGTACATAGGTGAGCGATAATACAAACGCTCCAACAATGGCAAAACTAACGGTCAGTGCCATTGGTCTAAACATTTTCCCTTCAATCCCTACAAGAGCAAGAATAGGTAGATAAACGATTAAAATAATAATCTCTCCAAAGGCCGCAGAAATTCTAATTTTACTGGCTCCTTCTCGAACTTCTTTGTCCATTTCTTTTTGCGTTAATATTTCTCCAGATCGGTTTTTAGCCAATCGAAGGATAATGGCTTCTACAATAATTACTGCCCCATCGACCACAATTCCAAAATCTAAAGCTCCAAGAGACATAAGATTAGCAGAAACACCAAAGAGGTTCATCAAAGAAATGGCAAACAAAAGAGACAAGGGTATAACTGAAGCCACAATAAGGCCTGCTCTAAAATTTCCAAGAAGTAAAACCAGAATGAAGATTACAATTAAACCACCTTCCAATAAATTGGTAAATACCGTTGAGGTAGTTCTGCCAATAAGTTCCGACCGATCAATAAAAGGAATTAAGTCAATTCCTTCCGGTAACGATTTTTTAATAGTAATTAACCGTTCTTTTATTCTTGCTACAACTTTATTGGCATTACTTCCTTTCATCATCAGAACCATGCCGCCGGCAACTTCTCCTTCTCCATTTCTTCCCATTGCGCCAAAACGAGGCGCATAACCTATTTTAACTTCAGCTATATGTTCGATTAGTAGAGGATTTCCTTTATTGTTTTTAATTGAAATTTTTCGAATATCCTCCATAGACGAAATTTGCCCTATACTTCTTATGTAGATATTTTCACTCCCTTTTTCAATGTAGCTTCCTCCTGTGTTTTTATTGTTTTTTTCTAAAGCATCAAATACTTCAGCAAATGACACTTCTTTGTTTTTGAGTAACTCAGGGTTTATTGCGACTTCAATTTGCTTTAAGTACCCGCCAAAACTATTTACATCAACTACACCTTCGATTCCCCCCAATTGAGGTTTAACAATTCGATCTTGTATGGATCTCAAGTCCATTGCTGTATACTTATTTTTTGAAGAGCTGTCAGCTTTTAAAACATATTGATAAACTTCTCCAAGTCCAGTTGAAAGTGGAGCCACTTCCAGATTCCCTAAGTCATTTTTAGTTATTTTTTCTTTTATTTCAGAGAGTTTATGCTCTACTAATTGTTGTGGGAGATAAATACCCATAGCGTCATTAAACACAACAGTAACAACAGATAAGCCGAATCTTGAAATCGAACGAATTTCTATAACGCCAGGAATAAATTGAGTTGCTTTCTCAATAGGAATCGTAATTTGCTGTTCAACTTCGGGTGCAGCTAAATCTGGCATTTGCGTTATTATCTGTACCTGATTATTAGTAATATCTGGCACAGCATCAATAGGAATTTGTTTAATGGAATAAGAACCCCAGGCAATCAATGCCAAGGTAAAAAGGCCAATAATAAACTTATTCCTAATTGAAAAATCAATTAGTTTATTTATCATGATAAAGAATTTTACAATGTAACGGGAAACCCAACTGTACTAATTACAGCGAGAAAAATAGATGCGAAATAGGGCATCTATGCTTTAGGAGGGTTCCAGATTGAGAATTCTAGGAGGTAGAAATAAGTCGGGGTATAAATAAACACTTTTTCGACACTTTCAGTAAAGAAAATATTTTCTAAAATAATAGTTGGACTTGATGTGGGGCTGTTAACAGAAGAATGATACCCGCAAAATGGTGAACAAGGGTGTTCATCATTGTTCTCTTTGTCGTCGGATGGGCCATCATGCTTATGTTCTCCATGGTGCTCACATTTTTCTGTATGGTCATGTTCTCCTGCATGGCAAGGCACCACGGTTGAGAAAAACATAGAAAAAGATAATATGAGTGCAAATAATTTCATTCTGATTACAAATATACTGAATTATAATTTTAGAGCTTAAAGTTGCCTTTTAATCACTTCTGTTAAAAGAGTTTCATGCTTGTTAATAACAATCTGTTAAACAAGGCACGTAACTTTGTTTCTTTGTCAAAAATCAAAGGAAATGAATGTACTTATTATTGGTTCAGGCGGCAGAGAACATGCAATTGCATGGAAATTGGCCCAAAGTTCACGAATGGAAAATCTTTATATCGCTCCGGGGAATGCTGGAACAAGTGAAGTTGGGATCAATGTAGATATTTCACCTTTGGATTTTAAGAAAATGGCAAGTTTTGCATTAGAGAAAAATGTAAAAATTATTGTTGTTGGACCCGAAGCTCCATTAGTAGGTGGAATTCACGATTATTTTGAAGCAAGAGAGGATTTAGCAGAGGTTACTATAATCGGCCCTAAAAAGGAAGGTGCTCAATTGGAAGGGAGTAAGGATTTCTCTAAGAAGTTCATGAAGAAATTTAATATTCCAACGGCGAAATATTTTACGGTAACACCCGAAAATTTAGATGCTGGATATGCACACCTAGATAAAATGGTTGCTCCATATGTATTAAAAGCAGATGGCTTAGCAGGAGGAAAAGGGGTGTTAATAATAGACGACTTAGCACTTGCTAAAAAGGAATTAAAGAGCATGGTAAAAGATGCGAAATTTGGTGAAGCTAGTTCTAAAGTGGTGATTGAACAATTTCTTGATGGTATAGAAGTAAGCGTATTTGTTATTACAGATGGAAAATCGTACAAGATTTTGCCAGCGGCTAAAGATTACAAACGAATTGGAGAAGGAGATACGGGTTTAAACACAGGAGGAATGGGAGCTGTTTCACCTGTACCATTTGCAAATAGAGAATTTATTGACAAAGTAGATAATCAGGTTATTATTCCCACGATAAAAGGTTTAAGAGCAGAAGGGATAGACTATTCTGGCTTTATTTTCTTTGGGATTATTAATGTAAAAGGAGACCCTTATGTTATTGAATACAATTGCCGATTGGGAGACCCGGAAACAGAAGTGGTAATGCCACGATTAAAGTCGGATTTATTAGAGCTCTTTGATGGAATTGCATCGGGTACTTTGTCTGAAAGAGACGTTCATTTTGATCCAAGAACTGCTGCTACCGTAATGTTAGTTGCTGGTGGATATCCTGAGAAATATAAAAAAGGCGCTCAAATTACAGGGTTTGAGAATGTGCTTAAAAGTGTTCCTTTTCATGCAGGCACAGCCGAAACAAAAGACGGTGTTGTTACGAATGGCGGAAGAGTTCTTGCCGTAACTTCATTTGGGAAAGATATTGAGTCGGCACTTAAAAACTCTTATGAGTCAATAGAAGAGTTGAGTTTTCAAGGAATGAACTTCAGAAAGGACATTGGCTTTGATTTAATCAAAAAGCCAAAAGATAGCAATGAAAAAGTAGAAGGATTATTTAATTTGATCAGGGTTCGCTTCTGCTTCAGCATTGTATTTCATTTGCCATTTAACCCAATAAGTAAATGCAACAACTGCAAAAACGCAAAACGCGTAGTTGGGTAAGTTCTCCAAATTTTCAAGAACATTTTGAAAAAACCAATACATCATCTTTGCCAAAGGGAACACTAACCAATCCATAGTAATAATTTTATAATCTGCTTCAAAAGTATAAAATATCCACAATAATTTGGTGTTTAATCAGATCTTTTATAAAAAGATGAACAAATAAGATATTTTTGCACGAGTGATTTTAAAATTTTATAAATCTGATAACTTAACGGGGTTGGTTTTATTGCCAATTATTGGTTTCCTTTTCTGGCTTCCAGCATTACTTAGTCCTCCGTTGTTGATTTTTCAGGCGCTTCACCCTTGTTTCAATGGGTGTTAAATTTAGGAAGCCCTATTTTTTCACCAGCAATAGCGTTGCTTATTATTGTGATTTCAGCACTAATATTAAATGATGTTAATAAATAAAAATGAATTATTTAATAGGAATACTTTTTTACCTGCACTACTATATTTGATGTTTATGAGCGCAATAAAGGAGCATCAGGTATTAAGCCCGATAGTTATTTCTAACTTATTTTGGATTCTTGCCTTTAAGCAATTATTTAATATATACAGCCAAGTTCCTTGTAAAAGAGCAAGTGTTTAACGCAACTGTTCTTATGTTGTTGGGAGGAGTGTTTTATTTTCCTTCTATATTAATGGTAGCTTTGGTGTGGGTGGCATTAAAAATATTGAGACCTTTTGTTTGGAGAGAGTGGGTTATTCCATTTTTCGCATTTATCATTTTTGGATTGTATTGGATTGTGGCTTTGGTTTGGGGAAGCATCGCTTAATAATTGGTTGAGTTACTTTACGTTTGATTCTGAACAATATTCTTCTATAAAATAGCTATTTCATGGCCCTATTATATCCTATTAGGAGTTGTGTTTGTTTTAGTTAGTTTTTCAGGGATACAACATGTCGCGCCAGTATAAAGCTAGTTCATTACGTTTTCGAAAAATTATTTTCTTTTTTCTGTTTATTATAGTTTCTATCAATTGCAATTGTATCTCTCGTTCAGCACTTTTCAAATGAAAATGTATATGTATTGGTTGGAGCAGTGCCTTTAAGTTTGCTAATTACTTTTTATTTCAATTATGCAAAAAAGGAATGGTTGTCTCAATTGTTTTTTTACACGATGTTTATTTCAATTCTTGTGAATATCTATCTTTATTAGCGTATAACTTTTCCTTTTCATTGTTGAATATTTTTATTATTAAAGTAACTTTGTAGCTCATTAAAAGACAAGAAAAATGAAATTTGGTGTAATTACTTTTCCAGGCTCTAATTGTGATCAAGACATGATCTATGTTCTTAAAGATATTTTAGGACAAGAAGTTGAAGAACTATGGCACAAAGACACAGACCTAAAAGGGTGTGATGCGATTGTTTTGCCAGGAGGGTTTTCTTATGGAGATTATTTGCGTTCTGGCGCAATTGCAAGATTTTCACCTGTTATGACTGCTGTAATTGCGCATGCAAATAAAGGGGGATTTGTGCTTGGAGTATGCAATGGTTTTCAAATTCTTTGTGAAAGTGGTTTGTTGCCCGGAGCGCTACTTCATAATAATAATCAGAAATTCATTTGTAAAAATGTTTATTTAAAACCTGAGTCGAATTCAGCAAAATTAACTGAACATTTAGATCAAAACAAGGCGTATAAAATTCCAATTGCTCATGGTGAAGGAAGGTTTCATGCAAGTGATGCTGTAATGAAAGAATTGAACGATAATGATCAAGTTCTTTTTAGATATTGTGATGCTAAAGGAGATGTAAACGCTGATTCTAATCCAAATGGAGCTTTGGAAAACATAGCGGGTATAACAAATAAGGCTAAAAATGTTTTTGGAATGATGCCGCACCCAGAAAGAGCTGCAGATGCTAAATTAAGCAATGTAGATGGAAAAGCTATATTTGAATCGTGGCTGGGTCTAGTCAACGCCTAAACTTGTATTTGTTTAAATAAGTATTTGGTTATATTTAACCACATTTATTACTTAATTTAGACTCGTATGGTCAACAAAATTCTAGTTTCAGTTTTATGCTTGTTATCATTAGCATCTTTTGGGCAACAAACCATTAAGGGAAAAGTTGTAGATAAAGAATCTCAGTTTCCATTGCCAGGAGTGACCGTGATGGTTACTACGGTTGATCCAATTATTGGAGCAGTAACAGACTTGGATGGAAATTATAAATTAAAAAACATTCCAATTGGAAGACATTCCGTAAGGGTTTCTTATGTCGGTTACACTCAGCAAGACCGTATTACTGTTGTAACTTCAGGTAAAGAGGTTATACTAAACGTTAGTATTGAGGAGTCTGCAGAAGTGTTAGATGCTGTGCAAATAGTAGCGGGTTCGGATCATAAGGTAAACAACGACATGGCGCTTGTTAGTGCGCGTGTTTTTTCAGTTGAAGAAACCGAAAGATATGCTGGAAGTAGAGGAGATCCTGCTCGAATGGTATCAAATTTTGCTGGAGTAGGAGGGGCAGATGATAGTCGTAATGACATTGTTATTCGAGGTAATTCTCCTTTAGGTGTTGTATATCGCGTTGAAGGAGTTGATATTCCCAATCCAAATCATTTTGCAATTTCAGGTACTTCGGGAGGTCCCACAAGCATGCTCAACAATAAGTTAATGGCAAACAGTGATTTTTTCACAGGAGCATTTCCGGCCGAATATGGCAATAGTACTTCGGGTATTTTTGATTTAAAGTTAAGGGCAGGAAATAATGAGAAACGCGAATGGACAGCGCAGTTTGGTGTTTTAGGTGCAGAATTAATGGCAGAGGGTCCTTTCAAAAAGGGAAAGTCCGCTTCTTACCTATTCATGTATAGGTATTCTACGCTTGGAATGTTTCAAGCTGCAGGTATTGACGTAGGAACAAATGCATTGCCGCAATATCAAGATCTATCTTTCAAAATGAATTTTCCTTTCAAAAAAGGAGGGAATCTTGCTTTATGGGGTATCGGCGGTAATAGTGGGATTGATATTCTTATAAGCGATCAAAAAGATACCTCGGAAATTGATTTATACGGACAAAATGATCGAGATCAATACTTTAGCACGGGAATGGCAATAGGCGGATTAACATACACAAAGCCACTGAATGAAAAAACCTTTGTAAAAACAACATTAGGAGGGTCTTATGAAAGACAGTCAACCAAGCATGATTTAATTTATAGACACGTTAATCCCGCAAATGGCGAATTTGTTCAGGACAGCATACTTTCCAATTATATGGGGTACCAGTTCAATACAACTAAATTTACCAGTTCTACATATCTCAATAGAAAGTTTGGAAAAAAGGATGTTCTGAAAATTGGATACAATGCTGATTATTATATAGCTGATTTAAGTGATAGTATAACAGAAAATGATACTCTTCCCGGTGTTTACAGGACCAGGTGGAATGCGAACCAAGCATTTATGTTGATACAGTCGTATATTCAATGGAAACATAAGTTTTCAGATGATTTTATATTTACTGTCGGTCTGCATAATCAAAGCTTTTCACTTAGTAATAGTCATTCTTGGGCGCAACCAAGAGCAGGGCTTAAATGGATAGTAAACGATAAAAACTCCCTTAGTTTAGGTATTGGAAGGCATTCACAAACATTACCTGTCTATACGTATTTTTATCAGTTAGAAGGAAATACGGAAGCGCATAATAAAGGGATGGATTATATGAAAAGTAATCATGCGGTATTAGGGTATTCTCGAAAAATAGCTAAAAATGTATCGGGGAAAATCGAAACCTATTATCAGGACTTATCCAATATTCCGGTTGAACTGAATCCTTCGTCATTTTCATTAATTAATCAAGGAAGTGGATTTAGTCGATTTTTCCCAGATTCTCTAAAGAATACTGGAACAGGATATAATTATGGGATTGAGTTTACTTTAGAAAAATACTATAGTAGCAATTGGCATATGTTATTGACGGGAGCAGTATATAATTCTCGTTATGAAGGGAGTGATGGTATTGAAAGAAATACAAGTTTTAATGGGGGATATGCTGCAAATATATTAGCCGGAAGAGAATTTAAATTGAACGAAAAGACCTCATTGGGTCTAGGTGCAAAAGTGACTGTAGCTGGAGGCAAGCGATATGGTACAGTAAATGATTCAGCTTCAACTGCGCAGCAGGAAATTATATTTGTAGACGAAGGGTTTAATGAGTTGCAATTTGAAGATTATTTTAGAGCAGATTTTAAGTTATCGTATAAGTACAATGCAAAAAAAGTAACACATGAATTTTCGCTTGACATTGTTAATCTTTTGGGTACAAAAAACATATTAAATTTGACTTATGCCCCTGTTCCTGGAGATCCTACAGCCAATCCAATCCGCAAGAATTATCAGTTAGGTTTTTTACCAATATTCTTTTACAGGCTTGACTTTTAAATTACCAGAGTGCAATACGAATTTGCACAAATAAAAAAGCAACCTTACCTAGGTAAGATTGCTTTAGATTTAAGTAAGTTTATTGTTATTGTTTCAAAATAGAAATTGCATTATCCCCGAAAACATTACCCGTTCCATAAGGAGAACCGTTGCCATCCCAACTTTCCCATTTTTTTAATTCAATGTATTGTGGGTTTTTACTAATTTGTTCTGCCTCCAAAGAAATAGCTTCTGCTTTAAATCGAGCAGAAACAACCAAAGAAGAATCTCCTCTTGCTTTCTCAATTCTTGCATTAGCTAAGTACTCTTCTTCTTTTTGCTTTTCCTTAGCCGTTTGATTTCGTTGCTTTTGTGTTTCTTTATTTGTAATCTCAATAGCAATGTTTTGAGGTAAATTAATGTCTGCAATTTCTACGAAGTCTAAAGCAACATAATTCGAGTCAAAATCGACATTTAGTATTGCCTCTATTTCTTGCTCTAAAATTTCACGTTTAGTAGAGTATGCTTCAACATAGGTATACCTTCCAATAACGTCTTTTATTGCACCTTTTGCTTTTTTATCAATAAACGATTCGGCAAATCCTTTTCCATGCTTTAAGTGAAGTAATGCCGTTTTACCCTTTATAGCATGGTAGTTTACCGCAATAACAACACCTATGTCGGTACCGTTTTTGTCCATTACTTGCGAATCGTAATTTCTACTTTGCACAAGCACATTGTAGGTGATTATTTCATTCCAGGGGGCAATAAACTGCGTTCCTTCATTGTAAGAAATGTCCGTTTCTACTCCCTTCCCATATGGTCTATAAATAAAACCTTCTTCTCCTGGATCAACGTCTTGCCATGACATGAAAAAGATTATACCTGCTACAATTCCAACACCTGCCAGAACTACCCATTTTAATTCAATTTTTAATTCTTCCATTATTTTTCTTTTTTTCTTAATATCAGTCTGTTAACTGCATAATAAATAACAATTGCATCAAGGGCTAAAACCGCTATTTTAAACATAGGACTACCCTTTAATCCATATTTAAGCGTAGCCATTAACATAAAGGCAATAAGCAAGACGCCTAAAATAACTCTGAGTTTGTCATATGCAGTCAACTTCATGAAGTCTTTTTTTTGCAAATATAGTTTGTATCCAAAGCTTATCCTATAAAATATTCGAAGCTTTAATTGTTAGACGATTGAACCAACAAAATATTGTAATTGACTGTTAATTATTACGTAAGATTTTATTTTAAGGCAGTGTCTGTTCGTTTATTGCTGAAAAATTGTATTTTTTTTCTTTCAGTTTGTCAATGATAAATGGAAGTGCTTGTAGCATTTTATTTCCACAGATGGCGTTATCATGCAATACGATAATGGATCCTGATTCCACTGTATTCAGTGTATTTGATATTATTTTTTCTACATTATTAGAAGGAGAAAAGTCTCCCGGAAGAACATCCCAGAGAATAATTTTAGTTTGCGGATTTAATAAATTTACTTGGCTTCGTTTAATTTTTCCGTACGGAGGTCGAAATAAATTGGATTTTATAATCGCTTCTCCTTTTAGAACATCTTCTAAGTACTGTTCGTTTTTTGTTGTCCATCCTTTTAAGTGAGAATACGAATGATTTCCAATTGCGTGCCCTTCATCTATAATTCGTTGAAATATCTCAGGGTGTTTTTCAACTTCAGAACCCAAGCAAAAAAAGGTTGCTTTAATTTTATGCTCTTTAAGTATGTCTAATGTTTGATTTGTAATATCAGTAGTAGGGCCGTCATCAAAGGTTATGAAGATAGTGTTGTCTTTGTTTGGGATATTCCAAATCGCTTTTTTATTAAAAGCTTGAGCTATTTTAGGCGTTTTTACGAAATACATATTCAAAAAAAAGGAGAGATGCCGTCTCTCCTTTTTTAAATTTTATTTATTCATCCAGCAATATTGGGCTAATACAACTGGAAATCTTTGAGGACTGCTGAAGAATTTTTGTTTTGTATATCCTTTTTTCAAAAATATTTGTTTAGCGCTTATTAATGTTGTGCTATAGCCCGTTTCTTCCAATGCTCCTTGGTTGATAAAGAATGTGTTTGTAGGGTCAGAAGCAATCATAGCTTCTTGGTCTAGTCCCCCAATTGATGCTTGTCTTAACATTTCTAGATTATTCAATGACCGACCCCATTCAGTCCAAACTTTATTAAAGAAGTTTTCGTTTAAACTTTGGTAGTGGTCAATTTTTTCTAGTTCAAGTAAAGCCAATTGTTTGCCTAACTTATCTCCTTTGGCTTTCGTTTCGATATATAAAGTTGAATCTCCGGCAACGGAAAAAGCATTTGCAGCATCATAGTAGTTTCCAACTAAGTAAAAACAAATGTCATCTGGAGCAACTTGATTATTCTCAATCGGCATTATTTCGAACGTCTTATCCAAAATAGCGATTGCTTTTTCATTTTGCCCCTCAACAATAAGCGCATCACTTAACTTCATCATTTGCATACGTAAATTCTGAACCATTCTTAATGTGTAATAATCTACTAAAACACCTTCTGCTTTCATGTTACCCCATAAGAATTTATCATTCATAACTAGGTCGTACATTTTTGCAGTATTGGTTCCTCCGTTAGCACCGAATAATTTTGGTGTTAACTTGTAAGTTACGCCCTCAGCTTGCATGTATTTTGCAATACCTTTGTTGGCTCCAATTCCACCTAGGCTGGCAAAGTTGATTGGACGGTCCCAGTTGTAATTTGCAAGAATATCCAAAACTGCTAAATCTGCTTTATAAAGAGCTCCTCCACTTAAATTCCAACGAATCGTATCTTCCAAACCTGCATCATATTGTTTCTGTGTTACAATTCCATTAGCAAGTGCAGCTTCTTTGTCCACAGGAATGTACACACCTCTAAAATCGATATATGATTCTAGGTTACACATCCCTGGGAATGCTTTTAAGTGTTGGTCATTCATAATAAAATTAATCGCTTCTTTTGCAGAATAATATTTCCCTTTTTTAGATGGGCTTTCATCAAAAATCACAAAATCACGTGTTCCATTTCTATAGTCAAACTCATTTAAAGTAATCGGCAGTGGATCGGAATCCCAAGCTTTACGTTTCATTTGGTTGATATGCCAATCCGTGCTTAAAAGGCTCATGTTTGCAACGCGTACATCTGTTCGTACACCTTCTACATCCTGAATATACCATAATGGGAAGGTGTCGTTATCTCCATTTGTAAACAACATTGCATTCTCATCACATGAAGCCAAATAGTTGTAAGCAAAATCTCTTGCCGTTGATCTATTGGATCGGTCATGATCGTCCCAGTTTTGATAAATCAAAATGAATGGAACTACTAGGCACATCCCGGTAGATAATGCTGCATGAGTTAGTTTGTTTTTAATAGCATCTCCAATCAATATCATTGCAGCATGAAGAGCTAAAGCAATAGCCGACATGTAAAAAATAGAATAGGAAAAAGCATGATTTACGGTAGTAGCATCTGCACTAAAAGCTGTCTCTAAGCCATAAAGAACAACTCCAGCACCAAGGCTATAGGCAGCAACCAGACCTAAATCTTTCCATTTCATGTTTCTAGCAGCATCAAAAAGGGCATAAACTCCAATACCTATCCAAAATGCAAAAGCATAAAAAGAAGCGGCATAGGCGTAATCTCTTTCTCTAGGCTCGTTGGGTTTTTGATTAAGGAAAACAACAATTGCCAAACCTGTTAATAGGAATAACAACAATATCACAAACCAATCTTTAGGGCTCTTAACTATATGAAATATAAATCCAATTAGCGCAAGTATTAAAGGCAGTAAATAGTATTTATTGTATCCCTTGTTTAATCTTTGTATTGTGGGCAAGTTCTCTTGTGCTCCCAACCTTTGGTTGTCAATAAAATTCACGCCACTTAGCCAGTTACCATCTAGAATCTCACTGCCTGGTCCGGTTAAGCCATATCCTTGGGTGTCATTTTGTCGCCCAGCAAAATTCCATAGGAAATAGCGCACATACATCCAGTTAATTTGGTAGTCCTTGAAGAATGAAATGTTTTCCTCCATTGTTGGCTTGTATAACCCATCTTGCTCAAGTCCCGCAGCTTCTTTTTCGTACCCAGCTTCCAATAATCTTTGATACTCCTGGCTTCTGGTGGTCATACCTGGAACTTGACCGAAATACCTGTAAGTAGGAGGAAGAGGGTTGTTGATGTCTCCTTCATAACCGCACCAAACTCTATAATTAGATCCTTCACCTTGTCTATACATTCTTGGGAAAAGCGTCATAAATTGCTTTTCATATGTTTTTTCTCCTTTTGGTCTGTGCGCGAAAGTGTTTATGTATTTTTCTCCTACTTCACTTCCAAACTGGATGTTTAAATCAATACCGTTTGCTACGAGTTCTTCGTTTGCTTGTGCAACCCTATTTTGGTAGTCTTCCAATTCAAACATATTCATGAATGATTGTTCGCTACCAATTATTGTAATAACATTTTTCCCAGGATTCTTGGTGCTCGGCACAACAGTTGCATTTAAGCCTAAATTACTAATCAGTTCGTTAATTTTAACCGCATTATTTGACGCTGTCTCAAAACGAGAATTCATTCCTTCAAGGGTGAATACTTTCATGTTTGAGACTTTAGCAGGCAGCAAATCTTTTGCCTCACAGGAACCTTTTTGTGGAGTATTCCAGTATTGGCCGTATAGAACAGGCCATGTGCCATATTGATCACGATTTAAATAAGATACAAGCGCAGATAATGTTTCTGGGTTGTTTTCATCCAAAGGAGGGTTTGCATTTGATCGAACAACAATCATTGTAAATGAAGAGTATCCAATGAGTAAAACCGTAAATGATAGAATTAGGGTATTCCACATTGCTTTTTGTTTCTTCGCAGTGTAATAGATACCATATGCCAACCCTCCAGCAAGTAGTGCAATAAAAAAGAATGCTCCGGTATTAAATGGCAGACCTAAAGAATTTACGAATAAACGCTCAAATGAGTCGGCAATAGATGGGAGCTTAGGAATTATAACAGATTGAACAATTCCTAGTGTTAAAATAGAAATTACCCCAGCAATCAAGAATGTTTTAACATTAAATTCATACTTTTTAAAGTAGATGACAAAAGCAATAGCAGGAATAGCAAGTAAATTCAATAAGTGAACCCCAATGGATAGTCCAATCATATAAGCAATAAAGATGATCCATCGATTTGGATTTCCTCTTCTTTTCTCTGGCTCAACATTGTTAAATACGTCAACTTCAACTTCCCATTTTAAAATAGCCCAAAAAACAATTGCTGTAAAGAAAGATGACATCGCATATACTTCACCCTCAACCGCAGAAAACCAGAATGAATCAGTAAATGCATAAGCCATGGATCCTACAAATCCAGTTCCCATAATTGCAACAATATGTCCTTTGTCAAGTAGGTTAGCCCCTTTCTTTGCCAGTTTTTTAGCAAACATGGTTAAACTCCAAAACATAAATAATACGGTAGCTGAACTACTTAATGCTGAAAGTGCATTTACCATATAAGCGGCATTCTCAGGACTTGAAAAAGCAGAAAACAGTCTTCCAAGCATCATAAAGAAAGGAGCTCCTGGTGGATGACCAACTTCTAGTTTATTAGCAGTAGTAATGTATTCACCACAATCCCAAAGGCTAGTAGTTTCCTCTGCTGTAAGTAAATAAACGATGGTTGCGATTAAAAAAACTACCCATCCAGTAATGTTGTTTATTTTTTTATAACTCATTATAAATGCTTTGTTGAGGTTGCGAATTTAAAAAAATTAATGCGGTTATAAGTGTAAAAGTTAATCTACCCACATTTTTTAGCATTAATTAGTGTTTTATGTTAAAAAATAGAAAATTATTTGAGTTTAGTTTCTGTTAGTTTATCCCGGTGTTTATGGGATGTTTACGAGAATTCTGCAGCGCCCGGTAAATAATAAAGAGACCTTTCCCCCCCCCTCTTGTTATGAATTTTTTGCGTTTGTATAATTGAACAATAAAATTGAATTTTTAACTTTAAAAAAAAATTATGAAAAAAATTACTACTTTAATGATTGCTTTATTTACTGGAATGGTGAGTTGGGCACAGTGCGATGCGACATTTATATCGTACGACCTAGGAAATGGACAGATGTATTTTTATACCTTGGACTCAACCCTTGCTGGCACTTATGTTTGGTCCATGGGAAATGGGGACGTCCAAACTACATTAGATGGAGACACTTACTACACTTACAATGCTAATGGGGCATATGAAGTGTGTTTAACTTACGACGATGGAATGGGTTGTACTGATACTTATTGTGATTCTGTAGTTATTGGAAATACACCTCCACCTTCAACATGTAATTCGGATTTTTATTGGTGGCAAGCTTATGATTCATTAAACAATACATTTTCAAATGTTGTTTATTTAGTGAATATGGCTTCGGGAGGAGTTGCGCCAATAACTTATTCTTGGAATTTCGGAGATGGAAATACTTCAAATCAACAATACCCGGTGCATACTTACAGTCAAGTTGGTAATTATGCTATTTGTCTTTCTATTGCCGATGCTAATGGATGTAGTGACACATTTTGTGACACAATTTTTGTGGTAGTAAAGTCAAGTGGTTTTACGCTGAACGTAATAAGCGAAAGCCAAGCAGCATCTGTTGGAATTGAAGCTGAAGAAATAATTAGCTTTGCATCTCTTTACCCTAACCCTGTAAACGAGTCTGCAACACTAGAATTTAATGCAACTCAAAACACAAATTTAAATTTTACTGTAATTGATATTTCTGGAAAGCAGGTAAACAATTTTTCAATGAATGTTAATTCTGGGAATAATAAGATTGCTATTGAGACTTCTGATTTAGCGAATGGATATTACATGTTTAACTTAAGTTCTACAGATGGTAACTTTACTAAAACAATTAGATTTACTAAATAATAATATGGCTTAGGCTGTAATTTCGGACTTTCATTTGATTTTTAGAGATTTCCCCATGTATTTTATACATTTTTTTAGTCGCCATAGTTTGATTTTTAAAAAGGAGCTTTATATTTGCGCCCTCGTTAAGAGAAATTGTCCCATGGTGTAACTGGCAACACGTCTGTTTTTGGTACAGAAGAGTCTAGGTTCGAGCCCTAGTGGGACAACAGAAATAATCAGAAGCCTTTTGTAAATCAAGTATTTGCAAAAGGCTTTTTTGTGCTTTCACTTTTAAAGATTGAATTTATATGTGTATATTTACGATTAGAGTGTACTAATTAAGACATATAAGTTAATACTCTGATAAAATTATCTTTCACTAATATTCATACTATGGAATCTACTATCGCTGCTGCTCAAGCCAACTATATTGAGAGCCCTTTTGTTTCGTATTTGGTTGTGTTCGTTGTTTCAATTATCCTTTTTTTAGCTTTGAGAAGATTTAATTGTTGGTACTGGAAAATAAATGAAAGGATCGCTTTGCAGCAAGAAACAAATGAACTTTTAAAAGAGTTAATTAAACATAACATGTCAGTAGAATCCCCCAAAACCATACTTGAAGATGATTATGCGCGCTTATTCATGACGGAAAACTAGAATATTAAAATCAGCGAGTTTTCTAGGATAGGAAATGTATTCTCATTGCTATGTAAAGTGAAGTTTGCTTCTTTTTTCATACTTTTGCACAACTATCCTAAGGAGAATTTAATAATTAAACATGGCAGTAGAAGAGATTAGTTGTTCGTTTTGTGGGCGTCAAAAGAAAGACGTAGATGTTTTGATTGCTGGTATCACTGGGCATATTTGTGATGCATGCATTGGACAAGCAAATTTGATTGTTCAGGACGAAGTGGGACAAAAAACTACAAGTGATTTGGAAAAATCTTTAACCTTACTGAAGCCAGCAGAGATATTAAAATCCTTAGATGAATATGTAATTGGCCAAGAAGAGTCTAAAAAAGTCCTTTCTGTAGCAGTTTACAATCATTACAAAAGACTACTTCAGAAGGATACGGAGGATGATATTGAAATTGAAAAGTCAAATGTCATTTTATGTGGAGAAACGGGAACGGGTAAAACACTTTTAGCTAAAACGATTGCAAAAATGCTAAATGTTCCATTTTGTATTGCGGATGCTACGGTTTTGACAGAGGCTGGTTATGTAGGTGAAGATGTGGAGAGTATTTTGTCGCGATTACTGCAAGCTGCAGACTACGATGTTAAATCAGCCGAGCGCGGTATAGTTTTTATTGATGAGATAGACAAAGTTGCTCGAAAAAGTGATAACCCTTCTATTACAAGAGATGTTTCTGGAGAAGGAGTTCAGCAAGCAATGTTAAAGTTATTGGAAGGCTCAGTGGTTGGTGTTCCGCCGCAAGGAGGAAGAAAACATCCAGAGCAAAAAATGACGCAAATTGACACGAAAAATATTTTATTTATTTGCGGAGGAGCTTTTGATGGAATTCAGAAAATAATTGAAAGAAGAGTGAAAACACAGTCCATTGGTTTTGGTGCAGGAGCAGAAATTGCAGGGATTAAAGAGAATATTCTGTCTTATGTAAACCAATTGGATATAAAGACCTACGGATTGATTCCTGAGTTAATTGGACGTTTTCCGGTATTGACTTATTTAAATCCTTTAGATAAAGAGACGTTGATTTCGATATTAACTGAACCTAAGAATTCCTTATTAAAACAATATAATAAGCTTTTCGCAATAGATAATATAGAGTTAAACATTCACAAAGATGTCATTGAGTTTATAGTTGATAAAGCTATGGATCTCAAATTGGGAGCCCGAGGATTAAGATCGATTTGCGAAGCTATTTTAACGGATGCAATGTTCAATGCTCCGTCTATGGATGTTAAAAAACTGGATATAACACTTGATTATGCCAAAGAACAATTTGGTAATTCAAAGGTTAGTAAACTAAAAGTAGCGTAAAAAAGCTTATCCTTTCTTTGTATACTCAGTAACGATGAAATTGTGCGTATTTTTTTCATCTTTTTGATGCTCCATTAAGATCCTTAAATTCCAATCTTCTTGGTTGAACTCAGGGAAAAAAGTATCTCCTTCGAATTCTTCATCAATATGCGTTATATACATTTTATCAACGATATTCATCTCTAAAGATTCTTTGTAAATTTGGCCTCCACCAATGATAAAACATTCTTTATCACCATTTACTTTTGCTGCATCAATTCCTTCTCGTATGGACCCAACAACAACACAGTCTGGAGCTTGGTAATCTTTGTTTCTGGTAACTACTACATTGGTCCTGTTTTTTAAAGGTCTGTATTTTTCAGGGATAGATTCATAGTTCTTTCTTCCCATTATGACATAATGATGCAGAGTAGTATCCATAAAAAACTTCATATCTTTTGGCAAGTGCCAAGCCAAATCATTGTCTTTGCCAATGACGTTTTCGTTTGCAACTGCAACTATGATAGATACTTTCATTCTGAAATATTAAACTGAAACGCTTGCTTTGATATGTGCTTGTGGTTCGTAATTAATCAATTCAAAATCCTCAAATTTAAAATCAAAAATGTCTTTAACTTTAGGGTTAATTTTCATTGTTGGCAATACTCCGGGAGTTCTGGTAATTTGAAGTTTAGCTTGTTCAATGTGGTCATTATACAAATGAACATCACCAAAAGTATGTATGAAGTCTCCTACTTCTAAATTGCAAACTTGCGCCATCATCATTGTGAATAACGAATAAGAGGCAATATTAAAAGGGACCCCTAAGAATGTATCTGCACTGCGCTGATATAACTGGCAAGAGAGCTTCCCGTCAGTTACATAAAACTGAAAAAAGGCATGGCACGGAGGTAAAGCTGCTTTGCCGTTTGCTACATTTTCAGTAAATGATACCGATGTGTCGGGCATTACGCTTGGGTTCCAGGCTGACACCATCATTCTTCTGCTATTTGGGTTGTTTTTAATGGTATCTACAACTTCCTTAATCTGATCTATCCCATCGCTATTCCAATTTCTCCATTGATGACCATATACGGGACCTAAGTCTCCATTTTCATCCGCCCATGCATCCCAGATTTTTACATTGTGGTCTTTTAAATATTGGATGTTGGTGTCACCGCTTAATAACCAAAGTAGTTCATGAATAATTGACTTTAAGTGTAACTTCTTAGTAGTCAATACAGGAAACCCTTTTGCTAAATCAAAACGCATCTGGTAACCAAAACAACTGATTGTTCCAGTTCCAGTTCTATCACCCTTTTGATCTCCATTTTCTAAAATATGATCTAATAATTCAAGGTATTGTTGCATGTTGTGGATTTTGAAAAGCGAAAATAATTAAATACTTCCGTAGCTGAAAACGAGGTTAATAAGTTGATTTGAAATGTTAATAAGATCGCAGAATTTAACGTGTTATAGTGTCATTCCAACAATAACTGCAGTCAGCAAACAAGCAACCGTTCCGCCAATTAATGCTCGAACTCCCAATTGAGATAATAAACCTTTTCTAGTTGGGGCCAGGGCACCTATCCCTCCGATTTGAATTCCAATAGAAGCAAAGTTAGCAAACCCACATAACATGTAGGTGCTCATAATCACTGACTTCTGAGAGATCATCCCGCCATCTTTCATTTCTCCAAGTCTAGGATACGCAACAAATTCATTTAATACCGTTTTAGTTCCGAGTAATTCTCCAACATAAATAGAATCCGCCCATTCAATTCCTATCATCCATACCACTGGACGACAAGCGTATCCCAAAATGAACTCAAACGAAAGGGCTCCATACGCAGTATTCTCAGCGATAGCAGAATTCAGTCCACTCATGTTTCCAATCCATCCTAAAACACCATTCCCCAGAGCCATTAAAGCTATAAATACTAACAACATTGCCCCAACATTTACAGCTAATTTTAATCCATCCGTTGTTCCGTTGGAAATTGCCTCTAAAGCATTGCTGCCAATTTTCTCCTTTGAAACGGTTAAGTCTTCGTTTATTTTTTCTGTTTCAGGAACCAATATTTTAGCCGCTATTATAGCTGCAGGCGCAGAAATAATAGAAGCTGTTAATAAATGTTTGGCGAAAAATGCTTGTTCTGCGGGGTCATCACCTCCTAAAAAATTAACGTAAGCTGCTAATACTCCTCCCGCAATTGTTGCCATTCCACCGGTCATCAGACACATGATTTCTGACTTAGTCATTCCCGTCAAGTAAGGTTTAACTAACAAGGGAGCTTCCGTTTGTCCCAAAAAAACGTTTCCAGCCGCAGCAAGGCTTTCTGCGCCGGATAAGCGCATGAACTTTTTCATAATCCAGGCAAAAGCATAAACGATTTTCTGGACTATTCCCCAATAATAGAAAAGACTAACTAATGCAGAAAAGAAAATAATTGTGGGCAATACTTTAATTGCAAAAGTTAACAGAGGGGCTTGTACTTTTCCGATTCCAAGTTGTCCAAATAAAAAATCAGTTCCAATATCGGTTTTTGCAATAACCCAAACAAAAGCTTTACTTATATAGTCAAATCCAGTTTCAACAAAAGGAACTTGCAAAACTAAAAAAGCAATTATCAATTGCAGAGCCACTCCTTTTCCAACTAACGACCAATTAACCGCCTTTCTGTTTGCACTAAATAACCAGGCAATGGTTAATAAGAATGCCATTCCTAATATTCCTCTAAGTATAGACAGGTATGAATAGGGTTCCATTTTAGGTAAAGCTGAATTGTCTCTGATCAAACACGATGTCATTCCTACTGTTCCCATTATTAAGGTATCCCCCTCCAGGTAATCGATAGACATAGTTTGATTGGCAAATTTTTGTTCGAGGTTTCCATTTTCATCTTTCAGTATTTGTTGACCTCCTGAAAAATAAACGACTTTTCGTTTATTGGAATCCAGAAAGACAACGGTAGAATCAATACGAATTTTACTTCTTGAAACAAATGGAGTAAAGGTTAAAAGCGAATCTTTAGATTTAAGAACCCAAGATCCGTTTGTCGTATCTTGCAGTCCTTCAATGATATTACTGTTAAATGATTCAGTTTTTGTGTCAAAGTCAATAAAGTATTCGGCAGAATCAAAAGGCACATAATTTCCATCTGCATACTGATTGATATGCAAATTCCATTTACCCGACAACTTTTCTTCAAGTGATAATTCGGCAGGCGCTTTTTTTGAACAAGAAGAGAATAGTCCCGCCAGGATTACAAATAAAAGTATATGGTTTAGTGTTTTCAAATGAAAGGAATATCTTAGTTTGAGTTACGTCTCTTGATTTCATCTCGAATTTTAGATGCTTGCTCATAATCCTCATTTTCTATAGCCTCTTGCATTTTTTGCTCCAGATCATCTAATGTAAAAGTTTCCACAGGATCTTTGGTTAATTCATCCAAATCAACATCGTCTTCCATAAACGAATTGTCTTCATCCTCTTCATCCTCCAATACAATGCCAGCTGAACCAAGAACAAACTCATAGGTAAAAATATTACATTCAAATCTAACCGCTAATGCGATGGCATCTGAAGTTCTGGAGTCAATTTCTATTTCTTTGCCATCTTTTTCACAAATTAATTTTGCAAAGAAAATTCCTTCAACCAAGTTGTAGATAATAACTTCTTGGACATGTATGTCAAATTCATCTGCAAAATTCTTAAATAAATCATGCGTTAGTGGTCTGCTTGGGGTCATTTTCTCTAACTCAATAGCAATCGCCTGAGCTTCAAAACCTCCAATAATAATCGGAAGTCTTCTTTTGCCTATAGACTCTCCTAGTACCAGGGCATAGGCACCAGATTGTGTTTGACTGTAGGATAGACCTACTATATCCAATTTAATTTTCTCCATACCTTCTGCACTAGTATTTTGATACTCTATCTGTTCTAGTACGAAAATAATTAAATTAAACCCCTTATTCAAACATCCATTAAATTGTTTTAAAAAATGTGATAAACACTTTTTAATCTTTGATTAAGAAATGAGAACAAAAAACCCCGAACATCATTGCTCGAGGTTTTGTATTTAAACGTTACTAATAATGCTAGTTTTGAGAAGCTTTAAAAGTTCTCATTGCTTCATTTAATTTTGGTAATACCTCAAAGGCATCACCAACGATTCCGTAATCTGCAGCTTTAAAGAATGGAGCTTCACTATCTGTATTGATAACAACAATAGTTTTACTACCATTTACTCCTGCTAAATGTTGAATTGCTCCAGATATTCCAGCAGCAATGTATAAGTTAGGACGAATTGCCACTCCAGTTTGACCAACGTGTTCATGATGAGGTCTCCAACCAATATCCGCTACCGGACGAGAGCAAGCCGTTGCAGCACCTAAAGTATTCGCTAAATCTTCTACCATTCCCCAGTTTTCCGGACCTTTTAAACCTCTTCCTGCAGAAACAACTAATTCGGCTTCTGGTAAAAGAACTCCTTCTCCTTGTGTTTTCATTTCTTTAACGGTAATTCCAGCACTCCCTAAATCTGTGTTAAATTCTTCAACTTCGGCATTTCCTCCAGTAGATTCTGGTGAAATAGAATTGGGCAATAAAGAAATTACTTTCTTTGATGAGCTAACAGAAACATTAGCAAAAGCTTTTCCTGAAAATACATTTGTTTTAACTATAAATCCGTTTGCTGTATCTGGAAGTGCAATAGCTCCAGAAACATGACCAGCTTCCATGCTAGCTGCAACTCTTGGTGCAACAGCCTTCCCTAATTGATCTTGCGAAACAATTATTACATCAGCACCACAGTTATTTGCTGCCGCAGTGATTAACTTAGTTAATTGTTGATCGTTTCCTTCGCTCAAGTTCCTACAAACCAAAACTTTGGTTGCACCATTATCTCCTATAGATCCTAGAGAAGCTGCATCAGCGTCTCCATAAGTAATTACTGTTGTAGGTCCTATTTTACTTCCGTAAGTAACTGCTTCCCTGGCAGCTTTCGAAATTTTCCCTTTTGTTTCTATAAATACTAGTACTGACATATTCTTAAATAACTTTTGCTTCGTTGTGTAATAATTCTACTAATTCGGTCATGCTATCTGCATCAATGTATTTACATTCTGCTTTGGCTGCAGGCATACTGTAAGAAACTATACTAGTTAATTCAGCTGTTTCAACAGCAGGAATTACGTTTAATGCTTTTGTTCTAGCAGCCATAATCCCTCTCATGTTTGGAATTCTTTGCTCTGCCATACCTTTTGCTGCACTTAATACGAAAGGTGTATTTACTTCAATAACCTCTGCTCCACCAGGAACATCTCTTTCTAATGTGGCTGTATTTCCAGAAACTTCCAATTTCTGTGCTAAAGACACGAAAGGTTGATCTAACATTTCAGCAAGCATACTTCCAATTTGAGCACCATTGTAATTGATTGTTTCTTTTCCTGTGAGAATGATGTCAAAGTTGTTAGCTTTTGCGTATTCGGCTATTTGCTTTGCAACGAAATAGGGGTCTTTTGCTTCTGCATCCACTCTTACAGCATCTGTAGCTCCTATGGCTAGTGCTTTTCTAATTGTTGGATCATCCGCGGCAGTTCCAACGGTAATTGTTGTAACTGTTCCTCCATTTGCTTCGGTCAATTCTAGCGCCCGCACTAAAGCGTACCACTCATCATAAGGATTTACAATGTATTGCACACCATTTTCATCAAATTTAGTATCACCATCAGTGAAAGAAATTTTTGATGTTGTGTCTGGTGCTTTACTAATACAAACTAATAACTTCATATGTTATATTTTACTTGTTTTTAATCTTTGTTATTCCAAGAATAAATTGGAGTTGCAAATGTAACTAAATCCATTTCTTGGACGTTCAAATTTACACAATTATTTGTTATGCGTGCATACCTTTTAATGTTTTATTATGAATCTAAAATCGGAATCGTGTAATTATTATTGATTCGGTAATGATTTTACATGTTTTAACTCTATTTTTGTTTTCCTAAAATTTGAAAACAGATGAAAACGATACAATTTAGAGAAGCCCTTGGGGAAGCAATGAGCGAAGAAATGCGTAGAGATAAAAACGTGTTTTTAATGGGTGAGGAAGTAGCTGAATACAATGGCGCTTATAAAGTTTCTCAAGGAATGTTGGATGAGTTTGGACCAGAAAGGATTATAGACACCCCGATTGCTGAACTAGGTTTTGCTGGAATAGCAGTTGGAGCTTCAATGAATGGTTTAAGGCCAATTGTTGAGTTTATGACATGGAACTTTGCAATTCTTGCAGCAGACCAAATTATAAATAGCGCAGCAAAAATGTTGCAAATGAGTGGAGGTCAATTTAACTGTCCAATTGTATTTAGAGGCGGTAATGGAACGGCTGGACAGCTGGCAGCAACCCACTCTCAAGCATTCGAATCTTTTTACGCCAATGTTCCAGGATTAAAAGTGTGCACTCCTTCTAATCCTTATGACGCTAAAGGTTTAATGAAATCGGCAATTAGAGATGATAATCCTGTGTTGATTTTGGAGTCAGAAAAAATGTATGGAGATAAAGGAGAGGTTCCTGAAACTGAATATCTAATTCCGATTGGAAAAGCAGATATTAAAAGGAAAGGAAAGGATGTTACGATAGTTACTTTCGGAAAGATTATTAAACTAGCGCAAGAAACGGCAGATATATTAGCCAAAGAAGGAATCGATTGTGAAATTATTGATTTAAGAACGATCAGACCGTTGGATTATGCTACGGTTGTAGAATCTGTTAAAAGAACTGGACGTTGTGTCATATTAGAAGAAAGTCATCCGCTTGGATCTATCTCGAGTGAGATTGCTTACCACCTCCAACGTTATGCATTTGATTATTTAGACGCACCTGTGCAAAGAGTAACACAAAGCGACACACCTTTTCCCTTTGCTAAACCTCTTATGGCAGAAGCTTTACCAAATGTTAAACGATTGGTGAATGCAATAAAGGATACTATGTATGTCAGTTAACAGAAGCATTATTTGATAGAGTTGTTCAACAGCTTGGATAGTTTTTTTGCATTCGTTAAAGTCAACATAAGACCTCGTTTATTGGATAGGATCTCCAAAATAAATTATTAGAGACAGCTCTTCAATAGCTAAATTTTCAGAAAATAAGATTCAAAAAGTACATTAATAAAAGCTTCTTTTTCGGAGGCTTTTTTTGTGTTATATAGACTTATTTTTAAATGGATCAGAAAAAGTATAGCTTTGCTATTCGGACTCATTTTTGTAAGATGTCAGCTCAAAACTGTGAATTTCAATTGCTTGCTGAATAATTAAAGAGAATCAAAAAGTGAAGTTGTAATATCCATAATCTATCAAAAATTTGATTTAGCAGCAACTTATTGTATATTTGACAATAAGATGTTGCTTAATTGGGTTAATCTCATAAAAAAACGTATAATTATGATTAAGATAGGAATTAACGGTTTTGGTAGAATAGGCAGACTAGTGCTCAGAATAGCCTCTCAAAGAGACAGTGTGCAAGTTGTGGCTATTAACGATTTACTAGATGTCGACTATTTAGCTTATATGCTGAAATTTGATTCGGTTCATGGTGGGTTTAATGACGATGTTGCTGTAAAAGATGGTAAACTAATTATCAATGGAAATGAAATAAGGGTTACTGCTGAAAGAAATCCAGAAAACATAAAATGGAATGCTTTGGATGTTGACTTTGTTATTGAATGTACAGGTGTTTTTAAAACATTAGATAAGGCGCAAAAGCATATTACGGGTGGAGCAAATAAAGTAATTATTTCGGCTCCGTCAGATGATGCTCCTATGTTTGTTATGGGGGTAAATAATACTGAAATGAAAGCTTCAGATATGATATTTTCCAATGCTTCATGCACAACAAACTGCTTGGCTCCAATTGCAAAGGTGTTGCATGATAATTTTGAAATAACAGATGGATTAATGACTACGATTCACGCTACTACGGCTGCACAGAATACGGTTGATGCACCGTCTTCAAAAGATTGGCGAGGTGGCAGATCAGCGCTGCATAATATTATTCCATCGTCCACAGGAGCGGCAAAAGCTGTTGGTAAAGTTATTCCTTCGTTGAATGGAAGACTCACTGGCATGGCATTTAGAGTGCCAACAATGGATGTTTCGGTAATAGACTTAACCGTTAATATTCGGAAAAGTGCTACCTATCATGAAGTCTGTGAAGTGATGAAAGCTACTTCTGAAAATGAGTTAAAAGGAATTTTAGGATATACAGAAGATTTAGTAGTCTCTCAGGATTTCGTTGGCGAAACATGTACTTCCGTTTTTGATGCAAATGCTGGAATTGCCTTAACTGAAAATTTTATAAAAGTAGTTTCATGGTATGATAACGAATATGGATATTCATCAAAAATTGTTGATTTAGCGGAATATTCGGCTTCATTGTAACCAGAGTTCTCTTTGATAAAAGCTGTTTTTCATTAATCTACTTCTTCTATACATAAATCTACTTCTTCTATACATACTAATCTTGCTTCAAATTTATTCAACTCATTAGGAACAATATTTATTATAGTCGCTTATCGCTTAATACAATAGGCAACGAGAGGCTCTAAACTTTATCCTTCGTTTTCGGAGTTTTGCTTTAGAAAGACTTATATTTACTTCAATAACCATGAATTATGGCAAGAAAAACAACAATTAAATTATCATCGATAGCTTTTCTGACACTGTTAATAAACCTATATGTGTGTGCCCAAAACATTCAAATATCTAGTATAGGAAACCCAACAGAACCATCTATAATGATGGATCCATCTAATCCAAACGTTCTTGTTGCTGGCTCTAACTTAAATTATTATTATACTTCAATTGATACTGGTGCAACTTGGAATGTAAATACGCTAAATTCCAGTTATGGCGTATGGGGAGACCCTGTCATTGATGTGGATACTCTGGGGCATTTCTATTTCACACATTTATCAAATACTCCTGGAGCCAATTGGATAGATAGAATCGTCTGTCAAAAGTCTACTGATGGAGGGGTGTCATGGTCTAATGGGTCTTACACTGGATTAAATGGAACAAAGGCACAAGATAAGCAATGGACTATTGTGGACAGGAGCAACAATAATATTTATATGACATGGACGGAATTTGATCAATATGGCAGTTCTGCTTCTTTAGATAGTAGTAGGATATTGTTTTCAAAATCCCTGGACCAGGGAAACTCTTGGTCCACGCCAATAAAAATCAATCAGGTCAGTGGAGATTGCCTCGATAAAGATAACACTGTGGAAGGAGCAACTCCTGCGATTGGTCCATCTGGTGAAATTTATGTCTCTTGGACCGGACCAAATGGAATTGTTTTTAATCGATCCTTGGATCAAGGAAATACTTGGCTTGCTCAAGAAATTTTTGTTGACCCAATGCCTGGAGGCTGGGATTTTGATATTCCTGGATTAGACAGGGCTAATGGGCTTCCAATTACAAAATGTGATCTTAGTGGAGGGCCAAATCATGGTACTATTTACATCAATTGGTCAGATCAAAGAAATGGTGTAACAGACACTGATATTTGGTTAATTAAATCAATTGATGGTGGTAATACTTGGTCTATTCCGGTGCGAGTAAATAATGATAATTCAAATAAACATCAGTTTTTTACTTGGATGGATGTTGATCAAACCAATGGACATTTGTATTTTGTGTTTTATGATAGAAGAGCTTATCTGGATAATCAAACAGATGTTTACTTGGCTATCTCATCAGATGGAGGAAGTACGTTTATAAATCGAAAAATTAGTGACACACCTTTTATTCCTACGAATGGTGTTTTTTTTGGCGATTATAACAATATAGTGGCTCATAACAATATTGTTCGGCCAATATGGACCAGACACAATGGAGGCCAGCTCAGTATTTGGACAGATGTAACTCCTATAGGTGATATCCTTAACCTTCCGCAAGAATCATTGTCAGATAGTATTATGGAAATGAGTGTTTTTCCAAATCCCACAACAAACTTGACTTATATTTCATTTAAGCTACATAAGTTGTCAAAAGTTCAAATTGAGCTTTTAGACAGTAGCGGTAAATTTATAATGGAGTTAACGAATAATACACTAGCTTATGGAAAACATGTTATTCCTATTGATATGTCGACCTTTAACTTACCTCCAGGCACTTATTACTATAAGCTTACAATAAACAAGGAAACTGAAATATTAAAAGCAATTCTTATTGAGTAACAATTTCTAAAAACAAAGAAGTCAGAAACCGGAATAACACATTAGTGAAGCTCCAACTTTGTTTTCAAAAAGACAGTTCTAAAGATACTTTTTGCTTATTATTCTCTTAAATTAGAGTAATAATTGAATTTATGAAAAAAATACTCTTTCTATTACCGTTAGTATTTCTCTTTTCAAGCAAAGTCCGCTCGCAACAAAATGACACTGCTAATTATCCATATTGGATTGAAATGATGCAAGATCCAAGCGCTAATTTTTTTGAAACGCAAAGAGCTTTTGCTCTTTTTTGGGAGAATAGACAAATAACTCCTGGCTGTGGCTATAAACCTTTTAAAAGGTGGGAATACCGAATGTCGAAAATAATTGATGAAAACGGATATAAGCCAAATCCTTCCGAAACATTTTATACATTAAAAAATTATATACCTATTAAATCAGTTAGCGGAAATTGGACACCACTTGGGCCTAACTTTAACCAAACTACTGATTATGGGGAAATCCCTGGAGTTGGAAGATTGAATACCGTTGCATTTCATCCGACGGACCCAAATACTATTTATGCTGGGGCAGCATCAGGAGGTTTATGGATTAGTAATGACAATGGAGATACTTGGAATAGTTCTACGGATGACATGCCAACCCTCGGTGTATCTTCTATTTTGATAGATCCTATTGACCCAAACATTGTATATGTGGGAACCGGCGACAAGGATGCTAGCGATGCACCTGGACTTGGAGTTTTTAAAAGTATTGATGGTGGAATTTCCTTTAATCAATTTAATTCAGGAATGGGAGATCGAACGGTTAATGAAATGCGGATGCATCCTGATAGTAATCAAGTCCTATATGCATGTACTTCGGGAGGGTTTTTTAGATCTGAAGATGCTGGTTTAAATTGGACGCAAACAACCATATCTCCTACTGATTATATTGATATGGAGCTTAAGCCTGGTGACCCCAGCACAATATATGCTGTTCGAAAAAATAGGTTGGACATTTCCACAGATGGAGGGTTGTCGTTTTCTTCTGCTTTTGGTTACCCAATCAAATCCAGAATGCTTATTGAGGTAAGCGAAGCTGATCCGAATAGGTTGTATTTACTTATTACCAATCTATATGATTTCGATTCATTTTGGCGGTCAGACGATTCTGGGCAGACATTTTATGAAGTTGCTAATTCACCTAATATTATGGGCAGGACAACCGATGGTTCTGATATTGGTGTTGGTCAATCTTGGTATGATCTTGCATTGGAAGTAGATCCAGAAAATGCAGATATAGTATATGCCGGTGGAATAAACGTTTTTAAATCTATAGATGGAGGAAGTAGTTGGACATATAACAGTAATGGGGTTCATGTAGATATGCATTATTTAAGTTTTTCACCGCATACGCATGAGCTTTACTTAGCAAATGATGGTGGATTGTATAGAAGTAATTCTGCAAATTCTGCTTGGGAAGATATTTCTCAAAATATGGTAATTGGACAAATTTATAAAATTGGACAAAGCGCTACGAATGTCAATAAATGCCTTACTGGTTTTCAGGATAATGGAACTAGTCTGTTCGATGGAATTGGCTGGGGAAGAGTTTTGGGAGGTGATGGAATGGAGTGTATGTATGATCCAATGGATGAAAATTATGCTTATGCTTCTATTTATTATGCATTAATTTATCGATCTGTTAATGGATCTGGGTTTCAAAAAATTTGTGGTTTAAATACAAATAATGTTGACGAAGAAGGCGCCTGGGTTACTCCCTATTGTATTAGTGAACATAACAATGGTGTTATGTATGCTGGATTAAAGAGTATGTGGAGAACAACAAGGCTTAAAGAAGCCGATAAAGACAGCGTTCTTTTCGAAAATATTTCTCCTGCCGGAATTGGCAATACATCAAATAACTGTGATGTAATTGAACACTCTTCCGCTGATTCGAACCTTCTTTATGTTACAAAGGGTTTTAGCCTTTATCGCTCGCAGAATTGCAATGATTTAGCAACAGATGTAATTTGGAATACTTTTAGCCCTGGAACAATTGCCGGGATGATTACTGATATAGAGACGAACCCAATGGATACGAATGTTATTTGGCTTGCAAAAGGTAACGGAGTAATAAGGTCAGATGACCGTGGTCTTACTTGGGTAGACATTTCTGGAAACCTGCCTGGCATACCTGTTACTTGTATTGTTTTAGATAATATGAGTAATGAAGGTCTCTATGTTGGAACATATGCTGGAGTATATTATAAAGACTCCACCATGTCTAATTGGGTGTTTTTTGGCACTGGTTTACCAGTCAATTCTGAGCTTTCGGAATTAAATATTTATTACGGTTCCGGGGGAGCAGAAAAGAGGTTAAGAGCTTCTACCTATGGCAGAGGACTTTGGGAATCTGACTTATATGATACAATTACCACTTATTTTCCAAGTTTACCATTAATTTCTTTTCAAAATGACAATCCAAAATTAGAAGTTTATGAGGACTTCAACTTGAATATTAATTTTTACAAAAACCTTGCAAATGTTCCCGTTTCAGGATTTGATCTTTTGGATATAGCAATAACTAACGGAACGCTCAATTCTTTAACTGGAGGTCCTATCAACTATGAAATAAATATTACACCCATTTCTCCAGGAATGATAACAATTGATATCCCCGCGGATGTTGCGAGAGATAACGACTCTGTTTATAATGCTATGGCTACTACATTTTCGGTTAATTATTCTGAAGACATTCCAAATCTTGGATATACTGGTCCTGGAGGAGTTGGAGGGGAAACTGAAATTGCTATTTGGCTAAGTGGTGACAATGAATTTAGCTACCAAGGCAATGCAGTTACTACGGATGGAGCTATCATAGACAAGTGGTTAGATAGGAGTACATTTAACATTAATACTTTTCAAACTATTGACTCAATGCAACCAATGTTGAGAACAGGAGCAAATGGAATTACTGGTTTAAATGCAATTGAATTTCAATCAGATACATCTGGTTTTGGAACATGGATAAAAGCAGAGAACGTTACGCCTGGGAAAAACTTTGGAGTTTTTACTATTGCAGAGTCTACTTCTGAGTTTTATAATGAGCATGGTTGGATAGCAAGCTCCAGGGATGACAACGGATTTATTATTCATCCAAATAAAGCTGAGCAGAGATGGTATCCGTATATTAAAAATAATACCGGCGATGGAATAAATGGACCAACAAAATCATTTAATGATATAACAATACCTCATCTTTATGGTTTTGCATTTTGTCAAAATGATATAACCAGCTATATACATGTAATTTCTGATGGAGAAGATGATGAAGAAGGTGAAATGGGATTTGCTGATAGAGACAACACGGGGATTATAGATATTCAGCTCGGAAAAGATAGATCGGATAGGTGGGGAGACGGAAAGTTAGCTGAGCACTTTATTTATAATGAAACACTCGGGAAGACACATGTAAATATAATTCGAAATTATTTAGGAGCTAAATATCAAATTGACTTGGGGAGCAATGATATGTATTTACATGATCATACCTTTAGATTTAATCTTGCTGGAATTGGAAGAGAGAACCAATTTGATTTACATCAAGATGCTCAAGGGACTGGAATAGTAAGAATAAACAATCCTATTTCTTTGGACAATGGAGATTACTTTATGTGGGCAGATAACAATGAAAGTCACAGTAATTGGATACCAAACGTAACGCCATTTGAAACAAAGATGATCGGCAGAATATGGCAAGTGGATGAGGTAGGAATAATTGAAAGTGTGGATGTTAGAATTGCGTTAGAAACGCTTCCAGAAAATGATTTGGAATACGTTCTTCTCATTTCGACAGAACCTGATTTTTCTCAAAATAATGAGGCTTACAAAATGCTATTAGTAGATGACACGCTGACTTCTACCATTGACTTTTCCGACGATGCATACTTTACTATTATCGCAGCTAATGACCTGCAAATACAATTAATAAATGAAGGTTACTCTTCATTAACTCTATCTGTTTATCCTAGTTTTTCTTCTGGAGAATTCCAAGTTGCGATTAGTGATGAAAATATATTAGATGGGGAATTAACCATATTTAATGTGGTAGGTCAAATAATGGAAAAAAGGGATATTACGGGAGCAAAAACGATTTATCAGTCATTCAACAACTTAGCTTCAGGAGAATATATTGTGCGGTACAAAGATGTTACTAAAAGCATTAATCAACGCTTGATAATCGCAAAATAAAGATTCCTAATGGGGCAGGGTAAAAAAGAATGGATATCCAACTCACGTGTTCTTGCAACCGTATGTGTTGTTTTATTGCATGTAGCCTCTTCAGTCTTGTATAAGTATAACCAAGTGCCTAACTCCCACTGGTGGATAGGAAATGTTTATGACTCTTTTGTTCGTTTTTCAGTGCCATTGTTTTTAATGATAACAGGAGCTTTATTATTAGGGAGACAGTATTCTTATCCCACTTTTCTTTTAAGAAAAGTTATAAGAATTCTTATCCCATTTGCCTTTTGGACAGCTATTTATATCATTTACAATTTTATTGAACCTCCACAATTTAATGGGAAATTAGCTTCACAGTCAAATTTTGCCTGGATTCTACAGCAACTGCAAGATGGTAGTTCTTACCACCTGTGGTATATATATATGCTTTTAGGAATTTATATTACTATTCCATTGTTTGCCAAAATTATAGCTAGGGCTAGAAAGCTGTATGTGGAGTTATTCTTGCTAGTATGGGTGCTGTTTATTACTCTTTCAACATCACACACCTCATATAGTAATTTTGAATGGAATCTATGGTATTACTTGGGTTACTTAGGCTACGTTGTTTTAGGCTATTATTTATCTATCATAAATACGAAGTCAAAACGAATATCAGCGTTAGCAGTGGTTACATTTACAATTGGATTATTTGTCACTTTTTATGGAACCTTTTATTACACCGATAAGACTGGGGTATTTTGTAAAAATTATTACTCCTATTTAATTCCAAATGTGCTATTAATGGCCACAAGTGTATATGTTTTATTAAAAAATGCAGATATTAAGCTAAATGGGGTTCTTAAAACTGCACGAAATATTATTGACAAACACAGTTATGGAATTTACCTTTCCCATATTTTAGTTTTAAACTACTTGATAATGTATGGTGTTGATTGGAATTTAATTCATCCATTAATTGGAATTCCTCTGACTACAATCATTACGCTTATTGTATCGGTAGCGATTGTTTATTTGATTAGTAAAGTTCCTTTGGGGAAGTATATTTCTGGGTGATTAAAAAGCAGTAATTAATAAATCTAAATCTTTGTATGGGAGGTTATAGGTTTCGCCTAAGTAGGAAGAAGTTAATGTTCCATTGTAGATATAAACACCATGCCTGAAGCCTTTGTTTGTTCTAATTAATTTCTCGCATCCGCCACCATCTGCTATTTCTAGAACCAGAGGAGCAAAAATATTACTCAATGCATAAGAGGCAGTACGGGAGACTCTGGAAGCAATATTTGGCACACAATAATGGGTTACACCATGTTTCTCGTATGTAGGTTGTTCGTGAGTTGTAACTTTAGATGTAGCGAAACAACCCCCTTGGTCAATTGCTACATCAACTATAACAGCTCCATCTTTCATTCCTTCAATCATTGGTTCAGAAACCACACAAGGAGTTCTTCCATGTGGGGCTCTTAAAGCTCCAATGGCTACATCAGCTCTTCTTAATGCTTTCTCTAACACTTTTGGTTGAATAATCGAAGTAAAAACTTTTTGACCTAAATCCTGTTGAAGCCTTCTTAATTTATATACTGAGTTATCAAATATTTTTACTGAAGCACCCATTGCCAATGCAGTTTTAGCGGCAAATTGCCCAACGGTTCCGGCACCAATAATAACAACCTCTGTCGGCGTAATTCCTGCAACTCCACCAAACATTAAACCTTTACCTCCATTGACATTACACATTAATTCACCTGCAATTAAAATAGATGTTATGCCTGCAATCTCGCCCATTGATCGAACTATGGGAAATATTTGTGCTTCATCTTTTATATAATCCCATGCAATTGCTGTAATTTTCTTTTTCATTAAGCCGCGCAAAGTGTTTTCTGGCTGAACTGTTAGTTGCAGCGCAGAAAATAGGGTTTGCTTGTGTTTCATCAGCTCAATTTCTTTTGGAGATGGGGGGGTTACCTTTAATATAATATCTGCTTGATATACTGCTTCATGCGACATAACTATTTCTGCACCTGCCTCGCTATAATCTCGATCGGAAAAATTTGCATGTTCCCCTGCATTTGTTTCTACTACAACGCGATGACCGTTGGCTACAATCTGCCCTGCAGCTTCTGGCACTAGTGCAACTCGATGCTCTTGAAATTCAGTTTCTCGGGGAATACCAATGTATAAACTTGATTTTTTACGACCTACCTCCAACATTTCTTCTTGAGGCATTAATGAAGCTTCGTAGGCCAATGATTTAAGGGCGTCTCCAGAGGAAATCATATCGTTATAGTGATTTTACGGCTATTAGTATCGATTGTTTCGATTGACACTCTTACGCAATTATCAGGTAAAAGTTTCGGGATTTTATCTGCCCATTCAATAAAGCAGATATTACCACTATGAAGCAGTTCGTCTAATCCGCTATCCATAGCTTCTTCTTCATTTTTAATACGGTAAAAATCAAAGTGGTTTATTTCTCCATATTGCTCAGAGAAGTATGTGTTTACTATTCCATAAGTAGGGCTCGCAACGGCATCTGCAACATTTAGCACTTGGCAGACCTCGCCAATGAGAGTGGTCTTCCCTGCACCCATTTCTCCATCAATAATAAAAACTTGATTACCGGCACATAATTTTGCTATAGCTTTTGCTACTTTGGAGAGTTCTGATTGATTATCTATTGAAAAAGTTTCCAATTTGGGTTATTTCTTTTTTACAATATACAATAATTCATCAGGATGAAAACGATACTTTTCATATTGCCCTTTTGGCATGTCTTTATGGTAATCGTAAATTTCGACTTCAAACCCTGCAGCTTCTAATTTTTTTGGGTAATCCAAACCATACAATCGAACATGATCGTATTGCCAAAAGTGTTTTTCTCTTTCTTCAAGAGATACAATGGAAGCATCTTCATAGGTTTCTGGGCGTAACGTGTCAATTGGGACTTGAAAAATCCCCCATCCTCCTAAATTCATTATCCGATGCAACTCAGTCATGCATTTATGGTCATCTTCAACATGTTCCAATACATGATTGCAAAAAATAACATCATACTGATTATCTTGTAATGGAATTTTATGTAAATCAAAATGAATATCCGCAAGCGGGGAGAGTAGGTCGCCAGTTTTGTATTCTAGATTGTTCTGTTTTTTAAACTTACTGTAGAAACATTGCTCAGGGGCTATGTGCATTACCTTTAATTTTTCCGCTGTAAAGAAATTCGATTTATTTTTTAGATAAACCCACATTAAACGGTGCCTTTCTAGTGTAAGGTCGTACGGACAAAGAACATTGTCTCTATGGGCCACATTTGAACCGTAAGAAAGAAATTTCCTAAACGATTTTTCACAAACAGGACAATCCACTTTATTCCCTTTGTAAACCAAAGGAGCAAATACTCTAAAAACATAGCTCAGCCTGATCAACAATGGCCTCGGCAATGTATTTAATAAGTATTTATATAACTTTTTCATGGTTTCATCTAACCAAATTATTTAAGTAACTCATCTATGTTACGCGCATAATCGTAAGAGTCATCCAAGAAAAAAGTTAACTCAGGAGTTTTTCTAAGTTGATTTTTCACAGCTTGGGCAAGCATGTGTCGCACTTGACGCCCATTTTCTTGAATGTTTTTCAGAACTTCCTCATTTTCTTTTGCTCCGAAAACACTTAGATAAATTTTAGCAGTTCCCATATCAGGGGATATCCGAACTATGGTAACGCTCACCATTGCTCCCATACAAATTGTTCTTGCTTCTTTTTGAAAAATTAAGCTTAGTTCCTTTTGTATAACACCTGCAATTTTTTCTTGTCTAATACTCGCCATAACAATTACAAATGTAAATTAATCTGAGGATTGTCAGAATTCAAAATAAATCAAGCTTTTGAAGCTATCTTAACAAAGTCATCGTAACTCACTTCTTTCTCAGCAATTTTAACGGTGTCCTTCAAGAAGTTTAATACTTTCTGATCGTATAACGAATCGTATATTTTACGCGCTTCTTCCTGATTGGAAAGAACATTTTGTGCATATTTATTCATTTCTTCATCATCAGGAACCATCATGCCATATTGAGCATATTGACCAGACAGTAATTCCTTTGTATAGGCAACAACTTCATCGTTATTAACTTTGATATCGTTGTCTTTGATTATTTTATTTTCAACCAATTGCCATTTAAGGTTTTGCGCATATTGCTCATATTCTGCTTCAACTTGCTCAGCAGTGATTTCTTCCTTACTAGAAGAAAGTATCCATTTCTTTAAAAACTCATTTGGCAGCGTCAACTTTAACTTTTTAACAAGACTTTCAGTTAAATCTCTTTTGAAAACCTTATCACTATCTTTAACAAACATTCCAGAAAGCTCACTTTCAATTTTCAGTCTAAAATCTTCAGCAGTCGTAACAGTTCCTTCACCATAAATTTTATCAAACAACTCTTGGTTAACTTCAGCAGGGGCTAAACTCTTAACATCAGTAACTTTTAATTCTACATTTCTTGTATAAGCAGCAGCTCTTTCGGCAGAGATATTCAACATTGCGGCTAAATCTGATTCACTTCTAGAAATGACTCTTGGATCTATAATTAGTGTATCACCAGCTTTTAATCCAATTAATTTTTTCTTCGCTTTTTTATCTTCTGTAAATTCAATTGATACTGTAGATGAATGAGAAAAGCCACCATCAACTGGTTTGTCATTTTCGTCCAGTTCTGTAAAGTGAGACATAATCATGTCTTTTTCATTACTTACGTCCGTTGAAGATAGTTTGCCATATCTTTTTGCAAAATCATCCAATTGTTTGTCAACTAATGTTTTGTCAACTTTTACTTTGTAATATGTGTACTTATCTTTTGCGCTTAATTTAACATCAAAATCTGGAGCTAACCCAATTTCATAAGAAAATTCAAAATCACCAGGGTTTTTCCAATCAATATCCATCTTGTCATCCACAACAGGCATTGGATTACCTAAAACATTTAAATTGTTTTCTGTAATGTGTTTGTGAAGTGTGTCGTTCAACAATTTGTCAATTTCCTCAGCTAAAATTGAAGGACCATACTTTTTCTTAATTACAGTCGTTGGTACTTGACCAGATCTAAATCCAGGCATTTGTACTTGCTTCTTATAAGACTTTAAGGATTTTTCGTATTGATCGCTATAGTCCGCGTTTGCAATTTTTATTGTTAAAATCGCATTAAGTTTGTCTGTGTTGCTTTGTTGAATATCCATGTTTATGGTTGTTCTTTTATTTATTTCTTTAAATACAAAAGGCATCGTGCACTGGCACGATGCCTTTTTAATATGGTACGGATGGAGAGACTCGAACTCTCACGCCTCGCGGCACTAGATCCTAAATCTAGCGTGTCTACCAATTCCACCACATCCGCATGATCCAAATTAAATTGACTCTTTTGCCAAAATTGGAGTGCAAATGTACGACAAAGAATGTGAACTCAAAACATAGAGCCAAACTATTTTAATCTTTAAAAGGTAATATTACATAAAGCAAAAAGGCTACCTAATATATTAGGTAGCCCTTTTTAAAAAAAAATACTGTAAGGTAATAGTTATTTTTGAACAACCATTTTACTTGTGATTCTACTTCCTTCAGAAACTAAAGAGTAGTAATATACCCCTGAAGCAAATTCAGTAGCATCAACTTGAATACTGTGAGGTCCATTTGCTAATGTGCCTAAGTCCATAGTTTTAACGATTTTCCCTGTCATATCAACAAACTCGAATTGAACATCTGATGTGTTAGTTAATTCGAAATTAATTGTAGAGTTGTTGTCAAATGGGTTTGGCATGTTTTGTCCTAAAATAGCTCCGGTTTCAGAAACCTCAGCAATTCCAATTGATGGATCGAAGTTCATTCTTACCATAGGAGTGTTATTTGTGTAAAACTGGCTACCAGTTCCACCCCATCCACCGTAGGTAATGAAACTTGTTTGATCGGGAGAGAACCCACTCGTTCCATAGTAAAATTCAGAATAGCATCCAACCATTACTAAGTATGTCGAGCCAGCAGTAAGTGTAGGGAATGTAAACAAAGGTAAAGTGATGTTTGCATTGCTACTAGATTCAGCACTTGATACAGAGTATTCTGCTGTTTCATCTACGTAAACAAAATCTCCGGCACCTGCATCAAAAACATATAGTTTCCCATAAATAATTGTAGCGTCAGGTGTTCCAGTTCCAACTGTTACATCAATTCCATAAACTTGTTCTGAAGCAAAAGCATCGAAGTAAGAACCAGCTTCGAAAGCATAACCTCCAGGATTTAGTCCATCTTCTCCACCACCTGCACCAGGAGTGCCATCGGTGTCTCTAGCATATATGTATTGACCAACCTCAAAGCTATCTCCTGCCAATATGTTATTGGTAGGGACATCATCCACTTGATCAGAACCTACCGACCACGTGAAGTTATAAGTACCTATTGCAGAAGGAGTGAATTGAGTTGATAAAACTAGACTGTCAGTTTCTCCAGCATTAAGATTAACACCCGATGAACTTGTTCCATTAAATGTTCCTGCACCAGTTACATCAGTAGTAAGTTGAACAGTTGTTTGCAGATCGATACCATTATTAACAACGGTTGCAGAAAAATCAATTGGTGCAACTTGTGTTTGAGGTATTTGGTGGTAGTGTAATCCAAGACTACCCCAAGCTGATCCAGTTTCAGCTAAATCATTATCTGGTAGAGTAACAATATTCACATCATCAATAAACCATCCGAAAGTTGTCCAAGCTACAGGGTTCGTATCTGTTGGAAATCCTGAAGTCCAAGAAAATCGAATCCATACAGATCCTGCGTTACCTGCGATGTAAGGATTTAAGTTAATTGTACGTGTCATTGGATTTGGATAAATAGCGCTCGCATTGTTGCCAACATATGTTTCCTGGTCTTCGTTGCTGCCAATAGTTATAAAATTAGTGCCATCAACACTAATTTGAAATTCTTGTAAGTCATTAAAGTCAGCACCATATTGTTCGAAGCTAAGAGAAACTAGATCTGTTCCTGTTAATGTTTGAATATCAATAGGATTTGCAGTTGTCAGTGTATAAGTTACACCAATAGCTTGGTCACCAGAATTGTAATCTCCATTATAAACTTCTGCATAGTTACCACCTGATGTAGAAGAAATCCCTCCTGCAAATGCACCCCACCATGTATTTGAAGTAGAACCAATGTTCCAGCCAAAAGGAGAGGATTGTCCGTCATTAGCAGCAACCCAGTCGCCTGGATTGGTGAAATCTGAAATTAAATATGCAACACCTAAAGCTTTTTCAGCCGATCCATCAGGAGCAATTCCATATGATGGTGCTTTAGAGACCTCTAAAACATTTCTTTTTTCCGCAAATTGTCCAAAGGCTAAATTTGCACTCATTGCGAAAATCGCAACACTTAAGTAAATTTTTTTCATAATTATTTTAATTTTCTATTTGTATTAATTCTTTTTAGAAGAACACAAATATAATCAGACAGTTGCCTTTTCAAAGAGTTCGCACACTATTTATTAAGTAACGGTAAATAATTTAACGTAAACGGTAAAAATTGTAAAATGGTAGTGTTTTTTAATTGGCAACTTCACTCATAAATTTAATTCTCATAAGCTGAAGCTCTTCTTCTGTATAGTCATCATCAAATTCTTTGAGGGCTTCTTCAATAGAATCTGTATCCGCATCATCCATAAAGTACTCAAATATTTCCTCTTGCGCATCTTCGTCTAGCACCTCATTTAAATGATAATCTATGTTGATTTTGGTTCCTGAAGCAACAATAGCTTCAATTTCTATTATAAGCTCATCGATATTTTTGCCTTGTGCTTTGGCTATATCTTCAAGGGGGAGTTTTTTATCAATATTTCGAATAATGCTAACTTTTGACCCACTTTTGTTTACAATTGATTTAACCACAAAATCTTCAGGACGCTCTATTTCATTTTCATTAACGTATTGAATAATTACATCTAAAAATGGCTGTCCATATCTTTTGGCTTTTCCTTGACCTACTCCCACTATATTTTGTAGTTCATCCATAGAAATGGGATACTGCAATGTCATATCTTCCAATGAGGGGTCCTGGAACACCACAAAAGGGGGTACACCTTTACCCTTTGCAATTTCTTTTCTTAAATCTTTTAACATTTTAAAAAGTACATCGTCAGAAGCTCTTCCTCCTTTTTGATTTAAAATTATATCGGAGTCATCCGTGTCATTGTAATTATGCTCTTTAATCAGCATAAATGATTTAGGACTTGAGATAAAATTTTCTCCTGCTTCTCGCAAAAATAAGGTTCCGTAGCTTTCGATTTCTTTTCCAACTAGTCCTGCAACAATTACTTGTCGCAAAACTGCATTCCAGAATAAGCCGTCTTTTTCTTTTCCAGCTCCAAAGAATTCATTGTTATTATGTTTGTAGGTATTAATTTCACTCGTGACGTTCCCTGTTAAAATATCTACAAAATATTTTACCTTGTGCTTGCCGACAATACTTTTAATGGTTTTTAATACAAGTTGAACATCTTCTTTTCCTTCTGACTTCTCTTTGGGGAATCTGGAGTTATCGCACATATCGGCGCCTTCTCCATTTATTTCGTCAAATTCTTCTCCGAAATAATGCAAAAGAAATTTTCTTCTATTCATACTGGTTTCTGAATAGGCAACAACTTCTTGTAAAAGTTGGTTTCCAATTTCTTGTTCTGCAACAGGTTTACCATGCAGAAACTTTTCTAATTTCTCAATATCTTTATAGCTATAAAAAGCCAAGCAATGTCCTTCACCACCATCTCTTCCTGCTCTTCCTGTTTCTTGATAATAACTCTCTAGTGATTTTGGAATATCATGGTGAATAACAAACCTAACGTCTGGTTTGTCAATTCCCATACCAAATGCTATGGTAGCACAAATTACATCAGCATCCTCCATTAAAAACATATCTTGGTGCTTTGCTCTTGTGCTTGCGTCAAGGCCAGCATGATAAGGAAGGGCCTTTATTCCATTTACTTGTAAAACTTCAGCAAGTTCTTCTACTTTTTTCCTGCTTAAGCAATAAATAATACCGGACTTCCCTTCTCTAGATTTAACAAACTTAATAATCTCTCTTTGAACATCAACTTTTTGTTTTACTTCATAATAAAGATTCTTTCTATTAAATGAATCTTTAAAAACCTTGGCATCTACCATGCCTAAATTCTTCTGAATATCTTGTTGAACTTTTGTTGTAGCTGTTGCTGTTAATGCAATTATTGGGACTTTATCAATACTTTCAATCATGGGTCTTAAACGCCTGTATTCTGGTCTAAAATCATGTCCCCATTCTGAAATACAATGTGCTTCATCGATTGCGAAAAAGGAAATAGTTATACTGCTTAAAAAGTCTAAATTTTCTTTTTTGGTTAAAGATTCTGGCGCTACATACAATAACTTTGTTTTCTCATCTATAGTGTCTTGTTTTACGCGAGCAATCTCTGTTTTGTTTAATGACGAATTTAAAAAATGGGCAATACTGTCATTTTCACTAACCGACCGAAGTGCATCAACTTGATTCTTCATTAATGCAATCAAAGGAGAGACCACAATGGCCGTGCCCTTGCTCATTAAGGCAGGTAGTTGATAGCACATCGACTTACCGCCTCCTGTAGGCATAATAACAAAAGTGTTATTTCCTTCTAACAGGTTTTGAATTACTTCCTGCTGTTCTCCCTTGAAGCTACTGAAGCCAAAATATTTCTGTAAGGAGGTTTTTATTGACTGTTCTACTACTTGCATTTTTATTTTTTCAAAAGGATACTTTATTTTTCACGAAATTGTTGTTACTAATATACTACAAAAGATTCAGAGAAAAAACTGGTTTTCGTCATTCATCAAAATTTTGTCGTTAAGCATGACTTTTTATTAGATTGTTTCTTATTCTTTTATTTTTTCTGCCTTATCATTTGCCTCAGACATTATTTTATCTGCTTGAAGTTGAGCTACATCTTCCACTTCTTGCGCTTTTACTTTTGATTCTGACTCGATTTTTGTTGCCTTTGACTCTCCCTCTGAAATTATTTTATCCCCTTGAGTGTTTGCTTCAGAAATCATTTTATCTGCCTTCTTATCCGTTTCATCTTTCATTTGCTTTGCGGCAATTTCTGCGGCCTTTTTCTTAATCGGATTACTTGCATTATCAATCAATTTCTGAGCTTGCGCATACCCTTCTTTTTTGAACTTTTCTGCAGCTTTCTTACCTTCTGTTTTTGTTTTATTTCCAGCAGCTAAACTTTCTTTTCTGATTTTCTCCGCAGAAGCTGTCCCAGCCATCCTTATTTGATCAGCCTTTACTTTCGCCTCTGCAATCAACTTATCTGCTTGTTTTTGAGCATCCTCCAATAGTTTTTTGACTTCTTCATACACCTTGTCTTTTACGTCTTCTATTACCTCTTCCACAGCGTTTTGGCCTTTCCCTTTTAAATCAGTTTTAATTATTGGATTAATAGCAGTACCCCCTATTCCTATTTTAATCGGGATATTGTCCCCTAAGTCCATACCAACATCGTTTAAAGCAGACAATAAACCAGCAGCTTCACCCCCAAACATGTTTTGAGGGATTTCCATTTCCATTTTATAGTCCAATTCTTGGAGAAAAGATGTTGTTCCTTCAACAGTTGTGTTAATTCTCCCCATTTTAACTTCGAATGGTTCAATCCAAATTTTACCTTCTCTAAATGCATAAGTAATATTAACATTTTCCAATGTCTGTGTTTTAAGCTTATCCATTTTCAATGCCTCGGATATTTTTTCTAAAACCGGAAGGCCTCTAACCACTACTTTATTTGTG
Organism: uncultured Flavobacteriales bacterium; assembly: GCA_943787535.1. GTDB lineage: Bacteria > Bacteroidota > Bacteroidia > Flavobacteriales_D > Parvicellaceae > CALSMU01. The sequence goes on along the minus strand of CALSMU010000003.1, from coordinate 82,676 downwards.
TTAACTTTTCCATTTCCGGTTAAAGATTCATAAATAGGCTCCATTTCCGCATCAATATCAGTTTTGATAGAGAGACTTGTAGAAAAATTTCCTTCACAATATTTAGCTATTGGAACCATTTTTTCCATTGTGTTAAAGTACAATGCCGCTTTAGGAATATCTAAGTTTTTAATATTCATTTTCATGTCAACATGTGCTCTTTCTTTTGAAATCGACCTGTATGACCCATCAAGTCCGATACCACCATCAAAAACAGTCATATTCATTTCCTTTAAAGTAGCTAGGCCTTCATTCACAACAATACCTCCTGTAAAGTTTGAAATCTCCAAGCTGTCATATAACATTTTTTCTATTTTTGTTGTAAGGTTAAAGTTGATGTTATCTGGGATGTCGATTGTTTCAGCTACTAATGAATCAGAACTTGTTGCCGAAGTTGGTTCTTCTGATGCTGACTCTTCTGATACTGGAGCATTTGGGTCTGCATACATTAACTCATCAACATTGAAGTAGTTAGAAGCAATATTGAATGACCCTGCCAAGACTTCATCTTTTAAAAAATACTCCATATAGTTATCAATATTACCATCAGCGTGTAAGTCACTTTCTCCTATTTTTGCTTCAAAATATGTAAGGTCGAGGTATTGAGGAGTAAACTGAAACAACATAGAATCAATTGTAGTTACGTAATTATATGCTGAAGTTTGATAATTCATTTGTGCTATTTTCAAAACTCCTGTTGCCTGGAAATTTTCATAATCTTCTTTTTCTAAAGCAGACACATTGCCCTTCACAGCAATATTTGATGTTATTATTCCACTATACGATTCTCCTTCTTCCATTGGAATAATCTCCGCTAGTTTGGACAAATCCAAAAACGTATTTACTTTACTTTCTATATTAGGGTCTGTCATCATATTTCGAAGCCTTAGTGAAGCATCTACTTCATTTCCTACAAACTCAATATGAAACTTATTAATATCTACTTCAGTATTGTTCAAATCTATGTCTGCTTCACGATTCACTTTAACATCTATGCCTATTTTATCAACTTTTTCTGGCATATCAGGGTACTGGAACCATGCATTTGAAACACTTAAATCTAAATTAAACCCAGGCATAGACTCCTTACTAAACTCTCCAAAAACTTTTCCTTCAAAAACAAGATTGCCATCTGTTTTTAGATCTCCAAAATCAGGAGAATAAACACCCGGAACCATACTCAGTAATGAGCTAAATGATTGTTTGGTGGCTCCGAAAGTTATATCCATATCCATAATGTCGTCTGTCATTAAAAACCATCCATTAAAAGAAAGTCCTAATTCATTTAACACCGCTTCGTTTTCTTTGAAGGTAAATTTCATTTCATTTTCGGGCATATCTATTTCCATATTACATTTAATATCTGTAACTGTTTGAGACAGGTAATTGATATTATCATATCCAAATGTAACTCCTCCAATGTCACTTAAGGTTTCTACCGCATACGTTGTCCCGTTAACTGAAGCACTTCCTTTATGGTTTAACCCATCCAATTCCATATACATTACATATAGTTGGTCATCGTAAATAATGGAACCGTTTTCTATATAGTAATCTTCTAGGGCTAGTTTTAAAGGAGCGGATTCGTCGACTTCTTCTTCGATAGCTTCAATATCTGTTGAGTCAGAGATAGCAATGTCATAGTTTGCTTTACCATCTGATAAAACCAATACATGTATTTTTGGCTCAACCAAGCCAACGGATGAAATTTCATATTGGTCACCACTTATGACACTCCATAAATTTAGTTTAAGGTTGGTTTGTTTTATTTCTATCAATTCAATGCCTTCAAATTCATCAACTCCTGTTAAGGTCAAGTCATTTATTTCTAGAGAAAATTTTGGAAATGTAGAAAGCAAACTAAGATTAACCTCACCAAAATCAAGTTCAGCGTTTAAATTTGCATTTGCTTCATCCTTAATAAACTGTACTATCTCATCTTTAAATAAAATAGGCAATAATATGATTAAAATTATTAAAAGAAAAAATGTAATTCCAGTCCACTTTACTAAGCGTCTAACTAAACTTTTTTTCTTTTTTTGTGCTTTTGTTTTCATTTATTTATTTTCTAAATTAAAGATAACGCGATTCATTTAACAAATGATATAAATTTTTAAAAATGTTTTACCATATAATAAGTGTTATGCGATTTAAGAAAGCAGCAATATCCAGTTGCGATTAAATTTGTGTTGGATTACTTTCATTTAGATGTCGCTTTAATAGACGAGAGTGTTTGTTAGAGTTGGTTGTTTCAATTCTTTAAATCAACCAAAGCTAAATAAGCCATTAAGCCCATACCTGTTTCCAGTGCTTTTTCATCCACAATAAAGTTAGATGTATGTAACCCTCCTGTTGGTGCTTTTGAAAAATCAGAAGTTCCTAAACGATAAAAGCATGCTGGAATTACTTGAGAGTAATAAGCAAAGTCTTCGGCAGTCATCCTTAAGTCAAGGTCAATAACATTTTCCGCACCCAAAAATTCTATTGCCGCATTTTTAGACATTTTGGTTAATTCATCATCGTTTACCAAAAACGGATATCCTTTTCGAACTTCAAATTCACATTTCCCTCCCATTCCTTCAGCAATTGATTCGGCCATATTTATCATTAAATCATGCGCTTCTTCCCTCCATTCTTCGTTAAATGCTCTAAAGGTGCCTTTTAGATTCACCTCGTTTGGGATAATGTTAGTTGATCCACCTCCATGGATAGACCCGAAGGATAAAACACTGGGGCTATAAGGACTCACCCTTCTACTAATTAATTGCTGTAGAGAGATAATTATATGAGAAGCAATTAATAAAGGGTCAATTGTTTTGTGCGGTAAAGCAGCATGTCCCCCTTTACCGATTATTTTCACATGTAATTCATCTGCAGAAGCCATGTACATGCCTGGTTTAAACCCAACCTTTCCGGCTTCTAGCTCAGGGTAAACATGCTGTCCAATGATGTTAATTGGCGCAGGGTTTTGCAAAACACCTTCTTCAATCATCAATTTTGCCCCTCCTGGTATTATCTCTTCTCCTGGTTGAAAAATCAATTTAACAGTTCCTTCAAACTCATTTCTTAATTCATGCAAAATTAATGCTGTACCTAATAAGGAAGATGTGTGAACATCATGTCCGCATGCATGCATTTTCCCTTCATTTTTCGATTTAAATGAAAGGTCTGTCGTTTCTTGGATTGGCAATGCATCCAAGTCAGCGCGCAATGCAATCGTTTTTGACGATGGGTTATTCCCCTCAATTATCGCTACAATACCGGTTTTTACAATGCCTTTTTCATGCTTTATTCCTGCGTCTGTTAAAAACTTGGAAACTAATTCACACGTTTCATACTCTTCGAATGAAAGTTCTGGGTTTGCATGAATTGCTCTTCGAACTTCAATAATGTGTTCTTTGTTTTGAGTCGCTATTTTTTTTATTTTTTCAATCATCATTTTCACCAAAAAAAGCCATTCCGCTTGCAATCATTTTAAAAGCAACAAATAGCATAAAGGTTCCAAAAATCAACCGTATCAAATTAGGAGATATTTTTAACGCAACTTTTGAACCTATAAAACCACCAATAACAAATGCAACTGCAATAATAGCAGCGTATCCAATAGAGTTTTTTGTAATAGTACCGTGTTGCCAATAGCTATAAAAAGCCATTATCCCTATAGGTGGGAGCATAGTAGCTATGCTTAATCCTTGCGCTTCATGTTGGGTGAATCCCATTATAAAAACCAATGCTGGTACAATTACTATTCCACCCCCAACTCCAATAAATCCGCTCAAAAGACCGGCGCTAACACCAATACATATTAAAAGTAACATTGTTGAAATTCCCATATTAAAAATCTAATGATAAGGATAAATATTTAACTGGTTTAAGCACTACGCCATCATCAACGCCCCAAGCATAATCAAAACGTACATAATACCCAAACAATTTGGACCGTAAACCAATTCCATAGCCATATACTATAGGTTCTTTTTGGTTTTGCAGAATAATCTCATAATTAAAATCTTCAATCAAAATTGTATTAAATGCATTGTCAGAAGTATAAGGATTTGCTCCTGTCCAAGCTGCACCAATATCTCCAAAGCCAACTACCATAAAATTTTCCAAAAAGGATGATTTCATTGGTTTATTTGAAAAATACTTAAATACTGGAATGCGTAATTCATTGTTTATTAAGGCAAAGCTATTTCCATTCCGTACATTTTGGTAAAACCCTCTTACTGGGGTAGCTATAGTTTGAAATTGGAAATTCTGACTAGGGTCTGGTAAAATTGAATAATCGAATTGCGGCCTTAGCCAATTGTCTACGCCGCCCAGATAATTTAGCAACCTTTGGTGGCCTAAAGATGTGTTGGCAGCAGCTCTAGTAGCAAAAACAATATTTCTGTGTATTTTTTGATAATGTCTAAAATCTACACCAAAGACAAAAAAGTCAGTTTCAGCTTTATCTACTTCTCTGTAGAATTCACCCCAAACCTTGAAACGAGTGCCATTGAGAATATTCAGTCCGATTGTACGCGTATTATCAAATACATAATCTAATTTGATGCCGGCGAGATAATGATTTTCATTTTCAATTTCTAAAGTCGCTGGTTCGGTGCTCAAAGTCACTATGCGGTCATACCGCAAACTATTCGTTAAACGTATACTAGCAACCTCATTGAAAGGAAACTTTAAATTATATTTAGCATCATAAGTTTGTATCTTTTGTGCGTTTCCAGACTGTGAGTTTCTTGTAAACGATTGCCTTGAAACTAAATACTTTTTATCCATTCTAGATTTTAAATTCTCATACGAAAGCATATACTCCGTATTATTAAAGTTTACAGGAAACCTAAACCCTCCAATTATTCGGAAGTCTTCAAATAAATCAATCATTCCCATTTTAATTAATGTGTTAAATCCTGAAGCTTGATACCCTCCGCCTGTAAACCTTTGATATGATTTATTTAAGAAGCTATTGTCTACTTGGGATACGACATAATCAGTAGTAAAATTGACGTAGTATATTTCTTGTCGCGGCAATTTAAATGTTATTTTATCTTTTTGAGGAACACTATCTTTTTTAACTGCTTCTTCAAATTCTACGAATATCTTTTCAATGACAGAAGGTTTGTCATTGTAAAATTGATAGTCATTAATATCGATATAGTTCGAGTCGATTTCTTTTTCACTCTCACTTGTCAAAATAATCGGAATATTGTTTTTCACCTTTGATTTAAGCCAATAACTCATGAATTGTGTGTTGACCAGTTCATCCTCAATTATCCTATCCTTTTCATATTCTCCTTTGTAAAAATGATATTTTCCATTCTTAAGCATCAACATAGAAAATGCTCTGGACTTTTCAATAGGCTCATACTCCAATACATCTCTTGAATAATTAGACATACGGTCGGTTACTGAGAAATATTTATAATGGACAGAAGTGTCAATATAGCTAATGGCGCTATCGTAATATGCAACATATCGATTTCTGATTCCGTTTGCATTTGAAAGATAGGAATATCGATCCTTCATGTACTGATTTGGAGATGATTCGTCAATATAGGGAGTATTTGTAATTCTGGTTAATGGTCTTTTTAAGTTGTCGATATCTAATATATATATGTCTTTATCTTTTTTGTATTGAACTGTTTGGATTTTCCTTCTAATTGTATCGTCAATTCTATTGGATGCAAATATCACGCGAGTATCATTATCAACAAATCTTGGAGATAAATCATCAAAAATATCATTTGTCAACTGCTTTTGATTATTTCCAATTACGCTATAGATAAATAAGTCTGTTTGCCCTTTTTTAACCGCCGAAAGTATTAGCTTTTTCCCTGTATTATTGTAAGACATACTCAATACCTTGTCCATTTCTCGGAGAGGTCGTTTATCTCTTTTTTTATCTTCTAAGTCGTAAAGGTTTAAAATTAATTCTCCTCTTTTTTCTTCTATAAACGAAAGAACTTTGCTTGTAGGATGCCAAGCTAAAACAGGATGAGAGTAATCAGGCAATCTGTCTAACTTATGTTCTCCTCGAGCTATTTTCTTGGATTTTTGTTTTTTAATATCATATAACCATACTTTGTACTGACCTAATTCATTGGTCACATATGCAGCATAATTCCCATCTGGGCTCAATTTAAATTTTTGGTATTTTCTTGTTTTTTTCGTTTTAATAGCAAATTCTTCTTCTGTTGGTTCAATTCTAAATAGATCATCTTTTGAATACCGCTCTTTGTAGTATGCCACAAAATCTTTGGATAAAGTTTTGAGCGTTGTACCCAACACATACATATATCCGCTTTCAACGTTTCGACTAACTCGGGTCATATAGAGTATGTTTGGAATCATTTTTTTGCCGTAAACTTCATCAATATAATTCCATAGTGCGTAGCCTGCCAATCTAGAATCTTCTCCTGACAGTTGATTAAACTTATCATACGAGCCTGTCAAAATACCATCTTTCACTTTATTGTCTATTTCCGTAGTCCAATCGCCAGCCATATAATCTGTAAAACCATTTACAAACCAATCCGGAAAAGTAAGGATGGTAGAGCTTTTCAAGGCGTCTTTCCAGTTATCTCCATACATTAATTTGTAAATCACAATACTTGCGATTCCAGAGCGTATTTGACGGTCTAATTTATCATGGTCACCTTCATAAAAAATAAAAATCTTATTACCGTCCACTCGCGAAATACCTCCGATATTAGTGCTTTCATCATTTCTTAGTCCTATGTTACTTTGCCGAAAAGCAGATTGTGAATTAAATACAACAAACTGTAATTTATCTTGGATGTCATAGTCCAAAAAAGTTTCAACTTCCTGCAAGTATCTTTCGGCGGCTTTTGCTGTGTATATAGCATGCTCTTTTCCAGCTCCTGTAAAATATACATGAAACCGTTGGAAATTATATTCCTGCCAAAACATAGGGTTGTATTGTACTCTGTTCTTACCAAAGGTATTATTAGATCCCGTGTAAAATTGTGCATTAGCTGAAACAACTATCATGCAGAATAATACTGTGATTACCACTATTTTATTTACAACTGTTTTCACTTAATAATACAGACAAACGTAAAGATAGTTAATTTGGTATGAATTAATACCTTTGCCTTGGATTAAAAACAATACCTATGATTACTGTTGAACAACTGACCTATAACCCATTTCAGGAAAACACATTTATAGTCCACGATGAAACAAATGATTGTGTTGTTATTGACCCAGGAATGTATACAGAGGAAGAAAGGGTAACTTTTGAAAACCATATAAAAAATAAAGGACTAAACTTGGTTAGTTTAATTTCAACACATAGTCATTTGGATCATGTTTTTGGTAATGCTTTTGTAGCGGAAACATATAAGTTAGGATTGCAAATTCACAAAGCAGATCTACAAACGCTAGAGATGTTTGACAGAACGGTAGAGTTGTATCAAATACCCAATACACAAAAATCTCCAATGCCAGATTCCTACTTTGAAGAGGGAGACAAGGTAGAGTTTGGAAATTCTCATTTAGATATAGTTTTTGTTCCTGGCCATGCGCCTGGCCATGTAGCTTTTGTTTCTCACAAAGAAAAATTTGTAATAAACGGAGACTGCTTATTTTATGGGAGTATAGGAAGAACAGATTTGCCGGGTGGAAATCACGCCCAGCTACTTAATAGTATTCGCACCAAACTATTTACACTTGGAGATGATTACAAAGTCTATTGTGGACATGGGCCAGCAACTACTATTGGTTTTGAAAAACAAAATAATTCATTTTTGAGGGAAAATTACGATTGATTTTCTTTGAAGGTGATAACTCTTTTTCACCAACGGTATTTTTATTACATTCGCTTCAAATAAATTTACAATGATTAATAAGGATCAGTTAAATTCCCTGGATAAGCGATTGTTGGCTTTGAAGGGATATCTTTGACATAGAGGTTAAAGAAATTGAAATTGAAGAGGAACAGCTTCGAACGCAAGACCCAGAATTTTGGAACGACCCAAAAACTGCTGAAAGTTTATTGAAAAAACTTAAAAACAAAAAATATTGGGTTAAAACATATTACGAAGTCCGGATGGATTTTGAAGATCTAGAGGTATTATTTGAGTTCAATAAAGAAGGAGAGGCAACAGAGGAAGAAGTGGATGCAGCACATGAAAAATTGGTTGCAGCTGTTGAAGACCTAGAATTTAAAAACATGCTGAGTGCTGAAGAAGATTCTCTTAATGCAGTGATTCAAATTACGGCTGGAGCTGGAGGAACTGAAAGCTGTGATTGGGCTAGTATGTTAATGCGCATGTACATAATGTGGGCAGAACGCAATCAGATGAAAGTAAAAGAAATTAACTACCAAGCAGGAGATGTTGCAGGTGTAAAAACAGTTACTTTGGAAGTTGAAGGTGATTTTGCTTTTGGCTATCTAAAAGGAGAAAATGGTGTGCATCGTTTGGTTAGAATCTCACCCTTTGATTCAAACGCTAAACGTCATACATCATTTGCTTCTGCATACATTTATCCATTAGTAGATGACACAATTGATATTAAAATAAATCCCGCTGATGTTAAATGGGAAACCTTTCGGTCGGGTGGCGCAGGAGGACAAAACGTAAACAAAGTCGAAACAGGAGTTCGTCTTCGACATAAACCTTCAGGCTTAGTGATAGAAAATACAGAAACTCGCTCTCAATTGGGAAACAAGGAAAAGGCTACACAGCTTCTTAAGTCTCAATTATACGAAATTGAAGTTCGGAAAAAGCAAGAATCTAGGGCCGAAATAGAATCTGAAAAGAAAAAAATTGAATGGGGCGCGCAAATCCGCAGTTACGTTTTAGACGACAGAAGGGTGAAGGATCATAGGACTAATCATCAAACTAGCAATACTGAAGCTGTATTAAATGGAGAAATAGATGCGTTTTTGAAGAGTTATTTGATGGAGTTTAGTTAAATTACATCTAAATAACATTTGTGCAACCTATTTTTTAAATTAAACGTCTAGTAAATTAGAAATTTAGCAAGGAATTATGAAATATATAACTACATTATTGTGCTTTACTTTCCTTACATGTAATGTGTTTGGGCATGATGGAGAAAAAGGATTTGAATTTTCAAAAAATAAAGGTCAATGGCCTTCCAATGTTTTGTATCACACCAAGCTATTGCAGGGGGGGGTGTTTTTTGAGAAAAATAAAATCATATTTGACCTAATAAACAGTAATCAGATAAATGAACTTTACAACATTAAACATAATAGTCCTTTATCAGAAACTAATACTGCTGAAAACCCAGTAATTAATCCTAGAGGAATTACAAATAATAAAGATTTATTGAAAAGAAATGCTTATTCTATGAATTTTAGAGGGGCGAATGAATCGCCTTTGATAAAGGCATCTGGTCAATTAGATAAGCATATTAATTATGCTATTGGAGATGATCAGAGTAAGTGGACTTCAAACGTTCCTGTCTTTCGACAAATTGAATACCAAGGAATTTATGAAGGCATCAACATGCAATTTTATTCTACGGTTAAAAACTTAAAATATGATTTTATTGTTAGTCCAGGGGCAAATCCTTCTGATATAATAATTGATTATGATGGAGTGAAAAATATTTCAATAGATAATGAAGGATCATTGGTGATTAAGTTAGAAGATGATGAGGTAAGGGAGTATCGGCCTTTATCTTATCAAACAATAAATGGAAAACAAGTTATTATACCTTGTAAATTTGTAATTGAAAATAAAAGTGTTCGTTTTGCCTTTCCCGATGGTTATGATAGTTCACAAGAATTAATTATTGACCCTGTTATACTATTCTCTACCGTGGTTGGTTCTACTGCGGATAATTGGGGTTTTACGGCAACATATGATTTAACAGGAAATTTATATGGGGCGGGAATAGCGTTCGGTTCTGGTTATCCCACAACGCTTGGATCATTCGCCGGAGGCAGTTTTGATATTTCTGTAACGAAATGGAATTCAACGGGTTCAGCTATTCTTTACTCTACATATATTGGAGGTTCGGATGATGATGAAATGCCAAATAGTTTGGTCACCAACAGCAACAATGAACTTATTATGCTAGGAAGTTCCTCTAGTTCCGATTATCCTACAACGGGCTCAGCATATGACCAAACTTTCAATGGAGGAATTGGAATTTATGTAAATATGTGGGGATCAGTTTATGCAGATGGTAGCGATGTCGTATTAACAAAACTTGATGCGTCTGGAGCAATAATGCAAAGTACATTTGTTGGCGGTTCAGATACTGACGGTGTTAATGAATCTTTAGTTTATAATTATGCTGATCAAGGTAGGGGAGAGGTTGTATTAGACGCAGCGGACAACATATATGTCTGTACAAGCACTTGGTCAACTGATTTTCCTGGGGCTATAGTCCCTAGCAGTGGCAGTCAAGATGCGGTTGTTTTTAAAATGACTAGTGATTTATCAGGGTTATCTTGGTCCACTTATTATGGTGGCTCGGGAAGTGACGCAGGATATTCAATTAGATTAAACAGTATAGGAGAGGTATATATTTGTGGTGGTACAGTGAGCACGGACTTGAATAAAGCTCCCGGAGGATTACTTACTTCAAGTCAAGGAGGCTGGGATGGGTTCTTGGCCCGATTTAATGGAACCACAGGAGCTTTATTAAGTGACACTTATATCGGTACATCTAGCTATGACCAGACGTTTATTCTTGAAATTGACCAAAGCAATGATGTTTATATGATAGGTCAAACTTTAGGAAATTATGCTGTAATCAATGCACCATACTCCAATGCAGATAGCCCTCAATTTATTCATAAATTAAGCGCAGACCTTACAACCACCATTTATAGTACAGTATTTGGTAATGGGTCACTAGCTCCTGGAGGTTTTGCAAATGAGATCAACATTGCTCCGACTGCGTTTCTGGTCGATGATTGCGGTAACGTTTATGTTTCAGGATGGGGTGGAGGATCTAATTCTTGGAACTACAATCCCCCTGGAGTGGTTGTTCCATTTGATCCTCAAGCTGGAGGAACGGTGGCTTCTATGCCAATAACAAATACGGGAACAGAGCAAACGACTACTGATAATTCTGATTTTTACTTTTTCGTCATGGAAAGAGATGCGCAAGGATTACTTTATGCTTCTTATTTTGGAGATCCTGTTGCACTTGAACATACGGATGGAGGAACATCTAGATTTGACCCAAAAGGAATTGTTTACCAATCTGTTTGTGCAACTTGTGGCTCAGGTTCGTTCCCTTCAAACAATGCCCTGTTTCCTGGCAATCCAGCAGGAGACGTTTGCAATCTTGGTGTGCTAAAATTTGAGTTTGATTTCCAGGGAGTTGAAGCATCTGCAACTGTTCCGGCAAATATTACTCTCTGTTCTACGGATTATACAGTAAGTTTTACATCGAGCGGGAGTTCTCCTCAACAAGAATGGATTTTTGGAGATGGTGGTACTTCAACAGCAGCAAATCCTACTTATACCTATTCTGATACAGGGTCATACGTAGTTGCATTCATCGCAATTGATCCTGCTAGCTGTAATATTCGGGATACGGCTTATTTTAATGTTGACATTGAACAAGCTCCAACTTTCGATGCAAGTTTTAACCTCCCGGTTATTCCTCCTTGTTCAGACCCTGCTTCGGTTACTGTTAATGCATCCATTACAGGCATTGGTATTGACTCTACAGAATGGAATATGGGCGATGGAACTATTTATACAAATCTTAATACAATAGCGCATGATTATACAACAGAAGGTATTTATCCAATTGAGGTCATTGCTTGGGATTTGACTTGCAATATAAGCGATACAATATACGATACATTGCATTTTATTACAACTTTGTCTACTGCAACGGCGAATGCACCAGCGGATACCACGCTTTGTTCGAATCCTCCTTTTGCTATTCCTTTTACATCAGATGGTTCAACACCTTATGTTTCTTGGGATTTTGGAGATGGAAATACTTCTACAGTTCAAAACCCAACCAATACTTTTGCAACCGCAGGGACTTACACGGTACAATTCATTGCGATAGACTCTAATACATGTAACATAGCCGACACAGTTCCTTTTACTGTGGAGCTAATTCAAGCACCAACTTTTAATGCGAGTTTTAATATACCGGTTATACCACCTTGTTCAGATCCATCATCGGTAACGGTTGATGCAGATATTTCAGGAACTGGAATTGATTCAACTCAATGGAATATGGGCGATGGAACTATCTTTGCTGATTCTACTTCCATTTCTTATAGTTATACAACTGAGGGTATTTATCCAATTGAGGTCATCGCTTGGGATTTGACTTGTAATATAAGCGATACAATATACGATACATTGCATTTTATTACAACTTTGTCTACTGCAACGGCGAATGCACCAGCGGATACCACGCTTTGTTCGAATCCTCCTTTTGCTATTCCTTTTACATCAGATGGTTCAACACCTTATGTTTCTTGGGATTTTGGAGATGGAAATACTTCTACAGTTCAAAACCCAACCAATACTTTTGCAACCGCAGGGACTTACACGGTACAATTCATTGCGATAGACTCTAATACATGTAACATAGCCGACACAGTTCCTTTTACTGTGGAGCTAATTCAAGCACCAACTTTTAATGCGAGTTTTAATATACCGGTTATACCACCTTGTTCAGACCCATCATCGGTAACGGTTGATGCAGATATTTCAGGAACAGGAATTGATTCAACTCAATGGAATATGGGCGATGGAACTATCTTTGCTGATTCTACTTCCATTTCTTATAGTTATACAACTGAGGGTATTTATCCAATTGAGGTCATCGCTTGGGATTTGACTTGTAATATAAGCGATACAATATACGATACATTGCATTTTATTTCCACGTTTTCTACAGCTACGGCGAATGCACCAGCGGATACCACGCTTTGTTCGAATCCTCCTTTTGCTATTCCTTTTACATCAGATGGTTCAACACCTTATGTTTCTTGGGATTTTGGAGATGGAAATACTTCTACAGTTCAAAACCCAACCAATACTTTTGCAACCGCAGGGACTTACACGGTACAATTCATTGCGATAGACTCTAATACATGTAACATAGCCGACACAGTTCCTTTTACTGTTGAAATAATTCAGGCACCAACGTTTAATGCTAGTTTTAACCTTCCGATTATACCCCCTTGTGCAGACCCAGACTCGGTCACAGTTAATGTGGATATTTCAGGAACAGGAATTGATTCAACTCATTGGGACATGGGAGATGGAACAACATTTGAAGATTCAACATCCATTTCTTACAACTATACGAATACAGGTATTTATGATATTGTAATAACTGCATGGGATTATTGTGGAGGTGATACGAGTATTTTTGAAACCTTTAATTTTATCACAGACAGTTCTTTAGCAGTGGCTTCTGCTCCTGAAGATACAACATTGTGTACACTTCCTCCGTTTTCTATTGGCTTTACTTCTTCAGGAACTTCCGGATCGCAATTTTGGGATTTTGGAGATGGAAATACATCTACAGAAGTTAACCCAACAAATACATTTTTAGATAGCGGAACCTATGTAGTGACTTATATTGCGATTGATTCTAGTACTTGTAATATCGCTGACACAGCTTATTTCAATGTTAATCTTATTCAGGCGGAACAATTTTCAGCAGAGATAAATTTTACACCTCCTCCTCCTTGTGGAGGAGATAGCATGCTTGTGGAGTTAGCTTTTTCAGGAACAGCAGCAGACTCATTAATTTGGGATATGGGTAATGGGGATGTGTTTTATGCTGACAGTATTGCATATTATTATACCGAAGCTGGGATATATGATCTTAGCTTAACGGCATTTGATTTTACTTGTAATTTAGTTGAGGTTATTTCTAATGAGGTTCCATTTTTTGGAAATATTAGTACAGAAGTGATAATTCCGAACGTATTTACTCCAAATGGAGATGGGCAAAATGATTTGCTAATATTTGTAAATGTGAATGGATCGGAAGCATATCAGTTAACTATATGGAATAGATGGGGAAAAAAAGTTTTTGTAACGGAAAATCCATTGGATCATTGGGATGGTGTTAGTATGAAGGATAAAACAATTCATGAAGGTGTATATTATTTTGAAATTTTATTTACCGATGTTTGTAGTGACGAGGAGCAAATAAAAACGGGTTTTGTACATTTGATGAGATAATTAATTACTATGAAAATTTATCATAATCCTAGATGTTCTAAAAGTAGACAGACCTTAAGTCTTATAAGAGAGAAAGGTGCTGAAGTTGAAGTAATTGAATATTTGAAAGTAATTCCTTCTGATAAAGAACTTAGCCACATAATAAAATTACTGGGAATTAAACCTGAGAAATTACTTAGAAAAGGCGAGGCCGATTATAAAGAAAACTTTAAAGGAAAAACCCTTTCAGATAATGCATGGATTAGCGCTATGGTTCAATACCCTAAGCTAATTGAAAGACCTATTGTTGTTAGTGGCAACAGAGCCATTGTAGGCAGGCCTCCAGAGAATGTATTAGCGTTATTGTAATAAGAAAATAATAATATCTTCTCCTGTGTCTTTGTGATTGAAATATTGATTTCTATTGAAAAATTTGACTGATTACCAAGTCACACTTTTCTATGCTGATAATTTCAATTGATTTAGTAGGGGTTTCGAATACGACTAGATTACCGGTTTCAATAGTTTCATTTGCTATTTTTATTTTTCCTGAGTAAACGTAAATTATAAGATACTGAATGTTGTCTGAAAATGAAAAAACAACCTGTTTTCCTTTGTTCACATGAAGAGGCTCAACCGTACCTTGGGTATTTCCCATAGTCATGAGGTTAAAGTCCGAACACTTTCCTCTTGAAGAGGTGTTCCAATCACCTTTAAAATTATCAGAATCAAATCTACCTAGTTTAGATTGGTGGTGATCCTTATGCCTAAGTGTCATTTCTCCATCCAAAACCATAAGTGTTCTTGTTATTCCAGGTAATGATGTAAAAGTGGATTCTTCAACATTAACTGTTGCAGTACTTAATCTAAAATGAAAATTTCTAGTTGCATATTTCGAAGTCATTGGATAAATGAATAATTCGGTTGCGCTTCCTCCATTCCAAGTAGAGGTTGTAAAAGACTCTGCTTTAATTATTTGATAATCCATAACTATTAATGTTTCAAACGAAAGACTTTTATTGAGCCCTTTTGCAAAATTAATTCATCTAAATATGGAGTAATAAGCTCGTTGGAATCTACTTTTCTCGAATCGGAATACAGAAATTCCGCTCCACTATCAATCATGGTATTTAATTTGTTCGAAGTTAAATTGTCATTATCAAATCCCCATCCTTTTTTATCGATATAGTAAAAGGAAATGTAGCGTGAAACATCATTTCCAATAATAACTAGGGCGTCGTTCGGGATTATTCTTCTTAGTTCAGATTTGTATTCTAAAAGATCCTTATTGAAACCAGGTGATTCAGGGATCCATCTTTCGTACATTCGAATGTAACATGTAATTGGCAAAACACATAGCAGGCAAATGGTGATGATTTTAAAGCTTTTCTTTTCTCCTGTATAAATATGATATGCACCGTATCCAACAAGGATAAACAGCAATGGATAAAAGGGAAATAGATAGTAATCGTGGATTTTAGCTATCATGTTTATTTCGAAAGCGAAATAACCCAACACACCAAAACTTAAGGAAATAACTAGCAGAAAATGGGAGTTTCGAAAAGCCTTTTTCTTAAAAAGAAAATAGAAGCCAGCAATGAAGAATAAAATCGAACCATAGTTTAGCAGCAATTCTGGAAGTGTAGAGATAAGGTTATGTATTAAATAATCTAAAAGTGTAGAAAAGTTCATACTATTGTCAAACATGCCGCTTACAATACCATTGCCTACCCATTCAGGTATTACAGTTATGTACCAAAGTAACGGAAATAGTAAAGAGGCGAAAACGAGCACTCCTTGTAGTACATTTTTTTTGTATTGCCGATTTCTAAAAATATTTCTTAATAAATAAACCGCAGGAACAATAAAATAAAGAATAAACGGAAGCTTACAAAGGGCTCCAATACTTAGCAAAATGCCACACAAAACTAATTGTGTATGCTTTTTAGACTCAGTCCACTTAAAGAACAATACAAGCCCCCAAATAGCACAGCATAAAGCTAAGTTATCAGGTAAAGGGTTAATTGTATAATAAAAAAAGCTGGGAGAAAAATTAAAAGCCCAGGCACCAATAATCGCTAGTAGTTCTTTTTTGAATAGAATCAGTAAGAGTTTGTACATCCCAAAAACAGAGAGTAGTCCTATTCCAAACATGAAAAGTCTTGTAACTAAAACACTCTTCCCAAATACGTAATAAGACCCTGCTACAAGCCATTGCATTAAAGGGAATTCCATTCGAAATATTCCATCACCATTGCCTCTATCATTTCTACGAGGATTAAGGATGTTCATGTCCTCTTCATAGAAATTGTTTATAGTTGTTTGTGTCTGAGTTTGCCTCCATGAATGAATACTTATTAAATCTTTTGAAAAATGTTTGTAATGCATAATGAAGCTTATGATTACAATGGATAATAAGACGATATTTTTGAGGTGTTTTCTCATGAATAAATTCCCATATTTTTTTTAAAATTTTGGGTAAAAAAAAAGTAGAAGGATATCGCTTCTACTTTTTTTAGATGTTAATTTATCTTATTTGGGCTTTCTAATTAAAACCTCATCAATCATTCCGTATTTTTTTGCTTCTTCAGCAATCATCCAATAATCTCTATCACTGTCATTCCAGACTTCATCATAAGTTTTTCCTGAGTGAGTAGCGATTATCTCGTACAATTCTTTCTTTAATTTTTGGATTTCTCTAGCAGTAATTTCAATATCAGAAGCTTGACCTTGCGCACCCCCTAATGGCTGATGAATCATAACCCTAGAATGCTTCAGTGCAGTCCGTTTTCCTTCAGCACCAGCACATAATAAAACAGCCCCCATTGAAGCTGCCATACCTGTGCAAATAGTTGCAACATCCGGATTGATATATTGCATGGTGTCATAGATTCCTAGACCTGCATAAACAGAGCCTCCTGGAGAATTCAAGTAAATTTGAATATCTTTTTGCGGATCCATTGATTCTAAGAATAATAATTGAGCAGTAATAATATTTGCAACATAGTCATCAATTCCAGTTCCTAAAAAAATAATTCTATCCATCATCAAACGAGAAAAAACGTCCATCACTGCAACGTTCATTTGTCTTTCTTCTATAATATTAGGAGTCATTCCAAGAGGGACATTAGACACTGCCGACATATAATCGTCAAACACCATACTTGAAATACCTTGGTGCTTTGTCGCGAATTTTTTGAATTCGTCTTTATCAAAATTGTACATAAATATATTCTTAATTGTTATTGGGTTTAAAGTTAAAATTAATCTGATAAGAAGAATACCCTTTTCTCGTTTTTATTAGTCTCAAAAATGATAACTCGCTTAATTGTTTGTTTAGCAGGATTAATATTAATCTTGAGATTACTTTATAAATTATAGTAGGATGTCTAACTTTACGGTTGGATGGAAAAATTAAATGTAGACCATACATTCATAGTTCATGTTAGTGAAGGGGCGGAAGACCGAGCGAAATCTGTTAAAGAAGAAATGAGTCGCCATGATATTTCCTTTGAATTTATGCTGCGAGGAGACATAAAAGAAATTACTTCCGTAATTCATCAAAAGTATTTTACGGGTGATATGTTGGCGGAAATAACACCTGCCGTTTCTTGTGCAGTGAAGCACATTTATATTCTCGAGGAGATTGTGAAAAGAGGCCTAAGCCGGGTATTGATTTTGGAGGACGATATCTTTTTAGATAAAAACTTTGTAAATATTTGCAATAAAGCACTCGAAGAAACGTCTATAGAAGAGTATCAAATTACTGATAAGTATTTCCTGGCATTAGAAAATAACAAGAAATACATATCTAAAAAGGAAGAGGTTGAAGGGAAGCATTTGTACAAAGAAGACCGGGTAAGGTTTGGTGGAGCATATTTAGTAACAAAGGAAACTGCAAAAGCTATTTTGGATGATATTTATGAAAATAAATGCCACTCATTTATTGACTCCATGTATACAATAATATGCCGGAAAGGTTTATTTGATATATATTGGATTCACCCTACTATTGCGGAGCAAGGAAGTCATAATGGGAAATTTAAATCATTATTGGATGATAAACCCAATGGGCTTCTTCAAAAAGTAAATTGGAGGATTCAAACAATTTTTAAGAGTAAATTTAGGCGTTAATAAATAGAACATTGAAGAACCTTTTTAATTTAATAAGATTAGTTGGTCCCTATAAAAAGGCTATTGGTTTGAACCTAATATTTAACCTTTTGGGAATGCTATTTGCCTTGTTTTCATTTGCAATGGTCATTCCGTTATTAAGGATATTGTTCAACACCAATTTAGATCAATTTAAAGAAGTTGTTGCCAATTATGAAGGTGCAGCAAACCTAAATCAGGAAGGTATTCTAGAATATATTAATTATCTGATGGCTACAATGGTGGTTGAGCATGACAAGTACTATGTGCTTGTAGCCATTTGTGCAGCGCTAGTTGTGGTTGTTTTGTTTAAAAACTTGTTTTCTTATCTAAGCGCTGTTTTTCTATCATTAGCATTGCATGCAGTATCAAAAGATTTACGAAGTAAATTGCATGATAAGGTATTGCGCTTACAGTTGTCTTTTTTTAGCGAAGAGAAAAAAGGAGACTTGCTGTCTCGTTTTACAACTGATGTCAAGGAGGTGGAGCTATCTTTAATGGCATCAATTAATGCAGCTTTTAAGGATCCATTTTATATTGTTGGCTACATAATTACCTTGTTTATTATCAACGCGAAATTATCTATTTTTATTATTGTGTTTTTGCCATTATCAGGATTGGTAATAGCATTAATTGGAAAAGGGTTAAAAAACAAGGCCAAACAAGGCCAAGAAAACGCGGGAAACTTGCTATCTTCTGTGGAAGAATCTCTCAGTGGGCAAAGAATAATTAAAGGATTTAATGCGGAAGAAAGAACGCGTCAACGATTTGAAGAAAAAAATCATTCTTTATATCGGATAATGATTAAGTTTTATCGTAGAATGGATTTGGCCTCTCCGTCTAGTGAGTTTTTAGGAATTGTATCTACTACTGGTGTATTACTGTTTGGAGGGAACTTGGTTTTTTCAGGAGAGCTTGAACCTGATTTATTTATTGGTTACTTGGTTTTGTTCTCTCAGTTGATTTCCCCGTTTAAAGCCATTTCGAAGGCGATATATGAAGCAAGCAGAGGTATTGCTGCATTAACTAGAATAAAAGAAATTACGGATGAAGAAGTTTCAATTGTTGATAAGACAAATGCACTTGATTTAGATTCTTTCAAAGACAAGGTTGAGTATAAAAACGTAAGTTTTAAATATGAAAAGGAATATGTTTTAAAGAATGTAAACTTTACACTTTCAGGAGGTAAAACAATTGCCTTGGTTGGGCAGTCAGGTTCTGGAAAATCTACATTAGCAGATTTGCTTCCACGGTTTTATGACCTTGATGAAGGTGAGATATTAATTGATGGTAACAACATTAAAGACGTTACTCTTAATAGCTTAAGAAACCAGCTTGGAATCGTTACGCAGCAGTCTATATTGTTCAATGACACAGTGTTTAACAATATAGCTTTCGGGGTGGAATCAGCTACAAATGAAGAAATAATTCATGCTGCTAAAATTGCCAATGCGCATGAGTTTGTAGAAAAACTGGATAATGGATACCAAACTAACATTGGAGACAGTGGAGGGAAGTTATCCGGCGGTCAAAGACAACGACTAAGTATCGCAAGAGCGGTATTAAAGAACCCGCCAATACTTATTTTGGATGAAGCAACTTCTGCGCTGGATACAGAAAGTGAGCGATTGGTTCAGGACGCATTGACCAACCTTATGAAGAACAGAACATCTTTGGTTATAGCACATAGGTTGTCTACGATCCAGCATGCGGATGAAATTTTGGTAATGGAAAAGGGAGAAGTTATCGAAAGAGGTAGTCATTCTGAATTAATAGGTCAAAATGGTGTCTACAAGAAATTGACAGACATGCAAAACTTTCATTAATGGGTAAATTGCTTACGGTTATTGGTTTGCTTTTTTGCTTTGCCTGTCAACCAGATAAAATTCAAAAAGAAGATATTGAAATTGTATCGAATTGTCATGATGTTAAAGTCGAAAATACTGATGTGGAAAATTCTATTACAACGGATACCGTGGTTATTCCAGGAACAATAATCGATTTTGAAATAGACGACTATTATTCGCATTTTTTTGGAACAAGTGTAAAAGATATAGAAAATAATTCTCCAGAGGACGCTTTCAAATATGGTACTTTTATATTGAATACATTGAATTATAACAATGGGTACATCAGTTTTAGAACTCAAAATACACCTTTAAAATGGGATGGTGATTCAGAAACAGAAGACGGTTATGAAATTACTTATTGGATTCAATCTGATTCTTCACGAATTGTTGCTTTTTGTAAAACAAAGTATACTTGGGTAGATCAGGAATCAACACTCACATTATTCTTGCATGATAAAAATGGAATTAATAAAATTACGCCAGAGTATCAAAACTGGGGTTTAAATGATTTTTTAGATCAGGATGTAAGTTCTCATTTTTCAGATGTATTTATGAATAATCCTCCAGTATCTATAAAACTTCCTAGCAAAGGAAAACATATTCGTATTGATTTAGCATTGGAAGAGCATTATGAGCCAATAGGAACATATGAAAAGTTTGATTCTTTGAAGCTAACTAAGCATGCATTAGTTGTGAACCCTCTAGATGGTATAGTAAAGAAGGTTAGAGCTTGGTAAAGAGTTTATTTTGATTCTTCAGGTAAGTCTGTCTCGTCTTCTTCAGTTTTAAATGCTGAGGGAAGCAAATCAATACCTCTTTTATTCGCTAGTTTAATTAAAAATGGCATTAGCAAAGTTGAACCAGGAATTAACATAAATGGAATTCCGATACCTGCCATTTTAAACAAGTCATATATTTGTGTTTTTAGTTCATGTTCTTCCTCTTTATTTACTGTTCCTTCTTTCAAGAATTTCACAATAATTTTGGATGCTTCATGGGTTTCTTTTGCTTCAGTTCCCATTTTTGAAACAAAAGTTTTCATTGCCTCAGTAGCCTTGGTTCCATGTTTTTTTAGTTTTTCGGAAAACTCCCAAGTCTCTTGAGTTTCGAAATAACTAAAATCTATATCTTCTTTTGTTTGATTGTTTTTGTCTTCCACCTTTTAAAGGTATTGTTTTTTCGTATGAGAGAGGTTAATTATTGCTAAATAAGTCATAAAAAAAGCCACATCTTGTGATGCAGCTTTTTTTAGTTTCTTATGAATATTATCCACTGCACATTTCACAGTTGTCTGGATCATCCAGCGAGCAAGCTATTTCAGCTAACCTTTCCTCTTCCGTTTTAGCAACTGGTGCAGCCATTGCGTTTTTATCTAAAGTAAACTTAATGGCATCTGTAGCAGCTTTCGTTCGTAGGTAGTACATTCCTGTTTTTAAACCTGCTTTCCATCCATAAAAGTGCATTGAAGTTAATTTCGCAAAGTTTGCATTCTCCATAAAGATATTTAACGATTGCGATTGATCGATATATGCACCTCTATCAGCTGCCATGTCTAAAATGGTTTTTTGAGAAATTTCCCAAGCTGTTTTGTATAGTTCCTTGATATTGTCTGGGATTTCTTTAATGTTTTGAATAGAGCCATTTGCTCCCATTAATTGATTTTTCAAGCTATCATTCCAGAGCCCCAGTTTCACTAAGTCTCTTAATAGGTGTTTGTTTACTACGATAAACTCTCCAGATAATACACGTCTGGTGTAAATATTAGAAGTGTAGGGTTCGAAACACTCATTATTTCCAAGAATTTGAGCAGTAGAAGCAGTTGGCATAGGTGCTAATAATAGAGAGTTTCTTACACCATGCTCCATTACCTCTTCCTTCAGTACGTTCCATTCCCATCTTTCCGTTGGAGTAACTCCCCATAGATCAAATTGCATTTTACCTTCAGAGATAGGGGAACCTTTCCAAGTTTCATAAGGTCCATTTTCTATAGCTAAGTCTTTTGAAGCCGTAACAGCTGCATAATAAATAGTTTCAAAAATTTCTTTATTCAAAGCTTTTGCTTCTTCAGATTCAAATGGAAATCGCATTAAAATAAATGCATCTGCTAATCCTTGTACACCAATTCCAATTGGACGGTGTCGCATATTAGAATTTCTTGCTTCTGGTATAGGGTAGTAATTTTGGTCAATAACAGAATCTAAGTTCTTAGTTACTTTGTATGCAACTTCGAATAGTTTATCATGATCAAACTTCCCTTCAGTAACAAATTTAGGAAGAGCAATAGAAGCTAAGTTACAAACCGCAACTTCATCATCAGATGTATACTCCATAATCTCCGTGCACAAGTTGGAAGATTTAATTGTTCCTAAATTCTTTTGATTTGACTTTGCGTTAGCAGCATCTTTATAGAGCATATATGGTGTTCCTGTCTCAATTTGAGATTCACATATTTTAAACCATAAATCTTGTGCTTTAATAGTTTTACGACCTTTTCCTTCACTTTCATATTTCAAGTAAAGAGTCTCAAATTCATCCCCATATACGTCAGACATTCCAGGGCATTCATTTGGACACATTAAGGTCCATTCTCCATTTTCTTCAACTCTTTTCATGAATAAATCTGGAATCCAAAGCGCATAAAATAAATCTCTAGCTCTATCTTCTTCTTTACCTGTATTTTTTTTCAAGTCTAGGAAAGAGAATATGTCTGCGTGCCAAGGTTCAACGTAGATAGCAAAAGAACCTTTTCTTTTTCCACCACCTTGATCAACATAACGGGCTGTATCGTTAAATACTTTTAACATTGGGACAATTCCGTTTGAAGTTCCATTGGTTCCTTTTATGTAGGAGCCAGTGGCTCTAATGTCGTGAATAGACAAGCCAATACCACCTGCCGATTGGGAGATTTGAGCACATTGTTTTAATGTGTCATAAATTCCGCCAATACTATCTTCTTGCATCTTCAATAAAAAACAAGAGGACATTTGTGCTTTTGGTGTCCCAGAGTTGAATAAAGTTGGTGTAGCGTGAGTAAACCAACCTTCACTCATGTAATTGTAAGTAGAAATAGCTGCTTCAATATCCGTTTTGTGTATTCCCATTGCAACACGCATCAACATGTGTTGAGGTCTTTCTGCAACTTCTCCATTTAATTTTAATAGATAAGATCTTTCTAATGTTTTAACACCAAAGAAGTCATATCTAAAATCTCTATCGTAAATTATGTTAGAGTCAAGCACCTCTGCATTATCTTTGATAGCATTATAGACATCATCAGATAATAATGGAGCAGGTTGATTTGTTTTCGGGTCTACATAATTGTATAAATCTTCCATTGTGTCTGTGAAAGACTTTTTTGTGTTCTTGTGCAAGTTTGAAACTACAATACGAGATGCTAACAAAGCATAATCTGGATGGGATATGGTATTGGTTGCGGCAACTTCAGCGGCTAAATTGTCCAGCTCACTCGTGGTAACCCCATCGTATAAACCTTCAATTACACGCATAGCCACTTTTTCTGGAACTACAAGTGCGTTTAATCCGTAACACAATTTTTTAATTCTTGCTGTGATTTTGTCAAACTTGACAACTTCTTTTCTTCCGTCTCTTTTTACTACGTACATACCTAATTCTGTGGTTTTATATATTGTTATTTTCGATAGTCATTTCGTTTAATCAGTAATCAATTCCTTTAATTAACTTGATTAGCTAGAATTCAGCATCCATGCTAAATGCTCCACCTTCTTCTGTTCCATTTTTCACTCCTGCTTTTTGGTATTCTCCCACTCGTTTTTCGAAGAAGTTAGATTTCCCTTGAAGATTAATCATATCCATAAAATCAAATGGATTAGATGCGTTGTATATTTTTTCATTACCTAATTCAACCAAAAGTCTATCTGCAACGAATTCGATATATTGATTCATTAAATCTGAATTCATCCCAATTAAACGAACAGGAAGAGACTCAGTCACGAATTCTTTTTCAATCTCAACAGCTTGCGAAATGATTTCTTTAACCTCTTCTTTGCTCAATTGATTTTCAAGGTGATTGTTGTAAAGTAGGCAAGCAAAATCACAATGTAAGCCTTCGTCTCTTGAGATTAACTCGTTTGAAAATGTAAGACCTGGCATTAATCCTCTTTTCTTTAACCAATAGATCGAACAGAAAGATCCTGAGAAGAAAATTCCTTCTACCGCAGCAAAAGCAATTAATCTTTGCGCATACGACCCATTGTCTATCCATTTTATTGCCCATTCAGCTTTTGTTTTAACTGGAGGAAAAGTCTCAATTGCATTAAATAGGTAGTCTTTTTCCTTATCGTCTTTTATGTAAGTGTCAATTAGTAGTGAATATGTTTCAGAATGAACATTTTCCATCATTACTTGAAAGCCATAAAAGAATTTAGCTTCAGTATATTGAACTTCACTTAAGAAATTTTCAGCTAAATTTTCATTAACAATTCCATCAGATGCTGCGAAGAATGCAAGGACATGTTTAATGAAAAATCGTTCATCGTCATTTAGTTTTTCCTCCCAATCTAGTCTGTCCGCAGCAAGGTCTAATTCCTCTGCGGTCCAAATCATTGCTTGCTGTGTTTTATACATCTCCCAGATATCCATGTGTTGAATCGGGAACAAAACAAACCTATTGGGGTTGTCCTTCAGAATGGGTTCAAGAATTTCAGTATTAGCAGGTAATACTTCGTTTAAATTTACATCATCTACCTTTGTCTTTGTTTCTTTTCCCATTGTCTTAAGTCTTATAATATTAACTTTGTTATTTCTCAAATCCATTTTAGTAGAGTGAAAAACTCCCCATGCAAAAAGTGGTGTTTTTTTTGCTTTTTTTATGAAAAACTTAAGTTTTTCGTTAAGAAATTTTCGTTTTACTAGCCTCGTTTGAGGACTACAAAAATTGAAAAAAAACTTTCCTATTCCTAAGTAATTTCATCCACAATTTTTGAAGTTTTCAACACCTCTATTTAATAACTCACCTAATCCCTTTAAAAACAAGGGGAAACGATTTATCTTCTAAAATGTGCAATTTGTCTTTTTAATTAAACTCTTTATCTGTTGTTTAGAATCTCTAAATTACAAGGATTTGTAGCAGTATTTATTAACAAACAAGAAGGGTTTTCAATGTTGATATGTTAAAAACAATGAACTGTATGTCATCAGTTGTTTTGACGAAATATTGTGTAAGAAAAAAGATAAAACGCCCAAATAATATTTTGTAAAAGGGAGATTATTTTTTTAGATTTTCCTTTTCAATTTCTGTGTCAATTTGAATTAATTCAGTAAAAAACTCTTCTCCCCATTTTCTGGTAATCGGTTCTTTCAAGAATTTGTAAACTTTTACATTTAATTTCGATCCAAGTGTGCATGCATCCGAACAGATATCCCAATGATGGAAATTAACGGCTTCATAGTTTCTTAATTTTGCAACCCTTACCGGATATAGATGGCAAGATATAGGTTTTTTGAAGTTAAGCTTACCCTCGCTGTGTGCTTTTTCTATGGAACACTTTGCAGAGTTATTTTTATCAAAGTAAACAAAAGCACATGCTCCATTTTTCACCAATGAAGTAACAGGCTCGTTATCTTCATCCATGTAAAAAACACCTTGTTTCTCAATAACGTCAATTCCTTCTTCGTGCATATAGGGTTTTATGACATCTAAAGATTCCTCAAGAACATCAATCTCTTCCATTTCTAGGGGAGCTCCAGCATCTCCTTCAATGCAGCAAGCACCCTTACAGGCGTTTAAGTTGCAAACAAATTTCTTTTCAAATAAATCTAAGGATAATAATTTGTTTCCTAATTCAATCATGTCTGCAAAAGTATAAAACAAAAAGAGGAATTATTAGAATTGTTTAATGGATTTAATATTGTTGTTCACAGTAAATATGGAATATTTGTTCAATGTTTTTATAAAGTAACTTCCTGCCTTTTGAGAGTTTTACAATTCTTGAGGGTAAGTTAGCAGTGTTGGCTAGTAATAATTTGTGTTCAGTACAAAATACTTCATATTTTATACCTGTTTGAGGTAAAAAAATATTTGCGGGCAACCATTCCAAATCTTATGCATCTTAAATGATGAGGAATTATGCTTTGCTATATGCATATTAATTCCGAAATTTGAGAACCAATAAAAAATAACTCATGAAGAAAAATTTACTTGTAATAAGCATTCTAACTTCTACTTTGTTAGCTTTAGGGCAACAGAATCAATCATATGGTCCTATATCAACAATTGCGGCCGCATCATTTAAGGTAACAGATCGGATAAATGATCTTCCGGATGAAAATGAAAATACCTATAAAGTAGGAAATAGTATGCCAAAAATGCGTGGAAGAATAGAGCACCTGTCAAGTATTCCTCTGCCGAATGGGGTTGATCCAGTATGGCAAAAAACTAAAGGAACGGGTGTCTTAAAGTCACCTACCACAGATTGGAATGGTCTTTCAGGGGCAAATCCACCTGACCCTAGCGGAGCAGTTGGTCCTGACCATTATTTTCAAATGGTGAATTCCCAATATAGGATTTATGATAAAACAGGAACCGTTCTTAAAACAGGTAGTTTAGGGTCTTTGTTAGGAGGTGGTAATGCTGGGGATCCAATCGTTTTGTATGATAAATTTGCTGACAGATGGTTTATAAGTCAATTCGATTTCGGTAATAACCTACAGGTTGCAGTTTCTCAAACCAGTGATCCTACTGGTGCTTATAATTCTTATGCATTTAATGTAGGTGCAAGTTTTCCTGATTACCCAAAGTATTCTGTATGGAGTGATGGATATTACGTTACATCTAATAAAAGTGGAAATGAGGCATTTGTTATGGAAAGAGATAAAATGATCGCAGGAGATGCGGGTGCTCAAATGATCCAGTTCAATGTGCCTTCTTTATCGACTTCGGGATTTTTTAGCACATTACCGGCTCACGCAGGATCAACCTTGCCTAGTGTAGGGACGCCTAATCAAATATTTTATTTTCAAGACAATAGCTGGGGAGGCGTAGGTTCGGATCATATTAAAGTTTGGGACGTAAGTGTCGATTGGACCACAACTTCTAACTCCACTATTTCTTCGCCTTATCAAATTGCTGTTTCATCTTTTGATAGTGGCTTTACTGGAGGTTGGGATAATATAACGCAGCCTGGTACATCAGTGAAGCTAGATGCTGTACCGGAGGCATTTATGTTTATGGCTAGTTATAGAGAGTTTTCAAGTTATAACACTATGGTAATGTGTCATACAGTTGATGTGGATAATACAAATCATGCTGGAATTCGTTGGTATGAGCTACGTCAAACGCCAGGTTCAAATTGGACTCTTTATCAGGAAGGTACTTATGCTCCCGATGGAGATAGTAGATGGCTAGGAAGTATTAATATGGATAAGTATGGAAATATAGCTTTGGCTTATTGTGTTTCAGGCACCTCAACTTATCCATCTTTAAGGTATACTGGACGTTATGCAGGAGGTCAATTAGGGGAGATGCATTTTCTAGAACAATCTGCTATTGAAGGGTCTTCATCTAAATCTGGAGACAACAGGTGGGGAGATTATGCTCAGATGACAATAGACCCAAGTGATGATGCTACTTTTTGGCATACAGGTCCTTACTTGAGTACAGGTGGTTCGGTAAGAACCCGGGTATTTTCCTTAAGTTTTCCTGAGTCTTTTTTAAGCATTGCTGATGCATATGTGAGTAAAACATTAGTGGTAGGATATTTGGGTGACAATAAATTTAATCTAAAAATTGGAGACTTAAATGAAGTAGTGAACATTAACGTTGTAAATGCTTTAGGTCAGAACATAAAAACTGTTAGTAATATCAATACAGGAAAAGAATTTAACTATCAGCTAGATTTAAGTGGTTTTTCTGCAGGCTATTATATAATCAATGTAAGTAATTCAAACTTTAAAAAAGCGCATAAGGTTTGGGTAAAATAAAAGTAAGCTATATATCAAAAACGCGAATTGTTTAGGTAGTTTTTTGTTATTCAATAATTTTTATTTCTTCAATGGTAGCGGGACTTCCAATACTACAGCTTCCTTGTAATGGACGAATAGGTCTATATTTTAGCCAAACTTTAATACCATCTTGTTTGTATTGATCTTCCAAATTGTTGGGAAGTAAAAACTCTTTCGAGGCAGTGTTTTTTATTACAAATCCACAGCCACTTTTTGTTTTGTCCTCTATTACTGCTTGAATATAGCCTTCTTTTATTATTTGCGCTGTCCTTTCTTTTTCAGCATTTTTATCCGCAACATCTATTGTTTCTTTTTTTGCAGAACAGCCCATCAAAATTAATGATATTGAGCATATTGTAATAAAGGTTTTCATACTATCTTTTTAATGATGGTTTCCAAAAAACAGACCAAGTTAGAAAAATTAAAAATGGTTTGGGTAAAGCATCGACATTATAATATCTTTGTCGACATTAATTAACGGAAGGTAAATGGCATCAAACGAAGAGATTTTTAAAAAAGTTGTTTCACATGCAAAGGAGTTTGGGTTTGTTTTCCCAAGCAGTGAAATATATGATGGGTTGAGTGCGACCTATGATTACGCTCAAAATGGGGTTGAGTTAAAAAACAATATAAAAAAGTATTGGTGGACTGCTATGGTTCAGATGAATGAAAATATTGTCGGTATAGATGCTGCTATTTTTATGCATCCAAAAACATGGAAAGCTTCGGGGCATGTTGATGCTTTTAACGACCCTTTAATTGATAATAAAGATTCAAAAAAGAGATATAGAGCTGATGTTTTGGTCGAAGACTTCATAGCCAAAATAGAGGGTAAAATAAACAAGGATATTATAAAGGCAAAAAAACGTTTTGGAGATGCATTTAATGAAGAAGAGTTCAGAAGTACAAATCCAAATGTTTTAAGAAGAGTCGGTGAAATTGAAAAGGTTGAGGCTCAATTGAAAGCTGTTCAAGTAAACGAGGATTTAGTTGGTTTCAAAAGTCTAATAGAAGAATTAGGGATAGTTTGCCCGGTGAGTGGGTCTAAAAACTGGACAGAAGTAAGGCAATTTAACTTAATGTTTGGAACTGAGATGGGTTCTGTGGCAGGAGATGCCTCTACTATTTATTTGCGACCAGAAACGGCTCAAGGGATTTTTGTGAATTACTTAAATGTTCAGAAAACAGGGAGAATGAAAATTCCTTTTGGTATTGCTCAAATTGGAAAAGCATTTAGGAATGAAATAGTGGCTCGTCAGTTTATCTTCAGAATGCGTGAGTTTGAGCAAATGGAAATGCAGTTTTTCGTAAAACCCGGAACACAAAAAAAGTGGTATGAACACTGGAAAGAGGCTCGCATTAAATGGCATAAAGCATTAAATTTGGGAAGTGATAATTATCGCTTTCACGATCACTTAAAAGTGGCACATTATGCAGATGCAGCTACTGATATTGAATTTAATTTTCCGATTGGGTTTAAAGAATTAGAAGGAGTTCATTCTAGAACAGATTTTGATTTGAGCAAGCACGAAGAGTTTTCAGGAAAGAAGTTGCGTTACTTTGACAATGATGACAATGAGAGCTACGTTCCATATGTTGTGGAAACGTCTATTGGTCTGGATAGGATGTTTTTGGCTGTTTTGTCTAGTTCGTTTAATGAAGAAAAGTTAGAGGATGGTTCAGAACGGATAGTGTTGAATATTCCGCCAGCCCTAGCTCCAACCAAGGCTGCTGTATTGCCTTTGGTAAAAAAGGATGGATTGTCTGAAAAAGCAAGGGAGATACTGAAGACTTTGCAGTATGATCATATCTGTGCTTATGAAGAGAAGGATTCGATAGGTAAAAGGTATAGGCGTCAAGATGCAATTGGAACACCGTATTGTATTACTGTTGATCATCAGACATTAGAAGATAATACGGTAACAATTCGAGAAAGAGATACAATGTCTCAGGAAAGAGTTGCTGTTGATGAGTTGCCAAAAATAATAGGTAAAAAAGTTAGTATGAAGAATCTTTTTGTTGATCCAGTTGTTTCTGTTTAGGTGTTAGAAATATTTCATACGAAGAATAAAATTGAGGCAGGTTGTGATGAAGCTGGTCGAGGTTGCTTAGCAGGTCCGGTTGTTGCAGCGGCGGTCATTCTTCCTTCAAATTTTAGAAATGACATATTAAACGATTCAAAACAACTAACCGAAAAGAAGCGATATGCGTTGCGCCCAATAATAGAGAAAGAAGCATTGGCTTGGGCGATAGGTGTTGTTGATAATAAGGAGATCGATGAAATTAACATATTGAACGCTTCGTTTTTGGCTATGCATCGAGCTCTAGACCAGTTGGGAAAGCTTCCAGATAGTATTTTGGTTGATGGCAATCGCTTTACTCCTTATAATAATATTGATCACCATTGTATTGTGAAAGGTGATGGGATATATATGAGTATTGCAGCTGCTTCGGTATTAGCGAAAACATATCGCGATGATATGATGACTAAATTAGCAAAACAATTTCCTTTTTATGGCTGGGAGCGAAATATGGGCTACCCAACAAAAAGTCATCGTGAAGGAATAAGGGAGCACGGAACGACTCCTTTTCACAGAATGAGTTTTACATTACTTCCGGTGCAGTCACGCTTCGATTTGAAGTCCAATTTCGGTTAGAATGAAATTAGCTCTTTCCTTAATGGAGAGCATTGGCACATCAATCAGTTTGAATCCCAGTTTTTTGTAGGATTTTCTGAGGTTGTAATCAATTGTTTTTGCCTCTTCTATTGATTCTTTTCTTTCTTGGTCGTTGGTGTAAATTGATGTCCAAATAGGCATGATAAAAACCTTTTTCGCATACCGAGAAGATTTAGCAAATTCCGAATAACTTAATGGGGCTTTTTCATTTGCAAATTCCATGTAGCCAATTAGGTCCACTACTGATCTGTCTAAAAAGCATAGGTCGTCACTTTGATGTTGAGACCTGTTTTTCATTCGGGAATAAACCATGTCGCTAAATTCACGCATGTTTACCCAGGGAAATACATTCCGGTTGGTCTCTTTATTTTCTTTTATAATTTCTCTCGCAATTTCTTCATAGCACACGAAATTCATTTTTCTTAATTCATTAATTACCGAGGACTTCCCGGTGCTTGGTGCTCCTGTGATTACATAATGTTTTTTTTCTAATGCCATAGCTAGGATGCAAAGATAGCCAATATGACACTATTGAACCAAATTTGTATTAATAGTTCATGTGTAAAATACTTGTTTTGTCATGAAAAAACCAATATTCAATTAATAGTACACCCTTTGCTATTGGTTTTAATTCCTATGCAGGCACTGTTTTTATTGGGTTTTTTTATTTATCGGTGGCTTAATAAGTATTTTTTTTAAAAACTGGTACACCTTTTGACAAGAGCAAGTCAAATTAATAAACGTAAAAACTATATAACATGGAATTATTAAAGAATTTTGTTTACGCCGGTGTAGGTTTGGCTGCGTTAACATCAGATAAGGTTAAAGAAACAGTTGAAGACTTAGTTGAAAAAGGAAAAATTTCTGATACTGAAGGAAAAAAAATAATCGAAGATTTTTTTAAATCAACTGAGTCTAAAAAGGATGACTTTGAATCTAAAATGAAGTCACTGGGGGATAATATTTCTTCCAAATTTGACTTTCTTAAAAAGGAAGATGACGAAGTAAATGCTTTGAAAAGAAGAATTGAAGATTTAGAAGCGCAACTTAAGAAAGTAAACACCGCGAAGAAAAAGCCGTCTACAAAAAAGACTTCAGCGAAAAAATAACAAGAGATATAAATTAATCATTAAAAACAAAAATTATGAACATTATTGAAACATTAGCATACGCAGGATTAGGAATGGCGTCAGAAGCATCAGACAAGGCAAAAGCAAAATTTGATGAATTAGTTGAGACAGGAAAAAAAGTAGATAGCGACGGAAAAAACTATGTCGGTGATTTTTTCAAAACAGTTGACTCAACCAAAGATGATATTCAAGCTCAATTTGACAAGAATAAAGAAAAATTGGAAGAGACATTTCCATTTTTGAAAGAACTCGAGGAGAAGTTTATCCAAACGAAGGAAGATTTAACTTCAAAAGCTAAAGATGCAAAGAACGATTTGACTACAAAAGCAAAAGAAACGAAAGAAAAGATCGCAAGTAAGTTAAAGAATATAGATGAGGCAGAAGTTGTTTCTGAAGAGGCTTAGTTAGCTCATCGATGTTGAAAAGAGGCTTGTTTCTATTGGGAATGAGCCTCTTTTTGTTTTAAGTGATAGATGTAAGCCCTGATTAATTATTCAGAGAGTTTTCTTTTTGTTGAAAAGTAAATCTTTGCATTATTTCGCAATTCTTTTCTCAATAGTATAATTTTGTTGTAAATTAAAAAGAGTAATGCTTACTATAGATACAACAGAGACTAAAAATCCGAAACTGCACCATTTTTTATTGGGTAGTGTTGGTCCTCGTCCTATTTGTTTTGCAAGTACAATAGATAAAGAAGGAAATCGAAATTTAGCTCCGTTTAGCTTTTTTAATGTGTTTAGTTCTAATCCTCCAATTGCTGTTTTTTCTCCAGCAAGAAGCGGTAGGACCGGCCAGCAAAAAGATACATACAATAATGTAAAAGAAGTTCCAGAAGTGGTTATCAATATTGTTGATTACTCTATGGTGCATCAAATGTCCTTGGCAAGCTCGCCTTATAATCCAAATGAAGATGAATTCATTAAAAGTGGCTTAACTGCTGTTGAATCGCAAGTGGTAAAGCCTTGGAGAGTAAAAGAGTCACCCGTTCAAATGGAATGTAGGGTGAATGATGTAATTGAGTTAGGCGAAGGGGGAGGAGCAGGTAATCTGATTGTTTGTGAGATTTTAAAAATCCATATTTCAGAAAATGTTTTGGATGAAAACCAAGCCATCGATCAGAAGAAAATTGACCTAGTTGCTCGTATGGGAGGTGATTGGTACTGTAGAGCCGATGATAACTCAATGTTTGAGATTAAAAAACCAATTACTACTAGAGGTGTGGGTGTAGATGCAATGCCTCAAGAGATTGTCAATAGTAACATTTTAACAGGAAATGATATTGGTCAGCTCGGCGGAATAGAAGCCTTGCCGAATGAAACGGAAGTCAATGATTATAAATTGATTGAACTGATTGAATTATTTGTATCTTTAGAGGATGCTCCAGAAAAGTTGGAAAAAGAACTTCATTTAAGAGCAAAAGATTTATTAAAGGAAAATAAACTTACAGAAGCGTGGAAAACGCTTCTATCATTTAATAATTAAAAAGTACGGCCATTTGGTCGAAGAAAAACAAAAAACATGGAATTAAAAATTAACGGAAAAGTAAAAGTAATTTTGGACACACAAACATTTGACAGTGGCTTCAGTAAAAGAGAATTTGTTATTACAACGCAAGAGCAATATCCTCAGGATGTGAAGCTGGAGTGTATTAAGGATAAAACAGCAATGTTAGATTCTTTAACTGTTGGGGATGACGTTGACGTATCATTCAACATTAGAGGAAATGAATACAATGGCAGATATTTTGTAAATCTCCAAGCTTGGAGAATAGAGAAGGGTGCTGCAACAATAGCTCCAACACCTGAAGCGCCAGATACTGCTTTAGAGCCTATGGCCGAAGGTGAGGATGATTTACCTTTCTAGATAGTGACACATTCAGTTTTAAGCTGCATCGTTTTGGGTCTATATATTCAAAATGATGCAGCTATTACTCAGTGTTAAGATGAAGCAGGGATTTCTTATTCCGTTTGTGTAACTGCTGCAAATACTTCAATAAATAGAATAAAATTTTAGTACTAATTCAAGATTAATAAAAATAATTAAGGATCAAAAATTCGAATCAAAACTAGAGCATATCATCAAAAATCTTAGTTAATTAAAAAAAGAACTAACATGAAATTTTTTTCATTATTATTCGTCTTATTTTTATTAATTCCTGAGGTTAGTTCTCAGGAAAGGAAAGTTTTAATGATAGGTATTGATGGGTGCAGACCTGACGCCTTAAATCTTGCAAACACCCCAAATATAGATAGTTTAATTGATAATGGAGCATATAGTTTACAAGCACAAACTGGCGATTATACAATTAGTGGTGCAGGTTGGTCTAATACATTTACTGGTGTTTGGGAAAATAAACACAATGTAACTAGCAACAGTTTCTCTTCTCCTAATTTTAGTCAATACCCACACTTTTTTAGCCTAATAAAACAAGTGGATCCCAACAAAATAACTGCATCAATTGATCGTTGGAAAATCAACAATTACATCTTATCTGATGCAGATTATTTTACGCAAAGAAATGTTAATGATTTTTCAGATAGCATGAATGCTGAACTTGCTGCTAATTTTCTAACAAATGGATTTAAGCCTAACTACTTAAAGACAGATATTCCATACAATTATACTGATATATCTTACTTGAATTCTAGCTACGAGGTTAATCTTAATGATGATGAAGTTTCTGGTGCAATAGACCTACTTTTTAGCTTTGATTATTTTGGAGTTACTTATAACCAAATTTATATTTCATCGAACGGATACATTACTTTTTCGCCCGCTGACCTTTCTTATCCTTATGACGGAAGTGGTTGTTGTCAAAGCCAAAACTTGCCAGATGCTCACTATCCTAACAACCATATATCATTGGGATGGGAAGATCTTGACCCTCCCCAAGGAGGTCAAATTTTTGCAAAAACATTTGGGTCAGCTCCGAACAGGTATTGCATAATTCAGTTTGAAGAAATTGAGCATACCCAATCATCCAATCATATTTCATCTCAGATAATTTTAAGAGAGTCTAGTAATGAAATTGAAATTAATGTTAAAGAACTTCAGAGTGATGGTGATTACCATTCTATTGGCGTGGAGAATGCAGATGGATCTGTAGGATTAGGAATATCGTTTTCGAAAAACAATATATACGAGGAATCATATAAGCTAACTTATCAAAGCCAAAATTTATCTAAAGATCCTGATGTGTTATTTGTTTACTTCAGAGATGTTGATGAAAAAGGGCACCTGCATGGCTTTGATGTAAATGTTTCAGAATACATGAATCAGATTGAATTAACAGATCAATACATAGGACGTATTCTTGATTCGTTAGCATCTAGACCAACTTATGCAGATGAAGATTGGTTAATTACTGTATCTACAGATCATGGTGGTATCTGCGATGATTATGATTTTTTTGGGAATTGTACTTCGGGAGGTCATACAGGTTTTCAAAACCATCTGGAGGTGAAGACCATATTTTATATAGTCAGTAATAAAGAGCTTACAGAACAAGGGCCACTTTTTCCGCCTCCGAATATTGTCGACATGGCTCCAACAATTTTAGATTATTTATGTATTGATATTGATCCCGCCTGGGACTTAGATGGTCAAAGTAGAGGGCTTAATTGTGTGAAACCATATGCTGATTTTAATTTAAATATTGATGGAATGACTGTTGAATTTACTGACACCGTTAATGGTATAAGTTGTGATAGTGTATTGATAAATTGGGATTTTGGAGACGGATCCTACAGCTCTGATTCTGATCCAACACATACTTTTAATTCATCTGGAACCTTCGATGTGTGTCTGGAGGCAACTAATGAATGCGGAACAACTCAAATATGTAAATCACTGACATATGTCTTTAATAGTGTCACAGATAAAAATGGGCAAATTATAACATTACACCCAAATCCAGCGACTGACTATGTCAATATAAATTTTGAAAAGGAAGGCACGTATCAACTGAAG
The DNA here is from genome assembly GCA_943787535.1 of uncultured Flavobacteriales bacterium. Taxonomy (GTDB): domain Bacteria; phylum Bacteroidota; class Bacteroidia; order Flavobacteriales_D; family Parvicellaceae; genus CALSMU01. The sequence goes on along the minus strand of CALSMU010000003.1, from coordinate 46,713 downwards.
TTATACGATATGTATGGGAGATTAATAGTTGAAAAAAATGACTTATATGGGTCATTTTTTGAGTTGAAGACAACGTTTTTGACAAGTGGTTATTATATGCTTACGATCGAAAATAATGGTTTTAAAACACAAAAAAACCTGATTATTAAATGATAAGAAGGGTTTTTTAATTAATCCTTCCTGGTTGGTCATAAAAGCTTTATTTTAATATTAGATGTCGTTTACCGAAAATTATACTAAAGCATTTAGAACGCTTCTTCCAACGCCATTTACCATTGCAATCGTATTGACTATTGTCACGTATCTGTTATCTCTTTCATTTGGGAATAAATTGCCAGATGAAAATATAGTAATTCAGGAATCGTTTGAAGAAACATTACTGATTTCCAATTCAGATAACACTGTTTGGACATATTTTGATACAGGAACTGAATATACCGTAACGAATGATACTTTGAGGTTGCGGCATCAAAAAGAAATTCTCGATTTAAAAGCAATTATTCCTGAAAAAGGGAACAGTTATAAAACGAAACTTAAGTTTGAAGTTAGTAATATGAGGCAGGTGACTTTTGTAAATGAATCCACGAGTAAATCTTTACAATTACTGGACCATTGGTACGAAGGCTTATGGAGTGCTGGATTGATGAAATTTGGTTTTCAAATGATGTTAATGCTCCTGCTTGGTCATGTATTGGCCCTAAGTAAGCCAATCGACAGCCTCTTAAATAAGATAACACCTATTTGTAGAAGTACAGCCCAAGCTGCTCTTTATGTAACGCTATTTACGGTGTTAGTTAGCCTGTTCAACTGGGGATTAGGTTTGATATTTGGAGCTGTTTTTGCCCGAAAAATCGGGGAGTTTGCAGTACGGTCAAATATCAAAATAAATTATGCATTAGTAGGCGCGGCAGGTTATTCAGGGATGATGGTTTGGCATGGAGGAATATCCGGGTCTTCCCTTGCCGTTGTATCTGAAGAAGGACATTTTTCAAAAATAGTTCAAAATCAAGAGATTTTAGCGGAGCTACCGGACACAATTCCTTTTACAGAAACTGTTTTTTCTGCTATGAATATTTCAGTTTCAATGGCTTTGATAATACTACTTCCATTAAGCATGTATCTGATCGGAAAAAAAGTTAAGCCTTCTATTATTCGATTGTCAAAACCACATATTGAAATTGAAGAGGAAACAAAATTGATTGGTGCTGAAAAGCTTGATCATTCTAGATTATTTACTTCTTTATTAGGTTTAGGTTTTATATCATTTGCCATTTATAGGGCCTACACTCATCCAGATTTTTCAGAGTTGAAATTTTTAAAGCCCGATTTTATAAATTTTTCTTTACTCGGATTGGTTTTTCTTTTTCATAAGAGCATTCACAAGGTACTTGAGGCTGTTGGAGATGCTGTTGCCGGTGTTTCCGGAATATTATTGCAATTTCCGCTGTACTTTGGGATAATGGGAATTATGAATAACTCGGGATTGATTGGAGATATATCGGATTTTTTTAGCACACATTCAAACGAAACAACATATCCAATCTTAACGTTTTTTAGTTCGGGAGTTGTAAACGTTTTTGTTCCAAGTGGTGGCGGACAATGGATGGTCCAAGGACCAATTATTTTGGAAACGGCCATCAATATGGGACTTTCAGTACCTAAAAGCATTATGGCTCTTGCATATGGTGATCAACTGACCAATATGATGCAACCGTTTTGGGCTTTGCCACTGCTTGGTATTACTGGGCTTAAAGCGAGAGAAATACTTCCTTATACATTGTTTCTAATGTTGGTGGGAGCTGTAATTTTCATTGCAGGATTGCTTTTGTTTTAATGAGTTTTTAACAGTTTCAACTCATATAAAATCGTATTTTTGCTGCTCACAAAACAACAACATGGATACATTGGCTTTTATTAGTTGGGACGTAAATCCTAATATTATCGAATCCCCTATAATGATCCGTTATTATGGTTTGCTTATGGCAATATCATTTATAACGGGGTATTACATTGTGAGAAAATTCCTTACAAATGAGGGTGCGGATGCAGAATGGATAGATAAGTTTTTGTTTTATACATTGATTGGAGGTGTTGTTGGAGCAAGGTTAGGGCATGTTTTCTTTTATGATTGGGTAGATTATAAAGACAATCTCTTAGACATCTTTAAAATATGGGAAGGAGGACTGGCTAGTCATGGAGGAGCAATTGGTGTTATTATTTCCACCTGGTTGCTGTCAAAGCGAGTAACAAAAAAGAATATTCTTTGGGCGTTGGATAAAATTGTAATTGCCACTGCTATTGCGGCTTGTTTTATACGAGTAGGGAACTTAATGAATTCAGAAATTATAGGCGGAAAGAGTGAGTCTGAATCTGCTTTCTTTTTTCAATATGAAGCGGAGAAATCTATAGGAAGGTATTTTGATGTAGAAGAGTCGAATGTGAAAGTTGAACCAACTAACCGAAATATTGAATTAGATGGAAATACAAACCCTTTAGCAAAGGTGACTATTCAGGTATCGCTAGATACAATTAACTTGAAAAGATATTATGAGCATTTTGAGCTCTCTAATCTTGGTAACATGAATAACGCGAATGACCATTTTTTCACAATTAATAGTAATGCAGAAATAACTACAACTAATGGTGGTAGTGCAATTGTTTCAACAATAGGCATAATTCCTAGAATACCAACTCAACTAATCGAGAGTGCCGCGTATTTTATAATTTTCATATTATTATTTATTGGTTATTGGAAATGGCAATGGTATAAAAAACAAGGGTTATTATTTGGGTTATTTTTAGTGTTGCTTTTTTCTGCACGTTTTATTATAGAGTTTTGGAAAGAACATCAAACATTGGATGATGGAGCTTCCTTGAATATGGGACAATGGTTAAGTGTTCCTGCGGTGAGCATAGGGTTGTTTTTTATAGCAAGAGCATTACTGAAAAAGTCAGCTGAAAACGAAAAATTAGAATCAAAATGAGATATATAATTGGATTATTAAGTATAGCTTTTTTAGTGTCTTGTGGTAATACTGCCTCGAATGAAATCGTTACACAGGCAATTGAAGTATCCGATACAGTTGCGTCTGATACTGTTGTTAAAATTGTCGAGCCTGAGATAGAAAAAATTCCATTGGACAGTTTTTTTGTTGAAATAGATACAAATTTTCATACCAAAAAATTGATAATTCCTGGTAACCTAACTTCCAAAATTTTGTTTACGGGAAACGTAGATAAAGTTGTGGCCCATGATGGAAGGACTGCTCTAGCAAAAAAACACCATGACATGACCGCTTATATTCCAATTGAGGGTTCTAGCGAACATGGACGGTTATATATTGGTCACGAAACAAATTATGGAGACGATATTTTAGGCGATGGCGGAGGAGCAACTATGTTTGAAATCAAATTGGAAAATGAAGAATGGAATGTGGTTTCTGATTTTAGCAATGTAGATTTTTCTCCTGTGCGCGGTACGGGCAGAAATTGTGGAGGTAGTATTGCTCCAAACGGTATGATTTACACTTGTGAAGAGATGGTTCCTCAAAACAATAGAGCTTCTTATATCGGCGGGAAAGGTCATCGAGATACATCTGATGTTGGGAATTTAAAATTCCACCAAAACTTTGGATTTATGGTTGAGGTAGATCCCAAAACAATGAAGGCGACGCAAAAAATGATTCAAATGGGAAGGTATTATCATGAAGATATTGAGTTCATGGATGATCACAAAACTGCCTATCTTTCAGATGATTACGAGCCTGCTATTTTCTATAAATTTGTTGCAGATGTTGCAGATGATTATTCGAAAGGACAGTTGTATGCATACAGGCAAAGTAAAGATGGTAATTCAGGAGATTGGTTGGCTATGCCAATGGATACTGCCTCATTGTTGAATCCGCGAGATATTGCTATCGATAATGGAGCGACAATGCTTATGCGTCATGAATGGTTTGCGCGCGTCGGGAACAAAATTTACATTGCTGAAACAGGTCATGATTCGACGGATTGGACTGAAAGAGTTGCACAAGGAGGTGTTCCCGCAAAACACTTAAGAGATGATCATTATAAAGGAAATGGAGTCTATACGGATTATTACGGAAGGGTTTTAGTTTTTGACACAGAAACAAATAAAATGTCCGTTCACCTAGATGGTGGAGTTTCTTCTGACGGTAAAAACGTCTTGTCTAATCCTGATTGTATTTCCACTGTTAACCTGGCGGGCACAGATTATTTAATCATTCATGAGGACATTAATGGAAATGATTATGGAAGAGTTTCTGCTGCCGCTTATAAAAAGAACCACTGGTACAATGAGCTTTATTTCTTAGATTTGAGTATTGAAAAACCTACTGTGGACGACGCTGTGTTGTTTGCAGTAACTCCAATGGGGGCTGAATTTACAGGAGGACTGTTTACGCCCGATGGGAAGTCACTTTTCCTTAATATTCAGCATCCATTTTATGGAAATGGAAAACCTTACAATAGAGCAATGACCGTTGTTATTACAGGATGGTAAAAATTAATGGACTGACATATAATTATTCCCCTGAAGTTCAGTTGAAGTTTCCTGATTTTAGTTTATCTAAAGGGGAGCAAGCTTTAATTTTGGGTCAAAGTGGTTGTGGTAAAACAACGTTGTTACATTTACTATCAGGACTGCTACAACCTAACTCTGGTAATGTTGATGTTGAAAATGAGAATATTACTAAAATGTCTGGAGCTAGATTAGACAATTTTAGAGGTGCTAATATCGGAATCGTTTTTCAGACACCTCACTTTATTGAGGCGCTCACTGTTAAGGAAAACTTGACTTTAACACAGACACTTGCAGGGAAGACTAGAGACGTTGATAAAGTAAAGACGCTATTGGCAGATTTAGGGGTTGAAAGCAAACTTAATTCTAAGTTAAACGCTTTAAGTGTGGGTGAAAAACAAAGGGTTAGTATTGCCAGAGCATTAGTAAACTCTCCTGCTTTAATTTTGGCAGATGAACCTACTTCTGCATTAGATGATAAAAATTGTGATGCTGTTTTAAAGTTGGTAAGAGAACAAGCAAAAAAATACAATTCTACATTGTTAATCGTTACGCACGATAATCGTTTAAAAGATCCATTTGATAAAAGAATAGAGTTATGAATATTCTTAGATTAAGTTGGAAAAATATTATTAGCAAGCCGCTTCCTTCAATTTTATCGGTGTTGTTATTAGCTGTTGGTTTAAGTACAGCGATTATATTAAAATTGACCGAACACCAATTAACAGAAAACATAAACAATACAGGAAAAGATGTAAAGTTGGTGATCGGAGCTAAAGGTAGTCGTCTGCAATTGGTTTTGAGCAGCGTATTTCAAATTGATAACCCTACAGGGAATATCAACTATGGTTTTTATACCCTTTTGAAAAGGAATAGAATGATTAAGGAAATGATTCCTGTTTCGATGGGAGATTCTTACAAAAGAAAGAGAATTGTAGGAACGAATCAAGATTATATTCGGCTTTTTTCCGGTAAATTAAAAGAAGGTGTTTTATTTGAAAAACCACTGGAAGCAATCATAGGAATAGCTGTCGCAGCGGAATTAGGTTTAAAAGTAGGAGATGAATTTGTAGGAGGTCATGGAATGGAAGAGGTGCTGCATTCTCACGATGAGTATAAGTATAAAGTTGTTGGCGTTCTAGAAAGAAGCGGATCTGTATTAGATAATTTGATTTTAACACCCGTTCAAACAGTTTGGATAATGCATGCAGGGCACAATGATGATTCTGAATATACACTAGGTGCTGGAGACAAGGCAATGCATGCTCCTGAAGTAGTTTTAGAAGATAGCTTGTCGCAAATAGCTGAGGAACATAATCATGAACATCACCATCACGATAATCATGTTGAAGTTAACTTAGATAGTGTATTAGCCAATATTGACCAAAAAGACAGAGAGATTACGGCTATTCTGTTTCCAAATTTGTCAGGAAATGCAAAAATAGGTGTGTTAAACAATGCGAACAATCAACCAAGCATGATGGCTGTTGATCCCGCTCCAGAGATTATGTTATTAAAAAATAAGCTGACCCCATTTGTGTCAATCATTGTTGCCATCTCATGGTTCATTACCATAATTGCAATGTTCAGTGTTTTTATAGGTTTGCTTAACTCTCTAAGAGGAAGAAAATATGAAATTGCATTAATGAGAGTTTTAGGTGCTTCCAAATCAAAAGTTCTGGTATCTATTTTATTTGAGGGTGTTATACTTTCTGTATTAGGATATTTATTGTGTTTGGTTTTAAGTCACGCAGGTATGGAACTAATTGGAAGTTGGATGCAAAACGAATATCAATATGAATTTACGGGTTGGATCTTTTTGAACTCTGAACTTACCTACTTATTAGTAGCAATAGCAATTGGCTTGGTTTCTGCATTGATTCCGGCTTATAAAGCATATAACACGGACATTTCGGAAACATTATCTAAATAGATTGACATGAAAAATACATTTTTACTATTCATTGTACTTATTGGCTTAACCAAAATAGGTGCTTCGCAAACTGTTATAACATGGGAAGTTTGTAAGGACGTCAAGTTTAATGAAGTGTGGTCAGAAGAATTTCAAGCGTATTACATGGTGCCAAAATTCGGAAAGAAAATTTCTTCTTTGGATGGCAAGGAAATACAAATAAGAGGCTACATTATTCCTGTAGATATTGTCCAAGACTACTATGTTCTTTCTGCTAATCCATATAGTTCATGTTTTTTCTGTGGTCAAGCAGGTCCTGAATCTGTCATGGAAATTCAATTAAAAAAACAGGTGGCAGGATTGCGAATGGATCAAATCTTAACGTTTAAAGGAAAACTTCGCTTAAATGCTGATGATATTTACGATTTGAACTATATCTTGGAGGATGCTGAAGTTGTAGAGTAGAAGTATGAATGTTTTATGCGTTCAAACCTATGTTCCGAGTATATCGATTCGTTTTTTTTCGATTTTGAATTCGCAAATAAATTAGGTCAAGTATTTTGACGGAGAGTAAATTAATATTTGCTTATCATCCTTTTAAACTCATCGAAAACAATATCCGTTGCTCCCTTGTTGTTATATATAAATGCTTTTGCATTTCGTTGGGTCTTCTCAAGTAATTCATTGTCTTCTAAAAATCCATTTAAGTGCTTCGAAAATTCATTTCCATCTTTTATTGCAAATGCTCCTTTAGCCTTTATTAGTTGTTCCCCTTCAGGAAATTTAGCATGCTTGTTACCGTAAAGCAGTGCATTACTAAATGTGGCAGCTTCCAGTATATTGTGCAATCGGTTGGTGAATCCACCTCCAATAAACGAAATATTTCCATACTGATATAAATTGGAAAGCATTCCTATGTTGTCAATAATTAAGACGTCAAAGTCTTGAATATTTCCTTCGTGAGCTTCAGAAAATTTAAGTGCTTTAATTGGAAGTTTTTGAATGATTTCAGAAACATGATTTCCATAAATATTATGTGGAGCAATGATGATTTTTAAGTGTTTCTTCCAGATTTTATTTTCTTTCAAATAACGCGTTAAAAGGTCCTCTTCTTTTTCCCAGGAGCTTCCTAAAATCAGTAACTTTTTGTTTTGTTTAAAGTGTTCAATCAATTCAATTGGTTGACAACGATTTGCATTTTGAATAACCTTGTCAAAACGAGTATCACCGCTAATTTTCATGTTAGAAAACGCATGTTTTTTAAGCACATCCAAACTTCGTTGGTTCAATGTGTATAAATGATTAATTTTTTGAAGAATCTCTATTTGCCACTTATTAATTGATTTGAAATAGATTTGATTTTTCCGAAAATTACAGCCAAAAAACAAATGAGGAATTTGTTTTTTTTGAAGCAATTCTAAGTAGTTAAACCAGAAGTCATATTTCACAAATATTGCAATAGAAGGATTGATTAATTCAATGAAATCAGTGGCATTTATTTTTGTGTCAATAGGTAAATAAAATTTAAAATCAGCTAGCTCATAATTTTTACTGTAGTCATACCCTGATGGGCTGAAAAATGTAACCACAATTTTATATTCTGAAAAAGCATTATCTGCTTTTATTTTTTCGATTAGCGGTTTTACTTGTTCAAATTCACCGAGGGAAGTTGCGTGTATCCAAATATTTTTTTCGTTACTCCCAAGCTGATTTTTAATAGTTTTTCTCCAGTCTTTTCTACCTGCAGCCCACTTTTTTGCTTTGCTATTTCCAAAAGCACCTGCCAGTTTAACTCCAAGCGAATAGGACCTAATACCTATGTTGTAAATTGCTTTCAATGCAGTTTTAGTCAATGTAAAATTCGCTAGGTGCTTTTCTGTATACAGGAACAATCCATCCTACCCTTATTCCATATAGAATATCAAGCCTGCTACTTTTATAGGGACCCATATAGTCAATTTGATAATCTCGGATTCCTTGTGTTAGTCCCTCGTAAACTTCAAATCCAATATTGAAATTTGTCAATCTACTATTACTTAAATGTTGATACCCAATGTACTGCTTAAAAACAACACCTAAAGTTTTTCTGTCATAAAACGGAAGGTTATTTTTTACTAATTGTGGAATTTCGTTTCCTTGATTGTCAATTCTTACTCTGTGCCAGATTGTTCCTACGCCTATTCTAGCTATGATTCCAGAATTGGGATTAGGTCCAAAAACAGGAAATACTCTTCCAAGATTTGCTGTGATAGTAAACCCTCTTTCAAAGAGTAAAACAGGATTATACTCTCCAAATTGATCTATAATTCGATATTCATTTTTTATGTTTGTGCTTTTAGGATTTAAGGGTGTTAACATAGCACTATCCTTAACATTATTGCTAAAGAAAAAAGTTCCCTCAACCTCAAATTGCCAATTTGAATGATGCTTTATTCCAGCACTAAAACCTAAATTATTATTTACTCCAAAGCGTTCAGATAAATCCCCTCCTGGGATTTGAAATGCATAGCTAGCAGAGAAAAGTGGAGCTGATATAACAGTGTCTCTAATGTTTTGTCCGAAAGAACAAAATGCAGACAGTACCAAAACAAATAACAATCCTTTCATAAAGGCGGCTAAGATAGAGAATAGTTGAATATTTGTAACATTCTTTAGAGATAAACTAAATACTTATCATAAAATTGTTTGTTCTCACATAAATCTAATGTTTCTATATATATCCTTAAGGTATATATGTTATATTCGCGTCTTATCTAAATGCGAACTCAAATGAAAACAATTCAAATGGTTGACTTGGTTGGTCAATACGAGAAGATTAAGCCCTCGGTTGATGAAGCTATAATGGGAGTTATGGGGTCTGCGGCATTTATTAAAGGCCCAGAAGTGAAGTCCTTTCAAGAAGAATTGCAAGCGTACTTGGGGGTGAGGCATGTTGTGCCCTGTGCGAATGGAACAGATGCTCTTCAGATTGCATTAATGGCTCTTGGTCTAGAGCCAGGAGATGAAGTGATAACTTCCAATTTTACTTTTGCAGCAACTGTAGAAGTGATTGGACTATTGAGGTTAACTCCAGTTTTGATTGATGTTGAAAGGGATACCTTTAATATGGATGTTGCAGCTTTAAAAAAAGCAATTACGCCAAATACTAAAGCAATTATACCGGTTCATATTTTTGGGCAATGCTCGAATATGGAAGGTATAATGGAAATTGCAAAGGAAAATAATATTGCTGTTGTTGAAGATACAGCGCAAGCGATCGGATCTAAATATACATTTTCAGATGGCTCAGTGAAATCTGCTGGTTGCATTGGAGATATCGGAACAACTTCATTTTTTCCTTCAAAAAACTTAGGTTGTTTTGGTGATGGTGGAGCTTTGTTTACCAATAATTCTGAATTAGCAACTCGATTAGAGGCAATTGTAAATCACGGAATGAAAGTGCGGTATTATCACGACGAAATTGGTGTGAACTCTCGATTAGATTCGATTCAAGCAGCGGTTTTAAGAATAAAGTTACGTCACTTGGATAGTTATGTTGCCGCTAGACAAGCAGCAGCCAAATATTATACAGATGCATTTGCTGATGTTGATGGTCTGGAGACACCCGCTATTGGAAAGAACTCTACACATGTTTTTCACCAATATACCCTCAAAACAAAAGGAGTTGATAGAAATTCACTACAAACTTTTTTAAGCGAAAAGAAAATCCCGGCAATGATATATTATCCAGTAGCTTTGCATAATCAAAAAGCCTATATGAGAGATGGCGTTAGTGATGCTGATTTCCCTGTGACAATGGATTTATGTGATTGCGTAATTTCACTACCAATGCACACAGAATTGGATAACGAACAATTAGTATACATTACGAATTCGGTTAAAGAATTTTTTAATAAATAAGTATGCAAATAGCAGTAGTTGGAACAGGGTATGTCGGATTGGTAACTGGAACTTGCTTCGCAGAAACAGGTAATAATGTTATTTGTGTTGATATAGATGCAGTGAAAGTTGAGAAGATGAAGAATGGAGAGGTGCCAATTTATGAGCCCCATTTAGATATTCTTTTTGAAAGAAATATTAAAGAAGGTAGATTAGCCTTTACGACAGATTTAAAATCAGCAATTGAGCAAGCACAAATCATATTTTTAGCGTTACCAACTCCTCCGGGAGAAGATGGCTCTGCGGATCTATCTTACATTTTGAATGTTGCTGAAGAGTTAGGTAAAATAATTACAGAGTATAAAGTGATTATTGATAAAAGCACTGTGCCGGTGGGAACAGCAGAAAAAGTAACCGCGGCAGTAGCAAAAAATGCAACTATAGACTTTGATGTAGTTTCTAATCCAGAATTCTTAAGAGAAGGTTTTGCTGTGAATGATTTTCTAAAGCCAGATAGAGTTGTGATTGGGACGCGTTCGGCAAAAGCAAAACAAATTCTTGAAAAACTATATAAGCCATTCGTCCGCCAAGGAAATCCTGTAATCTTTATGGATGAGAAATCGGCAGAATTGACAAAGTATGCGGCAAATTCTTTTTTAGCAACTAAAATTACATTCATGAATGAGATCGCAAACTATTGCGAGCTAATTGGAGCTGATGTAGACGCCGTAAGAAGAGGAATGGGTACGGATACGCGAATAGGAAATCGTTTTCTTTTCCCGGGAATTGGATATGGAGGAAGTTGTTTTCCGAAAGATGTGCAAGCATTAGTAAAGTCAGGTAGGGAAGTAGGATATGATTTCGAAATCATCAACTCTGTAATGGATGTAAATCATCGTCAAAAGGTGACAATGGCTCAGAAGATAAAAGCTTATTTTGGAGATGATTTATCTGGAAAGAAACTAGCACTTTGGGGGCTGTCTTTTAAACCTGATACAGACGATATAAGAGAAGCTCCAGCATTATATATTATCGACGAATTAGTGGCAGCGGGAGCTGATATAACAGCATATGATCCTGCGGCAATGTCAAATGTGAAAAGAGAAATAGGAGATAAGATTAACTATGCAGAAAATCAATACAAAGTTTTGGAGAATGCTGATGCATTGTTAATAGCAACAGAATGGTCAGTGTTTAGATCGCCAGACTTTGATGAGGTAAATCGTCTATTAAAAGAAAAAGTGATTTTCGATGGGCGAAATTTATACGATTTAGAATCTATGCGAAACTTAAATTATCATTACGAAAGCGTCGGTAGAAAAACAGTAAAGTCAGTTTAAATGAAAAGGGTATTGATAACAGGAGCAGCAGGGTTTTTAGGTTCACACCTTTGTGATCGTTTTATCAAAGAGGGTTGCTATGTTATCGCTATGGATAATCTTATCACCGGGCGATTGGAAAATATCGAACATTTAATGGGAAATGCGAATTTCCATTTTGTTCATCATGATGTTTCCAATTTTGTTCATGTCAGCGGTGAGTTAGACTATATTCTTCATTTTGCGTCCCCAGCTAGTCCAATTGATTATTTGAAAATCCCTATTCAAACATTAAAGGTTGGTTCTCTAGGAACACATAACCTTTTGGGCTTAGCCAAGGCAAAAGGAGCAAGAATGCTAATAGCATCGACATCTGAAGTTTATGGAGATCCTACTGTTCATCCCCAACCGGAAGATTATTGGGGAAATGTAAATCCAATTGGACCAAGAGGTGTTTATGATGAAGCCAAAAGATTTCAAGAAGCCATAACAATGGCTTATCACCGTTATCATAATTTGGAGACACGGATTATTCGTATTTTTAATACCTACGGTCCAAGAATGCGTTTAAATGATGGTAGAGTTTTACCTGCTTTTATCGGGCAAGCTCTCCGAGGAGAAGATTTAACCGTATTCGGAGATGGCAGTCAAACGCGTTCATTTTGTTATGTTGATGATTTGGTAGAAGGTGTTTATAGATTATTATTGTCAGACTATGTCTATCCGGTGAACGTTGGTAATCCAGATGAAATTACCATAAGCCAATTTGCGGAAGAGATTATTGAATTAACAGGAACAACGCAAAAAGTTATATACAAAGAGTTACCAGTTAATGACCCAGCTCAGCGTCAGCCTGATGTTGATAAAGCAAGAGAGATATTGAATTGGGAACCAAAAGTAGCTCGATCTGAAGGGTTAGAAATTACTTTTGCGTATTTTAAATCGCTTTCGGAAGAAGAATTATACAAAAAAGATCACAATAGCTTTGAGCAATATATTAAATGATGAAGAAGGACTATTTTGCACACGAAACGGCAATAATCGACGAAGGTTGTGATATTGGAGCAGGTACTAAGATATGGCATTTTAGTCATTTGATGTCTAATTGTAAGTTGGGGAACAATTGCAATGTTGGCCAGAATGTAGTTATATCTCCGGAAGTTGTTTTGGGGGATAATGTAAAAGTGCAAAATAACGTTTCTATTTATACAGGAGTAACTTGCGAAGAAGATGTGTTTTTAGGACCTTCAATGGTGTTTACGAATGTAATGAACCCTAGAAGCGCCATTAATAGAAGAGGCGAATACCTAAAAACAACTGTTCGAAAAGGAGTGTCTATTGGCGCTAATGCAACAATAGTTTGTGGAAATGATATTGGTCAGTTTGCTTTTATTGGTGCCGGTTCCGTTGTTACAAAAGAAGTTCCTCCCTACGCATTATTAGTGGGGAACCCAGCAAAACAAATTGGATGGATGAGTGAATTTGGACACCGACTTGACTTTGACAAAAAAAGCGAGGCGACTTGTGAAGAAAGTGGAGAAAAATATAGAATTGACAACAATACGGTAAATAAAATTGGATAATGAAATCGTTAACTGCAGAAGATAAAAAAGTAAAGTTTGCCATAGTTGGTTGTGGACATATTGGAAAAAGACATGCGGAAATGGCATCTAGAAATGCGGAAGCAGAATTGGTTGCCTTGTGTGATGTAGCGGATAAAGATTCATTAGGCATTGAAAGATTTGATGTTCCTTTCTTCGCTTCGATAGATGAGTTGCTTTCTAGTGATATAGAAATTGATGTGCTGAATATTTGTACCCCAAATGGAGTGCATTCAGAACAAGCGGAAAAAGCATTGGACAAAGGAATTCACATTGTAGTAGAAAAACCAATTGGATTATCTAAGGCAAAATGTGAAAACGTAATTTTTAAAGCATTAAGAAATCACAAGCACGTTTTCGCTGTAATGCAAAATAGGTATTCACCTCCTTCTAAATGGTTAAAAAGCATTGTTGAGAATAAAATTATTGGAGATGTATTTTCTGTACAGGTCAATTGCTATTGGAACAGAGATTATCGCTATTATAAAAAAGGTGGTTGGAAAGGAACAGCAGATTTAGATGGAGGGACATTATTTACACAATTTTCTCATTTCATTGATATTATGTATTGGTTATTTGGTGATGTTAAAAACATCCAAGGAAAATTTGCAGATTTCACACATAAGGATTCTACTGATTTTGAGGATTCAGGATTAGTATCTTTTGATTTTGTAGATGGCGGAATGGGATGCTTGAATTATTCAACTGCTGTTTGGGGACAAAATCTAGAAAGTAGTTTGACAATTATTGGAAGTAAAGGAAGTGTTAAGGTAGGGGGGCAATATATGAATGAGGTAGAGTATTGCCATATTGATGGATATGAGATGCCTGAATTAGCACCATCTAATCCGCCAAATGATTACGGACCTTACAAGGGCTCAGCGGCGAATCATCACTATGTGATTGATAATGTTGTAGATACATTAAAAGGAAGAACAACTGCAACGACAAATGCTTTAGAAGGCCTCAAAGTCGTTGATATTATAGAAAGAATTTACGAGGTAAGAGATAAACAAAAATAATAAAATGGACTAAGAGAGATTAAAGTCTTAAAAATTTAATAAAGAATGAATATTTACGATAAACTGGTAAACAAAGAAACGAAGTTAGCCCTGATTGGCTTGGGTTATGTTGGCTTGCCAATAGCTTTAGAATTTGCAAAAAAGATTAAAGTAGTTGGATTTGATATCAATCAAAAAAGGGTTGATATGATGAAAAATAATATTGATCCAAGTGATGAATTAGTTGCTTCAGATTTTGAAGGCTGCGATATTGAATTTACCGCAGATATTGATGATTTAAAAGAATGCACATTTTTTATTGTAGCAGTTCCAACTCCAATTGACGAAAGTAAAGAGCCTAATATTAAGCCTTTGCTTGGTGCTTCTGCCACGGTTGCAAAAGTATTGAAAAAAGGTGATTACGTTGTTTATGAATCAACTGTCTACCCTGGCTGCACAGAAGATGATTGTATCCCAGTATTGGAAGAGGTTTCGGGCTTAAAATGGAAAGAAGATTTTAACGTTGGATATTCTCCAGAAAGAATTAATCCAGGAGACAAAGTGCACACCCTTTCTAGTATTGTAAAAGTTTCTTCAGGTGATACTTCAGAGTCTTCAGAGCATATTGCAAAGACCTACGAGCTGGTTGTTGATGCAGGAGTGCATAGAGCCTCTTCAATTAAGGTAGCAGAAGCTGCTAAAATTATTGAAAATACGCAACGTGATGTCAACATTGCATTAATCAATGAGTTGTCAATCATTTTTGGAAGAATGGGTATCAATACTTATGAAGTCCTAGAAGCTGCTGGAACTAAATGGAATTTCTTAAAATTTTCACCAGGTTTAGTTGGTGGTCATTGTATCGGAGTTGATCCTTATTATTTAACACACAAAGCAAAACAATTGGGTTACCATGCAAAAATTATTAACTCTGGACGGTATGTAAACGATACAATGGGGTTTTACGTTGGTAAACAGACGGTTAAGAAAATTTTAGCTAAAGGAAAAAGTATTATTAATTCTCGTATTTTGGTTATGGGAGCAACTTTTAAAGAGGATGTTAGTGATATCCGAAACTCAAAAGTAATTGACGTTGTTAAAGAAATTGAATCTTATTCTTGCACCGTTGAAATAGTAGATCCTCATGCTGATTCTGCTGATTACCAAGAAGAATATGGTTATCCTGTGACCGAAGAGATAACAGGAACATACGATGCTGTAATCGTAGCCGTAAATCACAAAGAGTATTGTGATTTAGATGAAGCTTATTTCAAAAGTATCATGACTGATGTTGGTGTTTTTGTAGATATTAAAGGTATTTACAAAAATAAATTTAAAGACATAGATTACTGGAGTTTGTAATTATTCAAGAATGAAAAACATTTTAATAACAGGTGGAAGTGGGTTTATAGGGTCTCATGTCGTGAGATTGTTTATTAATAAATACCCACAGTATAACATTATCAACCTAGATAAGCTGACATATGCGGGAAATCCCGAAAACTTAAAAGATATTGAGGGTGCAGCGAATTATACTTTTGTAAAAGCTGATATTAACGACGATAAGGTAATATTTCAATTGTTTGAAAAGTATAAGTTTGAAGGAGTTGTGCATTTGGCGGCAGAGAGTCATGTAGATCGATCTATTTCGAATCCGAAGGAGTTTATTATGACCAACATAGTTGGAACATTGAACTTATTGAATGCTGCTAAAGATTGCTGGAAGGACAATATGGAAGGGAAAATTTTCTATCATATATCTACTGATGAGGTTTACGGATCCTTAGGAGCTGAAGGCTTTTTTTATGAAGATACACCTTACGATCCAAGAAGCCCTTATTCTGCTTCAAAAGCAAGTTCTGATCATATTGTGCGAGCGTACAACCATACTTATGGAATGCCTGTTAAGATTTCAAATTGTAGTAATAATTACGGATCGCATCAGTTTCCAGAGAAGTTGTTGCCCTTAATGATAAACAATATCAAGCAAAGTAAACCACTCCCTGTATATGGAGAAGGGGTCAATGTGAGAGATTGGTTATGGGTTGTTGATCATGCAAGAGCAATTGATGATGTTTTTCATAAAGGAAGAATAGGGGAGACTTATAATATTGGAGGGTATAACGAATGGAAAAATATTGATATTGTGCACTTATTATGTGATACAATGGATGATAAATTAGGACGGGAAAAAGGGACTTCTCGTAAGCTAATTACTTTTGTAAAAGATAGAGCTGGGCATGATATGAGATACGCTATTGATGCTGCCAAAATAAAAGAAGAATTAGGTTGGGAACCATCTGTAACTTTCGAGCAAGGAATGGATAAGACTATCGATTGGTATTTAGCAAATGAAGAATGGATGGAGAACATCACTTCAGGTGCATATATGGATTATTATAAAAATCAATATATCAACAGATAATATGGGGTTTTTGGGAGGTCTATTTAAGAAAAAAGAACCGGTTTTACACCCTGTCGATTTATCGATTCTCCAAGTAGATGTCCATTCGCATGTTATTCCTGGTATTGATGATGGAGCTAAAACAATCGAAGATTCTATTGAGCTTATTTCGGCAATGAAGGAATTTGGTTACCGAAAAGTGATAACGACTCCTCATATTATGAGTGACTATTATCGTAATACACCTGAGATTATTCTAGGGGGTTTAGAGAAAGTCAGAGCGGCTCTCAAACAAAATAATATCGACATTGAAGTTGATGCAGCGGCAGAATATAACGTTGATGCTGATTTTCCAGAAAAAATTGAAAAGAAAGAGTTGCTCACTTTTGGAGATAATTATGTGCTGTTTGAGCTACCATTTATGGAAGAACCGGGTGGCTTGAAAGAGGTTATTTGGCAAATGCAAGCGGCTGGATATAAACCCGTTTTAGCGCATGTTGAACGATATCAATTTTGGCATCAGCAGTGGAGTAAATTTGAGGATATGATTAATAGAGGTGTGTTACTTCAAATAAATATAGGATCACTAACAGGTAGTTATGGTCCAGAAGTGCGAGAAGTTGCTGAAAAGCTAATCGACAACGACATGATAAGTCTTTTAGGCTCTGACTGTCATCACATGGGGCATGTAGAAATGATTAATTCTGCTAGAACCAAAAAGTATCTTCATAAGATTGTAAACAATCCAAAGCTGATCAACAAGGAACTGTAGTTTTCATTCAATCGTCATCCTTGAATGTGATTCGAAATGACTTAAATAAAATTATTCAGCTGTCTCAATTTGGGCGCTTGACGTCTCAAATTTTCGATTCACTTTTTTAAACATTCCCTGCAGCGCTCTTCCAGGTCCAACTTCGGTAGCGGAAGTGCAACCCGCTGCAATCATGTTTTGCATTGTTTGCGTCCATCGAACGGAAGCTGTTAATTGTGCAATAAGGTTATTTTTAATCTCAGAAGGATCAATTACTGCAGATGCGGTTAAATTTTGATACACTGGACAAGATGGTGTGTCGAATTCGGTTGCTTCTATTGCAGCAGCTAACTTTTCTCTAGCTGGTTCCATTAATGGAGAATGAAATGCTCCTCCTACCGGCAAAACCATAGCTCTTTTCGCTCCAGCTTCAGTAAGCTTTTCGCAAGCAGATTCTACTGCAGGAATAGCACCAGAAATAACTAATTGTCCTGGACAATTGTAATTTGCGGCAACCACCACACCGTCAACTTCTTCGCATACTTTTTCAACTACATCGTCTTCCAATCCTAAAATAGCAGCCATCGTGGATGGCTCAGCTTCACAAGCTTCTTGCATCGCTAATGCTCTGGCAGAAACTAATTTAAGTCCATCTTCAAACTGAATCGATCCAATTGCTACTAATGCAGAGAGTTCTCCCAAAGAATGACCTGCTACCATTGCCGGTTGGAATTCACTTCCCAATACTTTGGCTAAAATAACAGAGTGCAAAAATACAGCTGGCTGCGTTACTTTGGTTTGTTTTAGTTGCTCATCAGTTCCTGCGAACATAATGTCTGTAATTCGGAAACCTAATATATCGTTTGCTTTTTCAAATAGCTCTTTTGCTTCATTAGAATTATCATAAAGGTCTTTACCCATGCCTACAAATTGAGCTCCTTGACCAGGAAAAACATATGCTTTCATATCTTTAGTTTTAAGTTGGTACGAATTTAAAATAAAAAAAGCACCCTGTAAAAAAGTGCTTTAAAAAGTAATTCACAAAGTGTTTTGAATCAATCTTGAAGTTTTGACAATAATCTTAAGAATTCTAAATACAACCATATAATTGTAACCAATAAAGCCATTGAGCCAATCCATTCGTAAGATTTTGGGGCACCACTTCGAACATTCTTTTCAATCATATCGAAGTCCAGTAATAAAGTTAATGCAGCCACTATTGTTATTACAAGACTGATTCCTATAGACAATGGACTGCTGTCATGTAAAAATGACATTTGAAAGCCCATGAACCCTCCAATCCAAGAGGCTAGATATAAAATGGCAATTGCCCCAATCGCCATGGTAATTACCATTCTGAATTTATCTGTCACTTTTATAATCCCACTTTTATAAATAAAGAGCATAAGAAATAGTGTGCCAAAGGTCAGTAATGCTGCATTTGCAACTATCCCTTCAAAAGCGGAAGCATACATAGCGGATATCGCACCGATAAATAATCCTTCAACAAAGGCATAGGTAGGAGCTATAATATGCGCATACTGTGGTTTTCTTATTCCAGTTACCACCAAGATAATTCCAAGTATCATTATTCCAAACATAAGAGGCATGCTAAAAATAGTTAACATTTGCTGCCAACTAAAAAAGGCCGTAATAACTGTAATTATGAGCAGTAGTATTGTTTTGTTTACGGTTCCGTTAACGGTCATTTTTTCTTCTTTTACGAAGTCCAAATTGTCTAAGATCTTCTCATTAAACATCGGATTAGAGCTTTTGTTATTTAGTAAATTCATAGTTATTTTTTAAAATATTCTAATAATTATTTTCGATCTCATTGTAATTAAATCACTTAAATGTTGTTTCAAAATTAAAGATACTTTTCTTAATTACGTCTTGACATTTAATCATAGCCACAGCTGATATCTGTTTGGCACAAGTTAGTTTTCAATAGCAAAAATAAGTCATCTTATAAGTCTTCTTTGATCTCGATTAAAAAAGATTTGATTTTTTGTAATCTTTTAACAATTTCATGCTGAGATACAGCTTCATCAATATTGCCTTTTAAATGGTCTTTCGCTCCTTGCAGTGTGTAACCACGTTCCTTTACCAAATGAAATATTAAATGAAAATTTTCAACATCCACTGGCGTAAACATTCTATTTCCTTTTTTATTTTTTTTCGGTTTGATGATGTCAAACTCCTTTTCCCAAAAACGAATTAATGAATTGTTGACGCTAAACATTGCAGATACCTCTCCAATGGAGTAATATAATTTCGTTATTTCTTTTTCTTTATAGGGCACAAGGTGCATTATGATTTGTGAAAATACAAAATAAGAAGTCAAAGATTTCCTTTGAATAAAATTGTAAGTAACAGCTACTTGTTAATAGCAGTCATTAAGATGGCTCCAAATTAAATCGCTTTCATAGCCTTTGTTATATATGTAAGCAGCGGTTTTCTTTTTTTTTGTAAATCGGTTTTTATCTTTTAATGAGGTGTATTTTTTTTCAATAAGATTGTGCATGTTTGAAATATACTCTTCCTCTATTATTTCTTCTAGACCTTTTTTAATACAATAATCCGAAATACCCTTTTCTTTTAATTTTTGGATTATTTTTTTTCTTCCCCATTTTTTAATCCTAAATTTTCCTCCAGCAAAAGTAATTGCGAATCGCTCTTCGTTTAAATAATTTTCTTGTAGCAAGCGGTCAATTATATAATTGATTTCGTCTGTGTTCAGCTTCCAAGAGTATAATTTATCCGAAACTTCTTTATGGCATCGTTCCTGATAAGCACAATAAGATTTAGCTTTTTCAAGTCCTTCAATATGTGTTATTATTTTATCTGCCATTACTTTGGTAAAGATATTAAAATGCCAAATTAAAGATTTCGCTCTACGAAAGAGGTGATTACAATATCTGGTTTAATGGATTCAACGATGTGATTTTGATAGTCGAACCAAACAAAATGGGTTTCGTAAAAATGGTTTTTAAAAAAGGGAATTAATGCATCGGTAAATGAATCTCGGAATATCAATACCTTTAAACTGTTTTCGCATTTTTCATTCTTAAATAATAATGAGTTCTCATAGGGTCCTTCCGATTTCGTAATTGTAAGTTTATTATCAGTTAACTGTAACGTTGGATTCGTTTCACTAAACGAATTGGTTTCACATATCCCCAACATACTTAATAAATCTCCTTTTGATTCATTGTGGTATGAGATGCTAAAATCATCCAAATTATAAGGTACAACACCTAAAATATCGGTAGTCTCTTCCATAAAGCATTTATATGCATAATAAGCACCTATTTCGTTCCAATGTGTGTCAAGTTTTCGGTAGATTTTGGTTTTCTTCTTTTCTTCCAAAAGGTTAGTTCTTACAGTAATAAATGGAATGCTAGATTTAGATGAATGTAGGTAGTTAAGAACCTGATTTGTCTTACTAACAGTATCTCTTATCTGTGCTTGCATCGTTAGTGGAATAAGCTCAGCGTAGATAGTACTCTTATTAGGCCAGACAGCCATAATATATTTTATTCCTTTACTTTCCAGATTTATTTTACGGTTTTCCCATACTTCAACCAATGAGTCTAGCTCCTTATTGGGTAATAAATTTTGATGTGTGTAACTGTTAAATATTCCTCCATCTATTTTATTGTAAAATAGCCAACCAGATTTTCCGAACTTAACATTTTGGGGATGAACAGATGACTTGAATAGGTTTACCTTGATCGAACTCCCCCAAGTTATCATAGAATTTCTCAATCCAAAATTATCGTCAAAGTAGTTTTCGAAATCATCGATAAATTTTTCACAAAATGAAAAGGAAGGAAAGGTATGTAACTCCCGTTTTTCACAATTTTCAATTAATTTGATATCGAAAAGAGTCAATAGTGAAGGTATCGTTAAGGTTATCAAAGTAAGCCCAATAAAAATATTTTGTATTGTTCCTCTCATCTCTTAAAACCTGTAATAAATAAAAGGGTTGTAACTGGATTGCGCCAGTTCCATAATAGAAAAAAGCAATAACAAAAAGTGAAAACCATAAGTTGAAATTAGCTGAATAGCTTCAAACTTTTCTGGGGTAAATTTTTGTGAAATTACTTTTCGAACGGGTGTCGCGAAAATTATTGCAAGGCATAAAACAAACACAAAATAATTATTTACATAGATAAATGGGATATAGTTTCCATCGGTTGTTGGCGTAAATAAATGTTTCAAATATACAATTGCATCATTAAATGTTTCTGCCCTAAAAAACACCCAACCAACAATTACTATTAGCAGCACATAAATGTGTTTTATACTATTAGGAAGCTTTTCAATTAATGAACCTTTCGTTTTTTCCAGTATTAAAAAAGCACCATGAAATAATCCCCAAAAAATGAAATTATAACTTGCTCCATGCCAAAAACCTGTTATAAAAAACACAATAAGTAGATTCCGGTATGTTAAAAGAGCCCCTTTCTTATTTCCTCCTAATGGAATGTATAAATAATCTTTAAACCACGTGGATAAAGAAATGTGCCATCTTTTCCAAAATTCTTTGATAGACTTGGAGATGTAGGGGTAATTAAAGTTTTCTTTAAAATTAAATCCGAGCATTTTTCCAAGACCAATTGCCATGTCAGAATAACCTGAAAAATCGAAGTAAATTTGTAAGGTATAACAAATAATGCCTAGCCACGCTACCGCAGTTGGCAAGTTTGTGGGATCTATGTCGAATGTTTGATCTGCAATTAATGCCAACGAATTTGCGATGATTACTTTTTTTGCTAGTCCTCGAATAAAACGCACTAATCCTTCTGCGAAAAGGTTTTTGGTAATAACTCTGCTTTTCAATTCAGAAGCAATATCGTGATACCGAATAATTGGACCTGCAATTAATTGCGGGAAAAATGAAATATATAATCCCAAATGGATGATGTTTTTTTGGCAGGTTACGTCTTTTCTGTGCAGGTCAATTAAATAGGAAATACCTTGAAAGGTGAAAAATGAAATACCGATTGGCAGAATAATTTCAGAATCTTCAACTGCTGATTTAAATCCAAAGTAGGAGATGTTGTCAAGAAAAAAATCAAAATATTTATAGTACAACAGAAAAGATAGATTTGCTATTATGGATAATGCTAATAATGGTTTTACCGCCCGTTTTTGTTTTTGCAAATAGGCTATTCCAATACCAGAAAAGTAGTTGATTACTATTGAGCATAGTATGATAATGGTCAGCGATTTTTCTCCCCAGAAGTAAAAAAATAAACTTCCAATAAATAGAAATGTATTTCTATGTTTTTGATTCAATAGAAAGTTTCCCAAAATAATAATGGGAAGAAATAGAAATAAAAATATGGTCGAACTAAAAACCATGTTGGTCTGGCAATATGAAAATTATTTTATAGAGTTTATTTATTTCAAAAGTACATTTATTTTTACGTAACAAATATGCTTCGTTGTAACAATAAAAAGAGTCTTATTTAGTTTGTAACTTGCGCCATTGTGAAAAAGCTTTTGACTATATTATTCCTTTTAATGACCGTGCTTCTTAATGGTCAAGATTTTGGGGTAGGCTCTTGGAGAGAACATTTACCTTATAATAATGTTGTCTCGATAGCGCAAGTAGGTGCTAAAACATATGCGGCCACAGAGTTTTCATTATACAGTATAGATGAAGACGAAAACATAGATCGACTGAATAAAATAAATTCGATTTCTGATTTGTCCATTAAAATAATTCAAGAAAACAAGTCTCAAAACGCATTGGTTATTGGTTATGAGTCTGGAAATATTGATATCATAAAAAATGATAACGTAATTAACTTGTCTTCTATTCTTATCAGTAATATTGTTGGCGATAAAACGATATACGGAATGCATAATGATGCTCAATTTGCTTATTTAGCTTGTGGTTTTGGTATAGTGGTTTTGGACGTTAAAAAGGAAGAGATAAAAGACACTTATATAATCGGAACAGGGGGCTCGCAATTGAAAATTAATGATATTACCATAGATGACACGTATATATATGCTGCTACGGATAATGGTATATATACAGCGAACAAAACAAGTTCGTTTTTATCAGATTTTACGGTGTGGTCAAAAGATAACTCCATTCCGAACAGTAATGGTGAATTTTCAATAATTCATTTATTTAATAATAAGATTTATACAAACCTATCGGTAAATGGAAGTCAGAACGACACTATTTATTATTATGATGGGTCTTGGAATCCGGTTGTTGAAACTTTTGGGCAGGATTACTACTCGATTGAAGATAAGGAGAATGCTATTGTTACCGCGAATAGTGCGGGTTTAAATGTAATAAACTCGTCCAATCAAATAATAGAAACGTATTCTTATTACAAAAGCTCTGTTGCTATTCGTCCAAGTCAAATAATTTGGGATGGTAATTATTTCTGGGTTGGTGATCGTGAAAGCGGAGCTATTAAAATGTTGAATGATTGGGTCGTAACTAACTATGCTGTATCTGGACCATTCAGTAACGATGTTTTTCAAATGTCCTTTTTCAATGATTTATTATGGGTTGCTGCTGGAAGAGTGGATGGTACAAATTGGAATGCAAACTATAACAAACGCGGAATGTATGTTTATGACCAATATGATTGGGATATGGTGAATGAGATAACAGAACCTGCGCTGCAAGTTCCGGATACACTTTTCGATTTTGTGCAAGTCACAATAGACCCTGGCGATGAAAATCATGTGTTTGCGAGTTCATTCCAAGGGGGCATTATTGAGATTCAAGATAAAGCTGTTATAAATCACTTTACATTTTATAATTCTTCCTTGCAAACTTCTATGAGCCATGGGGGAGATGCGGTAAAAGTTGCTGGGAGTGCTTTTGATAAAGATGGGAATTTTTGGGTAGCAAATTCATTTGTTAATGAGCCCTTATCTGTTTACACAGAGGATGGAACTTGGATGTCCTTTAGTTGTGGGTCAGCATCAAGTAATATGGTGTGTACCGACCTAATGATTGACAAAAGCTATAATTACGTCTGGATGGCTGTTAAGAATGTTGGTTTATTGGTTTATGATTTTAATGATACTCCTACTGACAATACAGATGATCAATATAAGCTTATTGTAAGTGGAGAAGGTTATGGAGATCTGCCTTCTAAAGTAATTAACACGATTGTTGAAGATAAGGATGGTGAAATTTGGATTGGAACTGAAGCTGGTCCAGCAGTATTGTATAATATCTCTGCGATATTTGATGGAGGAGATTTTGATGTTCAGCAGGTTTTGATTGAGCAAGATGGTGTAATTCAATTACTATTAGAGACACAGAATGTTATTGAAATCGTTGTTGATGGAGGTGATAGAAAATGGTTTGGAACAGATGGTGGAGGCTTGTTTTTAATGTCTGCTGACGGAACTAGTCTAATTCATGATTTTAATAAAGATAATAGTCCTTTGTTTTCGAACAATATTCTAGCATTAG
The DNA here is from genome assembly GCA_943787535.1 of uncultured Flavobacteriales bacterium. Taxonomy (GTDB): domain Bacteria; phylum Bacteroidota; class Bacteroidia; order Flavobacteriales_D; family Parvicellaceae; genus CALSMU01. The sequence goes on along the minus strand of CALSMU010000003.1, from coordinate 21,841 downwards.
CAATGAATCATAACACGGGAGAATTGTATATAGGAACGGATAAAGGTATTATGGGTTATAAGGGAGAAGCTACAGAAGGAGCTGACAACTTGGATGGTCTATATGCTTATCCAAATCCAGTTCGACCTGAATATACAGGTATTATTGCGGTCAAGGGGTTTATGGATGAGTCAGATGTTAAGTTCACAGATGCATCTGGAAATCTGGTTTATTCAACAGTTTCGAAAGGAGGACAGGCCATTTGGGATGGAAATAACTTGCAAGGAGAAAGGGTGAAGTCAGGAATTTACTATTGTTTTGCTGTTAGTAGAACGAGCTCTCAGAAGGGGTTTACAAAAGCAGCAACAAAAATTTTATTTATTAATTGATAAGTAGCTGGTTACTTTTAATAGTTCTGGCATTACCTTTTATATCTGCTTAAAGTAAACTTAATTATGAAAATATTATTTACACTCTTTTTTTTATCCATTTTCTCAATTGTATTTTCTCAAAAAATGGCTTCTTTTACCATTCTTGTCACCGATTATAAAAATGTACCATTAAAAGGAGAGCAAATATTAATGGTAGGTCAATCATCCAAAAAGGTATTCAAAGGAGTAACTGACTCATCCGGCAATTTCAATATTGATATTCCTGGTGGAGATGTTTACGATATTAAAATTAAAAGTGTTGGAGATGCGAAGGATTACAATACAATGGAAATTCCTGCAATTGGAGAAAACCAAAGTTATAATAAGGGAACCCTTACGATTATGATAGAGCAGTCCAAATCTTTCACATTAGATAATGTTCATTTTGATAGCGGAAAGTCAAGCATTAAAGCATCGTCTTATGATGAGCTTAAGGAGTTAGTAGAGTTTTTGAAATTAAAACCAGAAATAAAAATTGAGATTGGCGGTCATACAGATAACGTTGGTGAGCAGCTAGCTAACCAGACCTTGTCGCAAGAGAGAGCGAGTTCTGTAAAGAAATATCTTGTAGAACATGGCGTTTCATCAAGTAGGTTAATTGCCAAAGGCTATGGAGAGTCAACTCCTATTGCCGATAATAATACAGAGAAGGGGAAGCGGTTGAATCGCAGAACTGAAGTGAGAATATTGGAATAAACTAAATATTACAATTTACCTTGTTTAAGGAACGAATTAATTTCACTAAAAGAATGAAGATTTTTAAACTTCATGGATATTTGGGATTTAACAGAGTGTTTTTAAAGATTTTCTGTTGATAGAAAAAAAACTTATCAAAAAACCTTCCTAGTAATAACCCTACTTTCGTTATTAGGTGAATTATCTGGATATAATATTTATAGTTCCATTAATATGGGCAGGTTTCAGAGGCTTTAAAAAAGGTCTTATAATAGAGGTTTCAGCGCTTATTGCTTTTGGGTTGGGGATATGGGGTGGTATTCACTTTTCTGATTTTGTTGCGGAATTGCTTTCTGACGGTATAGAATCTAAATATGTTCCTTTGGTGTCATTTGCAATTACTTTCATACTAATAGTCGCGGCAGTTTTTGTTTTGGGGAAAATGTTAGAAAAAGCTGTTAACCTTGTTCAATTAAAATTGGTAAATAAAGCGATGGGCGCTGTATTTGGTGTAGCAAAGATTGTTTTGGTAATAAGCGTGTTGTTGGTAATTGTTAATTCATTTGATGAAAAAGCGAATATTGTTCCTAAAGATTTAAAAGATAACTCATTATTATATCAACCATTATCAGATGTTTCTTTTAAAGTTATACCAGCCTTGAAGAACAGCGGGTTATTTAGCGATAGTGCTACTAGTCTTTCGCTGGATACTGTCACTATTGCTTATACTCAATAAGCGAATAAGCTTCTAGGAATAATAAGGATTTTAAGAAATACCACTAATTAACGAATATCTTACGTCTTAAAACAGGCTTCTTAAAGTTAAAAATTCGTTACTTTGGCTTCCGATGCAATTTGTAAATGTAATAGCCCACGAAGCTGAAAAAAAACACTTGATTCATACAGTTAAAGAGAATCGAATAAGTCATGCGCAAATGTTTCTTGGGCCTGCTGGTAGCGGCAGCGTTCCTTTGGCAATGGCTTATGCTCAATATATTTTATGCCAGAATAAACAAGAAAACGATTCTTGTGGAACTTGTGTTTCCTGTACTAAAATTCAAAAGCACAATCACCCTGACTTACATTTTTCTTTTCCTATTCATCTGTCAAAAGAAAAGCATATTTATACGTCGGACAATGTCTTAGAGTACTGGCGCGAAATTCTAGATGAAAACCCATATTTTGGTATAGATGACTGGAATTTAAAGCTTGGAAATGAAAACAAGCAAGGCATTATTGGAAAAGAAGAAAGCCAAAATATTATATCTAAAATCAGTCTAAAGTCTTTTGAAGGAGGGTATAAGGTTTTGATAATGTGGTTACCAGAATTAATGAATGGTAATGCATCTAACAAGTTGTTAAAATTTATTGAAGAACCTCCTGATAAAACTGTTTTTCTATTGGTGGCAGAGGATCAAGAGCAAATTATCGCAACGATTCGATCTAGAACACAAATAATTAAGTTGCCAAGACTAAAAGAGATAGAAGTTGCCACTTATTTAGAAACAGAAAAAGGAATTACAGCAAGCGATAGTAAAATAATAGCTCATTTAGCAGAAGGAGATGTAGCAAAAGCAGTTCATTTAATTTCTGAACAAACGGTAGCAAACTTCAATTTTGAAAACTTTGTTAATTGGATGCGATTATGCTATCAAAAAAATATTGCTAAATCAATTGATTGGGTCGATTCAATTGCTGCAGCGGGAAGAGAAAATCAGAAGAGTTTTTTAAAGTTTTGCTTAAATATGTTTCGTCAGTGCATTGTAGGTCATTATGCAGGAAATGAATTGGTTGTGCTTACAGATGAACAAAATGCTTTTTTATCTAAATTTTCTCCCTTTATCAACAGTAAGAATATTGTTGGCCTCACAGAAGCATTCAATGAGGCGTATTACCATATTGAAAGAAATGCTAGTGCTAAAATTCTATTTCTCGACTTGTCAATAAAAACATTTTCATTACTTCAGAAAAAGTAATCTTTTACATCCCATAAAATTTGATAACTTTGTGTTTGAAATTGAAAGAGGGGAGGGAAGCAAAAAATTGAAGTGAAATAAGATTTATGTTTAATGTTTACAAGCATTGAACACCAATATATAAGCTAACCTTTACTCCCAAAGTAAAACAAAACTATGGGATGCACATCATGTGGTAATAAAAAAGAAGGTATTCCTAACGGTTGCAAAAGCAATGGCAATTGTGCTACTGGTGGCTGTGAGAAAATGTCTGTTTTTAATTGGTTAAATGACATTGAACCTCCAGCTGGACATAAACCATTTGACTGCATAGAAGTAAGTTTTAAAAATGGTCGAAAAGATTTCTTTAAAACGAAAGGAGATTTAAATGTTTATACTGGTGATACAATAGCAGTAGAAGCAAGTCCAGGATATGATGTTGGAACAGTGACCCTGACGGGAGAATTGGTTAAGCACCAAATGAATAGAAAAGGTGTAAACTATAATTCAAAGGAATTGAAGTCGGTTTATAGAAAAGCTAGTCAATCAGATTTAGATAAGTGGAAAGAGGGAAGAGGTTTGGAGCATGAAACCATGCATAAAGCTCGGAATATGGCTTTAGATTTAGGTTTGCGAATGAAGCTCGGAGATGTAGAGTTTCAGGGAGATAAATCCAAAGCGATTTTTTATTATACGGCAGAAGAAAGGGTCGACTTTAGAGAGCTAATTAAAGTGATGGCAGACTCTTTTAAGATAAGAATCGAAATGCGTCAAATTGGTTCAAGACAAGAAGCAGGAAGACTGGGAGGAATTGGTTCATGTGGAAGAGAGTTATGTTGTTCAACATGGCTAACTGATTTTAGAGCTGTATCTACTGGTGCGGCACGTTATCAGCAATTATCTTTAAACCCTGAGAAATTAGCTGGACAGTGTGGTAAATTAAAATGTTGCTTAAATTTTGAGCTAGATCAATACATGGAGGCCTTAAAGTCGTATCCTAGCACCAAAACTGCATTAGAAACAAAGGAAGGGAAAGCAAATCACATTAAAACAGATGTATTTAAGCGTTTAATGTATTATTTTATTTCTAAGGATGGGAAAAATAGTATTGTGCCTTTAAGTGTTGAGCGTGTTTTTGAAATTATAGAATTGAATAAGAAAGGTGAAGTCCCTCACAAATTAACAGATTTTGTTGACTTTGTCGAGAAAGAGGCAAAGCCGGATTATACCAATGTTGTTGGTCAAGATGAATTAACGCGTTTTGACAAGGTTTTCAAAAAGAACAAGAAAAAGCAGAAAAGTTCGAATAATCGAAACGCTAATAGCAGTAATCGGAATAAAAGCCGTAACAAGAATTTTAGGAATAAACGGAATAATAAAAACAAATCGAATAAACCAAAGGGTGAATAAAATCTTTTACATATTGATTACCCCTTGTTTTTTAACTTCATGCGGTGATCCTGATGTTGTATACCAGAATAGTAAAGTAATTGAAAATAACACATGGAATAAAAACGAAAGCGTTACGTTTGATTTTGACATAAATGACACTACCGAGTTTTATGATTTTTACTTTAACCTGCGTACCACAAATCTATATGAATGGTCAAACTTATATATGTTCGTTGAAATAGGATCTCCTGAAGATCAATATAATATAGATACAGTTGAATTTTTATTAGCTAATTCTGTCGGAGAATGGACAGGTGTAAGTTCAGGAAGTGTTATAAATAACAAGGTACTTTTCATTAATAAAAAAAGATTTCCGGCTTTGGGAACATATAGGCTGACTTTTAACCAAGCTATGCGTCAAGACGAATTGAAAGAAGTGATGGATGTAGGAATTATAATAAAGAGGGCTGTGTTGAAGTAAGTATTTAATCTTTATACTTGTTCTCTTTTAGTCGCTTTTTAATTTCTTCAATATGTATAAGCTTTTTAGCTTGTCTAAGCTTTATTGCTGATTTGGTGAAGTATTTGTGTTGGGTTAAAAATTTCACTTGAATCTCGTCCCACATTCTATCACTTTTAATTTTCCCATGATCTCTTAATTCACGTCTCAAATTGTCTGCTATATCATGGAAATCATCCCGACCAAGGTAATCTAAGTCTGCATCACAAATTATCTCTTCTAATTGTGTTGTTGGACTGTGCGGGATTATGGTAGCATAAATCATTTTTTCCACCTCGTTAACTTGCTCTTGCGTATAGCCATATTTCGGCAGAATTTCTGCTGCCATTTTAGCACCAACAGGTTCATTTGCATCATATTGCTCTACAAAACCTGCATCATGATATGTAGCGGCCGATTTTAAGACAAAGATTCCATCATCTAACACACCTTCCATCAGAGCTAAGCGCTCTGCAGCTTCTACAACATCTAGAGTGTGATGAATTCCATGATAATGTAAATTTGGTGATAGCTTAGCCTTAAGAATTCGCATAATATGTCGCTCAGCCTTTCGGTAGTTTATACTGCTGTATAAATGCAAGTTGACATAATCCTTGAATTTCTGGTTGGGAATAAGTCCTTCACTATCTTGTGAAAGGTGCGGTTTAATTCTTTCGACAAAATACATGTCAATTTCACCTTTATTTTTGGCTGGAACCTTGCCACGGTAGGTACAATCAAAATAGGGTCTAATTAACTCAAAAGTAGATCCCGAAACATTTACTTTATCTGGCTCGCCACTCATCTCCATCCGGTTCGCAACATTAACAGTATTCCCCCAGATATCGTAGGCAATTCGTTTTGTTCCAATAACACCTGCAATTACATCACCTGTGTGCAATCCCACTCTTAAGTGCCACAAAGCAGCATCTTCACCATCCTCTTTTTTTATTCTATCCCGGTTTGCTTTCATAAAAGCCTGAATTTCAATTGCGGCTAATACGGAGTTAATAGGGTTTTCTTTATCTCTTAGCGGAACACCGCCAGCTGCCATATAGGCGTCACCGATGGTTTTAATTTTTTCAATTTGATGTTTTTCAATAATTTTATCAAACTCTCGAAACAGTCTATCTAACTTTATTACTAATTCACTTGGTTTTATAGTTTCTGCAATTTTGGTAAAACCCTGAATGTCGGTAAACATTACAGTAACCATTCTATAATACCTGGTCTGAGCCTTACCTTTATTCTTGAGTTCTTCAGCAGTTTCTGCGGGAAGTATATTTGCTAATAATTTATCAGCTTTGTCTTTTTCAACCTCTAAAGCGGTTTTTTGAAGTTCCATTTGCTCTTTTTGTTGCGTAATTTGTTTGGTTCTCTTTTCCACCAGAAAAGCAAGTTTCCTTTTTTGAGATTTCATTGCCTGCATTCTAACAATGTAAAAACCATATATAACCAACAACCCAAAGCCAACACAAATGGACATAAACCACCATGTTTTCCAAAAAGGAGGAGTAATAATAATATCCAGAACTGCAGGCGATTTAGTCCAAACTCCATCGCTGTTTGCCGCCCAAATTTTAAGTGTATATTCTCCAGGAGATAAATTTGAGTAGTTAATTTGTTGAAGATCCTCCAGCTCAGTAGGTTCATGGTCTGCTCCTTCTAGAAAGGCTTTGTATTTATTTCCTTGAGGAAAAGTGTAATGAAGCGCAGCAAATTTAAACGTGAGGTTATTTTGAGTGCTTTTTAATTGGAGTGTTTTTATAAAAGACACTTCCGGAATTGAATCTATTTCATTTTCAATTGGGATGTTGAAAACCAGAATATCAGTTAATACTACTTGAGGAGGAATTGTATTAGTTTGTATGTCTTCAGGATAAAAAGCGTTGAACCCATTTATTCCTCCGAATAATAATTTTCCTGAACTAGTTTTAAAATAAGCACCAGTATTGAATTCATTACTTTGTAAACCATCATTTTCTTGGTAATTTTGAAATGTGCTCGTGCCTATATTAAATTTTGATAATCCGAAGTTAGTACTCACCCAAAGCGTATTTTCTGCTCCCTCTAGTACCCCGTAAATAGAATTATTGGATAGCCCATTTTCTTCTGTATAGCTTGTAAAAGTGGTGGTAGAAGAATTAAATTTATTCAGGCCTCCTCCATAGGTTCCAAACCACATATTGTTGCCGTTGTCCTCCCAAATGGATAAAATAGTATTGTTGCTTATTGAAGTTGAACTATTTGGATCATCTTTAAAGTTGGTGAATGAATACTTTTCTTTAGAATTTGTAAAAGTTCTTTTTATTCTGGTGACTCCGCCTCCTCCAAATCCCAGCCATAAGTCGTTTCGAGAATCAGAATAAATTACTCTACACTCTTCTTTTGGCATTGCGGAAGAATTTTCATGAGAGAAAAATTTATAATTCAAGGTCGCTAAATTTATTTCAGAAATCCCTTCTCTACAAGCAATCCATAAAGTAGTGTCATTTTCAATATGCAAGTTATAGACGCGGTCGTCATCCTGTTTGGTGATTTGATCTCTAAATGGAATTTTGATAAACTTTCCAGTAGAAAAATCAGCAGAAGTTTCTAATAGATATAGCCCACCTGCAGCACCGGCCCATATTCTTCCAAGTTTGTCACTTGTAATGCTATATACGTTATTGTTATTCGGTTCGTTTAAGTTGTCAGTCTTATATAAGTAATGATTGTATTGATTTTTCTTTAAATTTATTCTAGAAATACCTTTTCTAGTGCCAACCCACATAATTTCATCATCTCCTTCATAAATTGACCAAACATTTTTCTCGTTCAAACTATTTTCGTCTCCATATTTATAGGTATAATGCTGAAAACCTAATTTGATTGGGTCAAAGTGAGAAATTCCGTCTTGTGTTCCTATCCATATCGATCCTGTTCTGTCTGATAAAATTGAATTTATAATGTTGCTGGGAATTGATGTTCGATCATAATCGTTGTTTTCATAATGGTTTATTATCGTGTCTCCATTTTCTATGTTTATTCTAAAGAGGCCATTCCCCTGAGAGCCAAACCATACTTCGTTTTCTGATGATTGAAAAATTGCCGAAACTACATTGAAACGATTATCTAGGTTTTTATTATGGTTTTTAACGGCAGAAAACGTTAGTTTATCATCGTTAATTGTCGCTATATTTAATCCATTATTCGTGCCGATTAATGCTTTATTGTTAAAGCCCTTCGTCATAGTTAAGATATTGTTATCAGATATTGATAAAGGAGTATTCGGATCGCTTTTATAATGCGTAATATGTCCTGTTTTTTTATTTAAAAGACACAGTCCTCTGCCTTCAGTTCCAATCCAGACATACTTATTGTCTAATAATAGAGCTGTGGTTTTATTTGTTTGCAATCCATTGTTTGAACGGTATTGTCTTTCTCTATTTTCATTTGGAAAAAAATGCACTACACCGTTTTTTGCAGTCGCAATCCATAATGAACCATCGGTATCTTCTTTAATATCTTTAATGTTTCCAGACTTTAGCACTTCTGATGTCTTTACGCTCCCAAATTGTTTTGTTTCTGGGTTGTAATAGTTCAGTCCCCCATTTTGTGTTCCAATCCATATAGTGCCTTTGTTATCTTGGTATAAAGCATTTATATAAGCATTTGTAAGGCTGTTTTCTGAATCTAATCCTTGCTTGTAAATTTTAAAATGATATCCATCAAAACGATTAAGTCCCGCTTGAGTTCCTGTCCAAATATAGCCTTGATTGTCTTGTAAGATGCAGTTTACAGTGCTTTGAGATAGCCCATCTTTTATTGTAAGTCTCGAAAACTTGATAGAGTTTGCATGTTGCGCACTTACAAGACCTGCAATTAAAAAAAATGCTATTAATAGTGTTTGTTTTATAGACATTTGGATAGTTATAAAAATCTTGCCATAACACAAGTCAGTAACCAATATAAACTACTAGACCTTCCAGCATATTAGACTAGTTTACATTTTTTGTAACCGACTTAACCTTCTGCTTTAATAGTACGAATTAGCTGCGCAATATAACAAAAATTGATAGAATTTGTTGTATCAAATTGTCTAAAACCCAGTCAAATCATTTTCAGCTAATTATAACTGTTTATCCTGATTTTTTAAGAATAAGGATTTTTTTCTTTTTCTTTTTAGGTACGTTTTTTTTCTTTTTAGCACTGTACGCTCTATTGTATGCTTTGTCTCTCGATTTTGTTGCGAAGCTGTCTTTTTCTTTGGTTTTCTTTTTTCTTATTTTTTGTTTTTTGGGCTTTTTATTTTTAAAGATTACGAATTTTTTCTTTTTCTTTCTGTTTGGGGGTTTAGAACTGTATTGTTCAGAATTTTTTTGCCTTTTGGTTTTTTTATTAAGAAAAGGGTCCTTGTTTTTCTTCTGTTTACCATGGTTCCCCTTAAGTCCAAAAAGTCCTAATTTATTAAGTTTTGCTTTTTTATTTTTCTTCTTTGTTTTTGATTTGCTCTCTGATGGGTCTCGATATTGGGCATGGGACACCATTGTGTTGGCAGTTGCAACAGCAAGTAGAATTATAAGAAGGACCTGTTTTATTGATCTCACCAACACCTATTTTGCATCTTCTGCTTGTTTCATTTCAGTAGCCATAGTGTCTAGGTCTCTATCAAATAGGTATAGTCCTCCTTTATCACTTCCAATCATATTTAACTTGTCAATAATTGTTCGTGCCAGCGCTTCTTCTTCAAGTTGCTCCGCAACATACCATTGCATGAAATTCTGTGTGGTATAATCTTTTTCAGCTAAACATAAGTCGATAATGTTATTTATACTGTCGGTAACATTTAATTCATGTTCCATTAAGTTTTCAAAAAGATCTTTTAACCCTTTAAAGTTAACCGGAGGTTGGCTTAATGCAGGAATCAAAGCTGTTCCGCCTCTTTCGTTGATAAACTTAACCAGTTTTAGCATGTGAAACCTTTCCTCGTCGCTGTGCTGGTATAAAAAATTTGAAGCGCCCGTTAGCCCATTAGTTTCGGACCAAGATGCCATAGAAAGATAAAACTGAGAGGATGAAGCTTCCAGCTCTACTTGTTTGTTTAGTGCTTTTTGAATAGAATTGTTTAACATAAGATGTTGTCTTTAATTATCAAAAGTAGTGTTATTTCTCCATTTGGTAAACAGATAATGCATATTTGAGGGAAATAGAGGCACAATAACAGTACCATTTATATTTAGGATTGACATTTTTGATGCGTGATTAATACTTTGATATGCAATAATTTATGTGTGATATTGTCATTTGTAATTCTGTAGCTATATTCGTGCTATTGTAAAAGTTCAATATAAAGTGTACTTTCAAGCCTTCTTATGTGAATAATAAAATGAGTAAGCCTTTATTAGAAGTAAAAAACTTAGTAACCGAGTTTCATACGGACAACGGAACTGTTCGGGCAGTTGATGACATTAGTTTCACACTTCATCGGGGTGAAACCATTGGGATTGTTGGAGAATCAGGTTCTGGGAAGTCTGTAACATCACTTTCTGCTATGCGATTAATTCCTGAGCCTCCTGGGAAAATTGTAAACGGGAAGATTCTTTTCCACGGGGAGGATTATGCATCGGATTTAGCAAAACTTAATGAAAAGCAAATGCGGAAATTTCGTGGAAATGAAATTGCGATGATTTTTCAAGAACCGATGACGTCTTTAAATCCGGTTTTTACCTGTGGAAAGCAAGTAATGGAAGCAATTCAATTACACCAAAAATTTTCGAGAACAGCAGCAAAAGAAAAAACGATAGAGTTATTTAAAAAAGTAAAATTACCTCGTCCAGAAGAGATATTTAGAAGTTATCCACATCAAATCTCAGGTGGACAAAAGCAACGGGTAATGATTGCAATGGCTTTATCTTGCAACCCCGCTATCTTGATTGCTGATGAACCTACAACAGCCTTAGATGTTACGGTTCAGAAAACGATTTTACATTTGATGAAAGAGTTGCAAGAAGAGTATAACATGGGAATACTTTTTATTACCCACGATCTTGGGGTTATAGCAGAATTAGCGGATGAAGTTGTAGTTATGTACAAAGGGAAATTAGTCGAAAAAGGATCTGCTCTGCAGGTTTTCTCGAGTCCTAAACACTCTTATACACGTGGTCTCTTGGCTTGTCGTCCTCCTTTGGACGTGAGAGTTAGAGAACTTCCTACTCGGAAGTATTTTATGACTGAAGATGAGAATGGAGTAATTGTCGAAACAGGTAAAACTGTTTCTGAAGTTATAAAAGAATTAGCAGTTTCAAAAAATGAGGTGTCCTTGAGGCATGAAATAATATATGCCCAAGAACCGCTTCTAGAAGTAAGTAACTTAAAAACATATTTTGCAAATAAAAAATCTTTTTTCGGTAAAGCTAAAAGTTGGGTGAAAGCTGTTGATGATATTAGTTTCAAGCTCTATCCGGGGGAGACCTTAGGACTTGTAGGGGAGTCTGGTTGCGGAAAAACGACTCTTGGAAGAACCATCTTAAAGTTGATTGAGCCCACTGATGGCTGCATAGTTCTGAATGGAGAAAACATTACGGGTTATTCTAATAAGAGCATGCGACCATTGCGAAAAGATGCTCAGATTATTTTTCAAGACCCATACTCATCATTGAACCCAAGAATAACTATTGGTGAAGCAATTATGGAGCCAATGCGGGTGCATAACGTTTGCGATAACGAAATGCAAAGAAAGCAAGAGGTTTTTGAATTGCTATTAAAGGTAGGTTTAGATCCAAATCAATTTAATAGATATCCGCATGAGTTTTCAGGAGGTCAGCGACAGCGTATTTGTATAGCAAGGTCTATAGCGTTAAAACCGAAACTGGTAATATGTGATGAATCTGTTTCAGCCTTGGACGTTTCGGTTCAGGCTGATGTTCTAAATCTTTTAAATGAATTAAGGGATGAATTTGGCTTGACTTACCTTTTTATATCCCATGATTTATCTGTAGTTAAATTTATGAGTGATAGAATGATTGTTATGAAAGAGGGGAAAATTGCCGAGGAAGGATTAGCGGATGAAATTTATGCTAACCCAAAAACGGAATACACTAAGTCATTAATTAATTCTATTCCAAAAGGAAGAATTGAAGATATGAGAATAAATCAGGAATTGAAAAAATCAAACCGATCTTCTGCACTATAATGTCACTTGCTTCTGCTTTATATTCTTGTTTTTTTACCTGTAAATTTGTAATCGCATTCTAAATAAAATCATGGGAGTTAAAGCAGCATTGAGCAAACCTTTCGCAAAATTAATCGCAAAAAGAATAAAAAAATGGAGTTCGGATCCAATTCGAGTCCAGGAAAAAGTATTTGACAACCTCATAATAAAGGCAAAAAACACAGCTTTTGGAAAGGACCATGGCTTTAAAACCATTTCGTCTTATTCCGATTTTAAAAAAGCTGTTCCCGTGCGAGATTATGAGGGGATTGCGCCTTATATATTAAGAGTAAAAAGCGGTGAAGAGAATGTGCTTTGGCCCGGAAAACCAATTTACTTGTGTAAGACATCCGGGACAACCTCAGGTGCAAAATATATTCCAATTACAAAGCAATCTATGCCGAATCATATTCATTCCGCTAGAAATGCTCTGTTGTCTTACATCGATGGAAGTAATCAATCGGGTTTTGTAGATGGGAAAATGATATTTTTACAAGGCAGTCCAGAAATGGAATCTGAAAATGGAATTCCTATTGGTAGGTTGTCTGGAATTGTTGCTCACCATGTTCCGCAGTATTTACAAAAAAACAGAATGCCTTCATATGAAGTGAATTGTATTGATGATTGGGAGTCAAAGGTAGATGCGATTGTTGATGAAACAATCCATGAAAATATGACGTTGATTAGTGGAATTCCTGCCTGGGTTCAAATGTACTTTGAGAAGCTGCAAATAAAGTCTGGAGGAAAATTGATTAAAGACATTTTTCCAAACTTTTCCCTCTTTGTTTATGGAGGAGTAAGTTATGAGCCATACAGAAAAAGATTTGAGGAACTAATCGGGAAATCAATTCCTAGTGTTGAATTATACCCTGCTTCAGAGGGGTTTATAAGCTTTCAAGATAGCCAAGATCAAGAAGGAATGCTTTTGGTGCTGAACGAGGGTATATTTTATGAGTTTATTAAGGCGGATGATTTCTTTAAAGATGATCGAGAAAGAATCTCATTAAAGGATGTTGAGCTCGGGATTAATTATGTGATAATTCTAAATACGAATGCTGGTTTATGGGGATATAACCTAGGAGATACGATAAAATTTGTTTCCAAAAAACCTTACCGAATTATTGTAACAGGAAGGATTAAACACTTTACTTCTGCTTTCGGGGAGCACGTAATAGCGGAAGAGGTAGAATTTGCAATACAAGAAGGGTTAAAAGGCTTTGATGCGCAAATTGTTGAGTTTACTGTAGCTCCTCAGGTTAATCCATTAGAAGGAGAACTTCCCTATCATGAATGGTTTATTGAGTTTTCAAAGAAACCAAATGATATGAAAGGATTTATTGTAAAAATGGATTTATTGCTTCAGCAAAAAAACCCGTATTACGCAGATTTATTACAGGGAAATATATTACAGGCTTTAAAGGTGTCTTCAATAAAGGAAGGTGGGTTTACATCTTTCATGAAATCGCGAGGGAAACTAGGTGGGCAGAATAAAATACCCCGATTAAGTAATGATAGAAAAATAGCTGATGAACTTACGGAATTTATTGAGAATTAAGAGTGCTTTGGAGGCAATGTCAATTAGTCATCTCGCTTAAAAAGAAATTATAAAAAATAAAGAGGTGTTGTTTATGCTACTATTTTCAATTTCCTCGCCATTCCATTTAGGTATAACCTTTGTAAATAGAGTTGCGTTGAGTTATTCATAAATATTTGTGTGAAAAATTTAATTAACATATTTATTCTATTTGCTTTTGGCGCAGTAAATGCCCAAACGGTATTTTTAGATCAGCCTTACGAAATAGGCTTAATAGATAAGTCAAACCAAAGGTATGTTGATGTCCCAATAAAAAACACCAGCGACAAAAAGGTGTTTATTTTTCGAGCAGAAGCAGATAAACGATTTCAAATTCGATATTCAAGTAAAGAGGTACTCCCTGACAGTACTGTATACATGCGTGTTCAATTTACCCCAGAAGTAAAAGGTCCGTTTTCCGAAAAGATAGCAATTCATTTTAGCTGCTACACAGAGCCCAAAACTATCAAAGTGTCAGGTTTTACTTCGGTAGTTCCAACATCGGCAATTGCATGTCCTAGTTTTTCTGACCAAGACATTAATACTTCACTTAATTTCGAGCTCGAGGTAACAGTTATTGATAAAGATACGCGGGATCCAATTCATAAATCGCAAGTTATTTTGATTAAAAATGGGGTCCCAGTTGAAAAATTATCTACAAATTCAAAAGGTCTTGTTGAAAAGGAGGTTGAATTAGGCTTGTATTATTTCGTCGTTTCGGCAGAAAATTACTTCCCCACGGAGGCTGTAAAATACGTGAACCATAATAATAATGTGGTATTACTTGAATTAGAAAAAGCTCCTGAGGAAGAGTTGCTTGTGATTGAAACGAATAACCCGGATGAAGCGATCGAAGATAGCTCTGAGGATCTATTTGAGCCAGATGAAATTGAAAACAAACCCACAGTGGAAATTATTATGGACGAGGTAGAAGAACAAGATACTATTTTGGAAATCATGGTGGAGGCAGAAGACGATCCCTTTCCTAATTTTTCTGTAAATGAATTTAAGCCAAGTAATATTGTTTTTTTAGTCGACGTTTCTAAATCGATGGCTTACACGGGTAAGCTGGATCTACTGAAAGTAGCTATGATAAATTTAGCTAGAATGTTGCGAGATGTAGATCAAATTACGGTGGTTTCATATGCGGATAACGCAAATATTATTTTAGAAACTATGCCAGGAAATAATCCAGATACCATTATAAGCATTATACAAGGATTAAAAGCTCATGGGCATACAGCAGGCGGTAAAGGAATGAAGAAAGCTTATCAAAAAGCGGAAGAATTTTTTATACCACAAGGAAACAATCAAGTCATTATGGCAACAGATGGAGGGTTTACTCAAAATGATATTAATCCTTATAAATTGGCTAAAAAGTATAAGAAAAAGGGTGTTACAATTTCAATTGTTGGAGTAAAAACGAACAAGTTTCAAGAGCTTTCATTAGAAAAAGTGGTTGGATTAGGAGATGGTAATTACGTTCGCATTAAAAATTACGAGGAGGCGCAAGGTGCTTTAATTGATGAAATTAAAGCAAGTGCTAAAAGGGAGTGATGGTATAGATGAGAGTTTATAATTGTGCTTTTTTTTAGTTACTGTATCGATTAGTATTAATTCACAACATCAACCTTTAGTTATTCATTTATAAAACTATCTTTGCCTTTCATTTATAAAAATTATGGAGTTTTGGATTAAAGCTGCTCAGCTTATTTTGAGCCTTTCAATATTAATTGTATTACACGAATTAGGACACTTTTTACCAGCTAGATGGTTTGGTACTCGAGTGGAAAAATTCTATTTATTTTTTGATGCTGGTTTTTCCCTTTTTAAATTTAAAAAGGGCGATACAGAATACGGAATAGGGTGGATTCCTTTAGGAGGGTATGTGAAAATATCTGGGATGATAGATGAGAGCATGGACAAAGAACAGCTAGATAAACCTGCTGAGCCATGGGAGTTTAGGTCGAAACCAACTTGGCAACGATTAATTATTATGATTGGTGGTGTAACTGTTAATTTTATTCTTGCTTTGTTTATATATATTGCTGTAATGTGGGTTTGGGGCAAAGAATATTTACCTGTAGAAAACGCTATTTATGGAGTTCATTTAGCCGATGAAAGCATAGAGGGAGAAAACCTATTTATGGAAGGAGATATAATCCTTGATGTAAACGGGAATGTGCCCCAAACTATGGGTGATATTAGTTCTTTAATTCTGATTGATGGGAACAGAGAGGTCAACCTAATAAGAAACGGAGTTAAAAAACATATTTCGCTTCCTTCGGATTTTGAGCAGAGAGTATTAGCGAATGTAAAAGGACCATTGTTTGAGGCATTGATTCCAACTTGCATTAATGACGTCGCGCCTAATTCTGGAGCTTCTGAAGCAGGGTTGCAAGCAAGTGATAGCTTGGTAGAGATTAATGGAATGTCCTTTCCTTTTTTCCAGCATTTTACGGATGAATTGCAAAACCATAAGGATACCATTATTGAATTAGGTCTTTACAGAGGAGAAGAGCATATGGTAGTTCAAGTAAATGTAAGTGAAGAAGGAACATTAGGCTTCCATACCAAAATGCCAATTGATTTGTTGGTTTACAAAACAGAGAAGTTTGGATTTTTTGAATCTATTCCAGAAGGAATCAATCTCGGTGTTGAGACTTTAGGGAAGTACGTTAAGTCTATGGGTCTGTTGTTTTCTAAAGAAGGGGCTAAGCAGTTAGGAGGTTTTGGATCCATTGGGAAAATATTTCCTTCGGAGTGGAATTGGCAAATATTCTGGTTAAATACTGCATTTCTTTCAATCATTTTGGCTTTTATGAATATTCTTCCAATCCCTGCTTTGGATGGAGGGCATGTGATGTTTCTTATCTATGAAATGATTGCAGGGAAAGCGCCTAGTGATAAATTTCTTACAAGAGCACAGGTTGTAGGGATGGTATTGTTGCTTAGTTTGCTTCTCTACGCCAATGGAATGGATATTTATCGCTGGATAGTTGGCGCTTAGTTTTAATAGTTCTTGTATCAATTCCCTGTCTGTGTTTTTGAAAACGACCTGCGTTTTCTGCTCTGAGGATCCAAGAACCGCTAAATTTAATAATGTTTTATATCGAAATTCCGTTTCAAAAATTGGAAGTAAGGTCTGAAAAAAAGGGGTTAAGTGCATACGTATTATAATTAGTGTACGTCTTTCTCTAAAAAAACGTACACTAATTAGAACATGGATTACTGTATAATCTAAATGAACTACTATTTTTTATTCGTTCCGTTTTCTTGGGATTTTTGTTTATTCGTTAGTCTTTTAGCGTCTTTAAGGCTTTTATTAATAATCCATTCCAATTGCCCATTAACACTACGGAATTCATCATCTGCCCATTTCTCAATTTGCTTGAATGTCTCTGGATCAATCCTTAATACAAATGGTTTTCTTTTACTCACAAATCATTAGTTTAATGATCCAGTATTAATTACAGGTGTGGCCTCTTTATCACCGCATAAAACCACCATTAGATTGCTCACCATTGAAGCTTTTTTATCATCATCGAAATCAATAATATTGTCCTTGGATAGTTTTGTCAAAGCATCTTCCACCATTCCAACAGCCCCTTCAACAATTTTCTTACGAGCAGCTACAATAGCAACAGCCTGCTGCCTTTTTAACATTGAACTTGCAATTTCCGGGGCATAAGCTAAATAACCTATTCTAGCTTCCATTACCTCAATACCCGCTATAGCGAGGCGTTCAGTAATTTCATCTTCCAAAGCTTTATTTACTCCATCCATTCCTGATCTTAACGTTAATTCAGCCTCTTCATCATCAAAATTGTCATAAGGGTATGATCCTGCTAACTTTCTTACTGCAGCATCAGTCTGAACCCGAACAAACTCCTCATAATTATCTACATCGAAAGCTGATTTATATGTGTTTTCTACTTTCCAAACCAATATTACATTAATCATAATTGGATTTCCTATCTTATCATTAACCTTTACGCGCTCGCTATCAAAATTCCTTGCCCTTAAGGAAATTTTTTGTCTTGTATAAAAAGGATTTGTCCAAAAGAACCCATTATCACGAACAGTCCCTTTATAGGCTCCAAACAAAACCATAACTTTTGAACCATTTGGATTGATAATAAAAAAGCCTTTAACTATTAACAGTATAACTGGCGCTAAAAATACAAAAATTGGGTTTTTTGTGATTAGTAAACCGGTTACCATACTCATAATTAGGACTAATAAAATTAGTAGCATTATATAACCATTACTTGCTTTAATTTGTTTTTCGTTTTTCATCATAATATCATTTTAATATCACAATAATACTAACAAAAAATGAATAAAAAAAATGTTTTCAAATAACATTAAATATTCAAGCAGCAGGGGATTGCATTATATTTTACACATAAATTACGTTTCAGAAATAGCAGATGGAGCAGAAAAGAAAGGAATCTCTATATACACATTTCTATTTGTTAGAAGAAGTACCATAATTATTATTAACTTTGATTGCCTCGGAAAAAAATCAGATTATTTAGCAATGCTGTTGCAAGAAATCAAATAAAAACTATGGACAGAATTAATGTATTAGACAATTCAAATAACAGGCGAAATTTATTTACTAAAGAACTATTGGCTGAAACCAATGATTCTGAACTTCAGGAAATAGTTAAAAATGCTTCCGAAGAACTAAATAGCCCTATAGCGCTTGTAAGTCTGGTTCTTGATCAAGTACAATTCTTTAAGGCACATATTGGCTTACCTCCTGTGCTTGCTGAAGCAAGGGGCACTCATCGAGATGTCTCCTTTTGTCAATTCGTAGTTAAAGATGGAGAAGCTTTTTAGGTTAATGATGCAGAGAATGAACCACGAATCCCCCCAACATGTGGTAAAAGAATATAATATCCAATCTTACCTTGGTGTTCCAATAAAATTAGACGAAGCAGTTATGGGGTCTCTTTGCGTTCTGGACATAAAAAAAAAGAGAGTTTTCTCAGGAAGAACACAATTCCTTGAAAAAGCTAGCAAATTTAGTCAATATCCGACTAAAACATCTTACAAAAGATCGAAGACAAACAAGATTAGGCTTAACCGAAGCTACTTTAATACCAGCTATTTCGGAATTAGCTAATTCTCTAAAATCATTAGAAAGCTTTATTCAACTTGGACATTCCGCTCGTAAATCCATACAAACATACCTTAATCATTCCCATCATATTTTTTCAGACAAAGCAAAGTTTTCAGACGCTATAAGATTATCTCATGAAGCTGCTTCAAAAACGCATAAGCAGAATGAAGATTTGCTATTCGAAATGGAATTTGCTCTAAATGACAGCATGGACTGTATAAAAGCACTAGAATCTTTGGTAATAAATGCAGAATCAACTCCCGTATCAGAAATCATTACGTCAGCCCAAGATCTTGCAAGAAATTCAACAAATCTAATTGGAGGATTTTCTTTACCCGATTTCAAATCCGACCCTATAATTTACGCTAAGGGAAACTTGGCATTGGCAATTGCAACAAACTGTCTATTATTGATGTCCTCAGAAATTGGAAAAAGAAATTCGAACAAAGGAATTGAACTTAAAATTGATGAAAAAAAGACTACGGTTGAGTTAATTTTCACATCCGTTGATCTGAATGAAACCAAAATACTAAACGTAGTTAATAAATTGAACGGTTTAATTACAAGTGAAATGCCCTCACTTAAGCTCAGATCTGATGGTGCACAACTGATTTTAGAATTTAATATCGTTGTTAATAAAAGCGAGAGTTTTGGGTCGTTCAATAAATATATTCAAAAACATACTACTAAATTCAAACTTGGGGTAAACGGAACCCCCGACACATAAGTAATTGAGCCATCGGGAAAGCTTGAAAACTGATTTAATCTAACGTTTTGTACGTTAAAAAGATTGAGTACTGAAATTCCTAAATCCATGTCAACTTTGCGAGCGATAAGGTCATATTCCATCCCTAAATCGAAACGAGAGTAAGGTTCTCGTCCTTTAAAATAGAGTCCCTCCAAACTATTATTAAATCCAGATCCGTATACTTGATTGAGAGAAATTTTAAGTTTCTTGAAGCGGAACAGGAAGGCTAATTTTATTTCATGTCTTTGATCTTGAGGAGCATGTGTGAATTCCTGATTAGAATTTTGCTCAAACCTTTCATCAACTTTTCCAAGTGAATACGCCAATAGTAATTCATGCGTTCTAAATTTCCTTTTTAGCAATAAGTCTATTCCGTAAGATTTAGATTCGCCTACCGAATGAAACAATCCACTGATACTATCATTCATAAAATACCGATTGATATTAGATGTGGTTTTAAAAAACCCCTCTATGGTTAATTCAATGGAATTAGCCCCATACAACAAGGACAAGGCATTATGAATTCCATTGGTGGATGGAGCGGTTACGCTGTTGCTCGTCTGCCAAAAAAAAGTACGCTGACCAAAATTATCTGTCAGTAATGATTTTGAAATATATTGACGATACAACCCTGAACCAAACTTAACATTCCAATATTCACTTAAGTTATATTTACCATTAATTCTCGGTTGCAAAAAAGGTTGTAACCCTGACAATACAACGTCTAATTTCAATCCTGGCTCGAGTGTTAGTCGACCTAATTGAAAGTTATTTTTAACAAAAGAAGACAAACGTTCTAAACTATTATCAGATTGGTTTACAAACAAACTGTCATTCTTTATTGAAAGTTGATAGTCATTTTGAATGTACGCAAGGCCCGTTAACATATTCAACCATTTAGACGCAGGAAATTGATGTGTCATTTGTAGAGCACTCTTGGTAATAAAATTATTTACACTGTCCGAAGATAAACTACCAAAAGGTGTAGAATAATGACTTTCAGACTTGTATTCAGGGGTATAAGAACTTTTAGCTAATTGAAAAGAAGTTATCCCTCCTTTTTTCCACATTCTATTATAACGAAACGCTCCTCCAGTTTGCTTTGAACTTATTTTTACCTCGTGAAAATACCCGTTTTTTTCCTTAGTCAAAGACTCATAATAGCTATCTGAGCTTCCGAGAAGACTAAACTGTAGTTGATCGTTATTATTAAAATGTGTATTGAATTTTATATTATAATCGCCAAAGTTGTATTTAGGGTAAAAATATTTATCATTACTTTTTGTTTTTAACCAGTCCTCGATTAATTGATAATATGAGTATCGTCCGGCAATCTGAAGGTTAGACGATAACTTTTTAAAAGGAAGGTTGGTATAAATCCCCGTTATTTGATTGTTTACGGAAAGTTCAAGGTGTGTAGTGTCGATACTTCCTTTTTTTCCATTAATATGTACCGCACCACCTACACCATCTGCCACATCCACATTATATGCGCCTTTATAAACCTCAATATTTTTAATTATTAATGGGTTTACGCGTCCTATTCCATCATTAATTCCTCGACTGTGAAATAAGGTTACTCCGTCAAATACAATATTATTTTCACCAGGATATGACCCCCAAACAATGTAATCGGAAGTTGACTCGCCAGAAGCAGAAATTCCAGGGTACAATCGTAGTGTATTAAAGATTAAGTTACTCCCGTTACCAGGCACTAAATTAGAGGCAATATCATTCAATTGTATTTCTCCAATAGCTCCACCTGTGCTCGTGTAATAAACGGGTTTATAATTAACTTCAACCTCATTTAATTTCATTACTGAACTCTTGAGTAGTATCTTTAAATCACTTCCAAAATTTAGCGTTGTATCCTTTTCATAATATCCTAAATATTTCAGCCGAATTGTTTGTTTTGATTGATTCGACCTATAACTAAAATGACCATTTTCAGTACTCGTCAATACTTGATCTCCAATTTTCAATGAGGCGAAAGGCAATGGCTCTGAAGTCCTCATATCTGTTACAACTCCTTGAAACAAATACACATTCTTCTTTCTTGGTATAATCGAATCTTCGACAGCAGATGAACCCTCTCGAAACGAATAAACACCTCCTAATTTCCGAACTTCTAGCTTACAATGATTTGCCAAATACAAAAAAGCCTCAGAGAGATTCTCAAAGGCTTTATCAATTGTTATTAAGCAATTATTAGCTGTAGATGCATTAATTGAAACTTGCGTATCATATTGCTCACTTAAGTTTAGTA
>CALSMU010000002.1 GCA_943787535.1 uncultured Flavobacteriales bacterium | reverse complement strand
TAGCAAACATTAAAAAATAAACCAAATGAAAAAACTATTACTCATTTTATCCTTAGCGTGTCTTACGCTTGCAAATACTTCATTTGCGCAACAAGGCCTTGATCAAACAACTTTACCTGCTGGTCATAGAATGGCAATGGGCCAAGATATTGAAGTATATGGCAATGAACAATATGTTGTTTTGGAGGACGGTTCTAGCGGGATTTATGGTGCACTATATAAAAACGATGGTACCACGTTAACACAAATAACGTTGCCAGGGTCCTTAAGAATGGCTCAAGATTACGAAATGGAAGTTTATGATAGTGATTTGTTTGTTGTGCTAGAGGACGGTTCTAGTGGAGTTTATGGTGCTCTTCACAAATATGACGGAACTACTTTTACACAAATAACTTTACCTGGATCTCTTAGAATGGCTGCTGGTTATGACATAAGAGTTTATGGAAATGATTTGTACGTGGTGCTAGAGGATGGTTTTAGCGGGATTTATGGCGCATTATATAAATATGATGGTACAACATTCGCTCAAATAACATTGCCTGGATCTTTAAGAATGGCGCAGGGTTACGATATAGAAATCTACGCTAACAATCTAATGCTTGTTCTAGAAGATGGTTTTAGCGGCATTTACGGTGCTCTTTATGAGTTCGATGGTACAACACTTGCTCAAATAACATTGCCTGGATCTTTAAGAATGGCGGCCGGTTATGATATGGAAGTATACAACAATGATCTTCATATAGTCTTAGAAGATGGATCTAGTGGCATATATGGTGCCTTACATAAATATGATGGTACAACATTCGCTCAAATAACATTGCCTGGATCTTTAAGAGTGGCTTATAATTATGATATAGAAATCTACGGAAACAATTTAATGCTTGTTCTTGAAGATGGTTTTAGTGGGATTTATGGCGCTCTTTACGAGTTCGATGGCACAACTTTTACCCAAACAACCTTCCCTGGAGCAATAAGAATGGCTGATAATCACGATATGGGGGTCTATAATTGTCAACTTTATTTTGTTCTTGAAGATGGATCTAGTGGTATATATGGAGCTCTTTATAACTATAATGGTGCCAGGTTGAACCAAACAACTTTACCTGCTGGTCATAGAATGGCAATGGGCCAAGATATTGAAGTATATGGCAATGAACAATATGTTGTTTTGGAGGACGGTTCTAGCGGGATTTATGGTGCACTATATAAAAACGATGGTACCACGTTAACACAAATAACGTTGCCAGGGTCCTTAAGAATGGCTCAAGATTACGAAATGGAAGTTTATGATAGTGATTTGTTTGTTGTGCTAGAGGACGGTTCTAGTGGAGTTTATGGTGCTCTTCACAAATATGACGGAACTACTTTTACACAAATAACTTTACCTGGATCTCTTAGAATGGCTGCTGGTTATGACATAAGAGTTTATGGAAATGATTTGTACGTGGTGCTAGAGGATGGTTTTAGCGGGATTTATGGCGCATTATATAAATATGATGGTACAACATTCGCTCAAATAACATTGCCTGGATCTTTAAGAATGGCGCAGGGTTACGATATAGAAATCTACGCTAACAATCTAATGCTTGTTCTAGAAGATGGTTTTAGCGGCATTTACGGTGCTCTTTATGAGTTCGATGGTACAACACTTGCTCAAATAACATTGCCTGGATCTTTAAGAATGGCGGCCGGTTATGATATGGAAGTATACAACAATGATCTTCATATAGTCTTAGAAGATGGATCTAGTGGCATATATGGTGCCTTACATAAATATGATGGTACAACATTCGCTCAAATAACATTGCCTGGATCTTTAAGAGTGGCTTATAATTATGATATAGAAATCTACGGAAACAATTTAATGCTTGTTCTTGAAGATGGTTTTAGTGGGATTTATGGCGCTCTTTACGAGTTCGATGGCACAACTTTTACCCAAACAACCTTCCCTGGAGCAATAAGAATGGCTGATAATCACGATATGGGGGTCTATAATTGTCAACTTTATTTTGTTCTTGAAGATGGATCTAGTGGTATATATGGAGCTCTTTATAACTATAATGGTGCTTATACATGTGTGAACAATATCGAGACTGTATGTAACTCATACATATCACCTTCTGGCATTAATTACACATCTTCAACCATGATTAATGAGGTTATATGTAGAGAAATTTACTCAATAGACTTAACAATTATCAATTCCGCTACAGCGGCCGACACAAGAACAGAATGTAATTCTTACACTTGGATTGATGGCAACAATTATACTTCAAGCAATAATACTGCGACATACAACATTGCTGGTGCTGCTGCTAATGGATGTGATTCTTTGGTAACACTTGATTTGACAATTGTTAATTCGGCTACAGGTACCGATACAAGAACTGAATGCAACTCTTACACATGGATTGATGGAAACAATTATACTTCTAGCAACAATTCTGCAATCTTCAATATTGTTGGAGGCGCTGCAAATGGCTGCGATTCTTTGGTAACCCTTGATTTGACTATTGCTAACTCTACTTCAGGAACAGATGTTATTACAACATGCGGTTCGGATGGTTTTGAAATTCCAAATAATGGAATAGATGACGATTATGATGGAAATATTGATGAGTATTTAGGCTACCAATGGATTGACAACAATTATTACACAGCATCTAATAACACTGCAACATGGATTGAAACAAATGCTGCGGGTTGTGACTCAACAGTCGCATTAGATTTGACAATACTTCCTCCATTTGTTACCGAGGAAGATGTCATTACAGCATGTGGCTCATACACATGGATTGATGGAACTACATACACATCATCTAGTTATGGTTTAGCTTACTTCAGTGATGTAAATGGATGCGATTCAGTTTTAGGAGTATTAGATTTAACAATTAATAGTGTTTCAGATCTTACTGCTTCAACATCAGGACTAGTTATTACCTCAAATAATATAGATGCAACATACCAATGGTTAGATTGTGACAACAGTAACGCAATTATTCCTGGTGAAACTGGGCAATCTTATACAGCAATAACAAATGGCAATTATGCTGTTGAATTAACCGAAAATGGATGTGCGGATACCACAGCTTGTGTTTCTATTACATCTGTAGGTGTTCTTGAAAATACCTTTGGAGATGAGTTTGCAGTTTACCCTAACCCAACTAATGGAAATTTTTCTATCAATCTCGGAGATATTTATGAATCTTTAATAGTTTCAATTACTGATATTTCAGGTAAATTGATTGATTCAAAAACCATTACACAATCACAAATTCTAAATCTCAACATAAAAGAACCTGCTGGGTTATATATGGTTTCTGTTCAAGCAGGAGATAAGAAAGCTAATATTAGGTTAATAAAAGAATAAAACGATTTGCTAACAATGTATAAGCGGCATTAAAACGACCGCTTATACTTAACGTTCAACAAAATGTAATGGATAAAATTCCGATAGAAAAGAACCAGTGCTTCAATGGCAACGAAAAAATCTGATTTTATAAAAAAATGGAACACTATATATGAGATGCAAAGAGAACCGAAAAAATCATAATTTTGAAAAATCACAAGCAAAAAGAGTAACTAAACTCTAACATCTATAGGATTTTGATAATAAAAAAGCGCAACTAGTAAAAACTAGTTGCGCTTTTCGCAATTATTCAGAGCTTAAGCTTCTTGTTTCTTGACTGCTAAAGAGTATATAACAAGACCGAACCCAATCTTATTGATCGCATCAGCAATGTTGTAAGCAACATCAATACTGCCACCTGAAGGCATAAAACTACTATACCATCCTTCGGTACCCATCATGTAACCAATAGGATAAATAGCCCAACCTACTAATATAAACCAGCATAGTATTTTGTGTGATTTTAAAACATCTCCACCGGCTGCAACAGCTAATTTCTTTGCATTTCCAAACCATATTTCATAAACAATTAAGAAATATGCAGCTCCTGAAATTGCACCCCACAAGGCAGCATCTTCTGTGAAAACCGCTTCTCCAAAGTAACCTGTTACGAGCATAACAACAGATAATCCAATCATTTTCCACAGAAGCGAAGTTTTAGCTCCAGCTACTTTAAGAATTAAATAAAATTCTACGCACATCAGTGGAACCGTAAGAATCCAATCCACATAACGGAAGAAAGTTGGAGACTCTGTATGTGCTGCCCAATAATCTCGCATATAGAAGTAGTGAACTGCTGCAATAAATGTAATTAAACCAGATACCAGCACCGAAGTTCGCCATTTTTTATCAAATTGGTTTAATGATAAAAAGAAAAAGGCAGAGGCTGCCATCATTGCCATACATCCAACAAAGAATGTAAACCCTACATAATCAGTAGGATCCATTTTCGAAATAACTAATAAATTTAAATTCATAACATTTTGTTTTACGTTTGTGGGGTAAAGTTAAACAAAATAATAGGATTCAAAAAAGATTATGCAACTAATTTTAAAGTGCAAACCTTTTCTCTGTAACACATATTATAATCTCACTCCAGATATTATTGCTGTCAACAGGGAAATTATTTCATGGAAAATAACTAAATATTTTCCTTATGAGAAACCTTATTTTACCGGGAATAAAAATGATTTATAAAATCCTATCACTTACGAATTACATTATTTAGCTGGAACCTAAAAAGATATTATCCATAATTGCTTTTTGATAACGTTTGCGTGTAGTTGTCTTGGGGCTCGCATGAAAACATTTTTCTTTCTTCCAATTAAATTGTATTATTATGATTTACTATTGAATAAATAATTAAGAAATAAAAACTAAACATAACATCATGCATAGAATCGCTCCAAGGAGCCATTGCATACACTTATCATTATGCTGATTATGAAGATATTAAAGTTAAATACAATGAAGTTTCCAGTGCAGGGTGGTTAGCTTTTCCTTTTCTGGTGGCGGACGTTAATAATTCCTTAATATTTATCTTAAACAAATTCTGTTCCTCTACTCCCATTCTTTGATTTTATTTTGAATTACTGTAACCATTTTCCTTGTGATTGTTATACTCCAAAAAAACTAGATGAAATTCTTATTTATTCTATTACTAATCTGTAATAATTGTTTTGCACAAGAACCTAAAGCTGATTTTGAAATTCTTAACTGCAAACCTATTAAAGCAAACTTTCTATGGGCAGCTAAAACTGAGTTAACCAACTTACAATATCTCGAATATTTATATTATACAAAGACAAATAATGGCTTGGAAGCTCATGAAAAAATGCTTCCTGACACTGCAGTATGGAGAAACAACCTTGGAAAGGCAGAACCTTATGTAAAATATTATTTCCGACATCCTGCTTATCGTTATTACCCGTTGGTGGGTATAACAAAAGAAAAAGCAGAAAGCTATTGTGAATGGCTGGAAATGATATTGAACGATAAGTTTAGCAATGACCCTAAACACCCTGTACAAAAGATAAATGTTCGACTTCCTACTGAAACGGAATGGGAACTAGCAGCTAGAGGAGGCAATCCCAATGCAATTTTCCCTTGGAAAGGGGAAGAAATGAGAAGAACGGACAAAAAATTCAAAGGGCAAATTAATGCGAACCACACAAGAAGAAGGGATGATTATATGGGCGTTGCTGGTAATTTAAGTGAAGGTGCTGATGTAACAGCTCCAGTAAAATCTTATTGGCCAAATGCATATGGATTATACAATATGAGCGGAAATGTAGCGGAAATGATTTCTGAAGACGGCAGAACCAAAGGAGGTAGTTGGGGAAGTCGTGCTCCATTTCTAGAGATTGATGGGAAGGATGAGTTTGAAGGCTTCACAAAAGCAAGTAGTAAAATCGGATTTAGATACTTTATTGAGGTTGTTGATTTCAAAACATTAAAACCTAAAAAAGAAATTGAATTAAGCGCTAAAATTATTGAAAGTATGCTCACAGAAATTCCCGGAGATAATAGCTTCTTTATCAGTAAATATGAAGTAAGTAATCAACTTTACAACCTTTTCCTTAAAAGTACATCAAATCAAAAATACACAAGCGATAATAGCTTGTGGGAGAAAGAAATGGATTACCCTGCGGTAATTGAAAATAACTATACTTCTCACCCTAATTACAGTAATCATCCTGTTGTAAATATTACCAAAGAGGGAGCAGAAGCTTTCTGTAATTGGCTCACCAAAGAATACAATAAGTTCCCTAAAAGGAAATATGAAAATTATGAATTCAGATTGCCAAAAGAAAAAGAATGGGAACTGGCTGCCAGAGGAGGATTAGAAGCAAGTCCTTATCCATGGGGAGGACCATACATTCGAAATGTTAAAGGATGCATGTTGTGTAATTACAGACCAGCTAAAGATAGGTGGGTTTTAAATGTTGGAAGTACATATTTAGTACCTGGAATTTCCGAATCAGAACTAAGAGATGCTGCTGCCCAAGATGGCTTATTGATAACAGGGCCAGTAAACAGCTACCATCCAAATGACTATGGAGCTTATTGTATGGGTGGAAACGTAGCTGAAATGATAGTAGATTCAAATATCACCAAAGGGGGTTCTTGGGGCAGTCTACCCTATTACCTCCAGATTACATCTTCAGAAACCTATGAAGGTGCATCTCCATACATTGGATTTCGATTTGTAGCAATCACCGAAAATGACGTGGGAATGAGATAATTGTTTAAAACATCTTGGATTAACAGCTAAGTTAAATTAGAAAAATTAACCGTCAAAAGATTAAGATTTGTAGATCGAAGCGAAATTAAATTCATTGAACAACTAATGTTTTAACTGATCTAAAACCGCTTGAATCAATTAACTCAACCAAATAAGAACCAGTGATCAAATCATTTAAATCAATACTGACTGACGATTTTAACTTATCGTAACCAACTATTTTCTTACCCATTAAACTATATATATTTAATTTATAAACATCATTATTTTCTAGTTCAAAATTAACAGTGCCATTAGATGGGTTTGGGTACATTTTAAAATCAAACAAATCGTTTTGGTTGAGGCCGTTTGCATCGTTAACGATTATCGCATAATCTTCTGCCTGTCCTCTGATCAAATCATCACAAGGGCCAAAATTATTGCCGACCTCATCTGATGAAATTCTCATCCGAATAGGAGTATTGAGCAATGAAGTCGAAGGAATAGTAATATTAGCAATAAAACTATATGTATTGTACTCTTCCAACAATAATTCATCACTATCAAAAAAGCCATTATTATCAATATCTAACCAAACTTTGGTGTCTTGGGGATTGTCTAGTCCGGTAGAAACACTAATCGCATAAGAGTCCCCAATATTTAAGTTCGTTTTATTTTCACATGAAAAGTCAACATACCCTTCGCTGGAATTAATTGAGGCGTTATTAATTGAATTAATATTTACGTTTTCTATCCCATATCCACAGCAATAAGCTAAAGTACTAGGATAACAGTCTGCAGGAATTAGATTGTCTGCAGTATTCACCTCAACTAAAGACATTTTTGTAACTATTCCGTCTCCGGAGGCGTTCGAGGCTGTCATCTGAACATTATAAACACCATCATTTGTGTATGTATGATTAGGGTTTTGAGCAACAGAAGTGTTACCATCTCCAAAGTCCCATTGCCATGCAATAGGTGCATTTGTCGAAAGGTCCGAAAACTGAACAATACCATCACAGGTATAAGAAATGTTGTTAGAAAAATCTGCAGAAGGCGGCGAAGTGTTTTGCAGTATAAAAATAGTATAATCTTCAATCTGCCCAAATTGCGGCGATGCGCAAGGATCGGCTGCAGCAGCTAAATCGTAGTCTGCCCATACCCTCATCCGCAAAGGTACATTTAAAGCAGCGAAAGATGGAACCTGAAAATCTCCTACTGTAAGCAAAGAACTTGGGCTGTAAACAATTTGCTCAGAACCGTTATCAAAAAGACCATCATTATTATAATCAATCCATACAGCACATTGATGAAAAGTTGGATTATCATGGGTTATAGTAATTGGATATGTGTAGCCAATGAAAAGAGCTGTTGAATCGCAGGTAAAATCTGAATACCCCTCGGATGCATCACCAGAGGATCGGTCAAGATTTCCTAACTTCACGTTGCTAATACCAAATCCCAGTGAACCATTTTGGGTATTGGGGAAGCAAGATGCTGATACAGGATAAGTTGCACCTATATTTATTGAGATATAATTATTATATATCAGTGTATTACTTCCTGTTGAATTGGTCACTGTAAGCGTTACATTGTACAATCCAGAGTTTGCATAATTGTGAGTTGGGTCTTGAAGTGTATCTGTATTTCCATCCCCAAAATCCCATAACCATTGAGTAGGATTATTAGCAGAAGCGTCGACGAATTCAACAACTCCGGAACATGAACTGGTAGAAAGCGCAGAAAAACTAGCCAAAGGCAGAATATTCGGGCACGGAACTAAACCAAAAGTGCTTGCTAGACCATTTTGATCAGGAGATACCACTGTAGTCAGTAGGCTATCATTTTCATCATAAATGCTGTAGGATATAAAACTGTAATAAGGTGAAGTATTAGTATTTGGGTCAGGTGACCAAACAATATCTATAGAATCTCCTGATTCTACGGAGAACGAAACATCTTCTGTATCGGCCCATGCATAGCTTAGATTCTCAAACTCACCTGACACTTCAAGATTACCATTGATAAATACCTGCATGAAAGAACCACCCCATCCATTGCCATAATAATCAAACATCTCAACTTTGTAAGTACCGCATTTGTAACCACTTGGACAAGCTAATAGACCCAACACATTTTCAGGACCACCGCTAGACCCAGTACCATCGCCATTTCTCGTTTCAAGGAGATTATTGCTGCCATCGAAAATTTCATATTTACAACAATCTGCATCGGATCCATTTCGTTTAAACAGAACGCTCACAACATCATCAGGGCTGACGGGAAAGTAAAAATCAAAAACATTTTGGTTTGCACCAAGCGTGACGTCTGGATATACAATTACATTATTTATTTTTACTGCTATCGAATTGCCTTCCCATCCATTGCAAAACAAGGAATTTGTTCGAGACAACCTTATTCTATAATCGCTACAAGACTGCGAAAAAAAAGTACCGCTCAAAAGACAAAGTACTGAAAACACAATGAGCTTTTTCATATAATTTTAATTTTGTTTAACAAAAATACAAAAACATTAAACAATATCCAATTCTATTCATGACAGAAAACAAAAAAGACTCCCATTTGTCACCTACTTTTGTTTTCTTTATAACCACTTCGACAATAAAATTACAAATAATTGATGCTGTAACAATTTCTATGCAACTGTATTCGGAGTATGAACATCCTCAGTAAAATTAGTTATAGGTGTCCTTGAACGAAAAAAAAATGACTCTGAACTACAAATTCTTTGTTCATTCGGTTGAATGAAGTAACTATTTCAATTCAATCGCTGACAAGGTATTCATCATGAGAGAAGCAATCGTCATCGGACCTACACCTCCGGGAACTGGAGAAATGTGCGAACATTTTTCCGAAACATTTGCAAAATCGACATCGCCAAGTAATTTGAATCCTGATTTTTTTGAAGAGTCCTCTACTCTATGAATTCCCACATCAACGACTACTGCACCTTCCTTAACCATATCAGCAGTAACAAACAATGGCTTACCAACGGCTGCAATTAAAATATCAGCAGTAGCACATATTTCCTTCAAGTTTGCAGTTCTACTGTGAGTCAGTGTTACTGTTGCGTTTCCTGGATTACCATTTCGAGCCATTAAAATACTCATTGGGGAACCTACAATGTGACTTCTTCCAATAACAACACAATGCTTTCCAGAAGTTTCAATATTATAGCGCTTTAGCATTTCTAAAACCCCATTCGGAGTAGCTGGCAAAAAGGTTGGTAAATTTAAACACATTTTACCAATATTCTCCGGATGAAACCCATCTACATCTTTACCCGGAGATACAGCAAGCGTTACTTTGGTTTCGTCAATATGTTTTGGCAAAGGTAGTTGCACAATAAAGCCATCTATAGCAGCATCATTGTTCAATTCATCAATCTTATTCAATAATGCATCCTCGGATGTCGCAGCATCCATATGAACTAAAGTAGAGTCAAACCCCACTCTCTCACAAGCTTTTACTTTTGCATTTACATAAGTTAAACTTGCACCATCACCACCAACAAGTATTGCTGCTAAATGCGGAGTTTTCTTCCCATCTGCTTTTAAACGTTCTACCTTTGCAGCTATCTCCAACTGAATATCTTGTGCTGTTTTTTTCCCGTCTAATACTATCATAATTTATGATTGTTGACACTAGACGTTAGTTTACAAAACAGAAACTCAAGTCTATTATCTATTTTACGAAGGCATTTTACCACCCATTCCTTTCATTTGCCGCATCATGTTAGCCATGTTCTTTTTATTAGACATAAGCTTCATCATTTTACGCATATCTTCAAACTGTTTCATCAGTTTATTTACATCTTGTATCGATGTTCCACTTCCTTTAGCAATTCTTTGACGTCTACTTGTTTTGAGTATTTCAGGATTTGCCCTTTCTTTAGGCGTCATGGAATTAATAATTGCTTCAATTGGGGTAAATGAATCATCATTAACCTCAACACCTTTCATTGCCTTTCGCATTCCAGGAACCATTCCCATGAGATCCTTCATATTTCCCATTTTCTTGATTTGCTTTATCTGAGAAAGGAAATCATCAAAATCGAATTTATTCTTTTGTATTTTCTTATGGAGCTTTTTAGCTTCTTCTTCATCAAAGTTTTCTTGAGCGCGCTCAACTAAAGAAACCACATCTCCCATTCCAAGAATACGGTCCGCCATTCTCTCTGGATAGAAAATATCAATTGCTTCCATCTTCTCTCCAGTACCAATAAATTTAATTGGTTTATTTACTACCGTTTTAATTGATAAAGCAGCTCCGCCGCGCGTATCACCATCTAATTTGGTTAACACAACTCCATCAAAATCAATTCTTTCGTCAAAAGTTTTTGCAGTATTAACTGCATCCTGACCAGTCATAGAATCAACTACAAATAATGTTTCTGTGGGTTGGATGGCTCTTTTGACCTTTTCAATCTCATCCATCATCTGCTCATCTACAGCTAAACGGCCTGCTGTATCCACAATAACGACATTGAATCCATTGCTCCGCGCATGTTGAATTCCTTTTTGAGCAATTTCAACAGGGTTCGTTATGTCTCGATTTGAATACACTTCTACACCTATTTGATCTCCAACTACATGTAATTGGTCAATTGCAGCCGGTCGATAAACATCACAGGCTACCAACAAAGGTTTTTTATCTTTTTTAGTTTTTAGGTAGTTCGCTAATTTTCCAGAAAATGTAGTCTTACCAGATCCTTGCAAACCAGACATTAATATAACTCCTGGATTTCCTTGAAAACTTAACTCTACATTTTCACCACCCATTAAATCTTTCAACTCGTCATGAACAATTTTAGTCATTAACTGACCTGGAGAAATTGTGGTAAGAACGTTTTCTCCTAATGCCTTTTCTTTTACCCTAGTTGTAAAATCTTTGGCAGTTTTAAAATTAACATCAGCATCTAGCAGAGCTCTTCTGACCTCTTTTAAGGTTTCTGCAACATTTATTTCTGTTATTTGGCCATGACCTTTTAATACCTTAAAGGCTCTGTCAAACTTATCGGATAAATTATCAAACATCTTTTTTTGTAATTTTAATAAATGAAGTCGTTTACAGCGCAAGTAATCGTTTATTGATAACTTTTTTGCTTTACAAACTTTAAATAATAACGATGCAAATATAACTTTTGAGAAGGATATTTGAAAGCCATATAAGGATTATATAACGGTAATAGATTTTTTTCTAATTGAATTGTTCTATTCCACTGGATTTCTAAAAGAGCGGTAAATAGCAAAGCTTATTATAAGTAAAATGCTAATTATCCATGCCCAATACCCTATCAATAGTACTTGATCTCCTTCCATATTAAACTTCCATGAAAGTGCAGAAGTAATAGCCAACAAAGACAATATAAGAGTAGGCACAGTTTTAACCTTACTCCGTACAGACCAAATTAGTAAAAGAACAACCCATACATTGGTTAAAGAAGTAAACAAAAACAATAAATAATCATAAAAACCTTCTACAAAAACAACCGTTGCTATGTTCGCCCCAAAAACAGAAAACCCGTTTAATTCAATTCCCAATGGACCTTGCAATGCAGGCATTAGAAAAGACAATATAAATAGCACCGCTAATCCTATTGTAATAATTCTATTTGATTTAAGTGTCATTATTTAATTCGGAAATATTTCTAAAGACATCATCAAAGCATCATTAAAAGCTTTTTCATTGAGCCCATGTTCAATATTATTTTCGTTAAGATACGAAATAATATTCTCAGTTGCCATATTACCAGTCAATCCATCGGTTGCCATTGGACAACCTCCAAACCCTTTTATAGCTCCGTCAAAACGCTTGCACCCACTTTCTATGGCGGCATCTATCTTTTCTTTCCATGTATCTGGAGTTGTATGTAAATGTGCTCCTATTTCAACTTCTGGAAAGTTGGGTATAACATACTCAAACAACCATTTAATTGAATCGGGATTAGAAGTTCCGATAGTATCCGAAAGAGAAAGCACGTTAACTCCTGATTCCTGAATTAGTTTCCCTACCCAATTTGCAACAATTTCGGGACTCCATTCATCTCCGTAAGGATTGCCAAAAGCCATGGAAAAATAAGTAACCAATTTCTTATTATTCTTTACACATAGGTTTTGCACATTATCCAATCTTCTTAGCGAATCTTCAATCGTCGAATTAATATTCCGTTTTTGAAAAGTTTCAGAAATAGAAAAAGGAAAACCCAAATAAGAAACCTCATCAAATTTCACAGCCTCTTCTGCTCCCCTTTTGTTTGCAGTAATAACCAATAGTTTTGACTTGGTTGCACTCATGTCCAATTTAGACAATACCTCCGCCGTATCTTTCAATTGTGGAATTGCTTTAGGGGAGACAAAACTTCCTGCATCTATTGTATCAAAACCAACTTTTAATATTGCGTTAATATACCGAACCTTATTCTCAACGGACAAATAATCGTGTAACCCCTGCATCGCATCCCTCGGACATTCAATCAATTTCATATAATAAATTAGTTCTACAAAGTTAATAATATTGACTTAAATTAATCTACCGTTAATCAAACTCTATTGACTTTCCTGCTACATAACCTCCTGTCCATGCAGCTTGAAAATTAAAACCACCCGTTAAGGCATCAATATTTAAACACTCTCCCACAATAAATAGATTAGGCTGTAACTTACTCTCGAAGGTTTTGAAATTAATATCTTTTAAATCAATTCCACCACATGTTACAAACTCTTCTTTATTTGTGCTTTTTCCATTTACACTAAACTGCCCCCTCTTCAACGTTTCTATCAATTTATTCATTTCTTTTTTAGAAATATCAGCCCAATTTTTATCCTCAGGTATTTGACAATAATTAAGAAATGAAAACCACAAACGCTTTGGCAATTCAAACAACCTTGTTTTTTGTAACTGCTGTTTTGGATTGTTTTCTTTAATATCTATAAAAGCTTCTCGAACATCCTCTTCATCATATTCAAAACACCAGTCAACGGATATTGAAAATTTGTATTGCTTTTCATGAAGTATTCTCGCTCCTACGGAGGATAATTTTAAAATTGCTGGCCCACTCATCCCCCAATGAGTTACCAAAAGCGGCCCATGCTCTTTTAATTTTGTTCCATTTATTTTAACCTCCACACCTGAGGCTACCAAACCTGACAAATCCCTTAATCGCGTATCTTTGGTATTAAAAGTAAACAAAGATGGAATGGGCTCAACAATGGAATGACCCAATTTCTCAAGTAGCCCCCACATCAACTTACTACTTCCTGATGCAACAATAACTGCATCAGCTTCCAAATTTCCGAAAGACGTTTTAACCTCCCATTTTTTTGGTGTTTTTGTTATTTCAGTTACGCCACAATTCTTTTTTACAGTTATACCCAAACGCTTTGCCTCCCCTAAAAAACAATCAATTATACTTTGAGAAGAATTAGAAGTAGGAAAAACACGGTTATCGTCTTCCATTTTTAAGGATACTCCTCGGTTTTCAAACCATTCCATGGTATCTCCTGTCATAAACTGATGAAAAGGACCCAACAACTCCTTATTCCCTCTTGGATAGAACTTAACAAGGTCTTTTGGTATAAAACAAGCATGTGTTACATTGCATCTACCTCCACCGGAAACTTTTACCTTTCCCAATACATGACCAGATTTCTCTAAAATTGTTACACCAACCTCTGGATTACTTTCGGCCAAATTAATAGCAGCAAAAAAACCACCTGCACCTCCGCCTATAACAACAACTTTCCTTTTATCCATTTCAAAATAAGCTAATAAATAAATTCAACTACTTATCCCACAAAAATATAACTCTGCAATTCACTAGCGACATTATTGGAGCTAATTAATCTCATAAGTTTACCTCAACAGCTCCCTTACTAACAATTGTACAAGCAATAACTTCTTATTACCAATTAGATTATTAAGTTAACTTCGTAAACCTAAGACTTATTTTAGCACAAACTTCTACAATGCATTTGCAACCAAACAAAAATATTCGAATTGAGCGTTACGCTGATCTATCAAAATCCGATTTAAATATAATTTCTCAACAAGTAAATGAGATCTATTTAGATGAAGAAAAAGGTATTTGGCCAACAGATGGTAAATATGAACGCACCAATCCGGAAAACCTTATACAATCAGCAAAAAGTGGTGAATTAATCGTTGCCTTCGATGGAAATCAACCGGTAGCCACAATTAAAGTATATAATATTGATTCAAAGTGGTATTTTGGTATGCTCACAACTTTCTATGGTCACCGAAAAAAAGGTATTGCAAAACAACTAATTAATTATGTCGAAACATTTCTAAAAAATAACAAGGTAAACAAGTTGCATATTGAGCTATTGTTTTCACCAACTCTAGAAATGCCGCATAAGCATAGTTTAAAAAAGTGGTATGAAGATTTAGGATACGAGTATCTGAAAACCATAAAATTCACTGATGTTAACCCTGAAAAGGAAACCATTATGCGTCATAATTGCGTCTTTGAAATCTTAAGGAAAGATCTCTAAATAGTAGAGACTTATTTTGTTGAGTTTTCACCAATTATTGGATTATTTCATTCGTCTTGTTTCTTACTTTAAATAACAATATCTTCGCCCACCTTAATTAATTGAGATTTAATGAGCTTTACAGAAGAGATTGATAAAAGAAGAACCTTTGGAATTATCAGCCACCCCGATGCAGGTAAAACTACTTTAACTGAAAAACTCTTGCTTTTTGGTGGAGCAATTCAATCCGCTGGAGCAGTTAAAAACAACAAAATTAAGAAGACTGCAACTTCCGATTTTATGGAAATTGAAAAGCAAAGAGGTATTTCTGTTGCTACTTCCGTTATGGCGTTTACCTACAATGGGCAGCAAATAAATATTCTAGATACTCCGGGCCACAAGGATTTTGCTGAAGACACCTATAGAACACTTACCGCTGTTGACAGCGTAATAATGGTAATTGATTGTGCCAATGGTGTTGAAGGACAAACAGAAAAACTAATGGAAGTTTGTCGCATGCGAAATACTCCTGTTATTGTTTTTATTAATAAAATGGATCGAGAAGGTAGAGATGCATTCGATTTATTAGATGAAATTGAGGAAAAACTAAAAATAAAAGTACGTCCAATGAGCTGGCCAATTGGTATTGGAGCCACATTTAAAGGTGTTTTTAACCTCTACAAAAACAGCTTAAACTTGTTTTCAGGGAACAAAACAAGTATCGAAACCGATGTTATATCAATTGATGGGATCGAGGATAATATACTAGAAGATTACATAGGTGAAGAAGATTCTACCACGCTACGCGAAGAGGTAGAATTGGTAAACGGAGTTTATGATCCGTTTGATATCAATACTTATCTCTCAGGAGATGTAGCCCCTGTCTTTTTTGGTTCTGCTTTGAATAACTTTGGGGTTCAAGAATTACTAGACGGCTTTACTGAAATATCACCTACTCCGCGTGGTAGAGAATCTGACACAAGGTTGGTAACCCCAGATGAAAAAAAGTTCAGTGGATTTGTCTTTAAAATACATGCGAATATTGACCCAAAGCATAGAGATAGAATTGCCTTTTTAAGAATCGTTTCGGGAAAATTTAAACGAAATACATTTTACCAACACATAAGATTGGGCAAGAAATTCAAGTTCCCCAACCCTACTAGTTTTATGGCATCTTCTAAGGAAGTAATAGACGTAGCCTATCCGGGTGATGTTATAGGCTTATACGACACGGGTAACTTTAAAATTGGAGATACACTTACCGAAGGGGAGAAAATGATGTACAAAGGAATTCCAAGTTTCTCTCCTGAAATGTTTAAAGAAGTGCAAAATGATGACCCAATGAAATCTAAGCAATTGGAAAAAGGCCTTTCACAGTTAACTGATGAAGGTGTTGCACAGTTATTTGTAATACAACCAGGAAACCGAAAAGTTATTGGGACTGTTGGAGAATTGCAATTTGAAGTTATTCAATATAGACTAAAGCACGAGTACGGTGCTACAGCAAGTTTCCGCTCCAAGCCGCATCATAAAGCTTGCTGGATGACTACTACCGATCAAACGCAATTGAATGAATTTATTAGAAGAAAAGTCAACAACATTGGATACGACAAAGATGAAAACCCTGTTTTCTTAGCAGACTCCCCTTTCCTACTTTCTCAAGCGCAAGGAGACTACCCAGCAATCACATTCCATACAACATCTGATTTTAAACTAGCTTCAAATGAATTTTAAAAAAGGAGAGATAATTGAATTAGAAATTCATGACATGGCCTTTGGAGGAAAAGGAATTAGCCGAGTAAAAACGGAAGATGGTGATTTCGTAATATTTGTTATCAATGGTATTCCGGGTCAAACAGTGAAGGCCAAAGTAATGAAAAAGAAGAAACGTTTTGCCGAATCGCGCAAAATTGAAGTTATTACTCCATCTGCAGATGAGATTGAAGTTCCTTTCCAACCTATTTCTGGAGCACCTTATATTACCTTACCTATTAGCAAACAGCAAGAGTACAAAAAACTTACTGCTTTAAACCTGTTTAGAAAGATCGGTGAAATAGAAAATACAGAAGAACTCTTTGATGAATATATTGAATCTCCAGCGATATATAATTACCGCAATAAAATGGAATATTCATTTTCGGTAATTCGACATGACATTAACACCCATGAAGAACATGACGATTTTGGACTTGGCTTCAAGCACACTGGAACCTGGTGGAAAGTTGAAAACCTGGACAAAGAATCAGGAATGTTTGACAAACAAATGGAGGATTCTTTAAAAGATATTCGAATCTACTTGGAACAAACAGGACTTCCGGCATGGCATCCGCCAAAGAAAGAAGGCTTTTACCGTCATCTAGTAGTGCGCAAGAGTTTTTCAAATGATGAGCTACTGATTAACCTGGTCACCTCTTCTACCGATGCTGAAAAATTTGACAAAAATGCTTTTGCCACTTTTCTTAAAGACTTGTTAGGCATTCGATTAGCTGGCTTTATTCACACGATTAATGATGATGTTGCCGACCGAGCCAAACTAGAGCAAGGACCAAGTGGAGTAGTTATCGGAAACGAAACCATTATTGAAAGCATATTGGGTTTGAAATTCGAAATCAGTATGCAAAGCTTTTTTCAAACCAATCCTGCAAGCGCTGAAAAATTGTACCAAAAATTGGTTGACTATACCTTTGAAGGCAATAACATAGAAAATCAGATTGTGATGGATTTATTCTGTGGTACCGGAACCATTGGACAAATACTTGCTTCAAAAACAAAAAACACTAAAATTATTGGTGTAGACATAGTTGCTTCCGCAATAGAAAATGCCAAGCGAAATGCTAAATTGAACGGTATTTCTGACATTGATTTCTATGCAGCTGATGTAGGCAAATTTTTAAAAGAATTTCCACAATACGAAGGTAAAATTGGGACAATTGTATTGGACCCTCCACGTGCTGGAATTGCTCCTAAAACTTTAAAAAAAGTAATCAATTTGGGCGCTAAACGAATCGTTTACGTAAGTTGCAACCCGGCTACACAAGCTCGCGATAGAGTTGAATTAAGAAATGCCGGATATGAATTAAAGAAATTTAGTTTGGTAGACCAATTCCCGCATACATCTCATGTAGAA
This sequence comes from uncultured Flavobacteriales bacterium, assembly GCA_943787535.1. Lineage (GTDB taxonomy): Bacteria > Bacteroidota > Bacteroidia > Flavobacteriales_D > Parvicellaceae > CALSMU01. Next base: position 150,191 of record CALSMU010000002.1, on the reverse strand, counting down.
AGTATTATGCTGTTCGCAAAAGGCTAATTTTTTTTTTTCAATAAATAATGTATATTTGAGAAAATTTAACACAACTTAACTTAATTACTATGAAAAAATATTTAACCTTGTTTGTAGGTATTTCTTTTGCTTTACTTAGTAGTTCATGCAAAAAAGACTTTGTATGTGAATGTACAAGCACGAGTTCAAGTAGCACATCAGCTTATGTTTCCGAAACAACAATAAAAGACAGTAGAAAAACACATGCTCAGGCTCGTTGCACAACAACTGAGCAAACCTCAACAGACTGGAACGGACAGACTGTTACATACACATCTACTTGTGAACTAAAATAATATATAAAAATCCAAATTGTACTATGAAAAAGACTATTTACTTATTTTCGGGGTTATTCGCAGTATTGTTTACATCATCTTGTAAAAAGGACTATACGTGTGAATGTACCACATCATACTCATACAACGGAGTTACTTCTCCAGATGTAGACATTAATCAAATAACCATTAAAGGAGCCTCAAAGCATGCAGCAAAAGCTAACTGCCTAGATACAGAGCAAACATATTCTTATAGCTATGGATCTACAACATACACATATACATACTCGCAAGATTGTGAACTAAAATAATTAAAATAATTATGAAAAAATATTTATACCTAATCGGGGCCTTTCTTACAGGGCTATCTAGTACATCTTGTAAAAAAGATTTTACATGCTCATGTACATCTACGAATACTAATTCCTCTGATGCTTATGTTAGTGAAACTACAATAAAAGAAGCTACTAAAAAAGCGGCTCAAGCAAATTGTGTATCAACTGAAAGTGAAGGTACGACTTACACTTACAATTACACAACAGGTACATTTACGCAAGTACCTGTAACATACACTTCTACTTGTGAACTAGATTAAATAATCTTATTCAGTTACTCTAGAAAAAGCCGAAACTTAAATGTTTCGGCTTTTTAGTTTACCAAAATCTATGTATCGAAAAATACTAAACTGGCTATCAAGATTTGTAGATCGATGGATTAATCGATTTCTACAACTTAAAAAACATATCACCTACAAAATCTACATGGATGACTTTGGGTATGATAAATCTGACATTTACATTGTAACTTATCCCAGATCGGGCACTACGCTCTTGCAGATGATGTTGTACCAAATAACTACCAACGGAGAATATAAATTTGATCATTTGGGTGATGTATCACCCTGGATAAAAAACGATGTTTATGAGGGCATCAAAGCGAATAAAGAGCTAGCTAAACCGAGAATCATAAAAACACACGATCCATACAAAGAATTTGATCCGATGGTAAACGGTAAAGTGATTTTTGTAATCAGGAACGGCCTGGATGCCATGTACTCCCTATACCAGCAAAAAGTGAGTTATGGAAACCCCGATTTATCGTTAGAGAAATTTTCTCAGAGTAAAATGAAAAATGACAATGGTAATTGGTTTTATTTTAACGACCCTTGGTTAGAAAACAAAAAGAAGAAAGATGTTCTATACCTCACATACAATGAGCTAGTTAAGGAAAAAGAAAATACGACAAAAAAAATATGTGCATTTCTTAATATTGATTTTTCAAATGTTGACATGGAAAGAGTGATAAAAAAAACATCACTTGAATACATGAAGCAACACCAAGGTAAATTTGGAGAAAGAAAAGATCCAGACCATAAAAACTTTGATTACACGAAGTTTATTCGGTCAGGCAATGCTGGCGAAGGTGAAAAAGAGTTTAGTATGGAAGTAAAAAACTTCTACCATTCAAACCTAGAAAAACACATTAAACCGCTGCTTAAGAAGAGAAACTTAGAGATTTAGATAATAAACCAACCATAAGTTAAATTAATTTAATAAGTTTTGTAGCTTTATAATTACTTCATGCCTTTTACTGCACGTAATTTAATTTAACCAATATTGAGAAAGCTACTATTCATATTAATTACGATTCCATTGATTGGTGTTGCTCAATTATCAAAAGATAAGGAAGCAGAAGTTGACTCGTTGCAACAGGTTATTAAAAAAGCTATGCATGATACAACTATTTTGAATGCCTGGATAGCTTGGGAAAAAATTGTCTTTCAAACAGACCCGAAATATTTCTTTCAGTTAAATAAAAAAATTGATAGTCTTTGTTCGTTAAATTTAAAAAAAGAGCTCAACCAAAAAGAAAAAGTAAGTGTTTTGAAATCATATGGTTTTGCTTGGAATGCTTTTGGTGTTTTAAACGAACGAAAAAGTAATTTTGAAAAGGCAAATGAATGCTACGCTAAAAGCATCTTAATCTACAAGGAATTAAACGACAAGAATCAAATAGCCGCTTGTTTAAACAATAAAGGAAATAGTCATTGGGGTTCGGGTGATAACGACAATGCGCTAAAGTGTTATTCAGAGAGCCTAGAAATAAGAGAAGAAATAGGCAATAAAAATGGAATCTCAGCTTCCTTGAATAATATTGGAAATGTTTTTTTCGAATAAGAAAATTACGATAATGCATTGGAAAATTATTCTAAAAGCATTAAAATGAGTAAACAAACAGGGAATAAAAGACAAATGGTAGAATCCCTCAATAATATTGGAAATATCTATCTGGAGAAAGGAAATTATTACAAAGCTATTCAATACGGGAAAAGAGCGAAAATTATTGCGGACGAAATAGGTGTTTTAGTAAAAACAAAAAACAATGCTGAGTTCTTATGGAAAGTATACAAAAAAACCACTGATTATAAGAGAAGTCTGGAAATGTTCGAACTATACATTAAAACTAGAGATAGCATTAATAGCATAGAAAACCAAAAAACAGTAATCCAAAAAGAATACCAATACCAATATGAAAAAAAGGCCGCTACAGACAGCATAATGGCAATAGAAGAGATCAAGATAGCTGATGCTCTGCTGGCCGCCGAAAAAGCAGAAAACAAGCGACATCAAATAGAAGCGAAAAAACAAGAGGAAGAAAAGTATTTTTTATTTGGGGGATTAGCATTGGCACTTATTTTTGGAGGATTTATTTTTAATAGGTTTAGAATAACCGCTAAGCAAAAATTGATTATTGAAGGGCAAAAAGAAAAAGTAGATGAAGCTTTTGACGAATTAGAGGAAAAGAACCAAGAAATTTTGGATTCTATTAGTTATGCCAAGCGTATTCAATCAGCTATACTACCTCCAGCAAAAATTGTAAAAGAATACCTAAAGGATAGTTTCATCTTATACAAACCAAAAGATATTGTTGCAGGAGATTTTTATTGGCTAGAACAAAGAGATGGGAAAATAATGTTTGCCGCAGCGGATTGCACTGGCCATGGAGTTCCAGGAGCAATGGTAAGTGTTGTGTGCAATAACGGTTTAAATAGAAGTGTCAGAGAGCATGGTTTAACCGACCCAGGAAAAATTCTCGACAAAACAAGAGAAATTGTAGTGCAAGAATTTGAAAAATCCGAAGAAGGGGTTCAAGATGGAATGGATATCGCTCTATGTTCTCTTGAGAATAAAAAACTCTGCTATGCAGGTGCTCATAACCCACTGTGGATCATAAGAAAAGGTGAAGTACTGGAAACAAAAGCAGACAAACAACCCATTGGTAAATTTCGTAAGCCAAAGCCCTACACAACGCATACATTTGAATTAGAAAAAGGAGATGCTATTCATATCTTCTCCGATGGTTACGCTGACCAGTTTGGCGGAGAAAAAGAAAAAAAATTTAAATCAAAAGCGTTTAAAAAACTACTTCTATCTATTCAAGACAAAACCATGGAGCAGCAAAAAATTATAATTGATGATACTTTTGAAAATTGGAAAGGAGAATTAGAGCAAATAGAAGACGTATGTGTTATAGGGGTAAAAATATAGGACACATTGTATAAAAAACACTAAGATTCATTTCAGTATTACTAATAGATCATCTATTTAACTATTACAACCAAATACTTAGATACTCCCCAAAAAGCTGCAGCGTCTTTAATTACAATTTTTTCAATTAGACCCTCCCCTATTAATTCATAAGAATCAGATGGATGCGATGTAACAATATCCGCTTTTTTCACGCCCAATGGAATTTCAGTCAATTCAGAGATTTGAACTTCTGTAAAGTAAGTTTTGTTAAAGTCATCTTTTAATTTACTGATTTTACCAATCCCAATAAAGCCGCCTTCTTTCGTAATAACACCATTATCGGTTAATTCGCTTTTAGAACCAAAAGTGAAAAAAGCAGTATTCATTTCACTCTTCATAATAGCAAGCTCCTCCGTCTGCTCTTCGAAAGCAATAAATAATTCTGAAAATGCACCATCTAAATTTTCTAATTCTTGTTGTAATTGAAAGATCTCCCTATTTTTCATTTCAACATCTTCCGTTAAAGACATTATCATTTCTTCAAACTCCAACATTTGGTAATCAGAGTTTTTTAACGCTGCTTTTAATTGTGCAACTTTATTTTCGTTTTCAGACATTAATGCTCCCACTGTTTTTAACTCTTGAATTAAATCAATATTATCAACACTAATCACTTCTGGATTTCCTTGAAGATTGAGAATTAAATCTTGCTCCTTAGATATCATATGCAAGTTCTCTCGGATTTCATTGACATAAGAAAAATAAGAATTCATTGTAGAATCATTCTCTGCCAATTGTTGTTTCAGAGATAAGATCTCACTATCCTTATCTTCAGCACCCGAATTTACCGGGCTATTACTTAACTGCTCGGTTTCTGCATCTTTACACGAAACAAAAGCTATTGCCATAAAGGCTATTAAAAAAACTTTTTTCATTTTTATCTTATTATTTATAACAATACTAGGTATTATATTGAATAACCTCTACAACGTAAAAAACGACTTCTCAACATTTTTATTTTAATGAAGTAAGATCTTTTACCCCTAACGCTCTTTCAACGGTAAATCCTTCACCATATTTCACACCTATTATCCTTCCAAAAGCAATTGCTCTACCTTTAATATGCTCCATAAATTCAATTGATGATATCGGAGTGGATGGCTCATCACTTTCAGGATTGAAAAACTGTGAGCTATATGCATTAATAGCATCCATTTTCCGATCAAACACCTCGGTAATATCAATTACAAAGTCAGGGTCAATCCAGTTATCTTGTATATAATGATAAACTGATTGAGGCCTCCAATTCTCCTGGTTTTTCCCATTTAAATTTGTCTCAATTTTATTTAAACCTGCTAAAAAACAGGCTCTGGAAACTAATTCACTTCCTCTACTATGGTCTGGATGTCTGTCTGAATGAGCATTACACAAAACAACATCCGGTTGAAAATACCTAATTTGCTCAATTACTTTCTTTAATTCTTTTTCTGAATTATTAAAAAACCCATCTCCTAAATCCAAGTTGACCCTTGCATCAATACCCATTAATTCAGATGCAACTAACGCTTCCTCTGTCCGCAATGCAGCAGAACCTCTGCTCCCCAACTCTCCTTTGGTTAGATCTACAATGCCTACTTTTTTTCCTTGATTAATATGCTTAATCAAAGTTCCAGAAGCACCCAGTTCAACATCATCTGGATGGGAGGCAAAAGCCAATATATCTAGTTTCATTAATCTATTTTTTTAAACTCTAATTCTGTAAAATCAAAATCTGGATTAGGAATGTCAATTCTCATTTCTTCTACCTCACCCTGAGAATCAATGACAAAACTACATTTTCCTTTTTTCAACGAGGGCACAGCTGTCATTTCTATTGTAAAGGTATCATAATGCCAATGCTCCAATTTACCATAGAATATAGAACTGGGTAAGAATTGAACTTCTAACTTACCATTGATTTGTTTTACCTCTGCTTTACCGTACATTTCCCCATAATACGTCCCAACATATTGACCAAGTGGCATAGATGGTCTTGTGTCCGGAACCCTTTTTTGCGCATTGCTGTAAGCCTCTCTGTCTTCCGCCTCTTTTCCACTTTTGTCAAATTCCAAAAACAAATCGCCCCAATCTTGTTTTTCTTCCATCTTTGTATATTCATCTAAAACCGAAAACATTAGAGCATAGGGTAAAGAGTTTGTATTATTTGTTAAAACAACAAATCCTAAATTTAGCTCTGGAACCATTACTGTCTGCGATATCATCCCATCGTAACCGCCTCCATGTGTAACTACTTTGTAACCGTTATAATCAAAAAGATCCCAACCTAACCCATACGAACTAAAATGTTTTGTAGGCCACAGCGACTCACTACCAGCACCAACTCTCTTGCTTACGTGCGGATGGCGCATCTCTCTTATTTGTTCCTCAGAAACAATTGACTTTTCATTTAATGACCCATCATTCAAATTTAATTTTAGCCATTGAGACATATCCTTCGCAGAAGAAATAATACTCCCAGCAGGCCCAATATTATCCCAATTCATATAACCAACTTTAATATTAGTCCCTCCAATATTATTATGAGGAATAGCAACATTATTCATACTTTTTATATCCTCAACAGAAGTAATTGTTCTAGTCATACCAAGTGGCTTAAAAAAGCGAGTCTTAACAAAATCATCCCAAGAGATATTACAAACTATTGGTATTATTTGACCCGCTGCTAAATACATAATATTTGAGTAACCAAATTCAGTTCTAAATGAATACCTCGGCTTTAAAAAGCCTGCTCTTCTTATAACTTCTTCGCGACTATGCGAGGATCCATACCAAATTAAATCACCACTAAAAGTTTTCAGCCCACTTCTATGTGAAAGTAAATCCCTGATAGTCATGGAATGAGTCACATAGGGGTCGTAAAGTTTAAAATAGGATAAGTAATCTATCACTTTATCGTTCCATTTCAATTTACCTTCGTCAACTAATATTGCTAAGGCTGCCGAAGTAAATGATTTTGAATTCGAAGCTATCGCAAAAAGGGTGTTTTCATCAACCGCTTCTTTTGTATCAATATCTCTAACTCCATAACCTTTGGCAAAAACGAGAGAATCATCTTTAACTATAGCTACAGACATACCAGGAATATTCCATGCTGTCAGATTTGTTTGAAAGTATTTATCTAACCTTTTTAATGTTGCCTTTTGGCTTATTCCGAAAAAAGGAATAAATAAAAAAACAAATACAAATTGATGAACCGTTCTTCGCTTATTAATGCACATATAGGTATATTTTAATCATAGCATTTTATTAAAAATTACAACATAAAAAAATAGTCTTCAGCCCAAGTAAATTAACATTTAATTGTTGGCATACATTTTTCACTTCATACAAATATATTCATTAATTATCTTTTTTTGTCTTATGCAGTTAAGTATGAAGTTTCATTTCATAGTAATTCCTACGATAATGTTTTCAATTTTAGGTTTTTCACAAAATAAAAGCCTGGATAATATTGAAATGTATTATGATCAAGGGAATTATAAAAAGGTTTATAAAAATTCGCATAAACTATTGCAAACAGAAGAGTTTAAGAACAGTCCAACATTAAAACTATTTCATGCATTAGCTGAATACCAATTATCTAAAACGAAAAAAAAATACTTAGCAAGCAATGCCTATGAAAATTTTAGGCAATTCAGGAAACAAGATTCAAATAGATTGCTTAGCGGGAAATTTGACATATACATATATGATATGCAACTTGGAATAGCAAATGATATTAGGTATTTAAATAATAAAGTAAGTGAAAAAGAAGCTTTAAAAACATATGCTATTTTTAAAGAGCTATTTATTAATACTATTTCCTTTGCAGAAATAACAGCAAATACACCTATTCAGGAAGAATCACTGTTATCAGAATCCAACAAAAAAGTGCTACGCGATAACATTATTTCATATGCGAAAAGGTTTATAGGAACCCCTTACCTTTATGGAGGTAACTCAAAAAAAGGTTTTGATTGCTCGGGATTTACCCAATACATTATGAAACAACATGGATATAATCTTCCAAGAACTGCGCAATCGCAAGGAGATACATATTCAAAAATTAAAGCAGGTCAAGCTATGAAAGGAGATTTAGTCTTTTTTGGATCTAGCAAGAAAAACATTTCTCATGTTGGAATAATTTCTTCAGAAAAAGGAGATCCAATTTCTATGATTCATGCTTCCGCGAGCAAAGGTATTATGATTAGTAATATTAAAAACAATAGTTATTGGACACCAAAAATTCAATATTACGCAAGAGTTGTTAAAGATTAAAACCATGAAAAAAATACGAACATTACTAATATTGACCTTATCAATTTCAATTGGATTTTCTCAAAACAAAATAACGCTTGTTATCGATCCAGGTCATGGAGGTACAGATCCAGGAAATCTTCGTTCAGACACTGGATTAAAGCAAGAAAAAGATCTTAATCTTTCAATGGCATTGCAATTTGGAGAATACGTAGAAACGTACCTGGGGCATGAAGTTGAAACAATATATACCCGAAAAACAGATACTTTCATTGAGCTAAACGACAGAATAAAAATCGCAAATGATATTAATGCAAATTATTTTATTTCAATTCATTGCAACTCATCAACTAAACCTGAAGTTTTTGGAACAGAAACACATATTCACAATTTAAACACGAAAAAAAGCTCAGAACTTGCGAATATGGTTGAGTCTCAATTTAAAAACCGAGCTGGAAGAAATAGTCGAGGTGTCAAACTAAAAACGGATAGACGCTTTAACTTGCAAGTGTTAAAAGACAGTAAAATGCCTGCTATACTAGTAGAAACTGGTTTTATGACCAACAAACAAGAAGAAAAGTACCTAAACAGTGAGAAAGGACAAGACTTAATTGCATCAGCAATATTTAGATCATTTCGAAATTTCGCAAAAAAAAACCACAACATATCGATGCGAACTCCTGAAAAAATAGATACTATAGCAGAAATTAAAACTGTATGGAAGATTCAAATAATGGCATCTACAGGTCCTGTTGGTCTTTCAAACCCTGATTTTACATCATTAAATAAAGTAATCGAAGAAGTTAAAATAGAAAATCCTACTACTCCATTTAACTACAAATATTATGTTGGAACCTACAAAGAGAAAAAGGATGCAAAACAGGGCTTAAAGGAAGTTCGCCAATCTTCTTTTAGCGATGCTTTTTTGGTGAAATTTGATTAGCTATTGCAGCTCCTAATTCATTAGGGATAAATACAAATCTAAATATTTCTCTTTTTGCGAATTCATAGAATATTTTTCTTCAACGGTCTTTCTTCCCGCCAATCCAATTGTCTTTCTTAAATTCTCATCTTCGATTAATTTCGAGAGCACATCAAACCATTCTTCCGGTGTATCAGCTAAAAAACCATTTACACCATTCGCTATTATTTCTGAATTCATTCCAACGGAAGACATTACCGCTGGTTTATTTACGGACATGTATAAAAGACCTTTCATTCCGCACTTTCCTTTTGTCCATTCATCTTCAGGAAGCGGCATCAAACCAACATCTAGCATATTAAAAAACTCGACTTCTTTGCTATTATTCCAAGCAATTCCTTTAATATCTAAATCACTATTGCAATAATCCGGATCGCCTATAACTTTAAATTCTATTCTTTCTTTGTACTTCTTCCTTAATTTTATTAATACCGGAACAATGGTCTCAAAGTGCTTTATTGTGGTATGACTCCCTACCCAACCTATAGTAATTAATCCTTTTGACCTTGACTCCAATTCAATGTATTTCGAAGTATCGATTGTTGATGGGATTATAGTCACGTTTTCATTATATTGTAAAGAAAATTCTTTTAGGTATGCATTACCCGCAGTAACATGATTGCACAAAGGCAATATTTCTTTTATCTTATTTGCATTTTTTAAAAACGAAAGGCTTTTATTTCCTTGAGAAACATCTTTTACCCATATTGCGTCATCAAAATCAAACAATATTGGAACACCCTTCTTTGCAAGTTTTTTTTCAAAAAAGATAGAGCCTGTAAGAATTGCCTCTCGATAAATAACTACTAAATCAAATTCATTAATCGTTTTTAACTGATTATATCTCTTAATAATCGCTCTTAATGCAATTCTCGCTTTTTTAAGATATTTACCTGAAGTGTACAATACTTTGTCATCTTCTGCAGAAATAATATTCGCTAGTTCACAAGAGACTCCGTTTTTCTGCAGGAAAGAAAAGTATTGTTCAAAGCGATAGCGCTGACCAGGGGACCTGTCCATTCTGTGATGCGCTATGAAAAGAATCTTTTTCAAAACTTTTAAAGTGTAACAAAAGTAAATGAATTAGCACATTAATAATCATTTTTATTATTGGTTTTGCACAATTTAAATTTGATATTTATAAAAGTTTCAATTTAACGATTCAAAAGCTACCTTTGTGAAGTGATAAGACTTCCTAAAAATAATACACCTAGATCGTTGATCTTTATACAAGACATTGTATTGTGTTTATTTGCTCTTATAGTTGCCTACTTGGTGCGCTTTGATTTTGTGAATATTGACAGAATAATATTGGAGAAAGAATGGGAAGTCTTAAAGCCAGCTCTTCCCATTTATATATTTGTTAGAGCGCTTTCTTTTATTTTAGGAAAAACTTATGCGGGAATTATTAGACATACCGGAACGCAAGATGCAAAAAGAATATTCTTAACAGCAACTCTGGGAAGCCTAATATTTATGGTGCTTGTACCAATTCGATTTTATTTTTATGATGGATTCTTCTTTCTTCCTTTACCTATAATATTTGTTGAATATTTAGTCTCAGTATTCTTACTAATCACCGTTAGAATTGCGGTAAAACTAATTTATGTTGAGCAGCACAAATCCAGGGGAGCAACCCAAAATGTAGTAATCTATGGAGCAGGCAAAATGGGATTAATCACCAAACATACATTAGAAAAAGATGCAAATACTCTTTATAATATAATCGGGTTTATTGATGATGATTCGAAGAAAAAAGGCAAATTACTGGAAAGGTCGCCGATTAAACCTATTGAAGCCCTCGAAAAATGGAAAGAAAAAAAACAGGTGGATAGTGTAATTATTTCCATAAAAAAAATGAATCCCATCAACAAAAGGAAAATTATTGATAAGTGTCTCGAACTTGGAATTCCGGTGTCTTCGGTACCTCCCATAGATAGATGGATGAATGGACAATTTTCAGCAAATCAAATTCAAAGAGTTAGAATAGAAGATTTATTAGGTAGGAAAGAAATAAAACTCAGTGAAGAAAATATCAATCTTCAAATTAAAGATAAAGTTATTTTGATTACGGGTGGTGCTGGGTCGATTGGAAGTGAAATGGCTCGGCAGATACTTAAGTATTCTCCAAAGAAACTTATATTATTAGACCAAGCAGAAAGTCCGATTTACGAATTAGACATGGAGCTTAGAAGTAAATTTAACGAATGTAATTGGGTAATTGTAATAGCCGATGTTGCAAATTATACGCGAATGAAAAATGTGTTTGAATCTTTTGAGCCTCAAGTAGTATTTCATGCAGCGGCCTACAAACATGTACCTCTAATGGAAAGAAACCCAGCAGAGGCAATAAAAGTAAATATACAAGGTACAAAAATACTTGCTGATTTGGCCAATGAAAATAAAGTTTCCGAATTTGTAATGATCTCTACTGACAAAGCAGTCAACCCAACTAATGTAATGGGAGCATCTAAACGAATTGCAGAAATATATACCCAGTCTTTAAACAAGGAGTCGAAGACAAAATTTATAACAACGCGATTTGGAAATGTCCTGGGAAGCAATGGATCTGTTATTCCTCTTTTCAAAAAACAAATTGAACAAGGAGGTCCACTTACGGTTACACACGAAGATGTTACACGTTTTTTCATGACCATCCCAGAAGCTTGCCAACTTGTTCTAGAAGCTGGAAGCATGGGAGTAGGTGGCGAAATATTTGTTTTTGACATGGGAGAAAGTGTTAAAATTAAAGACCTCGCTAAAAAAATGATTCAACTTTCTGGCCTAGAAATTGACACAGATATTGAGATAAAAATAACAGGACTGAGACCTGGAGAAAAATTGTATGAAGAATTACTGAACAATGATGAAAACACCTCACCTACTCACCACGATAAAATATTGATAGGTAAAGTTCGTGAATACAATTTAACAGAAGTTCAGAAAAACGTGGAAAAATTAATAAATGCTTATTCTTCGCAAAATAATAATACGCTTGTCAAACAAATGAAGGAAATTGTGCCCGAATATAAAAGTAACAATTCTATTTTTACCAAACTAGACTAATAATATTGCAATATGAAAACTAAATTAGAAATAAGGTTTGCAGACATTGACATGGCTGGACATGTTCACAATAGTAAATACTTGTGCTATTTTGAACAAGGAAGAATTGACTTTCTTTCTGAAATGACCAGCTCTGATTGGAACTGGAGAAAAAAAGGATTGGTTTTAGGAAGAAATGAAATTGACTATATCTCCCCCATTTATTTAAATGATGAAATTTGTATTGTCACAAAGTGCGATCATGTAGGAATAAAAAGCTTTACACTCTCTTATGAACTATACAAAACCAATGGTGAAAACGGAAATGAGTTGTGCACCAAAGGAAGAAGCATTTTAGTGTGCATGGACCATGAATTAGATAAATCTCTTCCTGTTTTTGAAGAATGGAAGGAGCTATTAACAGCTTCTTTAGAAAGTAATTAATTCCACCGCATCAATTCTGCTCTATCAAAAACCCATTCTGGAGTATTAATTACTTCTCCTATTTCTAATAAGTCATACCAAGGTGAAATGTCTTTATTAATAGGGTTTTTTAAAATATGCATCTCTTGAGCAGGCATATAACTTTGCGCCAATAAAAACATTTTATTTCCAAAGTGATTTTCTGCAACATCCAATACCATAACAGCATGACCGGGAGAACCTCCATGACAAAATATATCACCAGGCTGAACACTTTCAATTGCTACCGACTCTAACTCCCTACTTAAGCTCAACGTTCCAGCGTAATTAAATATTTGGATCATATACTTTTTAAAGCTAGCATATGATTTATTATTTTTTGTAGAATTAACCCAATCAACTTCACCAGATTTTGGAACTGGATATAAGCCACTTTTCCATTTTGAAAATTGAACATTTGCTCCATTCGTATAATTAAAATGGATGCTATCTTGCTTGTTATTCCCAAATAAATATTCAGCCCTTAAACGCATCGTTGCATCTGCACACTGCTGCAAGTCACGTGCGCCAACATCCATATTGATTACATAAGCATGTCCATTTTGATATCCTTTTAACCCTCCATTATATAATTGGACATCTGGGTTTCCTTCTTTTAAAGGCAACCTCCTTAACCAATGAGCAAAATTTCCTTTCTTATCATTTTTTCGAAAATACCCACTAGGTAGTTCTACCCTGTTGATTAAAGTATTGTTAATAGAAAATGAATCTAACCACGGGATGTTATATTTTATAGTGTCTGACTCCTTAGGAACTTCCTCAACAATTGCTAGCTCTACGGCAGCTTCGTTTACCAAAATTTCAGTTGAATCTTGCTGCGCACATGCTGTTGCAATTGGTATAAATAATATTAGTAGCTTGTTCATCGATTTTTCTTTTGTAAATGCTAACTATTTGAAAAGATACAACTTTCTCTATATACATAAGTATAAACCTATTATAGTAAAACCAATATATTGTATTTGTACATTCCTAATTATTATCCCCTTTCTTTTACATTAGGGGAGTTCCAATAATTCATTCGCATCAAAATTCACATAGTTTTTTTAGAGACAATGAAAATTTCATCTTTCTATCTGGATAATAAGATGAAATTTGAAGCGGTATATGAAAAACCATGTGAACCTATAAGGAATAAAGACAACAAACAAACTGACTTCGTTAAACTATTTTTAAATAGCGAATGCTATTCAAAAATAGTTATGCCTCGCATCTTATTCATTATCTTTGCTTTTTGAAAGAAATGAATTCTTAGAACTCCCCATTAACAAGTTAATTGAATAATTTTGCAAAACCATGTTAAAGGCAAGATACATAAAGCATACACTTCAATTCAAGCAAGCAAGTGGAACTTCTAGAGGAGTTCTTAAAACAAAAGACTCTTGGTTTTTAATTCTTTGGGATACTGACAACCCAAATACACAAGGAATTGGAGAATGCAGTATCATTGAGGGGTTAAGCCCTGATAACCTAGAAGAATACGAAAATAAATTACAATTCGTATGTGAAAACATTAATCAAAGAGAGCAGCTATTACTTGAACTCTCAAAATTTCCTTCTATTCAATTTGGACTAGAAACTGCGCTACTGGATATTGAAGTCAGAGGAGGTAAAACTCTTTTTCGCTCCCATTTTGTTCGTTCTAAATACCCGATTAAAATAAACGGTCTTATTTGGATGGGAAATAAAGACTTTATGCTGGAGCAGATAAAAACGAAAATCGAAAATGGGTTCTCCTGTTTAAAGTTAAAAATTGGAGCAATTGATTTTCAAGAAGAACTAAATATCCTAAAAAGTATTCGTACTGAATACAGTCATGATGTACTGGAACTTCGTGTAGATGCCAACGGTGCTTTTAGTCCTCAAAGCGCCCTAGAAAAGCTTAATATCCTGTCAGAATTTGATTTACACTCAATAGAACAACCTATCAAACAAGGTCAATTAAAAAAAATGGCTAAGCTATGTGAACTCTCTCCTTTAGCTATTGCATTAGACGAAGAGCTGATAGGGGTAACCACACTTGCTGAAAAACAGTGGTTATTAGAGAAAATTCAACCGCATTATATTATTTTAAAACCAAGTCTTATTGGAGGAATTAAAGGATCTAATGAGTGGATTGAAGCCGCAGGTGAATTAAGTATTCCATGGTGGATCACATCTGCTTTGGAGTCTAACATTGGCTTAAATGCTATATCTCAATATACAGCTACATTTAACAACCCACTTCCTCAAGGATTGGGAACAGGGCAACTATACACAAATAATATTGATTGTCCACTTGCGCTAGATGGAGACCAACTAACATACAATCAAGAAATAAAGTGGGACTTATCTTTATTTGAAAAACAATGAAATGGTCAATTCAAATAAACGGAAAACACTACAATAACGAGAACTTCGAAAGCATTGATAATTCCGAAATAAGGGCCTTCCAAGAAGAATGGGGGAATGAAGAACTATCGATATCTGTAAAAACATCAGGTTCTACTGGTAAACCAAAGTTAATTCGCCTTCTCAAATCAGATATGATTGCAAGTGCTAAATTAACTGGAGAATATTTCAATTTAAAAAATGCACAAACAGCTTTACTTTGTCTGCCCGTAAAATATATAGCTGGTAAAATGATGTTGGTAAGAGCCATGGTTTTAGGATTAGATTTAATTTCGGTTAAGCCTTCATCTAACCCGATTATTGACTGTGTTCAATCAATAAACTTTGCCGCTATGACACCGATGCAGGTAAATACTGTTTTAAATCAATCGCCTGATAAACTCAATTTAATTGAACAACTAATAATCGGCGGTGCTCCAGTTAACAGCCCATTAGAATCGAAATTACAAGAAGTTAAAACACATTGTTATAACACTTATGGTATGACGGAAACCATCACGCATATCGCAGTAAAAAAATTAAATAAAGAATACAAAAGCAAGTATTTTGAAGCACTTCCAAACATTACTTTTCAGCTTAATAAAGATGATTGCCTTCTTATAAATACACCTCATTTATCAACATTAACTGTAACTACAAGTGATAAAGTAAAAATTGCTGATAAACAGACTTTTATGTTTATTGGAAGAATAGATAACGTTATTAATTCTGGCGGAATAAAAATTCATCCAGAGGAGCTTGAAACTAGAGTCTCTAACCTATTTCATAACACGCGGTTTTTCTTTTCCTCGTTACCTGACGAATTGTTAGGTGAAAGACTCGTTTTGGTCATTGAATCAAAAAATAGTATTTCTAATCTAGATTCAAATCTTAAAAAAAAATTGGACTCATTTGAGATTCCAAAAACAATTTTTTATACCGATTCTTTTCTAGAAACCAAAACAAAAAAAATAGACCGTATTAGAACCTTAAAAAAGCAGAATAAATGAATCAACAACCTAACTATTTCTAAAAAAAACTCACCTTAATCAAAATATATCAATAACGATTTCATAGGTAAAATGAAAAATGTTTTTACCGTTTGTAAATATTCTAACATTAAATTACATTTAAACTTTTTATATTTGAGGATCTTAAAAAAGGATGATTTAATGCGAACGCTTACCATTATTATTACTCTTGCTTCAATGATTCTCAACAGCTCGTTTGTTTCTGAACATAAATACTATGTAAGCATTACAAACATAGATCATAAAAAGGATTCAAAGGCATTTGAAATAAGCATAAAGTTAACGGCGCATGATGTTGAAAAAGCTTTAAAGCCTCAAGGAGAGTTAAAATTAGGAAGTGATAAAGAGTTGCCAAACGCTAATCAAATTTTAGCAGCTTACATTAAAAATCATTTCAGTATCTGGATTAACAATAAACAAAATGAATTAAATTTTGTTGGCAAAGAAATCGAAAATGACGAGTCACTTTATTTGTATTTTAGCTCTAATGCTCCTAAAACATTGGATAAAGTAAAAATTATAAACAATATCTTAAGTAAGACTTTTCCAGAACAAGAAAACATCACCTATTTTAATTCTGGAAATATTAAAAAGGATTTTATTTTTAAAAAACATAGTTCTATTAAAGAATTTCAATTTAAGTAACAAACACTATGAAAAATATATTTAGCCTAGCACTATTAATACTAACCTTATTTTCTGGCATTGCTCAGGACAACACTAACCATAATAAATTTAAACAATTAAAAGAAGAGGTTGCAACTCCAAATGTATATAGGAATGGCTCTGGTGCACCTGGCCATATGTATTACCAAAATAGAGCTGATTACGAGATGAAGATTACTTTAAATGACGGTGAACAAAAAATTACGGGGGAAGAGACGATTACTTACCATAACGAATCTCCGGACGACCTAGAATACTTGTGGGTTCAATTAGATCAAAATGTTAGAGCAAAAACATCGGATACTTACAAAATCCAAACAAGCTCTATACGAGGGGCTTCTTTTAATAGTCTAAAACGACTTCATTCGGATTTTGATGGAGGATTTAAAATTACTGAAGTTTCGTTGGAAGGAAAACCGTTGAAACACACTATTAATAAAACGATGATGAGAATTGATTTAGACACTCCTTTAAAAGCCGGGCAGAAAGTTAATTTTACGATTAATTGGTGGTACAATGTAAATAACATGCTGGAAATTGGAGGCCGCTCAGGTTACGAGTATTTCCCTAAAGATGACAATCGACTTTATGTAATTGCTCAGTTCTACCCGCGTATGTGTGTTTATAACGATGTGGAGGGATGGCAAAACAAACAATTCCTAGGACGTGGAGAGTTTGCTGTTCCTTTTGGGAATTACAAAGTAAGTTTAACTGTACCTGGTGACCATGTTGTTGCTTCGACAGGAACGCTTTCAAATGCAACTGATGTTTTAACAAAAGAGCAGCTACAAAGACTTGAACTTGCCCGAAAATCTGATAAAGAACCTGTACTTATTGTCACACAGAAAGAAGCTGAAAAGGCTGAAAAAAGTAAAGTTAAATCTCTAAAAACTTGGGTTTTTGAAGCGGAAAATGTACGTGATTTTGGTTGGGCATCTTCTAAAAAGTTTATTTGGGATGCAATGGTTGTGCACCAAGAAACAAAAGATGTTATGGCTATGTCATTTTATCCTAAAGAAGGAAACCCATTATGGGAGCAATACAGCACAAAAGCAGTAGCACAAACATTAAAAACATACAGTAGCTATACGTTTGACTATCCGTATCCCGTTGCTATTTCGGTGCACGCTAAAGATCAAGGAATGGAATATCCAATGATATGTTTCAATTATGGCAGACCTGATGAAGATGGCACGTATTCTCCGCGCATGAAATATGGAATGATTGGAGTAATTATTCATGAAGTTGGACACAACTACTTTCCTATGATTATTAACTCTGATGAACGACAATGGACGTGGATGGATGAGGGGTTAAATACTTTTTTACAGTACCTAACAGAACAAACCTGGGAAAGAGACTTTCCGAGCAGAAGAGGTGCTGCCTCTAAAATTGTTGACTACATGAAAGGAGATAAAAGCAATATTTCTCCTATTATGACAAACAGTGAATCAATTCACCAATTTGGCAACAATGCATATGGAAAACCAGCAACTGCTTTAAATATTCTTCGTGAAACAATTATGGGTAGAGAACTTTTTGACCACGCCTTTAAAACTTATGCGCAACGTTGGATGTTTAAACACCCTACTCCTATTGACTTTTTCAGAACAATGGAGGATGCAAGTGCAGTAGATTTAGATTGGTTTTGGAGAGGTTGGTTTTACTCAACTGATCACGTAGACATCTCAATGGATGACGTTCAATGGTTTCAGGTCAGCACAAAAGACCCTACCATAGAAAAGCCTTTAGCCGAGGCCAAATCGAATGATTTTCCAGAAGACATCAGCACTACTAGAAATAAAAAAGAGATTGAAACAACATATGCTGAAGAAGATAATTCTTTGTATGATTTTTATAACTCCTACAACCCTTTTGATGTTACGGACAAAGACAAGAGAAAATATAAAAGATTTATTGAAGGTTTAAATGCTAGCGAATTAGCAATTTTAAAAAGTAAATTCAACTATTACCAACTTTCCTTTTCCAACAAAGGAGGATTGGTAATGCCATTAATTATTCAATTTACGTTTACCGACAAAACCACTGAAACCATAAGAATCCCCGCTGAGATATGGAAATCAAACAATTACAATATATCGAAAGTTTTCTTTTTTGAAAAAGAAGTCATATCAATTGAGTTAGATCCAAATCTGGAAACTGCCGATACTGATATTTCAAACAATTCATGGCCGAGAAAAGTTGTGCCAACTAGGTTTGAACTGTACAACAGATCTAAAAGTAGGCACTCCGGGGCTGCAAACCCAATGAAGGAAGCACAAAAAAAATAGATTCTCGACAACTTTATTTTGGAAACTACTTCAATTTCAAAATTTCTATCTAAAAAGAGAATAAAAGAAAAAATTATATTTTACAGCAAACAAAGCTAAACTATACTTATCAAAATATAATTCTGAAATTACTTGTAATTCGTTAATTATATTTCATACATTCGCCCATTGAATATAAGACAATGAAAAAGTTTACAATATATACGGAAAGATTTTATTTCAATTACTGAAGCCGGAAACGTTTTATCGATTACCTAATTGAAAAGCCTTCCAAATCGGAAGGCTTTTTTTTATTAATTAATTATGACAATAAAAACGATTGCAATACAAGGAATTAAAGGTGCTTTTCATGAAGAGGCAGCAAAAAACGTATTTGGACATGAAATTAATATCTCACCTTCTGTTACATTTCAGGAATTAACCACCAAAGTGGTAAACCAGGAAGTAGATTATGCACTAATGGCAATTGAAAATACAATATCTGGTACAATTCTTCAAAATTTAGAACTCATTCGGAATAATAATTTAGCAATTATTGGTGAAACATATTTACGGATTGAGCAAAACCTGGGAGGGCTAAAAGGAACAAGTATTCATGAATTAACTGAAGTAAGTTCTCACTACATGGCATTGAATCAATGTAGAGCTTTTTTTAAAAACTACCCTACTATTAAACTAGTTGAATCGGCAGACACTGCGTTAAGTCTAAAAGAAGTTTCAGAACAAGACAATCCGCAAATTGCTGCCATTGGAAGCAAACTTGCAATTAAAGAATATGGATTGGAATTATTAGCTAAAGGTATTGAAACAGACAAAAGTAACTACACACGATTTGCCGTTTTAGGAAAAGAAATTGACACCTCTACCGATGGAGCAAAAGTAAGTTTATCCATTATTCTTCATAACGTTTCAGGTGCCTTATCAAAAGCAATTTCCCTACTCCATTTATTGGGTGTAAATCTAACTAAGATTGAGTCTGCTCCAGTGATTGGAAAACCCTTTCAATACAGATTTTTTTTAGATTTCATTCTTCATGAAAAAGTTAGTTATCAGAACACAATTGAGGCACTTACGCCATTGACAATTGAATTAAAAATATTAGGAAAATACCATCCTGGGAAAATCGATTACACATGAAAACTATTGAAGCAAACAGGCTAAATAATGTTTCTGAATATTACTTCTCTAAAAAACTGAGGGAAATAAATAAAATCAATCAAAGCGGTATTCATGTGATTAATTTAGGAATTGGAAGTCCAGATCTGGAACCGCCCAAAGTGGTTATAAATGAACTGACAACATGGTCAACCCAAAACAATGTTCATGGTTATCAGCGATATAATGGCATTCCTGAGTTACGATTGGCTATAAAAGAATGGAGCAAAAAAGTTTATGACATAAGCCTCAACGCAGACACTGAAATATTGCCGCTAATGGGATCCAAAGAAGGTATTCACCACATAACTCAAGCCTTCGTTAACAAAGGTGACAAAGTGCTCGTTCCTATGCTAGGGTACCCTACTTATCGTTCGGTCTCAAATTTAGCTCAAGCAATAGTCGCTGAATATTCGATCAAATCAGATGGAAGCTTTGATTTGGAGGAGTTATCTAGTTTATTAAGCAGCAATACCAAGGTTCTTTGGTTAAATTACCCGCATATGCCTACAGGGGTTCCTGCGAATAAAAAAGCAATAACGCAATTGATAGGATTGGCAAATGAAAATGGATGTATTGTTATTAACGATAATCCTTACAGCACGCTACTGACAGATGACTTCTTCAGTATATTTCAGATTGATGGGGCAAAAGAAAACTGTCTTGAACTCAACTCATTGAGTAAATCACATAACATGTCTGGCTGGAGAGTTGGTTGGGTTAGTGGAAAAAGAGAATTAATTCAATCCATATTGAAAGTAAAAAGCAATATGGACTCTGGAATGTTTCTACCTATTCAAAAAGCTGCAATCAGCGCCTTAAACGTCTCTACAGATTGGATTAAACAACTCAACCTTATCTATTCTGAAAGAAGAAAAGTTGTATGGGAAATTTTAGACAAATTGAATTGCTCTTACGCAAAGAATAACGTTGGGTTATTTATATGGGCAAGAATACCGGATAAATGTGATAGTGCTGAAATCTGGACAAATAAAATTCTTTATAACGCAAAAGTATTTATCACTCCAGGATTCATATTTGGATCAAGTGGAAATAAGTTTGTCCGTGTTTCATTGTGCAATTCAAAAGAGGTTTTGGGAGAAGCATTGAAGAGAATAAATAATTTAAAATAAAAAGTGATGTTAATAAAAACTGAAGCCTGGCCGCAACTAAAAAACAATAAACCATTAATTATTGCGGGACCATGCAGTGCTGAAACTGAAGAACAAGTAATGCAAACTGCTAATAAATTAAAAAGCGATAATCGCGTAAATATATATAGGGCCGGAATCTGGAAACCCAGAACAAAACCAGGAAGCTTTGAAGGAGTTGGAAGTATTGGTCTTTCTTGGTTGCATCGTGTAAAGAAAGAGTTAGGAATACCTGTAGCAATTGAGGTTGCGAATGCAAAACATGTTTGCGAAGCTCTAAAAGCCAGTATTGACATACTCTGGATTGGCGCCAGAACAACAGCTAATCCATTTGCAGTTCAAGAAATTGCAGACGCATTAAAAGGTGTTGACATTCCTGTATTGATTAAAAACCCTGTAAACCCAGATGTAGCATTATGGATAGGAGCAATTGAAAGGTTAATTAAAGCTGGAATCACTCGAATTGGAGCAGTACATAGAGGAGTATCTCAATTCGAAAAATCATCTTTCCGAAACAATCCAGAGTGGCAAATGGTTATTGAATTAAGAGAACAACTACCTGACATTCTCATAATTAATGACCCGAGTCATATTAGTGGAAATCGCGAGTTAATTCATAAAATATCGCAAACTGCAATGGATCTAAACTTTGATGGACTAATGATAGAATCACATTTCGAACCCGATAAAGCATGGAGTGATGCAGCACAACAAGTTACCCCTGAGCAGCTGACCAACATTCTGGACCGTTTAATCGTGCGAGCTGAAACACCAGAGGGAATTGAATTAAAAAGTATCGATGAACTTAGAAAATCAATCAACTTTATAGATGAACAAATCATTGATTTATTAAGTTACAGATCGCATGTAATAAAAGACATTGCTCAATTCAAATTAAACAATGGCATGACTGTTTTTCAAAAGAACAGATGGAGTTCGTTGCTTGCAAAGCATCAAAAGCAGGCAGAAAAACTCTCATTAGAACCCAAACTAATTTCGAAAGTTTTCCATGCTATTCATCAAAATTCAATTAATACACAAAACCGTTTACTGAGTAAACCTATTAAAGATATACAACAATAGAGGCCTTTCTAACGAGCCGGAACTTTTATTTATTGGATTAATCTGGAAAAGACTCTTCTATTTCAACCCCTTTGCTCTTTTTAGCAGCACTTTTTTCTTTTTTGGCAGCCTTCCAACTTTCCCTGCTTTCCTTATCTTGGCATTCTGTGCAATTATTATCACCAAACCGAAAAAGATTTGCCAATTTACAAAAGAGTTCACCTGCATTATCAAAACTCTCTTGATAGAATAACCCAACACCTTGTGTATAATTGCCTTGATCTACTTTAGCAATGTCATATTCATTTGACTCATTAAATGCATGAACCCTTAAGTTTCCTTCTGGTGGGTTTAATTTGTACTCAACATCTACATCACCAATTAAACTACTATTGCTATTTCCTCCAGATGATTCATTTTCATGAGAAACACCAACATTTGTTTTAACTGTTAATTTATCATTAAACAATTGAGTGGACATAGCAACTGCAACTTCATCATTACTTATTTCATCACCAGGGCGATAATTAAACCCCAAATCAAAATCATCTGAGAAATTTGAAATCATGTTGCTCAATTGATTAGAAAGAACCTCGCTCGTTGCAGTCTCTACAAAGCCAAGCCTATCACCTTCCTTTTCTTCTACATCCGAACGCGGTAAAAACTTGTTCAAAATCAACAATGAAAATACCTGCTTATTCATTTCTTGTTCCGTAGAAACTAAGTTTCTTAAAACGGACTTTGCATTCTCGTCTGAACGTGGGATTGAAACATCAAATCCTATATTGGGATTAAATAAGTTTTGTGTCAAATGCATTATACACTCTATGTCCACCTTTTGCTTATACCCTTCTCTATCATTTCTAGGCATTATATCATATAAACTTGCTTTCAATGGGTAATATGCCTTAATATCCAGGTCTGCACTATAAGGATCTCCATACCAACTAATTGAACTACCTGGTTTAACTTGGAATTTTTTATTTATAAAATCTTTAAGCGTAAACAGATAACTTCCCTCTGAAACTTCATAGTTTCCAAACATGGAAAAATCATAGAATTTATCAATGTACATATCGATGTGTCCTGCTCCGGTAGCGCGCATTGCATCACCAACTACTTCATCAAATACGAGTTGAATTTCAGCCTCATCCGTTAAATCCATACTCAGGTTTAAGTTAATACCCTCTAGATCTACTTTGTATTCTTCCTCAGAAATTTCTTTATTTACAAACGTCACAAATTCTTTCAATACAACATCTTCGGATCCATATAATGGTAATGTAATGTTTGTACCTTTCTCCGTTTTAGCATTGATAGTAATATCTAATATATCTTCGTAGTTAATCGACAAATCTCCTGACACAAAAGCATCCCCATAATACAATGGATTCATATTATAGTTTGTATTTAGCACTTGAAATGGTTTATCAAATGTGGCGAAGAAATCGTAACTATACTTTTCGAAATTTTGATGAAAGAAAGAACCAACCACAAGTGCCTCTGACCCATATTTATCCATCAAAGGAAATCCATTTAATAAAACCATATCAGGCTCTATAAGAACCTGTCCATTTGCTGTATATTTTACATTTAACATATCCATTTGGACAGCAGTTTCATTTAAGAACAAGCTACCCTTAAACTGGGGATTACTCACCTCTCCCTTAAGATAAACAGCACCTTTTGTATTACCTTCTAAAGCCACTCCTTCAGGCATAAAAGCATTTACAAATGTTAAGTCAGTATTTTTAAAATCAAACTGGAAGTCCAAATTATTATCAGGTCTATTCACATAATAATGGCCTTTTGAAATCACAAAATCCGATACATCATTCGATCTTGTTAACTCCCCAATTAGTTCCATCCTTTGTTCGTTGGCGTTCCAGGATGTACTTGTTTCAATATTACCCGTATAATAACCATTTATACTTAAGTCCTCTATTAAGGAGTAAGCGGATAAATAACCATCCTCGTAAAGGTTTGAAGCATATCCATCTAAGAACAAAGAGCCATCTAATTGCATTGTATCTAAATTAGTTAAGGCAGAAATGTTATTTAAGTTAAACCCTGCTATTTCAAAATTTATTTTATCTCCAGGAATTTGTGAAACGATGCCATCAAACTTGATCAATTGATCTTCATTTTTTGCAATTATTTTATCTAGATGTAATGCTGTCGAATCTAAGCGAACATGAGCATCTCTGTCAATATGCCACATTCCAACACTCGAAAATATCTCAGAAGGATGAATATCAAATTCAAATTCACTCGAACTCATTATATAGCCATCACCATATATTTTCCCCCAATAACTAGAGTCATCTGCGGACCAATAAATATTTGTACCTATATTATCTTCGTAAGCTTTTGCAATCAAGTTAACATTTTGGATGTAAATTTCTTCTGAAAGGAATAATGAATCAATTGTTAAGTCTAAGGTATAAAAAAGATCGAGTCCAGATATTCTTTGTGTGGTATCCAACTGAATACCAGCAAAACGGATATCGCCATACTCTATCCAATCCGATTTTACAAACAACTCCAAAGCATCATCTTCACTCACATAATCACAGCTAAGAGCTGTTGCAGGTGCTATCCGTAACCTAGGAAAAAAAAGTTCTGTCAATTTGGAAAGGTCATTTATTTGAACACCCAAATTAAATTCTTCGTGCGTTAAGTAAAAACTGTCAGCATTTGGAAACAATGATGGCAATACCTTTGCTCCCAAATAAGAAAGACTATTTTTAATGGAATCTAGATTAAATTCTCCTTCCATTGAAATGTTTGCGAATTCTGAGAAAATATCTATGGTATGGTAATTTGTATTTCCTTTTGATTCAAGCATAATAGATTCAAAAGAATAATCAGTTCCCTCTTGAAAATAAGCTACATCCGTAAAATAAACCAACCCGGTAAAATCATCTATATTAGTTCCACTTCCTTCTGCCATAAGATTAAAACAAGCAGAAGCAGTTTCTCGCGTATTGATTAAATGCAAATCATAAGGATTAGCTTTTATTACTTCTGTGGCAAAGCTAAAGTCATAAGGTGCTTTGTTTAAATCAATATTTCCTTCAAAATTTAAATCTATATTTTGATCGGCAACATTTAAAAAACCATCAAAAGATTTTTCTTTAAAATGGCCATTAATGTTTACTTCATCATAGGTGTATCCTTGCAAATCAAATTTATTCAAATGACCATCTACCACAACATCTAAGTCATCAATTGTTAACCCTTTCCCTTTAATAGTTAAATCTGAAGTAAAATTACCAAATACACTTGAGTTTGTTAAGGTCGATAAATCGATTCCTGCGGTACTCAAATAACCATTGTAGTTAAATTGTTGAGAGGTATCAATATTGCATGCAAAACTACCAGTGGCAGCCCCTATATCTGTAATTATATCTAAGGATATGTCAAAATCATGATAATAACCATTAGAATTCCCCGTTACAGAAATCCCTCCAAGGCTAGACACTTGTCTAGGAATGTCAACATTTTCCATTAAACCAAACTTCATCAAATCTACTGTTTCCAAATCCATTTTGGATGTCTGCAACCTATTAATGTTTAGAGCTACTTGTGTACTATCCAAATTCGGTAATCCCTTTAAAGAAATATCACCATCGAAATAGGTTCCTTCAGAAACACTGATAAATAAACTGCTTAAATTTAAATCATTAATAGGACCTTCTATCTCTGTAATTAAATTAATCGAAAAGTCGTATGCTTCCATAGAAGGCACGAAATAAGATATATCTTTCATGTTAATAGAAGACATTTCAACATTAGCAAATAGTCGAACATCTTCTACAAAATTCGAAAAGTTTTGATGGCCTGAAAAATTCAATTCAACACCTTTAGTGACAACATTTGAACAAGGTGTTTTAACCAATAATTTATCCAATTTAATCTTTCTGGAATTAACCAATATGTGCGCATTCAGACTATCTAAACGAAAACCACTCCTATCGGTCAGAGCGAGACCTTCAACATTCATGGTAGTAACATCTCCTCTGTTTCTAAATTCAATTATTTTTCCAGAAACATCCCACAAATCTAGATGATCATAATCCACCCCATATTCTTTTAGTTCCTTGTTCCAATCGTAATAGGTTATGTGTGATTTATTTAAATTAACCTCCTTTATTTTCATTGTAAAGCTGGATGATTCATCTTCTTCTGAGGAAAAATAGTTGATAAGAAATTGCAAGTTGAATTCTGGTTCTCCCGTATACTTTTGAATTTTCAAACGCGCACCTTCAGCGTTAATACCACTCAAAATAACAAACTTACTTTCTACACTTAAATCGGCCAAAGATCCATTGATATGCGGGATATACAATAGTGTATCATTATGCCTATCACCAATATAGAAACCATTAATTTCGGCATATTCAAAACCATTGATTTTAACACTCTCAATCGAGACATCAGTATCCAATTCATAAGAATAAAATTCTGCCAAACTTACCGCAAGCTGCGTTTGCACCCAATCAGACCGAATAAAAAATATAAGCACAAGACTGAAGAAAAAAACTATTTCAAATAGATTTGCTACCGTTCTTATGGAGTAAAACCCTATTTTTTTGATAGTTTTGAGCACTTTATTTCATTAAATGAGTGTAACAAACAAATATAGCATCATTCTTGGTATAGAATCAAGTTGCGACGATACTTCTGCCGCAATAATTAAAAACGAAGAAATCCTGTCGAATGTTATTGCATGCCAAGATGTTCACACCAAATATGGAGGTGTTGTTCCGGAACTTGCTTCCAGAGCGCACCAACAAAATATTTTACCTGTAGTTGATACAGCCTTGAAACAGGCGGGTATTACTAAAAATGAGCTTACAGCAATTGCATATACAAAAGGTCCTGGGTTGCTTGGATCTTTGCTTGTTGGAACTTCATTTGCAAAATCAATGGCAATGGGGTTAAATATTCCTTTAATTGATGTAAACCATATGCAAGGACATATACTTGCACACTTTATTCAGAAAAAGGAAAATCACAAACCCACGCCAAATTTCCCATTCATTTGCTTAACAGTAAGTGGTGGACATACGCAAATCGTATTAGTAAAAGACCATCTAAGTATGGAGTTGATTGGTGAGACAATCGACGATGCAGCTGGAGAAGCTTTCGACAAGGCGGCCAAACTTTTAGGACTTCCATATCCCGGAGGGCCACTTGTAGATGAACAAAGTAAAGCGGGTGACGCAGCAAAGTTTACTTTTACATTTCCTAAAGTAGGAGAATTTAACTACAGCTTCAGTGGACTGAAGACCCAGTTTTTATATTTTTTACAAAAAGAAGAAAAGTTGAACGATAAATTCATTCAACAAAATCTAAACGATATTTGCGCCTCATACCAGGAGCATATCGTTAACTATTTATTTATCAAATTAAAAAAGGCTGTTGCCCATTACAACATAAAAGATGTTGCTATTGCAGGAGGTGTTTCAGCAAATAGTTGTTTGAGAAAAAAACTAGCAAAAACCGGCAAGCAAGAAGGTTGGAATACTTTTATTCCTGAATTTGAATATTGTACTGACAATGCAGCAATGATTGCTATTACTGGACTATACAAACTAGAAAAGGGAAATATCTCAAACCAAAGTTCTACTCCTTCTGCAAGAATGAAATTTTAGCATACATTTTTCATGGCATAAAAAAAGCCATCTCTATGAGATAGCTTTTTTAAAAAATAAATGAATTTTATATTAGCAAACTTTAACGTTTACTGCATTTAATCCTTTTTTACCTTCTTGTAATTCGTACTCAACCGTATCATTTTCTTTAATCTCATCGATTAATCCTGATACATGTACAAAGTATTCGCTTTTGTCTTCTTCGTCTACAACAAAACCAAATCCTTTGGTGTCGTTGAAAAATTTTACTGTTCCTTTTTTCATTTAAATAATTTATTAGGGAGCGAAAATAATAATATTTCGGAAAAATCCTACTTTTTTTTATTACTAATATTTTGTCTCCCTCTATTTACGCTCTCAAAAAAACGATCGTATTTCCCAGCAGCAAATGATTTGGTCTAAACCTGACCATTGAGTTATGAAAGAACTCAAGAGTTAAACATAATAATGTCTTTATGGTAAAGAATCATGCAACCAAAGGCCCAATCTATTCTATGAAGCAAAAAAAAGCTACCTCATGGAGATAGCTTTTTTCAAAAATAAAATTATTTATCCTAACAAACTTTTACGTTTGCAGCATTTAAACCTTTTTTACCTTCTTGTAATTCAAATTCAACCGTATCATTTTCTTTAATCTCATCGATTAATCCTGATACGTGAACGAAATACTCTGTTTTTGTTTCTTCGTCAATAATGAAACCAAATCCTTTGGTGTCATTAAAAAATTTTACTGTTCCTTTTTTCATTATAAATAATTTATTAGATCGCAAAAATAGAACTAATAACGTACAAAGCGAATTTATTTGTGCTTTAAATTTAGTTACATTTAACTTTAGGATTATTTAAGCTAACGTATTCAGCATCAATTCACTGTTTTTCGGAGATTACTTTATATAGGGCTTACCTGTTATTATATTATAACTGGAGCGCAACAAATATTGATAAAAACTTATTTAATACATTTATATATCTCAAACTTATCATTTTGCATCACTCTAATCACCTTATTAAATATCCTCTCTAAGTGGGGTCCATAATTTATATGTCGATTCGCTACCATTTGAAACTTCCCCCCTTGTTTAAGACAATACGACACTTCCTTAAAAAGTCGTAAAGAAACTTCAATATTGGTCTCATATTCAAAGTGAAATGGAGGGTTAGACACAACTAAATCGATAGAATTCTCTCCAATTTCCTTTAGCGTATCATTATAATGAAAAGAAATATCCTCTCCTTTTAAATTCAGTTTAGCAGACTCTACAGCCAAATAAAAATCATCTATTATATGTAGTTTACAATTAGGTAATTGCTTTTGTATTGTATAGCCAAGCACACCGTTCCCGGCAGCTAAATCCAGAACCTCATTCGTATTTTCTTCTACATGTAGGTTATTGATAAAAAATTGAGTTGCCTTATCTATTTCTTTCGCGGAGAACACGCCATAATATTGCTTTAATATTTGACCATCGCCAAGACTTAGCTTGTTTATTAATTCGTTTTCTTTTAATTCTTTTTTCTTTTTTAAAATCAAAACTCGAGCCTTTTTCTTTGCTAAGCTTTGTTCAACTAGTTCAAAATATTTATAGGAAATGGATAACAGTTGTTTTGTAAAATGTCTTGTCATAAAAGAGCAATAAACAACACCCTCACCCTTTATACAAGTGTTTATCTGAGCTAAATACAACTCAAATAAATGGAGTGATTTCGGCACCTTCATCAGAGCCATATCGACTTTTTGGTCAATACTAGAAAGTGGGTTAACAAAACGAGTATCATCAAATATTAACCCATTATTCTCTCGATTAATTTTGTGAGATTTTTCCTGACTTTTATAACTTATTACTGAAAGAACATCACATTGATGGAGTTGGCAATTTAAATATCCAAATCTATCATTGTAAGTAATAATTTTCTTTTCAGATACGTTTTGACCCAAAACTTGTTCTAATAAAAGCTCGTCTGCGGAACTCCATGGCTTTAGAGAACGGTCTGTTGTATTAGGGTATCTAATTATTTTCACTTTGTAAAGGAACGAATTAAAGTTGTTTTTACTTAGCCAATTTGGTTATTATAAATAAACTCTATGAAAAGAATAGTTTTTGGTGAAATAAACTATCATATTTTCGCCGCATCAAAAAGGTAATATTTAAAAATAATCCTATTAGCAGTAGGAATAATAGGGACAATTGTTGTTGGTTGGATTATTCCAACTAGAAAAAGGCCTATCTCATAAGCCACTTAAAACTATGATGTCTTTGGGGAATTATTGATCTTTCAGAAACTTTCTGCAGCCTATCAGGCAGAGCCATTATATAATCTCTTGCTTTTTCAGCTTTGTCATTCAATCCTTTAATATTCGTGATATCCCAATCTTTCAACAGCGACTTTAGAATATCAATATAATCTGCAGATGTATATACTTTTGTTCTCTGAGCTGCTTCTGAGAAATAAGTATAAACTTCACCTATATTTTCGCCTGATTCCCTTAAAAAATGAGCGGGCATAGTAATTTTCTTTTTCATCATGTATTGAAATGCTAGCATCATTTCACTTGGATCTATTTCAAAAATACGTCGGACAAACTCTTTGTATGCGCTAGCATGTCGAGCTTCATCGGCTGCTACAAAAGCACACATTTTAGCTAATTGTTTATTTCCTTGTTTATTAACAAATTCCCCCACTCTACGATGTGAAACATTCGTGGCTATTTCTTGAAAACTCGTATAAACAAAATTCTTATATGGGTCCGTAGCTGTATGAATATCAAAACCATCACCAATTAAATATTGGGTAGAGATCTCCATTTCTTTCATGTTAACCCGTCCACTTAAATAGAGGTATTTATTCAACATATCACCATGCCTATTTTCCTCAGCAGTCCAAGCTCTAATCCACTGAGTCCAACCTTTTCTTTCACCTTGATCAACACCATCTAATCCCATCAGCCAAGATTGGTAAGTCGGAAGTGCTTCTTCTGTTATCGTATCGCCAATTAACACAGCGAACAAGTCGTAATCAATTTCCATTGCCAACGCCTGTAATTCTTTAACTTCATCTAAAAATTCGGGTGAATTAGAGTTTGGCAACATATCAGTTGGTTGCCAATTTTTGTCAGGTGAAACTAGAAATTTATCAAGTAACTCGTCCATTGACTTTCCAAGGGTTTGCATTACTTCTTTTCGGTGATTTATATCGTACATCTATTTAGATTAAAAGTTGTACAATATTACACTATAACGAAAGTCTTTTAGACATATATTAACTTTTGTTTTGAATAAAACTTTAATAGACTTATTAGTTTGTTTCTGAAAAAAGAAAAGTTAATAACCCATTCCTGATGCTGTAACTAAATTATTGTTGCGTTTATTACTCAGTGAATACCCTATAGTATATTGCTTTTCGTAAGAAAAATAACCTCAGTTTATGCAGTAATGCTTAGGATGCTTCTGACAAATTATTTTTTTGGATTAAACCAATTTAATTGTTGTTCTTTATACAGAAAAGTCCATGCAACAATTCTACTTTGTTTGTTTCCTTGTCCCATCTCAATAGTTTTGACCTCTACTGCATCAACTGAATTTAACGCTGCATGAATACTTTTCAATGTAGTTTGTTTAGCTACTTGCGTTGTAAACCACAAACACTGATTAGAAAAAGATTTACTTTGGCGAATCATAGTATGTATAAATTTCTTTTCACCACCTTCGCACCACAGTTCATTATTTTGACCTCCAAAATTTAGTACTGTATTATCCGTTTTTTTTCCTTTTAGGTTTTTTAATTTACGTTGAGTTCCGGCTTGAGCTTCTTCTATTGATGCATGAAAAGGTGGGTTACAAATTGTTATATCAATTCGTTCTCCATTTTTAATTATCCCGTAAAAAACGTTATTCGTATTTGGCTGATGTCTGATTTCAACAACCCCTTTTATTAAAGGGTTGGCTTCTATTATTTTATTTGCTGACTTAATTGCTATAGGATCTGATTCTGACCCAATGAAATACCAACCATACTCTTTGTTTCCTATAATTGGGTAAACGCAGTTTGAACCAACTCCAACATCTAGACATTTTACTTTCTTTCCTTTTGGGACACTCTTTCTATCTCTTCCCAACAAATCTGCAACATAATGCACGTAATCCGCTCTACCTGGAATTGGCGAACACAAATACCCTTTTGGAATATCCCATTCGATTACATCATAAAAATGCATCAACAATGCTTTATTTAGCATTTTAACAGCTTCTGGATTGAAGAAATCAATTGATTCATCGCCATAATCATTCAGTTTTACAAACTGCTTTAATTCAGGGCATGTCTTCGATAGTATTTTAAAATCATACCGTTCTCGATGCTTATTGCGAGGATGTAAAATCGATTTAACTTTGGGATGTTCTTTTTTTTGTGAAAGCATTTACTTCGTATTATTCTAGATTGCAAAACTACACTTTAATTCTTTTTATCTATTTGATTAAATATAATTGGTATAACGAAAAAGCCACTAATCAAATTTGATTTTCGCTGTCCAACTAAAATTTACAATTATAAAGAACCAGATTAAGAAATACTTTATCGCAACAACTAAAAAAGCTAAAACCCTCGCAATAAGAATCGGTATCTATTTTACTGATAAACTGCAGTTTATAAATACATAGAAAGGCTAAACATAGGCAAAAAAAAAAGCCGTTTCATAAAAACGGCTTTTTCATATCATAAATAAATACCTCTACTTTAAGAAAACTTTCTTAGTCGCAACCCCTTGTGGTGTATTCAACTTAACAAGATAGATTCCAGAAACAAATCCTTCATTTGATACAACTTCATATGTAGATAAAACTGTATTTGAAGTAATTAATTTTCCAGCAATGTTATAAACTTCAAAAGTTGAGTTAGCCAATACCTCTTCAGTATTAATAACTATTCCATTATCATTCGCATATATGTTAACACCTTCTAACCCCAATTCTTCAACTCCAACAGAAAATATTCCATTAATAACAATATCATCTATTTTCAATTCACTTCCAAATTGAGATTGAGGATATGAATAATCTCCCGTGATAACAGCCACACTAGAACTAAAAAACATTGATAATGTATCAGGAGTATCCGATGTACCATAAATCAATGGAACATTCATTGTAGACCAAGTAGTTTGATTTGCTAAATTTATTGCTCCTTCTGCAATAGTAACGGTTTGAGTACCATCCCACATTGTTAACTCAGCAAAAAATAGAGCTTCATCTCCAGAAACAGCATTGTATAAATAACTAAAATCAATAGAAGTAATATCAGTACCAGTATAGGGAATATCTTGAGAAATTAAACCTGGCAAAGTATCTGGAATACTCAATGCAGGACATGCAGCACATAATGTTGTAGTCATAACAACTGAAGCAGATCCTCCACCAGGGGCTGCGGTTTCCTTTGAAACTGTAATAGGTAATCCAAAAGCACCAAACTCATTTAGTGTAAACCAATCATCTGGGTCATCATATCCAGCACCAGCTGTCCAAGCTTCGAAGCTTAAATTTGTTTGAGCGGCTGCGAAGCTAAACGATGCAAATGCAAGAATTCCAAGTAACGTTTTTTTCATGTCAATTTTTTTATTGTTAATTTCTACTAAAATATAAAATTATTGTCATTGTAGTAAGAAAAGTCAAAAAAGTTGATTACACAAGTAAGAAACCCATTTGCGCTGTTGCCTACAACAAGAAAACATCACCCTGCTAAAAAGAGTTAATTAACGTAACCTTAAGGGCTGCTATAATTTTATTTTTATTGGGAATTCGATTTAATTTAGAGGTAGTCGTATAATATTGATGTTTATCTTCTAAAAAATTAATTTGTATTTCTAACCATTCTTTATCTTCAAACTTATTTCCATATTCTTCTAATTCTTTTCTTAAATTATCCGCTGTTTTAGAATAGCCTTCTCTTCCAAAATAATCATGATCGGCATCACACATAATTTTCTCTAATAATGTTTTCGGTTGGACATTGATATTTGTTGCTAAAATTATTTCACAAATCTCTTCCACTTCTTTTTCATTATATTCCATTTCAGGAAGAATTTCTCTAACTAATTTAACAGCTTCTGATTCGTTAGATTGATACTTAAATAAAAAACCTGCATCGTGAAAATAAGCAGCAGTTAACAAAATCAACATTTCATCATTTGAAATGCCCTCAGATTTACCGATTGTTTGCGCCTGCTTAACAACATCAAATGTATGGTGGGCGGCATGATAAAAAAGATTTTTAGGCAACTCATTTACCAAACGATTAACTATATATTCTTTTGCTTTCGAAAAATTCACAGTCAAAAATAATATAAAAAACGCTTTAAAACTCTCAAGTTTTTGACATTATTATTGAACATCTATTTAATATTTCAATTGATTAAATATTGTGATTCAAATTACTCAATTATCTTTGAAATGTATGAAGCTAATTTGGATCCTACTATTTATTACAATTTCTGCATTCATAAAAGCTCAAGAGCTAAAGTTACTTGACTATTCAGATACACTTATAAAAAAAAGGAGAAATACAATTCTTATAAGCGAAAGTATTGGAACAATTTCCTCATTGATACTACTAAACGAAATCTGGTACAAAAATCACTCTACAGGAAAATTTCACTTTTTTAATGATGGGGAAGAATGGATGCAAGTAGATAAGGTAGGACATGCCATGGCATCCTATTACGTTGGTATAGCTGGCATAGAAGCCTTAAAATGGAGTGGAGCAAAGAAAAACAAAGCTTCTTTTTGGGGAGGGAGTCTGGGCCTTATATACTTAACAGGAGTTGAAATATTAGATGGTTATTCAGATAAATGGGGATTTTCAGGTTATGATATGCTGGCCAACACTTCTGGCACTGCATTGGCAATAAGTCAAGACCTTATATGGAATGAGCAAAGAATTAAGCTCAAGTTTTCGACACATCAAACAAAATATGCTGCTTATCGACCTAATATGCTAGGCAGTACTTTTTCAGAGCGTATTTTGAAAGATTACAACGGCCAAACCTATTGGCTAAGTCTAAATATTAAAGATTTTTTAAAGGAAGAATCTCATTTTCCTAGCTGGTTAAATGTAGCTATTGGCTATGGTGCTGAGGAAATGGTTACTGGAAATATTAATGCAGATTGGTGTATGACCAATCATATATGTGCTGACTTTACAAGGTATAGACAGTTTTACTTAAGTTTCGATGCCGATTTATCCAAAATTGAATACAAAAGAAAGTTCTTCAAATTACTTTTTGGAAGTTTTGGCTTTCTCAAATTCCCTGCTCCAACGCTAGAATTTAGTCAAAATGGGATAAAAGGACATTTATTTTATTATTGATTTGGATATTCTCAAAAAAATAGCTCAATTTAAATTATAATCTAAAGCATAGTATCTATTGAAAAACAAAAGAGAAATAGTTGCCTCCAAGTCCTTACCTTGGTTAATAATACTAATTATTCTAGTACTAACTGCGGCATCCATTCCTCGATTATTGCAGTTAAAAATCGATTATAACATTGAAAACTTTTTCGATCCAAAAGACCCTGATTTAATCTATTACCATCAACATAGAGAAACTTTCGAAAGTGACAACAACTTTATTCTGATTGCAATTGAAAATAAGAAGGGTATTTTCAATTCAAGTTTTCTTCATTTGATAGACAGTACCACAAAAACTTTAAAAGGTTTAAAATATGTTGAGAATGTTTTATCCCCAACAACACTAAAAAAAGTAATTAAAGTGCCTATTGTGGGATACATTAATGCTCCCGTTATTCATCTAAATGAATCGGAAAGATTAATGGAAGACAGGGAGAAAATATACAATACAAATGACTTTTTCCAATCCTTTTTCTCTAGGGATACTGCTTCCGTTCTAATTTATATCACCAAGGATGTATCAATATCAGCAGCAGCAAATGATAGTCTTATAGATGCGATAGAAAGTACTCTTAAAACATTCAATTATGATGACTTTTATGTTGCAGGAAAAATAAAAACGCAAAA
Organism: uncultured Flavobacteriales bacterium; assembly: GCA_943787535.1. Classification (GTDB taxonomy): domain Bacteria; phylum Bacteroidota; class Bacteroidia; order Flavobacteriales_D; family Parvicellaceae; genus CALSMU01. The sequence goes on along the minus strand of CALSMU010000002.1, from coordinate 114,130 downwards.
TTATTATGTAACTACTGTAAATAAGGAGATGATAATACTCACAGGTGCTACATCACTGTTATTAGTACTTTTTTTAATCTTCACTTTTCGAAGATTTTGGAGCGTGGCTACTCCCCTCTTAATATTGCTAACTTCTCTTATTTTTACGATGACATTAATTCAAGTTTTTATTGGTGCACTTGATTTATTAATGACTTTAATTCCAACCCTTCTATTTATCATTGGGATATCCAACTCGGTTCATATTTTAACAGGGTATAATGAAGAATATTTGATCGAACAAAATAAATACAAGGCGGTAAACAACACCATTCGAAAAATAGGTAGAACCACCTTTTTAACCGCTCTTACAACGGCAATTGGATTTATATCCTTATACTTCATAGACATTCCGCCTATTCAAAATTTTGGAATTGCAACTGCTGTTGGTGTGATGATAACGTGGCTTGTTTCGATTACCGTATTGCCGTCAGCTATATGTATTACGCAAACAAAAAAATATACTAGCAATTTTAAAAAGGAAGAAAAATGGAGCACAATAACAACTCCCTTATTTCATGCGATTTTCAAATACCAAAGACATACGCTCGTGATCACTTCCGCCCTTTTGCTGTTCTCTATAATTGGTATTAATAAATTAGACACAAATAATTATGTGCTGGATGATTTAAGCGAGAAAAGTTCCTTAAAACAAGATATGCGCTTTTTTGAATCACAATTTGCAGGAATTCGACCTTTTGAAATGGGGTTTTCGCTGAAGGATACTTCGCTCACTATTTTTGACATTGAAGTAGCCAGAGAAATTGATACTGCTCAGTATTATTTAGAAAATGTATATGGCGCTAAAATGTCGTATTCTGCTATAACAATTATGAAAGAAATTAATCGATCCATTAATGGAGGTAAGCAAGCATATTATAGGATCCCCAACTCCTTTAAAGAAATGAAAAATGTAAAAAAATATTTCATAAAAAATATAGATAAAACTGTTATGTCTACTCTTATAACGAAAGATGGAAAAAATGGAAGAATATCCAGTAAAATTCATGATTTAGGACAAAAAAAAGTAACTGAGCTAAACCAAAATATGTTAGATTTTTTTGATAAAAACATAAAAATGCTTGACTTCCGAATTACCGGAGCTCCACATATGATGGATAAAACAAGTACTTATATTTCTACTCAAATCATAAAGGGTTTAATATTCAGCTTTTTGGTTGTTGCTATGCTGATGGGAATTCTTTTTAAGTCGGGAAAAGTTGCCTTAATATCCTTAATTCCAAATGTATTACCACTTGTATTTGTTGCTGGACTAATGGGCTTTTTTGGCGTAGATTTAAAATTTTCTACCGTTGTTATATTTACAATTGGTTTTGGAATAGCTGTGGATGACACCATTCACCTACTAGTTCGTTATAAAATTGAGTTACCGAATTCCAAGGATACTAAAGGTGCACTATATCAATCCATCAAAACTACAGGAAAGGCACTCATAATAACATCTTTTGTTCTTTCATCTGGCTTTTTAACTTTTCTATTATCAGACTTTAGCAGCACATTTTATATTGGACTGCTAATTTCTATAACCTTGTTATTCGCATTAATTTCTGATTTATTTTTACTTCCAATTTTGATTGTAGCTATTGATAAAAATAGAAAATCAAAATAAATCCATTTTTATCAGTTCTAGAACTTTTACTCAATTGTCCAACGAAGACCTCCATACACCATTCTACCAAAAACAGGAGCCCATATAAGTGAACTATCGAAATACTCCCCATATGGATTTTCAGCTTGTATAATGGGATTCTTTTGAATAAAATTAGTAAGATTTTCGCCTCCAATATAAAACTCTAATTTCTTAGAAATTACTTTAGTAATTTGCCCGCTTAATAAGATGTATGAAGGAGACTTCCCGATTGCTCTAAACGCAACAGGATTTAAACTAGTTGAAGGAATTCTTTGCTCTCCAACCAATTGACCCGTAACATCAAACTTCCATTGCCCCTCTTTATCGTTCTTTTTTGTTTCGTAGGATAAATTAACAAAGCCCTTGTTTTGAGCTAACAATGGTTTGGAGAGCATTCCAACTTTAAAATCTTTTTGGACATCTAAAAAACGATACGCCAACCGAATATCCATCCTTTTAGAAATATCATAATTTACTTCTACTTGAAAAGAATTCGAAAAAGATTGTCCATCCAAATTATAGAAATACACCTCTTGTGGATTGTAATCTAAATCAACAATTATTTGATTCTCAAAAAGCGTATGGTAAAAATCTACATTAATATTCCCTTCTCTAAATAAAATCTCAAAATCTTGATTAAATCCTAAGCCAAAATTCCAAGCGCTTTCCTGCTTCAAACCGAAACCAGGAAGGTTAACATCATTTTCTATTATCCAATTTCTAGAAGTGGCTAATAAGCCAACGTTTTCCATAATTAAATTGGGTGTTCTTCTACCTCTGCCAGCTGAAATTTTAAGCGCATTGTTTTCCGACATATTCATTCTCATATTTAAGCGAGGCGTCACAAATACTCCATAAACATTGTGGTAATCGGCTCTTAACCCAGCCACTAATCCTAGCCTCGCCATTGTTGCACTATATTCAAAATAAACTCCAGGAACTATTTCCTCTAAACTATATTGTTGTGCTAAGGTAGAATCGTGGTTTTGAAGCGATTCTTGGTAGGAATCGTAAACTAGACTGAATCCTGTTCTAAACTTACTTATTTCCTTCTCATCCAACTCGTCTTGAAAAATGAAATTTACGTAACCACTTTGTTGATTTCCAGTATAATTTCTATTGCCAAAATTGGATTCGTGATTGTGATAAACACCTGAAAATTGAATAGCCAAACTTCTATAATCTTGACTCGGAAACAAATAGCCAATTTTTGCAAAAGCCTGCCCCCTATTTGTTACAGATGAAACCTCATATGAAATAATTGAATCTTTAGCACTTATATGTTCAGATTTGTCAACACCTTTGCCCGCCAAACTGCTAAATCGAAGCACACCAACACCGTATTCCATGTGGAATTTATTTCCTGTAAAATTCCATTGATTATGTAAAATTATGTTTTCATTCATTGGCTGGTCTAGAAACCCATCTTTATTTCTATCTAACTCTATAGCTGATAATTTACCATGAAGCAACAAGGTGCTTTCCCATTTACCAGGATAATTTCTGTTAAACATTAAATTTAATTCAGATCTACCTCCTTGATTTCCGTAAACATTTAGATGTAATTTTTCAGCATTCCCCGGCTTCTTCCAATCTAAATTAATCTGGCCCGTCATACTTTCATAGCCGTTCACTACAGAACCTGTTCCTTTAGAAACTTGAACAGAGTTAATCCAACTTCCTGGCACATATTCAAATCCATATATAGTAGATAATCCGCGAATCATAGGTATGTTGTCTTGCATAATCTGTACGTACTTGCCGGATAAGCCAAGCATTTGTATTTGCTTAGTACCCGTAACAGCATCCGTAAAACTTGCATCAATAGATGGGTTCGTCTCAAAACTTTCTGCAAGGTTACAACAAGCAGCTTTTCTTAATTCCCCTGTATTCATGGTATGTGCATTTCTTACAGAGAATTTGGAAATTGTGTAATTTCCTTTTTTAACAAGTACTTCCACTCCAGGAAGAATATTCCCATCTTTCAATACTATATTCAACATTTTCTTCCTTTTAGGAACATCAATTGTATCTGGTTCAAAACCAATAAACGTAACAACAATTTGTGTGTAATGGTTTAAACTCTCTAATTTGAAATATCCATCCGAATCTGTAGAAACACCTATTGCAGTTCCTGGGAAATGGATATTTGCTCCAGGCAATGGAGAAACAGAATCCTTCGAATCCAATTCGTAAACATGCCCTTCGACTATTGTTTTATCTTCTTTTTGCGTAAATGCAACCGAAGAAAATAACAGAAAAAGAACAGTTACAACTTGTTTAGCTGCAGCTTTCATAAAAAGAAGAAATTAATGATTAACATCCGATCTATACTTGCAACAGCCATGTAAATTATCATAACTCTCCTTACTCGCTTTCACCTTGTCAGTATCGTGACCTATTCCCGCGATTAAGTTATGTATTTCAAGCTCTGATATCTTAGTTGTATTAAATACTACTTTGCAGTTATGCGTATCTAAATCCCAATCCGCAACCCGAATACCAGGTGCATCCAGTACTTTTTCAATACGATCTTCGCACATTTCACAAACTCCAGAAACTTTAAAGTTGATTTCTTGATATTTACTTTTTTGCTTTTGTCCAAAAGCAGTAGTTGAGATTATAGTAAGTACTATTATTAATATATTTTTCATTTGTATAATTTTTATTGTTATTAAAATTCTAGCTATCCAATGGAGGAAAGCTTAAGCATGCAACTTTTTACGAGCTAACAATAAAAATCAAATTAAAAAAGACTGAACAAGGACAGGAATATCCCGATCGGGAATTGGTGGTGAATAATCGTTGAATTCAACAATATTTGCATTCTCTTCAATATTAAGAGGGGTAAAAACGTTGTAAATCAACGCCGAAGTAAAAAGCAAATCTGGGTTTAATGAAACGTTCTCTATTTGCGTTACATAATCAAAATCTAATTGAAAAAATTCTGTTTCATCTTGACAACAGCCTTTTTTTTCTGGTTTTTCGATAGTTATTTGATGGCAGCAACTTGCAGAAGGTACTTCTCTATCCGTGTCACAGACACATTCACCATATTTTACAAAAAAGGACTTAATTACTCCTTCTTTCTTGCAGATATGCGTATTAACAGACACTCCTATCGAAGCAATCAATACGGTTAACATTAGAAATATAGCAGCCATTCTTTTCATATACTTAACAAATATACGATAAATTGAAATTTGTAGTTTCAAATTAACATATTTATAACATCAATAATCTCCGCTCCATAAATTAATTCTGTTTGATAATTTATGGGATTTATCTCTCATAAAGTTACAGACTATATAGTTTTGCCCACTTATTTTAGTTCCTATTTAAATGCATTTAAAGAAATATAAAGAGCTATTTTAAGCTATCGCCAAAAAGGCAAAAGAATGTTTGCTACCTCACCGTTTCAAACACACAGTATTCTGTTGTTGATCATGTTGAGTAAAATTAATGCTCCAGTAGACTTAATTGTTTAGCAACACTGGATTTCCTTTTTCGGAAACCCTTAGTTTTCGCAACCAAATAGCTAAGCAATTCAATTCAACTATTTTGGATATGCACTCTGTTATACCGAAAAATCTGAAAAGGCCTTAGCAACCCTCACCATAGGAAATGGGGCGATTCTTTGTATTTTTGTCTGAGCGTTATAAGAAATAAACAAACTTAATCAACAACCAAAAATAAAAATACGCTATGGGATTGCTTAACATGACAGATGAAACATGGGAAAAACATGCGAACCCTTTAAGTGTTTGGACGAGAATGATAACCCTACCTTTTTTAGTATTAGCTATATGGAGTAGAGTTTGGATTAGCTGGTATGCATGGATATTTGTAGGGATACTCGTTATTTGGTTAATTCTTAATCCTAAAGCATTCAAAAAACCGAAGTCAACGAAGAATTGGGCTTCTAAAGCAGTATTGGGCGAACGCGTTTGGATCAACCGTAAAAAAGTTCCGATTCCTAAAGAGTATGCATTTATGGCTACGCTATTAAACACCATTAATGGATTGGGCTTACCTTTTCTTATTTATGGGTTATACAGTTTTCATTTTTGGACTACCCTACTCGGGATGGTATTGATCTATGCGGGAAAAATGTGGTTTTTAGATAGAATGGTTTGGCTATTTGAAAACATGAAAGAAAAGCATACAGAATATAGTAATTGGGAATATTAAAACAGTTTGATTCTATTAAAGTTCGTACCTTAGTGCTAGAATGAATGAACCTACAGTAGAAAAAACAGAAACCATATCTTGATGTTGAGGGAATGACCTGTGCCAATTGTGCTATTGGGGTTGAAAACCAATTGAAAAAACTAGGTGCAGATGACATCAAAGTCAATTTTGCATTAGGTGAAGCTTCTTTTATTGCTCCAAAATCTATTTCGGCAGAAGAAATTGCTAAAGGTATAAGCCAAATCGGTTACAAATCCCGTATTCAAGAACATGACAAAAATGAAAAGCAAGGACTTTCATCTATCGAAAAAAAGTTTTGGTTCAGCTTAATTTTTACTTTGCCCTTAATAACGCACATGTTTTTGCCACATGATTCGTTTATTCAAAATCCGATTTTGCAGGCTTTGTTTAGCATTTCCCGTTTTTGTTTTAGGCGTTTTTCACTTTGGAAAAAGTGGATTATCCTCTTTGCGCACAGGCGCACCCAACATGGATGTTCTTATTTTTATTGGATCAGCATCTGCTTTCTTCTACAGTAGTTGGGGTGCATATACGTTCTATGGCACACCGCTGAACCCACAATTTTCTGTTTTTTGAAACCTCTGCTTCGATTGTTTCTTTGGTACTACTTGGTAATTTACTTGAACATCGTTCCATAACCAAAACAACCTCTGCAATTAAGGATTTATCTGCTATGCAAGTCAAAACTGCTATGCGGTTCAATTCAAACGGAGAGCCCGAAGAAATTACTTATAACGCTATTCAAATCGGTGATTTACTCTTGGTAAATACAGGCGATGTAATTCCCATTGATGGAATTATTATGGAAGGAAATGGAACTATTGATGAGTCCATGGTATCTGGAGAAAGTATTCCGCTAAATAAAGAAAAAGGAGACAAAGTAGTTGGTAGCACTATCCTAACAGACGGAAATATAATCGTTAAAGCTGAAGCTATTGGACGAAATACGGTTCTATCCAAAATTATTGACTTAGTCAAAAACGCACAGCAAGACAAACCTGAAATTCAGCGATTAGGAGATAGAATCAGTGCTATTTTTGTTCCTATCGTACTTGGTATTTCATTAACAACATTTCTACTCAGTAAATTTGGTTTTGATTTAAGCACACAGCAAAGTATGTTGCAAGCGATAGCCGTATTGGTTATTTCTTGTCCATGTGCAATGGGATTAGCGACACCAACAGCAGTTATGGTAGGAATTGGTAGAGCCGCAAAAAAAGGTATCCTCATAAAAGGAGGAAGTACACTGGAAGAATTAGCGAAGACAAAAACTATTATTTTTGACAAAACAGGAACTTTAACCACGGGTAAGTTCACAATCAAATCTCTCAATGTAATAGACGGCAATGAGCAAGAAATTATTGACGTATTATTTAACATAGAAGGAAGAAGCTCGCACCCAATTGCTAAATCAATTGTAGAGAACTTAAAAGAAAAAGCAGAAAGCAATTGCGCTATCAGACATTGAAGAAGTAAAAGGAATTGGGCTTTCTGCAACCGATGAAATGGGTAATAACTGGAAAGTGGGATCATATAGAATGGCGAGTGAATTGACGGATGACAAATTGCATGAAGTTTATATCCTAAAAAACAATAAACTAATAGCAACATTAGATATCGAAGATGAAATAAAACCCAAAGCAAAGGAAATGATAGCAGAACTTACCCATCAAGGTATTGAAATTATCCTTCTAAGTGGCGACAAACAAAGTAAATGTGATGCCCTTGCTCAAACATTAAATATTCAAACTGTTTTCGCTGAGCAACTTCCAGAAGAAAAACTTGCTAAAGTTCAAGAATACAGTTCCAAAGGAAACACGGTAATGGTTGGAGATGGCGTTAATGACGCCCCTGCCCTAGCACGCGCTAACTGTTGGCATCTCTTTTGGTGACGCAACAGATGTTTCAATAAATACAGCACAAGTTGTTCTGCTAGGGACAAATGGAATTGATAAATTAACCGAAGCACTCCACCTCAGTAGGCTGACTTTTAAAACAATTAAACAAAATTTATTTTGGGCCTTCTTTTACAATGTATTGGCCATTCCGGTAGCGGCTTTTGGGTTTCTAAGTCCAATAATAGCAACTGCAACAATGGGGATTGTCTGATATAGTGGTAATAGGGAATTCAATACTATTAAAAGTGAAAAAATGAAATTAATCAAAAGAACTTTATCTGTATTTTAAAAGACTACTCATTTCGATCGCGAAAGAACCTATCGAAGAGCAACGACGATTGCTAGATGAAAGGTTTGAAGAATGGCGTTCCGACCATGAACAAGTGGACGACATTTGCGTAATAGGAATAAAATTTTAATAACCTTTCGTAGTGAAGTAATCTTTATAGTACCGACTACAAAACTCCTATATTGTAGGGGTTTACCTAAAATGACAATTTAGAGAATTCCCTATTTAAGCTCTTCGTTGTAAAACACTTTATAATAATGCATTCCTTTCTGATCATCATAACCTCTTTCAACAAATTTCCCCATTGAATCAGGATCTTCAAAATTGAAACGAAGTTGAATATTAGTATCTAACTGAATAGCATTTTTAATCGTTCGCTTTTGTTTTTCTAAAACAAGTTGAGAAACTTGAAAAGAATCTGACATTTCTAGTTCAAACTCCTCTTCAAAAGCTTTTTTATAATCTTTAAAATCTCCCTTGGTTTCTTCATCTGAAAACAGCACATCACTAAAATCATCAACAGAAACTTCTTGATTACCCTCTACAAAGCGCATAGAATGATTTACAAAATCGATTTCATCCTTCCTTGTCTCCTCGCCTATTACATTTTTAGCAAAAGATTTACATAAGTCTAAAAAAGCAGCTGTCTCATAATTGTCATCATGAATGTAATCTATTTTTAAAAAGTCCTTTTTCCAATATTCTGCATCGTAGTTATTATTGTCAACGGATAAAACTTTCAAGCCTTCCTGAGTCTCTAGTACCAAACAACCTTTATCTAGCTTCTTAACACTAATGCCTTTTTCAGTATTAATTGTAAGCTTCTTATTCTTCTCCTCCACTTGTAAAAAAGCATCTTTTCTTTCCGATTTAAAGATACCTATCGCTTTTACCTGCTCACCCAAGTGATGCATCTTATCAAAATAAGCAATAAACAAATCTCCAGTTTTTATATGCGGATGATTTGACTGATCGAACAAGTGACGCAGGATCAATACAGAGTTCTCAAAAAAAGAAGACTTGTCTGAAAAGATATTTTCACTTATTCCATTTAGCGGGTTGTAACTTAAATCTATATCATGAACAAAATGAAATTTCTCTGTAGTTTTTGTAAATGGTTTTAGAAAAAAATTAGTCAACAATTGCGATAATTCATCCGTAAGCTTAATTGGTTCTTGAGAAACAAAGATGTTTTCTCCTTTGTGCTTATTTCCTACTCTATGAATTGCTAGCTGACCTAAATTTGCTGTTTCTACATTTATCATTTGTCCATTTTTTAACTGTGGACAATAATACGAAAAGCTATTGGCATATCCGTAGATGTTAATAAGTTAGGGTAAGGTGCCTGCAATGACTATTGCATATTAGCATAAAGCTTGAAAGACAATCAAATTACTTTTCATTTCTTTCAAATGAATCGAGACTACTATTCATAGCAAAGTAAACTAATAGCGCAAATAAACTTATTGTAAGTTTTAACAAGATTGTATTTTCAGTTAAAAACATTCCAATTATAATGAAAAGACAAATGTCCCGAATGAGCCTATATACTATTTCCATATCTCTGTTTTAGTTTATAAAAATTAACTAAAGCTTTTGCCAATAATTGGTTTTATCTAATTGATCTTACTCTAAAATAGCAAAAAAATATGATTCAGACACCAATGTAAATGCAATAATCTCAGTTAATACTAAGATAAAAACACAGAACAATAGTTTGACAGAGCGGGAATAAAGTTATCACCACTTTAATTTTAATAAGAAAAATTAAATAGAACTTTAGGCAACAGTCTCACCCTTACCTAACCTAGCTAAAAGTTTTACGTGACTGACTACCGCATCCGTAAATGTTTTCTTTGAATAATAGGGTACACCGTATTCTTCACAAGTAGCTTTGACAATTTTAGAAATTTTCGGGTAATGGATATGACAAATGGTTGGAAACATATGATGCTCTACTTGGTAATTCAAACCACCCATATACCAGCCTAAAATATTGTTTTTGGGCGCGAAATTAGCTGTCGTTTTAAATTGGTGTATCGCCCAATTATTTTCTAAACTACCCTCTCCGTCTGGTTCTGGAAACTCAGTATCTTCAATCACATGAGCCGGCTGAAAAACTAAAGCTAAAATTAATCCTGCAACAAAATGTTTGGCGAAAAAGCACAAGAACCAAAATCCGAAAGAAATCTCCATAAAGTAAAGCGGTAAAAAAGCAAACATAAATAGATAAACAATTTTTACCGCAAATATTTCCAGTAAAGCCATCCCTAATGATTTGCCCTGCGCTTTAAGTAATTCATCTTTCTTAAAAGAGGCTATTTGTACAAAGTCCTTCGCTACTACCCAATAAAAGGTCATAAGACCATAAAAAAACCACGCATAAATGATTTGGAACTTTTGAAATTTAAAATGTGGCTGTCTTGGTGAAAATCGCATTAGCTTGCCTGTATCAATATCTTGATCTAGCTCGCTCACATTGGTATAGGTATGATGCAAAACATTGTGTTGAATTTTCCAATTTAAGGCATAACCTCCTGCAAAATTAATTGTCATTCCTAATATTTTGTTTACCATTTGATTTTTAGAGTAAGAACCGTGATTTGCATCGTGCATTATTGTTAACCCAACACCAGCCATACCTACCCCCATAAACACCCAAAGCAAGACTTGAACAAATGGATTAGTAACCAAACCAGCTACCATACAATACCAATGGGGTAAAAAACGAAATTAAAATAATCGCTGTTTTCCATTTCATTCTAGCATTTGCAAATTTTGAAATATTATTTTCTTTGAAATAACCATTTACACGCTTCCTCAAAACCTTATAAAATTCAGGCTTATCTTTTGTATTAAATCTTACCGTCTTTAAAGTCATAGATAAAAATATTACCTTATTAAGGTGCAAAGATAAATCATTTTAACGCTGTATTTGCTGATGTAAAACATAATTACTAACATTTTTTTTAACCAAGCCCGGTTAAGACACTATCAAGGAGCTTGATTTTCGCGCTGTTTTAGCGATAAAAAAACAATTAAATATACGGTAAAGCTGCAGTGTTTATTCCGAAAAGAGCGCGGAGCGTGTTGCGAAGAATTCGGTTAATTATCCATTATTTTTGGATTCTCGCATATTGATGTTAGTTATAGGAGACTTTTTTTTGCGAACAAAACCTAAATTAATTCTAAAAATTCGAATTGTAGAACCAAAACGTTTGGTTGATGCTGGTTTTAATTTTAAATTCACGAAAGCAAAAAAAGATTATAGAATCTAATCAATGAATAAAAACAAACATATCATACTCTTTGATGGTGAATGCACTTTCTGCAGTTTTTGGGTGAAGTTTGTACTAAAACGAGACAAGAAAGATCAATTTCGCTTCGCTTCATTGCAGTCAATGGCTGGAATTTACTATACAGACTTGCATGACATACATGAAAATGTAGACTCTGTGGTTCTCATCCATAAAGATGGAACTTCTTTAATTAAGACAAATGCCGTATTTGAAATACTTTACTTACTTGGTGGATTAGGTAAGTTTTTCTACGGACTTAAGATTTTCCCAAGATTTACTCGAGATTTCTTTTATGATATTATCGCCAAGATGCGGTATAAAGTGTTTAAACCAAAATTATGTGAATTACCTTTGAATACCAACTACAAGAGTAAATTCATATGAAAAAACCTTTCCTTACAGCTGAATGGAGAAAGTTGATTCTTGTCAATTATGCAATCGATCCAGAAATCCTAAAAAAGTATCTTCCCCATAAAACAGAGCTTGATTTATGGGAAGGAAAATGTTATGTCAGCGTAGTCGGGTTTATGTTCTTAAACACCAAAGTAAAAGGTTGTAAACTACCAGGACACATTAATTTCGAAGAAGTAAACCTGCGTTATTACGTAAAGCATGACAATGGCAATGAAGTAAGACGCGGAGTTGGATTTATTAAAGAAATGGTTCCTAAACCTTTTATAACAGCAGTTGCTAGAACTATCTATAAAGAACCTTATCAAACCCTACCAATGAAACATAATTGGTCAGAAGACAACGAAATCAATATTGAATACAGTTGGAAAATAAAAGGTATCTGGAATTCAGTTAGTGTCCAGGCTGAAAGCTCCCCCTTTTCTTTTGATGAAAATAGCGAAGCAGATTTTATAACAGAACATTACTGGGGCTATACTAAAATAAGTAACGGTAGAACAAATGAATTCGAAGTCAGACACCCTGCATGGAATATATACAAAATAAAAAATTTCGAGGTTAATGTTGACTTTGAAGCTAACTATGGAGCTGATTTTAAATTTTTAAATCAACAGCAACCATCATCTGTTATGCTCGCCGAAGGGTCAGAAATTTCTGTCGGCAACAAAAGAAAATTATAATCTTCAGTGCAAGTAAGCATAGATATTTAGAAAGCACTTTCATTTGTTTCTCTAAGCTACGTAATTCTCACCCCCATTACACACACATCGTCTATTTGTTCATGGTCTCCTATCCATTTGGTAAACTCTGCTTTAATAAGCCTATCCTGCTCATCTATTGGTTTATCGCTTATCGATAGTAAAAACTTCTTAAATTTCCCAGACAGATACTTCTTGCCCTTTTCTCCTCCAAATTGGTCTGGAAAACCATCCGAATAGATGTACAACATATCGCCTTTGGCTACTTGTATTTCTTTATTGGTAAAAGGAAGTTTTTTGCCTGTATGCAATCCAACGGGCTGGCTATCGCCTTTTAGTTGGTTTATCTGGTTTTTACTAATGTGGATTAGTGGATTGTACGCTCCCGAATATTGAACCGTGCCTTTTTTAGGATCGTACTTGCAGAGAGCCATGTCCATTCCGTCTTTATTTTCTCCTTGCAAGCCTTTTTGGTCTAACGACTTAATAATCTGCTCGCGCATCTTTGTGAGTACCTCGGCAGTATCCTCTATTTTGTTTTCAATAATAAACTCGTTGAGTAGTGAAGTTCCTATCATACTCATAAAGGCGCCTGGCACGCCATGGCCAGTGCAATCGGCTACCGTAAAGTAGATTTGTCCTTTGGGTGAGCGATACACCCAGTAGAAGTCTCCTGAAACGACATCTTTTGGGTTAAACAAAATAAAACTCTCGGGAAGTACATCTTTTATATACACGGCCGATGTCATTAAGGCATCTTGTATGCGTTTGGCATAGTTGATACTATCGGTGATTTCTCGATGCGATTCGTTGAGCTTTTCGTGCTGTCCTTCTATAACTACTTTTTGCGCTTTGGTTTTTCTTAATTGCACAAATACAAAACCTAAAGAAACTAATACCAACCCTACTATTACAAGCAAGCCTGTTCTTCTTTGTTTTTCGCTTTTGAGTTGTTCTTCTTTGGCCAGGTTTTCTGCTTGTTGGATGATAATTTCATCGGCATGCAGTATGCTATCTGCTTGTTTTTTTAATTGGTATTCTTTGTCTACCTCAAACTTGTACAACTCTTCTTCTGCATCCATTTTAGCGATGGAGTCTTTTGTTTCCATATATAGCTCGTGCATTTCTAATGCTTGTTTGTATTTACCTAGCTTTTTATATACTTCACTCAGCAATCTTGAAGTTGCGTCTAAACCTTCAATTGTATTTATTCCTTGGTTTATATTTTTTGACTTTAGTAAATAGTCCAATGCTTTTTCATAATTACTTTGTTCTTTGTAAACAACTCCAATGTTATTGTAAGAAGCTGCCATTCCTTTTTTATCGCCTAGTTCCTTTTTTATCGATACGCTTTTTGAATAATAGTCCAGTGCTTTTTCGTAATTTTCTTGGATTGAATAAATAAGACCAATGTTATTGTAAGAACTTCCCATTCCTTTTTTATCGCCTAATTCCTTTTTTATCGCTAAGCTTTTTGAATGATATTCCAATGCTTTTTCGTAATTGCCTTGGTCTGAATAAGCAATTCCAATGTTATTATTAGCATTCCCCACTCCTTTTTTATCTTCTATTTCCTCATATATCGCCAAAGCTTTTGAAGCGTATTCCAATGCTTTTTCGTAATTACCGTGGTCTTTATAAATATTTCCAATGTTACCATAAGAATTTCCCATTCCTTTTTTATCGCCTAATTCCTTTTTTATCGCTAAGCTTTTTGAATAATATTCCAATGCTTTTTCGTAATTGCCTCTTATTGCAAATGATATCCCCTGCGTATTCAATGCAGCTGCGATCCATTTTTTATTATCTAAAGCTTCAGCAAAATCATATCCCTTTTGTGCAAAATAAAAAGCACTGTCGGGCTGAGAAAACAAATAACCATCATAAGCTATGCTTTTCATTGCTTCAAGCCGATTGGTATCTGGCTGGGTTTTGTCGTTCCAAACACCCCATAAAGAATCTAGGTTAACTTGGGCTTTGCTGCTAAATGAAAGTAGCAGTAAGAATATGTATAAATAGCTAAAATGGGGTTTTGACATATTTAAATGTATGAAACAATAACTACAAACCACAAAAAAGTGAATGATAACACAACTATTTTATTTGTGTTGGAGGTAGAAATGTATGAACACTTCCGAATGCCCTTTAAATAGCTTTTTCGGCTTTGGCTATTGTATCGGCAACTATTTTCTGAATACGATAAATTTTCCGAATACATTAACTGCGCGATATCCCTGCAAAATTATAGTGCTCTACCTCTCTATCAATAGTTATTATAGACGGAAAATCTTTACTGTGCTTTTTGAATAGTTACCACAATATATTTTGATGTAGGCGTATTGCTTTTGTCAGCTACGCTATCAATTGGAACCAAAACATTGGCTTCAGGAAAGTAAGTTGCAGTGCAATTAACAGGGATTGGATATTTAACCACCAAAAAAGCTTCAGCATACCTCTTTTCACCATTAAAATGACCAATCAGATCTACTTTATCTAAATTATGCAAGCCTCGATCTTTCATGTCAGATTCATTCATCAACACAACCCTTCTTTCATTGTATATACCCCGGTACCTATCATTTAAACCGTATATTGTTGTGTTATACTGGTCATGCGTTCGAACGGTCATCATCAAAAGTTCATCCTTTTTTAAACCTAACTTAGTAATTTCATGAACTGTAAAATTTGCCTTCTTGGAAGATGTTTTGGTAAAATCCCCTTCTCTTGCATTATTGGGAAGGTAAAACCCTGACGGATTTTGGATTTTTGAATTAAAAGACTCGAAACCGGGTATAACAGCTTCAATTTTATCCCGAATTAGACTGTAATCATTCATAAACTGAATCCACATATCTTGTTCATCTTCAAATAAGTTACAAGCCAATTGACAAACAAGCGCTGGCTCACTAATTAAATTGCTTGAAACGGGCTTCATAGTGCCGATAGATGAATGAACAACACCCATACTATTTTCTACTGTAACAAATTGATTTCCATTTTTTTGTACATCAATTTCAGACCTACCTAAAACAGGTAAAATAAGAGCATCTCTGCCATGAACTAAGTGACTTCTATTTAATTTAGTTGATACATGAACTGTTAGGCTGCATTTGCGCAATGCCTCAGCTGTATATTCCGTATCCGGTGTTGCCGACAAAAAATTACCGCCCATTGCGAAAAACACTTTTACTTTATTGGCATACATAGCCTTAATAGACTCAACAACATCATAACCGTGTTCTAATGGTGGCTTAAAATCAAATACCTCACCTAATTTATTTAAAAAACTTTCCGGAGACTTTTCCCAAATACCCATGGTTCTGTCACCCTGAACATTTGAATGACCCCTGACGGGACATGTTCCAGCTCCTTTTTTTCCAATACTTCCTTTTAACAGCAGTAAGTTTACTATTTCTTGAATGTTGGCTACACCATTTTTTTGCTGTGTGAGGCCCATAGCCCAACAAACTATAATTTTCTTTTTTTGAGCAATAAGATCTGCCGCTTTTCGGACTAAATCTTCATCCACTCCACTCTCTTTAATCAATAGTTTAAGATCTTGATTTTTGATATTATCAAGAAAAGATTCTAAGCCAGCTGTTTTACTATTTATAAATTCCCAATCAAATTGAGAATTGGGAGTGTTTTCTTCTTTTTCATTCAAAAGGTAATTAATAGCCTTAAATAGCGCCAAGTCACCATTTATTCGAACAGGTAAATACAAATCTGTTAGAGATGTTCCAGACCCCAAACACTCTAATGGCTTTTGCGGATCTTTAAATGAAATAAGACCCGATTCTGGAAGAGGATTAACAGAAATAATTGAACCACCAGCATCTTTTGTATTTCTTAGAGCTGAGAGCATTCTAGGGTGATTTGTTCCTGGGTTTTGCCCAACAACAATTACCAATTCCGCATGATTAAAATCATCAAGAGTTACAGAGCCTTTTCCGATACCTAAGGTTTCTGACAAAGCGGTGCCACTGCTTTCATGACACATATTAGAACAATCAGGCAAATTATTCGTTCCAAACTTTCTTATCATCAACTGATATAAAAAGGCAGCTTCGTTACTGGTTCTTCCAGAGGTATAAAACACTGCATCATTTGGGTCATTTAATGATTTTAATTCTCTTGCGATCAACTTTAACGCACCGTCCCATGATATTTCTTCGTATTTATCGTCTTGCGCATTATAAAACATCGGAGAAGTTATTCTCCCTGATTTACCCAACTCCAAATCTGACCAATTCAACATACTAGAAACAGAATTTTTCGAAAAAAAAGCAGGATCAGCTTTGTACTTTGTATACTCTTCTGAAATTGCTTTAGCACCATTTTCACAATATTCAGAAAGTAAAGCTCTTTTATCGTCAGGGTCTGGCCAAGCGCAACCCGGGCAATCAAAACCCTTAAACTGATTCATTCTATTCAATAACTTCACGCCATCAACAATACCGACTTCTTTTTTTATATGATTCAAAGAGGATAAAACAGCAGGGATTCCAGCAGCATATAATTTGGGACTACCCAACTTAATACCCGTAAATTTTAAGGGAGGTTGTCCTGTATTTTTGTTATGTTTTCCCATACTTTATCTTTTTCATTTTATTTGGTCAATAGCATTTACTCTATGCATGTTTGAATAACACGTTGCATTTTCACCTCTGCAGAATCCAAATAAAGTAATTCCGAGTTCTTTTGAATAGTCAACAGCTAAAGAAGATGGCGCTGAAACTGCGGCTAAAATCGGTATTTTTGCTCTAAATGCTTTCATAACAATTTCGTACGAAATTCTTCCACTTACGGTTATAGCAAACGCTCTATTTAACTGTTTTTTTAACAACAATGTTCCTATTACTTTATCAACTGCATTGTGTCGTCCAATATCTTCCATAACACATATCATTTCACCTTTTTCATCAAATGCAGCTGCAGCATGCGAACCTCCAGATTTTCGGAAAGTTTTTTGTTTTCCATCCATCAATTCAAACATATGTTTTAAATCTAAAGGATTAAACTTTCCTTTTTTTTCCAACTCCCCTTTTATTTCTTGCAACTCCGTTTGCCCGCAGATACCGCAAGAAGAAACAGACAAAAAACTCCGACTATTTTTATAACCATCACCCAGTTTATCTTCAGGTATATTGACATTCACAACGGGAACTACCCCTTGCTTGTTCTTGCTTTCAACAATAATCTCGACATCTTCATTTGTTGTTGGCAAAATATCCTCAGAATGCAACAAACCTCTTACCAACTCAGCATCGTTGCCTGGGGATCGCATAGTAACCATTAATGGTTCACCATTTACTTTCACTTGAAGACCTTCTTCAACTGTAAGTGCATCTAATCTATTTTCAGAAGATGTACCATCAAATTTTATAGCTTGATAATCGAGTATTGCCATTTAACCAAATTAAGACAGTCCTGATATAACACCATTATCATCAATATCCATACCTCTCAGAAGCGGGCGTAGCTGGTAACCCAGGCATACGCATCATTTTACCCAGTATAGGAATAACAAAACCTGCTCCAGCAGCATATTCAAACTCACGAACATTAACAGTAAAGCCAGTTGGACGCGCATATAGTTTATCGTTGTCTGAAAGTGATTTCTGGGTTTTCGCCATACAGATGGGTAATTCATTCAATCCTAACTCATCTATTCGCTTTAAATCTGTGATTGCTTTCTTACTATATTCAACACCCTCGGAACCGTAAATTTCTGATGCAATAATTCTAATCTTCTCTCTAATTGGAAGCTTCCAATCATATAGCGGTTTGAATTCATTATTTCCAGATTCAACTTCTCTTATAACTGCTTCTGCTAAGTCAGTCATTCCATTGCCACCCATTGCCCATCCATTCGCAACAATTGCTTCAACACCCATTGCGCCACATTTCTCTTGTATTACATCTACTTCTTCTTGCGAATCCGTTGGAAAAGCATTGATAGCAACCACAGGGTTTAATCCAAATTTCTTACAGTTTTCAATGTGTTTTTCAAGATTTGCAAAACCATTTGACACTCTTTCTACACTTGCTGTATTATATTCTTCTTTTGATGCACCTCCATGATGTCTTAGCGCCCTAATTGTAGCAACCAAAACCAAAGCTTTTGGCTTAAACCCAGCAGACACACATTTTATATCTAAAAATTTCTCTGCACCTAAATCAGCTCCAAATCCAGCTTCAGTAACAACATAATCCGTTAAAGACAACCCCATTTTTGTAGCAAGGATGGTATTTGTCCCCTGTGCAATATTTGCAAAAGGACCTCCATGAATAATTGCTGGATTCCCTTCTAATGTTTGAACTAAATTAGGCTTTACAGCATCCTTCAATAAAATAGCCATTGCATTTTCTGCTTTCAAATCGCGCGCATATATAGGTTTTTTAGCAAATGTAAATCCGACAAATATATTTCCTAATCTTGCTTTTAAATCTACAAAATTCTCAGCCATGCAAAGAATCGCCATCACTTCAGATGCAGGTGTTATATTAAACCCATCTTGACGAGGTATCCCATTAGCGGTACCACCCAATCCAATTGTTATATCCCTTAATGAACGATCATTCATATCCATTACACGTTTCCATACAATAGTTCGTGGATCAATATTTAAATTTCTTGTTTTACTTTGAATGTTATTGTCAATTAAGGCAGACAATAAGTTATTGGCTTTTTCAATAGCAGAGAAATCACCTGTGAAATGCAGATTAATATCCTCCATAGGGAGTACTTGTGAATACCCACCACCAGCAGCACCACCTTTAATTCCAAACACAGGACCCAAAGATGGTTCTCTTAGAACAACAGTTGTTTTCTTTCCTAATTTATTCAACCCTTCTGTTAAGCCAATTGAAGTAGTTGTTTTACCTTCTCCAGCAGGAGTTGGAGTAAGCGCAGTAACCAAGACTAAATTGTTTTTTGCTATCTTGCCTTCATCAATTAAAGTAAGGGGGAGTTTAGCTTTATACTTACCGTACATTTCAAGATCTCTCTCAGAAATACCAAGTTTAGAAGCAATATCTCTAATGTCTTCCATAGTTGCATTTTGTGCAATATCTATATCCGAAAAATTGTGCGTTGTTATTTCTTTACCCATTTGTTTACATTTTAGATGCTTAAAATAGTTATTATATCAATACGGCGATGACGATTGTTAAGAATAAAACCGCTTTATTATTTTCATCGATTTTTTAAAAAAGAATATTTACTCAAAATACACAAGGTATAAAAACCCATTTTACTTTAGAACAATAAACTCAATATTAGAAAAGATCATTTCCTTCTATAAAGTCAAAACTTACTATAAACTCACAAATTATTGTTTACAATAATTTAATCCTTAAAATTACAACAGTCATTTAACTTCTATTTTTGGCAACACAATGAAAAAATCAATTCGATTAATAAAGAATAAATATTTTCTATCATCATTAATATTACTGGTAATATTAATAGCTTTTGAGGACACTAATATTTATCGCCAATTCAAATCATTAAATAAGCTGAGTGAGCTTCAAGAAGTAAATGATTTGAAAAGAATTGAAATAGAAGAGATAAAAGTCAAAATAAATGAATTGACCACAAACCCTGAAGAGTTAGAGAAATTTGCACGTGAAACATACAGAATGAAAAAGGCGAATGAAGTTATCTTCTTATTCGTTGAAGAAGACCAAAAATAATCTGTTTTTTATTTTTCTAGCTAAAACTTACCTAATTAATTTTTTATAAATTGCAGTAAGCCTTTTTCCTTGTTCTCCAATTGAATTATATAAACACCTTTTGCAATACTAGAAACATCAATCGCTGAATTAAAGTCATAAATGCCTTCTAAAACAATTTTACCAAGCGCATCTACAATAGTGTATTTCACTTTTTCAAAATTATTTACTGCTTCAATATGTAATTCAGAAGAAACCGGATTAGGATAAATCGAATAAGCTTCCGACTGTTGATGAAATAATATGCCATTTACATCAACATTAATAACGATAGTATCTGACCCTGAACAATTTCCTAAACTCGCATATAATATAACTGTGTAAGTACCCACGTTGGCATAACTATAAGAAGGGGAATTCAATACGGAGCTGCCTCCATCTCCAAAGTCCCAATTGTAATTAGTACCATTTGACCCCGCATTTGTAAAGTTTATTGATTCACCGGTTACCACTGTGAAATTATCAGCTCCAGCTACAACGACTGGATTTGGTGAAACATTTACCGTAATCGATGAAGTGCTGCTACAATTTCCATCTTGACCGGTTACGGTATAAATCGTTTGTGTATTTGGTGAAACAGTAACTGAACTTCCTATTTCACCCGAATCCCAAGAATAGTTCTGCGCACCAAAAACAGATAAAGTCACACTGTCTGATTCACATATATTTGGACTCGAAGGTGAAAAAACGAGAACAGGAGTAGGTTCAACAGTAATCGTTGTAGAAATCGAAGAACTACATCCATTGACATCCGTTACAACCACCGTATAGGTTGTGGTAGAATTTGGGGAAACGCTATGCGTGATTCCAGCTCCTAATGTTTGGTCCCAATTATAAGACCCTCCAGAACCTGCACCATCAGCAGTTACGGTAGCCGTATCACCGGAACAGATAGTCTGATCAGGATTAACAGTTGCTGTTGGTCCATTTATATTTGACAATGTTGCAGATGCAAATTGTGAACAGCCATTATCATCCAAAACTGTTACAGTATAAGTACCAACACCTAAATTTGAAATAGTTTGTCCAGTTTCTCCATTCGACCAAGAATAAATCAATGTTCCTGTACCACCTGTACCGGCAGCAGAAATTTCTCCATTATCCAACCCACATGCTGGGTCTGTTGGAATTACAACCACAGATGGAGCTGGTTCAACGTTAATATAAGATGTTGTAGTAATTGTATTGGAATTAACACCATCAAATACCGTTAACTCAACTGAATAAGTTCCAGAAGACGTATATTGAATCCCTGTCGGATTTTGATCAGTCGAAGTAGATGGGATGGCACCGTTAAAAACCCAATTCCAACTCGTTGGTGTTCCTGAAGCTGTAGCGTCAGCGAAGTCAATTGCTGAACCTTCACAAACCGTGGTAGCATTAGATGTAAAATCAGCAATCAAACCAACCCCAGTAATACAAAAATTATGGATTGCTTCATTACCAAAATCAACCACTTGCATCTGAACCAAAACATTAGCCTGATCATCAATTAAACTATAATCACCATCAATGTTGCAAGAACCATATTGAGAGCCATACATACCATCACCATAAGTATCATTAATAATAAAATCATAGCAGCCATCTGAAAGGCATAATATTTCCGTAAAAAGATCACCCCCAGTATTATCAGTATATGGACCTCCTGAGACAACCAAATCACCATTATCATCTAAAACTCTCCATGAAACCTCGGAGCCCCAGCAGTCGGTTGCTAAATTTAACGTAACTGGCATACCTGCAAGTGTTAGTAGAAATGAATTAGATTTACCATCGTTGCTCAAAGCTTCATCTATAACTCCATTAGGCATACTAGTTGTTGCATTAAATATATGGTTCCCTGATGTAGAAGTAATAGTTGGTAAAGTGATCACTTCTGTCCCCCCCTGCGCCAAATTTCCAGTCCAGCTAAATGTTTGTGGATTCGAACCATCTACATCATAAATAATATCGACGGCTGTCAAATTAATTAACCCGTAATTTATTAAAGTAACAACTGGGTCAAAAGTAGAAGTATTACAAATTGCTGCATCTGGACTACTAATTTCACTTATTCCAGCATCGTAATCAAACGCATTATAGTTTGGAGACTCCCACACTCCTCTTCCGTATGTACCCGCTCTAATAATATTAGATGCTTCGTTAATCTCTAAATCATTGACCACAACATTAGGTAGGTTATTCATGAATTGAATCCAATTCCCGAGATCATTATCTCTGTAATAAACACCTATATCGGTACCAACATAGATACCTCCATTTGTGCCATCGTCATACTTAACAATATTACAAGGTAAGTTAGGAAGATTTCCGGTTAGGTTATTCCAAGTGGTTCCTCCATCAGATGTGTGAAATATATGATTCGAGCCATCCCATCCACCTCTAGAAACCCATAATTCATCCGAGTTTGAAGGGTTAACTTCAATTGAAGTTATCACTGAATTAGTAGGCAATGAACCTGTAATATCAGTAAAAACACCTCCATTATTAGTCGTTTTATAAATATTATCATCCGTACTCACAAAGATAATATCTGAATTTCCATCATATATTTCTATACAACGCAATTGATCTGGAAAATTAAATCCTGATAATTGATTCCATCCAGATGCATAATCAAATTCATGTAAATCATCATATCCTGCTAATAACCTATCATTATTTGGATCCATTTGCATTGGCGTTACCCATCTACCTGACATTGGACTTCCTTGACCACTGCTAGTATTTCCTCCATTGGTTGACCTATACAAATCTCCGTATTGAATCATTCCAAAAATAAGATTAGAATTATTACGATCCACTCCTGCTTCCATCCCATCAGCACCATAATAGTTTTTCCAAACACCTGATTTTAAGACATAGCCTCCGTTATCTTGAAGCCCACCACTGATAGTATTAACATCATTTTGAGAACCTCCAATTCTATAAAACTGACCTATTTGTAGGCCTTCAGACAAATCAGTAAAATCATTACCACTATTTGTTGATTGATAAATACCCCCGTCACTACCGCAATACAAATTTCCATCGAAGTATTTTAAATAATGAATATCAGCATGCGTATACGCAGAGCTTGAAGGAGAACTCCAGTTATTTAGTTGTGTAAATGAACTTCCTCCATTAGTAGATCTCCAAACATTTAAAACCCCTGTTACAATTTCATTTGCATTTGTTTGGGACGCAGCAATTGCCATATCATACCAAGCTTGAGTAGATTCAAAAATATCCGTGGTAGTATTCATTGCCGTAAATGAAGTTCCTGAATTTATGGAACGATATAAACCTTGAAAACCATTTCCAGTAGTTGCACTTAGAACATAAACATAACTTGAATTAGCAGCAGTAGTTGCTATCGCTAACCGCCCTGAAGTACTTGGCAACCCATTGGTAATAGCATTCCAATTAGCTCCGCTATCTGTGGTAATAAAAAACTCCGAAGAAGAAACGGCATAAATAACATTCGGTGATCCTGGCTTCATATCAATGTCCCGAATATTACCACCTTGAATATTATTCCATGAAAATCCTGCATTTGTGGTTTTATACACACCCGAACTTGTAGCTAAATAAATTACATTTGAATTAGTCGGATCAATAATTAACTTGGTTGTTTCACCGGAAACATTTCCAGTAGGCGACCAAGACAACCCACCATCAATAGATTTCAGCACTCCTATACTATAAGTATCTCCTCCATCAGTATCCCCAGTGGCTAAGTAAATGATATTGCTATTATTTGGATCGATAGCTATACCGGAAACACCTATTACAGAAAGCTCATCTCCTAATGGAGTCCAAGTACTTCCTGCATCTGTAGATTTCCAAACACCTCCTGCAGGAGCACCAATAAACAAAATACTCGGATTATTAGGATCTTCAACAATGCAATTCACTCTACCTGTTCCAGAACTCCAAGAATCTGTATTGACATGGGAAAAAGGGCCCATTGGTTGCCAATTCCCAACTCCACCAGACTTGGTTTGGCTCCCAACAATTAAATTTTTAAAATCACCCCAACCTCTACTATTAACAGGGAAACTACCATCTTCTAGCACTCTCGTTTCCCAAAAATTCGCCCACCTTTTGAATTGTTTATATCCTTTTCCCCTGACGTATTCATCACTGCCCCATTCTGTTTCAAAAGCATCTCTTATCTCGTAAAAATTGGCATTTGGTTGCAACATCATATCTACCCATTGCTGTGACTTAACAGATATTGATGAAAATATAAGGGCAAAGTAAACGATTGATCGAATAGAAATTTTAGTAAACATAGAAAAATATAGTTGGTTGTTTCGCCTCCAAGATAAAACAAATATTCATTCTATCTTTGTTAACCGCTTATTTATAAGTTAGAAACCTTTAGATCCAATTCGAAAAACAATCCATAATATTCGTTATAAAAACCTCTAAAACACCTGATAAAACAACAAAAAAACAAGAAGTAAAACTTACAAATGGTTGGATTCTTAACACAAAAAAAAAGACTAAGTTATGAGTCAAAATATAAGTAATTCACCAAAAAATTAACATTTAAATCTATCAATAATACTGATGAATAACTATATTTAGGTGACTAAAATCAACCTATTGTATTACAAAAAGCAGAGGAATGCTGCTCAAATTACTTATGCTAATTAGGCAAACTCCTTTGGAAAGTTCATCTACTTTTATCTTATGTTCACTTCCAAATACACGTTTTAAACTATCTTACCGTTTAAATCCAAAACCTGATAAGGGACACTGAATTAATCATTGTACTTCATCAGAATTGATCTAAAAATCCAAGACCGGAAAATACAAAATTAGTTGTGTTATACAAATATATAATGATGTCGTTTTTTACTAATGAATCAATTCTATTTCAGAAAATGCTATTGTATCAAAAATTAATCCTAACATTAGGAAAAGCATCTTACAAACAGTACATTTGCCCACCTAATATAGACCTTTAATAAACTCAATAAAATGGCTAAAATCATTTACACAAAGACTGATGAAGCACCCGCTTTAGCAACCCAATCATTTTTACCAATTGTAAAAGCTTTTACTAGCTCTTCAGACATTGAAATTGAAACAAAGGACATATCGTTGGGCGGAAGAATTATCGCTACATTTCCTGATAATCTTACTGATGATCAAAAACAAACAGATGCTCTAGCAGAATTAGGGGTATTAGCTAAAAACCCAGAAGCGAACATTATAAAACTGCCCAACATTAGTGCATCTATACCGCAACTAAAAGCTGCGATAAAAGAATTACAATCAAGTGGATATGACATCCCCAGCTACCCAGAAGACCCTAAAAATGATAGTGAAAAAGAAATTCAAAGTAGGTACAACAAAATTAAAGGAAGTGCTGTAAACCCTGTACTTAGGGAAGGAAACTCGGACAGAAGAGCTCCAAAAGCAGTGAAGCAATATGCTAGGAACAACCCACATTCTATGGGTGCTTGGAGTAGTGATTCTAAAACTCATGTAGCGCATATGAATGGAGGAGATTTTCGTTCGAATGAGAAGTCTATTACTTTGAGTGATGCTAATTCGGTTAAAATCGAATTTATTGATGAAAATGGTAACACTAGCATACTTAAGAACAACCTTTCCCTTTTATCTGGAGAAATTATTGACGCTTCGGTTTTAAGTAAAAAAGCTTTGGTAAGTTTTTTCTATGATCAATTTAAAGATGCAAAAGAAAAAAATGTTTTACTTTCCTTACATATGAAAGCAACCATGATGAAGGTCTCTGACCCAATCATTTTTGGACATGCTGTAAAAGTTTTCTTTGCTCCTGTATTTGAGCAGCATGGTGAGTTATTAGATGAATTGGGTGTCGACGTAAATAATGGGTTTGGAGACTTGATAAATAAAATAAAAGAATTACCTGCTGACATAAAAGCAAATATTGAAACAAGTATTGAAGCATGTTTTCAAAACGGACCAGATATAGCAATGGTTGATTCTGACAAAGGAATAACTAACCTGCATGTTCCAAGTGATGTGATTATTGATGCGTCTATGCCCGCTATGATACGAACGTCAGGAATGATGTGGAATGCAGAGGGCAAAACACAAGACACAAAAGCTATTATTCCTGACAATAGCTATGCTGAACTTTACCAGGTTACGATTGATTTCTGTAAGAAAAATGGTGCTTTCGATCCAACAACAATGGGAACAGTTCCAAATGTTGGGTTAATGGCGCAAAAAGCAGAAGAATATGGTTCTCATGACAAGACATTTGAAATAAAAAGCAACGGTACAGTCCGAATTGTTGATGCAAATGAAAATGTACTTATTGAGCACTCTGTAGAAGCTGGAGATATTTGGAGAATGTGTCAAGCTAAAGATGCTCCAATTCAAGATTGGGTAAAATTGGCGGTTAATAGAGCTAAAGCAACCGGAACTCCTGCTGTATTTTGGTTATGTGATGATAGAGCTCATGATGCTGAAGTAATCAAAAAAGTAAATAAGTATTTAGGAGATCACGACACTGCCAACTTAGATATTCGAATAATGTCTTTGGGGGAGGCTACTGAATTTACTTTAGCCAGAATTAAAGAGGGAAAAGATACGATATCTGTGACTGGAAATGTAATGAGAGATTACTTGACGGACCTATTCCCTATTCTGGAATTAGGAACAAGTGCTAAAATGCTTTCGATAGTTCCATTAATGAACGGTGGTGGTTTATTCGAAACTGGAGCTGGTGGTTCAGCCCCAAAACATGTTCAACAATTCAATGAAGAAGGACACTTAAGATGGGATTCTTTAGGCGAATTTTTAGCTTTAGCCGTTTCTTTGGATCACCTAAGTGAAAAATTCAACAATAACCAAGCAAAAATTTTGGCTGACACATTGGATGATGCTACTGAAAAACTTTTATTGAATAGACAATCTCCTTCAAGAAAGGTGGGTGAATTAGACAATAGAGGAAGTCATTTTTATTTAGCCATGTACTGGGCTCAAGGACTAGTTGCTCAAACTATTGATTCAGGTCTTAGCAAAAAGTTTTCAGATATTGCTAACCAATTAACCAACAACAAGGATAAAATAATTGGAGAATTAAATGATGCACAAGGCAGCACCATCGACCTAGGTGGTTACTATTACCCTAACGATGCATTATCTGCAAAAGCAATGAGACCAAGTGAGACATTAAACCGCATACTCGCTTCGATGTAAGCTACTCATTAGTATAATATATTCTATTATCTCAAAAAGGGAGCTAGTAATTATTAGCTCCCTTTTTTCTTGAGCATATTTAATCGTAATAGCAGACCCATAAGATTTTGAGATAAATGTGGAAATCAATATTCAATATCCAAATTCAATCTTTCTCTTAATTCATGCAGAGCAGGGTTCTTTTCAGCCATTTTTAAAAACTTATCCTTGCTGGAAAGGTGCTTTACTGAATTATCTTCTTTACTGAGCAACACTTTTAATTGGATACCGTAATTATTTAACTCAACTCTCAGAAAATTCAGTAAGTTAGATCTCTCATCTTCCAATTCGATATTTTGAATTTCGTTATCTATCGTAAACTCTAAAAGAAAATTTTGTTTTATCTCTGGTTTTCTCTTTGTCAGGGTAATATACAAACCCTGTCTACCCCTGTCTTTTAATTGAAAGGCAAAAGCATTCCATTTTGACATTAATTCATTTGCTGTGAACTCAGTTCTTGGTTTATTGGATAAATCTTCAACCCCTTCAGCTTCTTGCTCTTCCTTTTTCTGGTTTTGCATGGCAGATATAGAAATCCCTGATCGCTTCTTACCGGTATAAGTTCTTTGCACGCCAACTACATTTCCAGTTTTGGGTTTTTCCCCTTGAATTTTAGGTTCTGTTTTGATTTCAACCACCTCTTTGGAAACACTTTCGTCCTTGTTCTTTTTTATAACTTCCTGAACCTTTTCGGGTTCTACCTTAACAGGGTTCGGAGGTGAAGGAAATCCTTTAGAAAATGAATTTGGCGCAATTATTTCCCAATGGGATGAGCTACTTTTTTTTTTCTCCCTCTATGGCGGTTAGAGAGCTTAATTTCATTAGGGCTAATTCAACATGTAATCGTTGATTTTTACTGGATTTGTATTGGACATCTGTTTCACCAATTATTTTAAGTCCATCAATCAGGAATTTGAGATTTGCTAATTTTGATTGCTCATTGTATTTAGCCTTTACATTGTCACTGACTTCTAAAAGCTTCAGTGTAATAGCATCATTGCTTACAAGGAGATTTCTCAAATGACTCCCTAATCCATTGATAAAATTATGACCATCAAACCCATTTTCAAGAATTTCGTTAAAAACCAAAAGCGACTGATGAATTTCGTTTTTTAATAAATGATCTGTTATTTTAAAATAATAATCGTAGTCTAGGATATTAAGGTTTTGAATTACTGCATCGTAAGTAATGTTTCCATCACAAAAATTTACAATTTGATCAAATATAGAAAGTGCATCACGTAGAGCTCCATCCGCCTTCTCTGCTATAATATGGAATCCATCTATCTCAAACTTTATATTCTCTTGTTTTGCAACATACGCCAAGTGATTTGCCATATCTTGAATCGATATACGGTTGAAATCATAAACCTGACAACGCGATAAAATTGTTGGTATAATCTTATGCTTTTCTGTAGTTGCTAATATAAATATCGCATGAGGCGGAGGCTCTTCCAGGGTTTTTAAGAAAGCATTAAAAGCATTTGCCGATAGCATGTGAACCTCATCTATGATATAAACTTTATATTTTCCTACCTGCGGCACAATTCGCACTTGATCTGTAATTGACCGAATATCATCAACGGAATTATTAGAAGCAGCATCCAGTTCAAATATATTAAAAGAAAAATCCTGCTCTTCTTCTCCGTCTTGCTGATTGATTGTTTTTGCAAAAATTCGAGCACATGTAGTCTTACCAACTCCTCTAGGCCCGCAAAACAAATAGGCTTGTGCTAGGTGTCCAGTATCAATAGCATGTTGCAATGTAGAAGTAATGGTACTTTGCCCCACAACACTTTCCCAAGATGTTGGACGGTACTTCCTTGCGGATACTATGAATTGTTCTTCTGTCATTTAACGGATTACAAAGCTAAATTAATTCTTTCTATACACCAATATTTACAATACTTTAGCATTAATTATTTATCAACAACATGTTAATAAGCAAATTTGTTTCATTTTCCGATAAATATATATATCTTTGCCGCCCGAATTATGGATAGACCATGGTTCAAAATAACAAAACAAAGAATATGAATCATTACGAAACTGTTTTCATTTTAACTCCCGTTTTGTCTGCAGACCAGGCAAAGGAAGCAGTAAAGAAGTTTAAGAAAGTTCTTAAAGACGGTGGCGCAAAAGTTCTTCATGAAGAAGATTGGGGCTTGAAAAAATTAGCTTACCCAATCCAGAAGAAATCCACAGGTTTTTACAACTTAATTGAGTTCGAAGCTGAAGGAAGTGTAATTGCAAACCTAGAGGTTGCATTTAAAAGAGACGAAATGGTAATGCGTTTTTTAACCATGAAAATGGATAAAGATCACATTGCATTTGCTGACAAAGGAAGAACAATGGCGAAAGCCTAATTAATTAACTTAAACTATTTAACATGGCTGGAAAAGAATCAGATATTAGATATCTAACCCCAATCAGTATTGACGTACAAAAATCGAAATACTGTAGATTTAAGAAATCAGGAATAAAGTACGTAGATTACAAAAATCCTGAATTTTTATTAAAATTCATAAACGAGCAAGGTAAAATTCTACCTAGAAGATTAACAGGAACATCTGCAAAGTACCAGAAAAAAGTTGCGACTGCCGTAAAACGTGCACGTCACTTAGCTATTTTACCATACGTTGCAGATCAATTAAAATAAGGAGGACCCAAATCATGGATGTTTTATTAAAAAATAATGTAGATAACCTAGGGGACAAAGACGAAATTGTTTCTGTAAAGGACGGTTACGGAAGAAACTACCTTATCCCACAAGGAAAGGCCGTATTGGCTACTGAGTCTATAAAGAAGATGAACGCAGAGACTTTACGTCAAAGAGCGCACAAAGCAGAGAAAGTTAAAGCTGAGGCTGAAAAATCTGTTGCGAAATTAGAAAAAGCTAAAATTAAAGTTGCAGCGAAAGTTGGAGAAAACGGAAAGATTTTCGGTTCGGTTTCTAACGTACAAGTAACAGAGGCGCTTGTTACTGCTGGATTTGTAGTTGAACGTAAGAATATTAAACTTATCGGAGACGCAATCAAAACAGTAGGTAAGTACAAAGCCAATGTTCAATTACACAAAGAGATTTCTGTAGAAATCGAATTTGAAGTTGTTGAAGGATAATATATTAGTAATATACTAAGTTAAAAAGCCTGTTATATGTAACAGGCTTTTTTGTTGTCAAATTTTAAAGCACTAAAAAGCCCCAATAACTATATGCCACGGGGCTTCACTAAAGGTTAAACTATTTTAATTTAAAACCATTTCTATATGGTTAATTATTGATGACTCCCTTATGCTCAAAGCTTTAGAATAATTTAAAATATTATCTATTGTCGTCTGTTTGGGACCAATAATTTTTTCTTTCATGACTTCATTACAGTAGTCTTTTTCTACCGATAGCAATCGGAATTGAGTAAATAAGGCATTTTCATTTTTAGTAAAAACTTTTTTCATAGGCAAAACAAAAGATTCGTTTAAATTATATGCTTAAGTTTCTCTTAAGCTATTTAATTAACGCCAAGTATTTTTATTTATTATTGAAAGGATGATTTTTTTTGAAACACGCTTGGTTGTAGCTTGACAACAGTCACCGTGAGCATTGCCAAAATGCTACTAACCTGTGTTGATTCTATTGGCACTTTTTATACCGAATGGGCATGTTTTGCATTAATCAATAGATTCAAAATTTCAACTCCCTGATGGAGGTCTTTTTCAAAATTTAATGTGCATAGCAATCGTCACCATGAGTCTTAACTTTACGAATCCTAAAAAAGATATATTATGTTATAGAAAAAACTGTGCCAAAAGAATGGATTAGGTTTTATGTTTCGTAAAGAAGAAAGGTGCGCTTGGACAAAAAATTTGCTAGAAATATTAGTGAACCGTGAGCATTATATCTTTTTCTTCAATCAATTTTCTAAGATTAATTAATGCATATCGCATTCTACCTAAGGCTGTATTAATAGAAACATCTGTACTTTCCGCAATATCCTTGAAACTCATCCCCATGTAATGACGCATTTTAACAACTTGTCTTTGATCATCCGGTAATAACTCTACTAATGCGCGAACGTCATCATGAATCTGCTCTTCAATTAAATCATCTTCAACTGTACAATCTTCTAATCGTAAAACATTAAAAATATCAAAATCATCATCTTCATTTCCATTCCCACGACCTGCTATAGGCATTTTTGCAGATTTTCTAAAATGGTCAATTACCAAGTTATGTGCAATTCGCATTACCCAAGGTAAAAACTTACCTTCTTCGTTGTATTTGCCTTTTTTGAGTGTATTAATTACCTTGATAAAGGTATCTTGGAATATATCGTTGGTCAAATCTTCATCCTTAACCATCTTATAAACATAACCGAAAACTCTGTCTTTGTACCTGGAAATTAGCACGTCAAATGCTTTCTCCTTTCCATTTAGGTACTCATGCACCAATTGCTTATCCTCAACTTTATTTAATAGCATAACATCTACCTTTAGGTTTAACTTTAATTCAAAATGTTAAAAAGTAGATTTATCTCAATAGGCTATTATTTAATGTTTCTTCTTTTAATAACTTAAAAAATGAATTAAGGTTGCCCAAAAACGCATTTTTAATTAATCATCAAATATATATTATTGAATTCAGCACGCCAAAATATTAACATCTTTTAGCACTTTCAGTTATTTAAAGGGGCTGTTTAGGGAGGAATGGTTAGTTATTCGATATCCTGAAATAAAAATTACCGACAGTTAGTTAATAAATTCACTTTTACTTAGCTTTAATGCTTGAATAATGTTAGAGGATAAATCACATAAAACGCACATTTTAATCAAAGGAGCGAGGGTTCATAATTTAAAAAATATAGACGTCGCAATACAGCGAAATAAAATAACTGTAATTACAGGGCTTTCTGGCTCTGGTAAATCTTCATTGGCGTTTGACACCTTATATGCCGAAGGTCAAAGACGTTATGTAGAAAGTTTAAGTTCGTATGCTCGCCAATTTTTGGGAAGGCTTGACAAACCAGATGTTGATGGAATTAAAGGAATATCGCCTGCAATTGCAATTGAGCAAAAGGCAAACACTAGTAATCCCAGATCTACGGTTGGAACCAGCACTGAAATATATGATTATTTAAAGATACTATTTGCGCGAATTGGGAGGACTCACTCCCCTATTTCCGGCAAGGAGGTCAAAAGAGAAACAGCGACTGATGTTGTTGATTTCCTAAACTCATTCGAAAAAGGTACAAAAGCCTTAATCATATCTCCTATTATTGTGCAAAAAGATAGAACGGTAAAAAAACAATTGGAGATATTCATCGAACAAGGGTTTAGTCGAATTTACCAGGAAGGAAAAATCAAAAGAATAGATGAAATAATAGAAGTAAAAACACTCGAGGAAAACAGAACTATTCAACTATTAATTGACCGATTAATCTGCAACAATGAAAGTGATGAAAATCAAGCCCGAATTGGCGAATCTGCAGAAGCAGCATTCCTGGAAGGAGAAGGAGATTGTTGCGTAATAATAGTTAGTGATAAGGAAGTTGTTAAAACATTCTCAAATAAGTTTGAATTGGACGGAATCAGATTTACTGAGCCTTCGATTAATTTCTTTACTTTCAACAATCCTGTAGGAGCTTGTCCTACTTGTGAAGGTTTCGGAAAAGTACTCGGAATAGATGCTGATTTAGTTATTCCAAATAAGAATTTATCTCTTTATGATGATGCTGTAATTTGCTGGAGGGGAGAGAAAATGCAAGTTTGGAAAAATGAATTGGTGATGAACGCTCATGAATTTGGTTTTCCTATTCATAAACCTTTTCATGAGTTGAGTAAAGAACAAGTCAAACTAATATGGACAGGCAACAAATATTTCAATGGCCTTAATGCATTTTTTAAATATCTAGAAAGTAAAATTTACAAAATTCAGTATAGGGTAATGTTAAGTCGGTATAAAGGAAAAACTTTATGCACAGATTGTAACGGCAACAAACTTCGAAAAGATGCCAACTATGTTACTGTTGGAGGTAAATCTATCATGGAAATTGCCTCTCTAAACATTGATTCTTGCAAGGAATTTATGGAAAAGATAAAGTTAAATAAACATGACCAAATAATTGCTAAACGATTATTGCTGGAAATTAATTCTCGACTGCAATACTTAAGTGACGTTGGATTAGGGTATTTGACACTAAACAGGCAATCCAATTCCCTCTCTGGTGGAGAATCACAGCGCATTAACCTTTCAACTTCATTGGGTAGCAGTTTAGTGGGTTCCATGTATATTTTAGATGAACCAAGCATTGGTTTGCACCCAAGAGACACAAAAAGATTACTGAAAGTCTTAAATTCATTAAAAAATCTTGGCAACTCTGTTATTATCGTAGAACATGAAGAGGAAGTCATGAAAAATGCTGACGAAATAATTGATATGGGACCAATGGCTGGCTCACATGGAGGCGAAGTCGTTTTTCAAGGAAATCATGACGACTTGATTCATTCAGACAAAAGTCTAACCGCAAAGTACCTAACTTTGAAAGAAGTTATTCCGGTTCCTTCTAATAGAAGAGCTTGGAAAAACTCAATTAAAATTGAAGGAGCTAGAGAAAATAATTTAAAAAATCTGAATGTTCAAATTCCACTTGAAACACTTACGGTTGTAACTGGAGTCAGTGGAAGCGGAAAATCTACATTAATTCGGCAGATTTTATATCCTGCATTAAAAAAACAACTTGGCGGAACATCTGCTAGAACAGGAGAATACGATAACCTATCTGGTGATTTCAAATTAATAGAAGACATTGAATTTGTAGATCAAAACCCTATTGGCAAAAGCTCTCGTTCTAACCCTGTTACCTATGTTAAAGCATATGACGAAATAAGAGCCTTATATAGTAACCAACAAACTTCAAAAATAAATGGGTTCCAACCCAAGCATTTTAGTTTTAATGTAGAAGGTGGTAGATGTGATGCCTGTGAAGGAGAAGGAACGATTAAAGTTTCTATGCAATTTATGGCTGACGTCTACTTAGAATGTGACTCTTGTAATTCTCAGAGATTTAAAGATGATGTATTGGAAGTTCGTTATAAAGAGAAAAACATTTTCGACGTTTTGTGTATGACTGTAGATGATGCTATTGAATTCTTTTCACAGTCGGAAGAAAGGATAGAAAAGCGAATTGTAGCTAAAATACAACCATTACAAGATGTTGGATTAGGCTATATTCAACTAGGTCAATCTAGTAATACATTAAGTGGTGGAGAAGCACAACGAGTTAAGCTAGCTTCATTCCTCTCCAAAGGAAAAACACAATCTAAAACACTTTTTATTTTTGACGAACCAACAACTGGTTTGCATTTTCATGATATTCGTAAATTACTTTCAGCTGTCAACGCATTAATTGAAATAGGTCATTCTATTGTAATTATCGAACATAATTCTGAAGTTATTAAATGTGCAGATTGGGTAATAGACCTTGGTCCTGAAGGAGGAAACATTGGTGGAAATATAGTTTTTGAAGGGACTCCAGAAAATTTAGTAAATTGCAAAGCATCCTACACAGGAGAGTATCTGAAGGAAAAATTAGCAATATCTAAATGACAAAGAAACAATCTCAATGGAAGGAAATATTTTCTTCTAATAAAAAAATAGCGCTTTTCGTTGTCGGACTTGCTGCTTTGTTATCTGCACTTGCTATAAACAACAAGGTATCTACTTATGTTGATCACGTCCATGGACCCGCTGTAGGAGATTTAATCTTAGACAACATTCCAATTTATGATTTGAACTTTTTATTTTTTTGGGTAGTACTAATCTTTTGGGTTAGCAATATTATTTACAGGTTGATTTTCCCAAAAGAGTTTTCTTTTATTTTAGTTTCGATGAGTTTATTTGTGATTGTTAGATGCTTTTTTATTGCGCTTACTCACCTAGGGCCTCCAGAAAACCTGCTCGTCACACCAGACGAACTTTCATATTACTCGTTTAATGCGGACATGTTCTTTTCTGGTCACGTTGGAGCACCTTTCTTTTATGCATTACTGACGGGAATTAAAAGTATTAAATGGATCGCGATTCTTTATTCTATTGCCATGGTTGTTATCGTTCTAATGTCTCATGGACATTATAGCATTGATATTTTTGCTTCCTTTTTAATAGCGCATTCATTGTCTGTATTAATGCTTAAATTAAAACCACAGTTTGTAGATTAATGCGAATTCATAGTTTATATCTACTAGTTGGATTGTTCTTAATTTCCGTTAATGGATTTGGACAGAACAGATTAGATGAATTAAAACCAATCATTGAAAACTATTTAGGATCCAATTTAGACTCTGCAGAAAAATACAGCGAAAAATTATTGCATTCAGGTTACGAATTCTCAAACAAAATTGAAGAACACCATGGTTTAAATTACCTAGCACATATAGCATACCGTAAAGGAAACAGGATGAAAGCATTGGAGTTCTTTATGGAATCTTTACAAATCAGGTATGAGCATGGAAAAGTAACCGAAACTGCAAACACCCTGAATTGGATTGGACGAATTCACCATGAACAAACAGATTATGATAAAGCATTGGAATACTATTTTTTATCGTTACAAAAACTTCAACAAGAAAATCCAGACTCTTCGTATTTATTACCTACCCTTAACAATATCACATACCTTTATTTAGATATTGGAGATAATGAGAATATGATTGAATATAACAATCAGTCACTACTAATAAGTCAATTAACGGAAGACGATTTAGAATATGCCAATGCTTGTAATTTAAGAGGGATATACTTTCAAAACCTTCAAATACTTGACTCTGCAGAAATCTACTATAAAAAAGCGCTCGCTTTCTACTCCGAAATTGATTTCACCCATAAAATTGCACATCAATACAATAATTTAGGAATCATCTATTTCTTAAATGGAAATATGAAAGGTTCGTATAGTAACTTTTTATATGCAATGAATTTGCGTAAAGAGTTAGGAGACACACTTACGTATTCAGAAAGCTTAAGGAATTTAGGTGATTACTTCTTCTATACAGAAAACTATGATAGTTCATTATACTATTATAACAGCGCTTTAAAACTTGCTTTGGGGGTTGATTCAAAAACCGACTTAAAGGATATATACCAAAGCCTTTCTGAATTGCATTATGATTTAAAGGATTATAAGAAAGCGTATGAATTGCATTTAAAATACTCAGAACTGCAAGAAAGTATTTTTTCTAATGAACAATTTGACAAACTCAGGGAAATGGAAATGAAATATCAATTTCAAAACCAGAGAGAACAACTAGATATCATTAAGAATAGTAATAAGAAGTTAAAGGAAATAAATCAAGATTTAGAATCTGAAAAAGCCAATTTCAAAATAGGGAGTTACTTATTCATTGTAGTGTCTTGCCTACTTATATTGATTATGTTTTTTCGAAATAACAGAAAGAAAAATCGGAATAACTCTTTATAGCTTATTCAGAGATTAATTGGAGAATTCGCTGAATGATGCTATCCCTCCAAAGCCACAACTTCCTGGACTTCTGGCATGTGCGTTTTTAATAAGCTTTCAATCCCTCCTTTCAACGTAGCTGTAGATGAAGGACATCCACTACACGCTCCTTTTAGAACTACAGTTACAGTTCCAGTTATTTCGTCAAATGACTGAAAGTCAATTGCACCTCCATCACTTTCGACAGCTGGCCGCACAAATTCTTCTAACAATTCGAATATTTGTTTATCCGCATCGGTTATTATTTGTGGCGCAGAACTTATCGTCTCTTTATTTCCTGCTTGCTCTATCTCAACCTCTCTTTCTTGAGGAACATTTTCTATAATCACCTCATTGTTTTGTAACCAATCCAAAACAAATCCTTTTAATTCTTCTGAAACATATTCCCATTGCAAGGCCTCTGTTTTTGTAATTGCGATAAAATTAGAAGCAATAAAGACAGCACTTACAAAAGGAAAATTAAATAATGCCTCCGCTAAGCTTGAGCTACCTTTCGCTTCTTGTTGATTAACATACTCAGCAGTATTTCCATCAGTTACCAGCATAACATCAGCTACAAACTTCATCGTTGCAGGGTTTGGAGTACTTTCCGCATACATAGTAACAGGCCTTTTCATAATTTATTTTTGTTATGATGTAAATCTAGTTACTTTTGATTGTAAAGAAAAACCTATGGCACTAATAAAACAAATAAATGACAAAATTCCACAATTTGGAGAAAATTGCTACTTAGCCGAAAATACAACAATAATTGGTGATTTAGAATGTGGTGACAATTGTAGCTTTTGGTTTAATGCGGTTGTAAGAGCTGATGTTCACTTCATTAAAATGGGGAATAAAGTAAATGTCCAAGATGGTGCAATAGTTCATTGTACCTACAAAAAACATGCAACTACAATTGGAAATAATGTATCAATAGGCCATAACGCTATAGTGCATGGTTGTACCATAAAAGACAACGTTCTGATTGGAATGGGAGCAATTGTAATGGATAATTGCGTTGTAGAAAGTAATTCTATCGTTGCAGCTGGGGCTGTTGTTACGCAGGGAACACACGTAGAATCCGGATGTATTTATGCTGGTACTCCGGCCAAGAAAATAAAGGAAGTTGATCAATCCCTATTTGAAGGAGAGATTATGAGAATTGCAGATAATTACGTAAAGTATTCTAGTTGGTATTCGGATTAATTATAACATTCATAATTAATAATATGTGTGGCTTTCCTAAGAACAGTATTCAAAAACAAATTATAAAAGCTTATACAATATTTTTATTACTTTTAATGGTTACAAGCATAACTATCTTCATAAGGTGAATAAATTTATTTATATGAAAAAAGCATTAATTAGTTTATCGCTTTTAGCAGTATCTTTTGCTCAAGCTCAAACAGGGGTTTGGTATAACTATGGCGAAGTATTAAAATATGATATTGGGTTTAATACCGGATATTACAGGTCTCATATTTTTCCAGATTCTACGGTAATCGTGGATTATTCATCAGGATTAGGCTCTGTTTG
Organism: uncultured Flavobacteriales bacterium; assembly: GCA_943787535.1. Classification (GTDB taxonomy): domain Bacteria; phylum Bacteroidota; class Bacteroidia; order Flavobacteriales_D; family Parvicellaceae; genus CALSMU01. The sequence goes on along the minus strand of CALSMU010000002.1, from coordinate 75,639 downwards.
GATGCACAGTCTAGGACAAGTTATGGATCCATATTCAGACATATTTGATAACAGTATGGCTGGAGCAGTAGATCCTTCAATTGGATATACAGTTGATTCAATAAATTTTCCATACCGCTATTTCAGACATCAAACAGGTGCTCCAGATACGCTAATAATACAATTCTTTAAGCAAGCAAATTTTGTTAATTTATATGAAGACCCATGGGCTGGAGACCCTACCTATGGAGGTAGATCATATGCAAGAGTATCCTATGATTCAACATTAAGAAGAGGAGATAATCCGTTGCTTGAAATAGTAGAAATATTAGATTTCAACGATACATCTAGTGTTTGGCAAACAAAAAAATATGCTTTCGGAGAAACTATTGGAGTTGGAGAAGTTATAGGCGCTAGTGTCACCTATATTCCCGGAAACCCGTATAATACAGGTGATACTTTAGATACATATTTTAACAATCCTACTCCAACAAATCAAATTAATGATTTTATAATATACTATTTTTTTGATGACCTTTTTGTTCATACTACAGGTTCTTATAATCATGGAATAATTGCTTCTCATGCTGCAAGGTATGAAGACAATAGTAATTTCTGGGATAAACAATATTGGCCTGGAATAGCTTCTAGCAATGGAATTTATCATGCTGATATTGGCTTTAAAATATCTTCAGCCACGGCCATAGAAGAATCTTCGAACATACATTCGTTAGCAATAATACCAAACCCTGCTAGTTCAAATACATTATTATCATTTAACCTAACCAATCCTACCAATAATGGAGAGTTGACAATTTATGACATAAGTGGTAAAAAAATAAATGAATTAAAATTACAAAACCTGGTATATGGAAAAAACAACATTCAACTTCCGGTTAAGGAATTAAAAAATGGGCTTTATTTCATAACGCTTAATTTGGGAAGTGAATTTTACACCAAGCAGCTGGTAATAAGTCAATAACAAATAGTACCAATTATTGGTAAATGCTAAGAAAAAGGGTTACCAAAAAATTATAACTAGATTTAAAATGATGGACAACTTATTATCCTGAAAGATTTCTTTTTAGGCTTACATGCAAAATTAAACCCCATTGACACCTCGTGAGACCCTCCAGAACTAAGAGATAACTTTGAAATTGTTACGTCATAGGAATATCCAACTTTTATGTATTCAGACTCCAATCCTACTGTAATAATAAAAGCATCCTTGTTTCTGTACCAAACTCCGCCTGTTAATGAACTTTTCTTAACATATAATCCCATATTCAATTGCTGAAATGTTCCCTGCTGTGTGAAAATTATGTTTGGAGAAACAAAATCTTTGGATTTTGAATATCTCCCACCATTCACCTCTAGTGGTATGGAAGCCCCTAAATGAGCAGTATAGCGTCTCGGCAATGGAACATCAACACTATTCATTAATGATTCATTTGGTTCATTTAGGTGATGCGTAGCAAATCCAAAGAAAAATTTATCTGTATAACCAATAACCCCAGCTGAAAAATCAATACCACTAGAAGTGCCTCCTCTTGATAAATCATTAGTTGGGTAGACAAACCCTCTACGTGGGTCAATCATATCTCCAAAAGTCAACTTATTCCAATCTAGTGATTTTTGAAAATAAGTTACCTCAATACCAAAATTTACAGAAAATTTTCTTGTAACAGATTGATTGTAAGCGTATACAACACTCGCTCTGGTTGTTTTTACCGTTTTAGCTGCATTATCCGTCAAAACAATTAAACCTAAACCACCAGACAAACCCTCTACTTTTTGATCATATGCAGCGGCTGTAGTTATAAAGTTTCCCGAGATATTTGGCCATTCGTTTCGATAGTTTAGTGCAAAACGAGGACATACTCTAGAACCCACAAAAGCTGGGTTTAAATATATTGGATTTGAATAAAACTGTGTGAATATTGGATCCTGCCCAATTACTTTTTTATTCACTCCTATTATAAAAAGAAGCAACTGAGTAACAATTAATATTCTCGTCGTTTTCACCATAACTCTAATTTAATACCTAATTCTAATTGTTTTTAATTTATAAACAATACTAAATCATATTTTCCTCGAAACAAACATACCTAATTCTAATGAAGAATTGTTAGAATACGAACCATACTTAATACGTTGATCGCAAAGAATAGTTATATAAATGATTGACTTTTATGTTCATCTACAATTATTTGATTCTTAACTAAATGATTTATACTTTTGTCTAACAGTTACATCACATAACCAGCAAAAAAACAACGATATTATAATGAAGAATATTACTAGAATTTTTGATGTCCCTTACTACCAACTTAACAATTTCCCTCAAGATGTTTGTATCGCGGGTAAGGATACCGGCTCTTGGGTTACATACTCTACGCAAGAGTATGTAGATCAAGCAAATTTAATAAGCAAAGGTCTTTTAAAAATGGGGATTAAGCCTGGAGATAAAATTGCCTTGATATCTAACAATAGACCTGAATGGAATATTATGGATATCGGTATTTTACAAGTTGGGGCTATTGACGTACCGGTGTACCCTACTATTTCAGAAGATGACTATAAATTCATTTTTAATGATGCAGAAATTAAAATATGCATTGTTTCTGATGCTGATTTACTAAAGAAAATTCAAAACATAAAAAGCTCGGTGCCCACTCTAAGTGAGATCTTTACATTCAATAAAGTTGATGGAGCTAAACATTGGACAGAAATTCTTGAAAATGGTAAAGATGGAAGTGATGAAGACGTTCAAAAATTAAAAGATGGGATAAAAACTACCGATTTGGCTACACTAATTTATACGTCTGGAACAACTGGAACACCAAAAGGTGTAATGTTATCGCATCAGAACCTAGTGGAAAATGCAAAAGGAAGCTTTCCGAGGTTACCAGTAACAAGAGACTCGATTGGCTTGAGTTTTTTACCGATTTGCCATGTTTATGAAAGAATGATTACTTATTTGTATCAAATTTCTGGAGTTTCGCTTTATTATGCTGAATCCATAGATACATTAGTAGATAACATCTCTGAACTAAAACCACACGTTTTTACTGCTGTTCCTAGATTATTGGAAAAAGTATACGACAGTGTTATTACCAAAGGAACTGCTGGTGGTGGTGTGAAAGCTAAAATATTTTCGTGGGCAATTGGACTAACAGACACCTATGAATATGGAAAACACCCAAGTTTCCAAAGAAAGATTGCAGACAAACTAGTTTACAGTAAAATTAGAGAAAAATTAGGCGGAAGAATTTTAGCAATAGCTTCTGGCGCAGCGGCTCTTCAACCAAGATTGGCGCGTTTTTATCATGCCATTGGCATTCCTGTATTTGAAGGATATGGCCTAACAGAAACTTCTCCAGTTGTTTCGGTAAACTCATTTGCTACGGGAGTGCAATTTGGCTCAGTTGGTAAAAAACTGGACAACGTTGAAGTTAAAATTGCTGAAGATGGAGAAATTTGCACAATGGGACCATGCTTAATGATGGGTTATTACAAACGTCAAGATTTGACAGATGAAGTTATTGATAAAGACGGTTGGTTTCATACTGGTGATATCGGAACTCTATCGGACGACGGGTATTTAAAAATAACTGACAGAAAGAAGGAAATATTTAAAACTTCTGGAGGAAAATACATTGCTCCTCAGGTAATGGAAAATAAATTCAAAGAGTCTAGATTCATTGAGCAAATAATGGTTATAGGTGAAGGTCAGAAAATGCCTGCTGCTTTTATAGTGCCAGCATTTGAATTTGTTATAGCCTGGGCAAAAGAAAAAGGGATTGATTTAAATTCAAATCAAGAAATAATTGAAAGCCCAAAGGTAATTGCAAGAATCCAAGAAGAAATTGAAAAATATAACGCAAATTTTGGAAATTGGGAACAAATCAAGAAATTCGAATTACTACCTGCGGAATTTACAGTTGAATCTGGAGAATTAACTCCAACTCTTAAATTTAAAAGAAAAATCATTATGGAAAACTACACTTCCGTATTTGATAAGATATATAATTAACATTGTAGGTAACTAATTAAAAAGCGTTGTTCATAATGGTTCAACGCTTTTTTTATGTTTACTCGTTTCAAAAACTAACTTTGCAGTCATGAATTATTTATCAGTTGAAAACATCAGCAAAAATTACGCGGAAAAAATTCTTTTTGAAAAGATTTCTTTTGGACTTGACAAAGGACAAAAAATTGCTTTGGTTGCAAAAAATGGGTCAGGTAAATCTACATTATTAAACTGCTTAACGGGAAAAGATGTCCCCGATGAAGGTTCAATTGTTTATCGCAAGGAAATTACAGTTGGCTTTTTAGAACAGGAACAAAAATTTGATAATTCTAAAACAGTTATTGAAACCATTTATGACACAGACAGTGAAAAAATAAAATTCTCAAAAGAATACGAGGAACTTCTCGCTCAACCTGAGAAGGCAGATAGAATGCAAGAAGTTTTTGAAAAACTAAGTGAACTAGACGCATGGGGTGTTCAAAGCTCCATAGATGAGATTCTATCGAAATTAAAATTACACGACCATAACCAAGTGGTTGGAAATATGTCGGGTGGACAAAAAAGGAGATTGGCTATGGCTAAAATCTTCATTGAAGATCCAGATATTATCATTTTAGATGAGCCAACAAATCACCTTGACCTTGACATGATTGAGTGGTTAGAAAAATTTTTAGCTGCTAAAAATATTACCCTTTTCATGGTAACTCATGATCGTTACTTTTTAGAACGAGTTTGTGATGAAATACTAGAATTAGATGGTGGCGACTTACATCGTTACAAAGGAAATTATTCCTATTACTTAGATAAAAGAGCTGAAAGGTATGCCATTACACAAGCCAACATTGACAAAGCAAAAAACCTCTTCAGAAAGGAATTGGAATGGATGAGACGTCAGCCTAAGGCAAGAGGGACAAAATCTAAAGCCAGAATAAATGACTTTTATGAAACCGAAAAAATAGCGAAGACAAACATAAAAGAAGATCAACTTGAAATTGAGGTAAGCATGGAAAGGCTTGGCAATAAAATTCTAGAAATGCACAAGGTTTCAAAGGCTTATGGTGATAAAATCATATTGGATAAGTTTGATTATATCTTTAAACGTAAAGAACGTGTTGGTCTTGTAGGAGCAAATGGATCGGGAAAGTCTACATTTCTAAACATTATCACTGAAAAAGAACCTGTAGACAGCGGAAAAGTTGTTGTTGGAGAAACGATTAGATTTGGTTATTACACGCAGAAAGGCTTAATTCTAAAAGAAGACAAAAGGGTAATTGATGTCATTAAAGACATAGGAGAATATCTTCCTATGAGCAACGGAAAAAAATTGAGTGCTACAGTTCTTTTAGAGCGTTTTTTATTTGACAATAGAATGCACTATCAATACGTCTCAACTTTAAGTGGAGGAGAAAGAAAGCGGCTCTATCTCATCACTGTTTTAATGCAAAATCCGAATTTTTTAATAATGGATGAGCCTACCAATGATTTGGATATTTTCACTATTCAAATTTTGGAAGATTATCTACTTTCTTTTGGAGGTTGTTTAATTATCGTTTCTCACGATAGATATTTTATGGATAAAATTGCTGATCACTTATTTGTAATGAATGGCGATGGAACTGTGAATGATATTCTTGGCAATTACACCAAATACAGAGAATTTAAAAGAGAAAAGAAAAGTCTCGGAAAGAAAATCCAAACGAAAAACGAAAAACCAACTGTAAAAGTTGAAAAAGAAAAAACTAAGTTAACTCACAAAGAAAGAATAGAATTTAATCACCTGGAGAAGGAAATAGCAAATCTAGAGGCTAGAAAAAACAAACTCTCTGAGGAATTGAATAAAGGAGACCTCCCCTATTCTGAAATTGAAAAAATTTCAAATGAACTGACGGAAACAGTAACTGCTATAGATATTAAATCGGAAAGATGGATGGAATTAGCAGATTTCGCTGATTAAATACCGATTACCCAAAATCAATTCTTACTTAAAATTATTATACTGCAAAGGAACGCCAAAATCTTCGCTTTTACAATGAGCAATAACGCCTTGCAAATCATCTAATTTTTTACCAACTACTCTTAATTGATCATCCATAATAGACGCTTGAACTTTATACTTTGTCGTTTTTATACTCTTTACTATCTTCTTTGCAGTCTCTCTATCAATACCCTGTTTAATTAGAATATCCTTTTTAACCATTTTCCCCGCTGCATATAGCTCTTTTCCCATATCCATATAATCCGGTGATATCTTATTTTTCACCAATTGACCAATAATTACGCCTTCAACTTGCCCCATTCTCATGTCATTATCCGTAACTATATGAATTTGATTCGTTTTTTTATCCAGTTCAATTGTGGTATCCGAACCTTTAAAATCATAACGGTTAGTAATTTCCCTTTTTACAGAATTAATTGCATTGTCTAGACTTTGTCCATCAACTTTACTAACTATATCAAATGAGGCCATGTGCAAGGTTTTTATTATTATCTATCAAATATACGCTATGAGTAGAAAATAAAAAAGTAGGAGTCAATTTGTTTTTCTACATTTACACGAATGGCTAGAGTAAACTATATTCTCTTAATCTGTTTATTTTCAGGTATTTTATTACAATGCGCAACGGAATCCATAGATGAAAATGACAATGCAGTATCATCTTCGACCATTTCTGTGGATGGTATTGAGATAGACTCAATTATTTCAATTCAGAAAACTTTAATCAAAGAATCTTCCTGTTTGTTAGAGGAATATCTTATTAGCGAAGGGTTGGTTAACATAAAGAGTCTCGATTCTTCCATCCTAGTTGATTTAAAATATTCAACAACAGACAACTTTATGCAAAAAAACATGTATGGTTGCTTAACAAATTGCTACCTACAACCTGACATTGCAGATAGATTAAAGCATTGTCAAGAATACCTTAAAAAGAAAGACTCTACCCTTACATTACTGATTTACGATGGTGTTCGACCAAGAAGCGTACAACAATATATGTGGGATCTACTGGATATGCCTATAAATGAGAAAACTAAATTTGTTTCAAATCCAAAAAACGGATCGTTGCATAATTTTGGAGCTGCTGTAGATATTACATTGGCAAATGCGCTTTTAGAAGAAGCCTTAGACATGGGAACTGATTTTGATCATTTTGGGATACTCGCATGGCCGATAAAAGAAAAACAAATGTTGGAAGACAGTTTACTTACGAAACAACAAGTTGATAATCGAAAACTTTTAAGAAGGTCTATGCGTGCTGGAAGGTTTTTTAACATTCAAACAGAATGGTGGCATTTTAATGCGTGTTATAGGGACTCTGCTTATATTAAATACAAAATAATAGAAGGCTTGCCTTCAAATGACTCAATAAACTTATAGAATTAATTTGTACCCTTTTAATAAAACGGAATTGTCATGATAAACTAAAACAAATTATTATGAAAAAAATTGCGCTATTAATCTCATTACCAATCTTAGTATTTTCCCTTTCAAATTTCAAAGCAATACCTAAGGAATCAAAGTCCATAGTTATTAAATCTGGTGGAGCTATGGTTACTTTTGCAGGAAAGCGAAATGGAGAAATCTCAAAAACAACTGCTTTAACAACTACCGAACTATTTGCAAAATACCCCAAAGATGCAAAAATAGTAAGTTTTAAAATGGTGGTCACAACTGGAGATAAAGTAATAGAACTACTTGCAACAGGAAACAAACTAACTTCCAAAATGCGAACGCAAATTAAACACACAGCAAAGGGTAAAAAAATTGTCTTTTCCAAAATTCTAGTAGAATGGAGGGAAGGAAAGTCTATACCTGCACCTAGCATAAGTTTGAAACTAACATAAACTTTAAAAGCCTCCCTAAAAAGAGGCTTTTATATTGCCCTCAAAATCGTATTTTCGCATGTATGAAGCACGAAGCATATATGCAGCGATGTATTGAGCTAGCACAAAATGGAGCTGGTAATGTGTCGCCTAATCCTATGGTTGGTGCAGTTGTAGTTCATGACGATAAGATAATAGGTGAAGGATACCATCAACTTTATGGTGAAGCACATGCCGAAGTCAATGCAATAAATGCAGTTAAAGATAAGTCACTTCTTTCTAAGGCTACAATTTACGTTTCATTAGAACCGTGTGTCCATTTTGGTAAAACTCCGCCTTGTAGCGACTTGATAATTGAATCGAAAATTCCGAATGCGGTAATCGGTTGCAGAGACTCATACACGGAGGTTGATGGTAAAGGAATTGAAAAACTGCGAAAAGCTGGTGTTAACGTAATATTCGGTGTGCTTGAAAAAGCTTGTCTTGCCTTAAACAAGCGTTTCTTCACTTTTCATGAAAAGAAACGACCGTACATTATTCTAAAATGGGCCCAATCTCAGGATGGATTCATGGACAAAAATAGAACAGATACTTGCCCAACTATAAATTGGATTACTCATCCCAACACAAAACAATTAACCCATAAATGGAGAAGTGAAGAGGATGCTATACTAATTGGAAAAAACACAGCAATAAATGATAATCCAGAGTTAACGACAAGAGTAGTTGATGGGAAAAACCCTATTAGGATAGTTATTGATAAAAAATTGGAGCTGGCGAAAGACCTTAAAATATTCAATTCTGCATCGAAAACTATTATTATTAACGAATTAAAAAATGAAGAAAATGACTCAATTTTGCATAAAAAAGTCACTTTTGAGTCTTTTTTTGATGATTTATGGTCAATTTGTGGTGAAAATAACATTATTTCAATAATTATCGAAGGGGGCGCTTTTACCTTAAATCAGTTTCTTGAAAATCATTTATGGGATGAAATTAGAGTTTTAACAGGAAAGCCTTTCTTTTCGGAAGGAGTTAAAGCTCCACAATTAAATATTAAACCCGCTGAAAAGTTTACATTTGGCAAAGACAAAATCACTTATTACACTAAATGATCTACGTAATATTAACAATACTGGTATTCAACCTTTTGATTATTATCTTTAAACTTTTCGCAAGGTTTAAAGTAGACAACCTTCAGGCACTTATTGTAAATTATATTACTGCAGGAACTATTGGTTTTATTTTATCAGAGAAGTCAATTAACCTGCAGCACATCCTTGCTGCTCCATGGCTTTATCATGCTATGGCAATAGGGTTTCTTTTCATCGTTGTATTTAATTTTTATGCCTTCGGAACCCAAAAAGTAGGTATTGCTGTTACAACTGTTGCGAATAAAATGTCCTTAGTGATTCCTGTTGCAGCTGCCTTAATCCTTTACCCAGAAGATCAAATTTCTATAGAAAAAATTATCGGTTTTGTATTCGCTTTAATAGGAATCTATTTGGCCTCAACAAAAGGAGGTAAACTCAATTTCAACATTAAGTATCTTTGGTTAATTATTTTGGTTTTTGTTGGTCAAGGAATAGCAGATGCCATTTTTAATGATTCAAAAACAATACTTAATCCAGGAGATGACATGCTATACTTTATTGTTCTTTTCTTTATTGCATCTATGAGTGGAATACTCATCCTTTTAGGAAAATCGGCAGCATCCCCTCCTAAATTTGAATTAAAGAATATACTTTGGGGAGTAATTCTAGGTGTTCCCAATTTTTTTTCCTTGTTATTTATGCTTAAGGCACTTAGCGCTCCTGGCCTAGAAGCTTCTGTCGTATTCCCAATGGTTAGCATGGGAGTTGTTGTATTATCATCTATCATTGGAATTATTCTTTATAAAGAAAAACTAACTAGGGGAAACTGGATTGGGATATTATTTGCTTGTGGTGCAATTGCTGTTTTTAGTTTCGGACATTATATATTTGGATGAATTCATTCAAAACAATCAAAGCTTCTTCGGAAGGAATTTATAAGGCGAAGGGAAGCAAATTTATTGCATTTGCAATTCCAATAAATTCGGAAATTCAATTCAAAGAAGGTCTTTCCAGAATTAAAAAAAAATATCACGATGCTGGCCATCATTGCTATGCATTCAGCATTGGTCCAGAAGGAAAACTATTCCGTTACAGTGATGATGGAGAACCCAATAACTCTGCTGGAAAACCTATTTATGGACAACTTTTATCATTTGGAGTTACCAATGTTTCTATAATAGTTATTAGGTATTTTGGGGGAACTAAGTTAGGTGTAGGTGGATTAATTACAGCCTATAAAGAAGCCGCTAAAAATGCACTAAACAATGCGAAAATTATAAAAAAAGAGATCACAGAAGTTTTAACTATTGATTTTAAATACGATAGTATGAATTCAATAATGGGAATTGTCAAAGCTTTTGATTTAGAAATTGCAGAACAACAATTTGATTTAGATTGCATAATAAAGCTTAATTGTCCTACACGAAATAAGCTCCAACTTGAAAAAAAATTGAAGTTTATTCAAAATATTAACTTTAGATTTGGCTAAACTACCTTCTCCCCTATTTTAGCAGTTAAAGCGTATAACTTATCTGCCACGTCTTTACTCACAGGAACCAATGGTAAGCGTAGGTTCTCATCGCAAATATTCAATAATTTAAGAACATGTTTTACACCTCCTGGATTACCATCTGCAAATAATTGTTGGATTGCTTCAAATAGCTCATAGTGCTTTTCACGAGCCAAGTCCATATTGTTTTCCATAGCTGCATGAACCAGCGTAGAAAATCTTTTTGGAAAGGCATTTGCTACCACAGAAATAACGCCATCACCACCAATGGCCATATGCGGCAATGTCAATGCATCATCACCAGATAATACGACAAAGCCTTCTGGCTTATTATTGATAATTTCCATTACCTGTTCTAAATTTCCTGAAGCTTCTTTTACTGCGACAATGTTTTTACAATCCTTAGCAATACGAATAGTAGTTTTCGGTAACACATTACTCATTGTCCTCCCCGGAACATTATAAAGGATAATTGGCTTGGAAGTAGCGCCTGAAATCGTTTTGTAATGTTGGTAAATCCCTTCTTGAGATGGTTTATTATAATAAGGACTAACAGATAAGATCCCATCAACATCTTTTAGGTCAGTTGACTTAATGGCTTCTACTACTGCTCCGGTATTATTCCCACCTATTCCTAAAACAATTGGTAATCGTTTTGCGTTAATTTCAATTATGAAATCCAGTACAGCCTTCTTTTCATCCGAAGATAGAGTTGCCGATTCCCCCGTAGTACCTTGTACCACTAGGTAATCCGTACCATTGTTTATTTGATGTTCAACAAGCCTTTGAAGACCAGTAAAGTCAACTTGCCCATTACTTTGAAAAGGTGTTACTAATGCAACTCCAACTCCTTTAAACATATTCATTTTATCCAATTATTAATTTGAGTACAAAGGTAGATAAAGGATTATAAAAAATTATTGATTAAATTAAAATTAACAGATTTTATTTACCCTGTTTCATTTTGTTGTATCTGGAGATATTTCCTGGATCTAATTTCACCAAAGTATTAAAAACCTTATTCTTGACATCGGCTGGAGCCCCTTTATAAAGAGCCGTTATCTCATCTGCTTTGGCTGTAAAAAACATTTGTACATTGAAGGAATTCGGTCTCGTTTTGTGTATAGTCTCTAATAATTGTATTGCATTTGTTACCTTTTCAATTGCTTCATCTCTTTTAGAATACAACAAATCAAACCCTTGTCTATGGTATTCATAAAAACAAACTCGTAATGGATCAAACAAATTCTGCACATGGTTAACAACTATCCAATATCTGTTTTTTGTACCTTCTTGTGGTTTCCAACCTGCCTCAGGTGCATTTTGGCAGTTCGATACAATCTGTTGTGCTTTATCAAAATAAGGCGTCCCTCCTTTTAAGGAAAATGAATCATAGTCATACCCAATAACCATATATACATAGAAAGCCAAAACATCGGCTAAATTGTTTTGGTGTCTATCTGGGGTAAAAACTAACGAAGCACCTCTTTGATACTGGAAAGTAAGACTATTATCATTATAATTTAATAGACGACTTTTAAAACTTGATCCATAAACAGGCCGTGACGATGAGACTTGAATACTTGCCTTAAATTGATCACTTCCTGTTTTTGAATTTATGTTTATTAGAATACTACACTCTATACGTTCCTCATCTTGAAAAACTTCATTTGTCCATTTCGTACCATTAATAAATTCAAAAACAGTTGCTTGCAATTCTTGTATTATCTCTGAATTTGCTGGAGAGCTTTGCAATGTTGGGGCAATAACCTGTACCTGACAATTCATCTCTTGCGCCTTTAAGAAACTAGAGAGTGAAATCATAAACAATATTATATTTATTCTAATCAAATACATTAATCGTCAACTTAGTAATTTTCTATGGCATCCAAAATATCTATGGCTGCATCTTGCTTACTCTTTAACTCAAAACTAGTCACTTTATTATTCCGATCAATAATTGTTACTTTATTGGATTCATGTTGAAAACCTGCACCCTTATCTTTCAATGAATTCAGTACAATTATATCTAATTTTTTTCTTTCTAATTTTCCGAATGCATTTGCTTCTTCATTTTCGGTTTCCAAAGCAAAACCAACTAATTTTTGATTTTCTTTTTTATTCTCTCCAATCCATGCTAAAACATCTTTAGTTTTCTTCAACTCAATATTCCAATCCTCAGCTTTCTTCTTAAGCTTTTCTGACGCCACCTCAATTGGCGCATAATCTGCCACAGCAGCGGCCATTATAATTATATCCTGCTTATCAAAATTATTTGTGCAAACATCAAACATATCTTGAGCCGTTTTGACATTTATTCTATTAACGCCATGCGGAGTTTCCAAGCTAACCGGTCCAGCAATTAACGTCACATCTGCACCTCTTTTTGCTGCTTCTTGAGCTAATGCAAACCCCATTTTTCCTGAAGAATGGTTCCCAATAAAGCGCACTGGGTCAATTGGTTCCTGAGTAGGACCAGCTGACACCATAAGTCTTAAACCATAAAGTGATGCTTTATCAGCAAAGTACTTATTTAAGAATTCAAGAATGTGATCTGGTTCGGTCAGTCTTCCTTCACCAATTAGCCCACTTGCAAGCTCACCTGATTCCGGCTGAATAATCAAATTACCTCTTTCAATAAGTGTTTTTATATTCCCTTGTGTTGATTCATGTTTGTACATATCTAAATCCATAGCAGGAGCTACAAATACCGGACATCTAGCTGATAAGTAAACTGCCAATAATAAGCTATCAGCATTACCTGAAACCATTTTTGCCATTGTATTTGCTGTCGCAGGGGCAACGATAATTGCATCTGCCCACAATCCCAAATCTACATGATTATTCCATTCTCCTGAATCATGATCCTTTGTAAAATCCTTTAGAACTGGATTTTTAGACAAAGTAGCAAGCGTTAATGGAGTAATAAAATCCTCAGAAGCTTCGGTCATAATTACTTTGACAGAAGCTCCAGCTTTAATTAATAACCGTATGATTAACGCCGACTTATAAGCGGCTATACTACCCGAAACAGCTAGAATTATTTTCTTGCCGTTGAGCATACTTTTTTATGACTTAGTCTCAGAATCTGGCTTTCTCCAGTAAATTTTATCTTCCTCGAACTCTTGCATTGACATAGCACCTGGCTTAGGCAATCTTTCGTAAAAACGAGAAACCTCTATTTGCTCTCTATTTTCAAAAATTTCTTCCAAGTTGTCTGTAGATGAAGCAAATTCCTCTAATTTAGAAGTTAGCTCCTCTTTTAACTCAGCATTTATTTGATTAGCTCTTTTTGAAAGAATTACAATTGATTCGTAAACATTTCCTGTTTTCTCTTCTAAATCACCAACATTTCTAGTAATAGTAGTTCTTTCTGCTGTACTGTCTCTATAAGCCATATTAATTGACGTTTCTAATTTTATCTAGTTCTTTTTGACTCGATTTAAAATAGCTTTCTGCTGATTTCAGAAATTTACTTGAGTCAAATTGGTCGACAAAGGTATAATAAGATTTGATAGTATTATCATAACGTTCTTCTTTTTTTGTCTCTATACTATTACTAGCAAACAAAAAATTGGACCTAATGATTAAATACAAGACCTCTTCTTTAAAGTCTGTATCTGGAAATTCTTCTAATGTTGTGTTAAATAAAATGACAGCTGAACGATATTTCTCCATTTTATAATACAGCTTTGCTTTTTCAAAACTCTTTGTTTCCAGCTTACTTCTTAAGGCACTTATCAAAGTATTGCAGGAATCAACTAAACCACTTTCTGGATAATGATTCATAAACAACTGGAAATCATCAATTGCTTTATATGTATCTGATTGATCTAAATTGTACTCAGGAGAATTTAACATACTGCATCTAGCTGAATTAAATGCACATTCTTCTGCTTTTGGACTATTGGGATAATTCACCGTAAATCTTTTAAAATAGTAGGCCGCTAAATAGTATTCCTTTAAGCAAAATTGCGTGTTCGCATAATAGTAATAGACATCCTCCCCTCTTTCTGTCATTCTGAAATAGGTCATTAATTCTTCAAACAGCGGAAGTGCTTTGTAACAATCGCCAGCTTCATAATATTCAATCGCCTTTTTATATTTTAAATCGTAATCTGTACTCTTTAAAATTTTACCATGCTCAGAACAACCAACCAAAATTGCCGCTGAAGCAATAAACAGTAGTAATATTAATTTGACTTTTTTCATTTCGTTCGCGAATGTAGGAAATTTAAACTCTTGCTTCTAACGTTTAAGGATAAAGTAAATTATATGAGGTGTAATTTATTTTTTAAATTCAACATATCAGAAAGTTCTCTTTTAAACAATTAACTAATTTCTGTTTATATTTTTCTAAAACAATATTTGAACACTACTTGCAATAGCTTACATTTGCATTGATTTTTAGATAACAATATAATATACTATGGATATATTTGAAAGAATTGCAGGAAACAGAGGACCTTTAGGTCAATATTCAAAAGATGCACATGGATACTACACTTTTCCCAAACTAGAAGGAGAAATAGGCTCTCATATGATGTTTAGAGGAAAAAAGGTTCTAACTTGGAGTATCAATAACTATCTTGGTTTATCAAATCACCCAGACATTAGAAAAGCAGATATAGATGCGGCTACAGAATGGGGACTAGGTTATCCGATGGGTGCCAGAATGATGTCAGGTCAGACTAGCAAACATGAGCAATTAGAAGATGAACTTGCGGATTTTATGGAAATGGAATCCTGTTACCTACTTAATTATGGTTACCAGGGTTTTATGTCTGCTATTGATGCTTTGGTAAGCAGGAATGATGTTATTGTTTACGACAGTGAATGTCACGCTTGCCTTGTTGATGGTGTAAGATTGCATCAAGGAAAAAGATTTGTATTTCCACACAATGACATTGACAAATGCAAAACGCAACTGGACCGGGCAAACAAAATTATTGCTGAAACCGGTGGAGGCATTCTCTTAATTACAGAGGGTGTGTTTGGAATGAGTGGAGACCAAGGAAAACTTAAGGAAATTGTTGAATTGAGAAAACAAGGTTATGATTTCCGTTTAATGGTTGACGATGCGCATGGATTTGGAACTCTTGGAGAAAAAGGGCAAGGAGCTGGTGAAGAGCAAGGCGTTCATCAAGAAATTGATATCCTACTCGGAACTTTTGCCAAGTCTATGGCAAGTGTAGGTGCTTTTATTTGTAGCTCGGAAAATGTAATCAATTACTTAGGTTACAATATGCGTTCACAGGTATTTGCTAAATCTTTACCTATGCCTCTAGTTGTAGGAGCTCTTAAAAGGCTAGAGATGCTGAAAAAAGCTGAGCAAAAAGATAAACTATGGACCATTACAAATGCTTTGCAAAAAGGGTTGATTGATGCTGGATTCAATTTGGGAAAAACAAATTCTTGTGTCACTCCTGTAATGATTTCAGGAACGGTTGATGAAGCTATTGCCATAACGCACGATTTAAGAGAAAATCATAATATTTTCACTTCAATTGTAGTTTACCCTGTTGTACCAAAAGGAATGATCCTACTGAGGTTAATCCCAACCGCTTCTCACTCTATAGAAGATGTTGACTACACAATTGAGACATTTAAAAAAGTGAAAGAAAAATTAAATGCCGGTGAATACGGAATTAAGCTTGTAAACACGCATTAATTCAAAAACATATAAACAAAAAAACCTTGGTAATACAAGGTTTTTTTGTTTCTAGACATGTGGTTTATAATAAATATCATTCAATCAATATTGATTATTGTGCATACATTATTGTGTGCTATTCTCGCACTTGTTCCCGCCTTGTTAGGTTTCCCAAAAGCATCCTATTGGATTGGTAGAAAAATTTGGGGACCATTATTATTATTAATGGTAGGTGGAAAAGTTGAAGTAAAAGGAAAAGAAAACCTAGATACGAGTAGAACATTTATTTACACCGCAAATCATATGTCTAATTTTGACATTCCTATTCTGTTTACCATCACTTCCGTAAGTCTTCATTTCATCGCAAAAAAGGAGCTAAAGAAAATTCCTTTATTTGGATGGTGTATTGCAGCAATGGGGATGATATTTGTTGACAGAAAAAACAGAAAAAAAGCAATTGAAAGTATGAAGGTTGCGGGTGAATTAATTAAGTCCGGGAAAAATGTAATTGCATTTCCGGAAGGCAAAAGATCAAGGTCTGGGAAAATAGAAATGTTTAGAAAAGGAACATTTGTTATAGCAATTAACTCTCAAATAGATATTATTCCGATTGCCATAAAAGGAAGTGAATTACTACACAAACCGGGAGGATTAAAATTTCGTCCAGGAAAAGTTTATATTAATATAGGTGAACCAATAAAAGCCGAGTTATTCGTTAATAAGAAACCAGAAGAATTTGCAAATTACACCCAATCAGTTGTAGAAAAACTATATGAGGATATTTAACTCTTATCGTTTTTACAAAAAGAATATAGCTGCCAAAGCAAACAAAATAATAATAATCAGATATTGCCAGATATCAACAAAGAATGAATAATACTTTTTCCAATAATCTTTTAGTCTCTTCATTACTGCAAAATTACGAATAACATTAAATAAGGGTCATTTATACCTAAAAACTGCCCATTTAATAATTGGCACAATCTTTTCAATTCATTTTACGTACAACAATAGTAAACAAGCATGACAAGAATTGAAAAAATAGCGTTTATTTTAAGTTTTTGGTCCTTATTCGATGAAAAAGGCCAAGTGAATACTTGCTCTGAAAATCAATTGGATAAAATTATCAATGAAATCATAAACCGAGTTAAAAATAATGAATCTGTAAACGCTTTAGTTCACATTCATAGCATGCCGGTTCATCTAAATTAAACCAATAGAATAGCAGAAGGTAAACACATTATTGAACTGAAAATTTCTTTTAACAAACTTTAAGAAACCAACAATACTTAAATTCTCTCCATAAGGTTATTCAACTTATTGTTCTTTATTAGAAAAAGAACGCTTTATATTTGCATAACGAAAATATTTAATTGTGGAGAATAAAACAATAAAAGGATTTAGCAAGCTATCTAAAGAAGCTAAAATTGAGTGGTTAACCAAAGAATATTTAGAAGGAGATGACGCTTCTATTGAATTACTAAAATCTTATTGGCACAACGATACAAAAACTCAGAAGTTACACGATGAGTTTATCGAAAATACACTGACAAACTTTTACCTGCCTTTTGGAGTTGCTCCCAACTTTATGATTAACAATAAAGTTTACTGTCTTCCAATGGCTATTGAAGAAAGCTCTGTTGTTGCAGCGGCTGCAAAATCTGCATCGTTTTGGCTAAATAGAGGGGGGTTCAGCGCGCGAGTTATTTCGACAATTAAAGTTGGACATGTACATTTTGCTTGGTACGGAAAATACGAAAGGTTACTTGATTTCTTTACACGTGCAAAAGATAAGTTCTTCCAAAATACAGAAAACCTTACAGCGAATATGCGCGCTCGTGGGGGGGGTATATTAGACATCCAGCTCGTTAATAAATGTGACCTAGAGCCAAATTACTACCAGCTAATGGCGAAATTTGAAACTTGTGACTCTATGGGTGCGAATTTTATTAATAGCCTTTTAGAAGAATTTTCGAAAACACTAACTACTGAAATCGAAAATGACACGATTCTTACTGATGAAGAAAAAAAGATTCAAGTGATAATGTGCATTCTGTCTAACTACACTCCTGAGTGCCTAGTTAGAAGCGAAGTGAGTTGCAAAGTTGAAGAATTAACAGAAGGGACAGATATGTCTCCTGAATTATTTGTAGAGAAGTTTGTGCAAGCGATTCATGTTGCTACAATAGAACCTTATAGAGCAACAACGCATAATAAAGGTATTTTTAACGGGATAGATTCAGTCGTATTAGCTACTGGAAACGATTTTAGGGCTGTTGAAGCATGTGGTCATACCTACGCTGCAAAAGACGGACAATACAAAAGCTTAACACATGTATCTGTAGAAGAATGGAATATTCCGATTTTGGATAGAAATACCAATGGCATTAGGAACCGTTGGTGGACTAACCAAACTACACCCCATTGTGAAGTTCTCGCACAAACTATTGGGAAATCCAAGTGCAGAAGAATTAATGATGATCACCGCCACTGCGGGATTAGCACAGAATTTTGGGGCTATTCGATCGTTGGTTACTACAGGAATACAGAAAGGACACATGAAAATGCACTTATTGAATATTCTAAATCAACTAGAGGCTACTGATGCCGAAAAGAAACAAATTGTTGAGTTATTTAAAACCAAAACGGTAACACACAAAGGAGTTGTTGATGAATTCTGCAGAATAAGAGGCATTGAAAATAAAGATATTTCTATCGGAAAGTAAAATTGTAACTTTTTGGTTGTTCTTTTGTTACACAAAATGATGACCTCATCAGTTAAAATACAATTTCTTTTATTTTTCTGTTTATTCGGCTTAAATAGTGTTGCTCAAAGCACAGAAAAGTATTTCTTCAACAGGGGGAACATTGCCAAGCTAACGGCCAACGTGACTAAAGACATGCATTCTGAAGAGGATAAAGTTTTAGCCATACACGAATGGATTACCCACCACCTCAAGTGGAAGAATTCAAAAACCCACGAAACACATTATAAAACAGCTAGAAAAGTACTACTCAAAAGAAAAGGTGCTGCAAGTGCATATGTAATACTGTTTAATGAAATGTGCAAATTCGCAAAAATTGAATGTGAAATAGTAAGGGGTAACGTTACGCCAGAATTCTCTATCAATTACAATCCAAAAGCATATGAAATCAGTAATCATTCATGGAATGCTGTTAAAATTAATGGGAAGTGGTTTGTACTAGATGTCACATTTGATGCTGGCTGCATGCAGAAGAAAAAATACTCCGTGAAAAAATTTATTGAAAAGAACATTGTAATACCCTATCCAGGGGGAGTCAAACGTTTTTATTTCATTAAAAAAAAATCAAAATTCACACACAAACCTTCCCGAGATTATTATTTAAAAAATCAAGAAATGCTAGAGACACATTTTCCGTTAATGCCTATGTGGCAATTATCGGAAGATACTATTTCATCGAATATTTACAGAAAGAAATTGTGGGAGAGAAAAGCGCATATTAATTCCTCTTCTGGAGAATATGAATACGACTATAACAAGGAAATTGATGACTATGTATTTTCAGTTCATCCTGATTTGGTTGAAGGTACGGATGGAAATCAACACAATGACACCAATTTTGTCGCTTTAGCAAATGGAGAGGTACAGTTTGTAAATAAATCCATTAATCTATTTAAACAAAGACCTATTAACGAAGAAGGCCAGTTTACGGATCGATTGATCGAAATTGATTCATTATTTTCAAAATTAAACGAATCAAAATCTCATTTAAAAAATGCTACTCAAATAGAAAAAAAGATATATGCATCGAATATAAAAGTGCATAAATTGAGGAATAAAACTGTAACGAGTGAGAATAGGAAACGACAGAACAAACTTTCGGTAATTCAAGATAAAACTGTTCAATTATCAAGGCAATTTAAGCATGAAAACCATCAGATTAATGAAAAATCTGGCGCGCATCAGCATAAAATAAGGAAATACGAACAATGGACTCCCAGCTTCAAGGAGACAAAACCTGTTTCTGACAAAGTCTATAATCAAGCAATAAAAACCATCGAAACACTTTTCGCTAACACGTACGTAATTAAAGCAAAAATGGACAGTCTAGAAAATGAATTTGACGAACAACTTAAAGAAGATTTTACCTCGTTAAAAAAGAATATTATTGACACCTTAATTCAAGAAACGGTTTGGGAAAAACGGAGTAAGTTGATAGTTGAGAGATACGATCACAATCTAGATTCGACATATTTCTCATGTAGAAATAAAGTAAATGAACTTCACCTTACACCATCTAAAATTAGCTGATTCTTTGATGAAAAAATTTATCTGGCTCCAAAAACAAACACTTTCAAATTATAAAAAAGAATTGAATAACATTAATCAAATTAAAAAGGAAGCTTATACGCCTTTTAAAAACAATATACAGCAGCGGTTCAATAGAAAACTACATTACTGAATTGAAAACGCTCAATGAAATCTCATTAAACCGTCTTTCAAATTTAGGTGAAATCATGGAACGCATTCAAGAACGAAATAATTCGTTTATAGCTTGGTTTAAAGAATATAGAGCTACATATAAATCTTGCCCTGAAAGAGTATTTAGCTGAAACTGGTAAAGAAAAGCTAAGATTCAAAGCTGATATTCATTATGAAAAGAGTTTGTATAAAATTCAGTTGCACAAAATTCAAAAAATCGGTAAAGCAGAAAAAACGGTTAAAACTAAGCTGAACCAAGAACAGAAATACAATAAAGACTTTGCTAAAAGAAATAAAAAAGAAATGAGTAATACTGACGGATCAATTCGTGAAAATATAGAAATAGGGTGTTATGTTGAAATCGTTCAAAAACATCATCAACGCAGTGGTGAACTTACAGACGGGCATGTAGAGCGAATCCTTACCAAATCACCAAATCATCCGCATGGTATAAAAGTAAAGCTGGAAACAGGAGAGGTTGGAAGAGTTAAAAAGGTGATTTTGGAATAATTATCCTTCAAGTGAATTTATCACTTCCCAAATAATTGTAGCAGATAGCTTAATTTCATTTTCTGAAATAGTTAAAGGTGGCGCAATTCTGAAACTCTCTGGACAAGATAGAAACCAAAAGCTAAGCACTCCCCTACTTTTGCAACCATCAACAACCTTTTGAACAGTGTCTGGACTGTCCATTTCTATTGCAAAAAACAACCCTTTACGGCGGATTTCCTTAATGGAAGGATGCGTAATAATTTCCTCAAATAACTGCCCCTTCTTTTCAACGGAAGCTATAAGGTTGTCTTTTAAAAGCTCATTAATATTTGTCAGAGCAGCAACGCAATTTACTGGATGACCTCCGAAAGTAGTAATATGACCTAACTCTGGATTATGTGTTAATGAATTCATTATCTCTTTCGATGCGACAAAAGCACCAATGGGCATTCCTCCTCCCATTGCTTTTGCAATTGTCAATATATCCGGCACAACATTAAAATGCTCAAATGCAAAAAACTTACCTGTTCTACCAAATCCAGTCTGAATTTCATCAAAAATTAACAATGTACCCGTTTCGTCGCATTTGCTTCTCAAAGCATCCATAAATCCGTTCGTCGGTATGCGAACTCCAGCATCTCCTTGAATAGGCTCAATAATTACGCAAGCTGTTTTATTTGTAATATTCTTTAAGTCCGCTATATTATCAAAATGGATAAACCTTACATCTGGCAATAGAGGTCTGAATGCATTTTTTTTTATCTCATTACCCGATACACTTAACGATCCATGCGTACTTCCGTGGTATGACTTGTAAAATGCTATAATTTCTGTTCTTCCCGTATGTCTTTTTGCTAATTTAAGTGCAGCCTCATTGGCTTCTGTACCAGAATTCACAAAGTAACTAGTAGTTAGATTATCAGGTAACAACTCATTTAATTTATTGGCTAATTCGATTTGTGGAGTTTGACTGTATTCTCCAAAAACCATTACATGTAAGTATTTATCAACCTGCTGTTTTATGGCAGTATTTATGGCTTTATTTCCATGGCCCAAATTACTGACAGCAATACCCGAAATTAAATCGAAATACTTTTTCCCTTTCTTATCATACAAATAAACACCCTCTGCTTTATCTACATCAATATTGAAGGGTGTATTGGTTGTTTTGGCTAAAAAATCCCGCTGTAACTTCATCTTCTTTCCTATCTAAACCCATAGACATGACTGCCAGGATAAAATTGTTTATTTAAAATAAGTATAGTCATAAACAAACTGATAAATTGGTTCATCTATTTTATTGTAATTCACTTCTTTCGTTATGAGGCCTTTCTCACTATACACAGTAACCTTCCTTTTTACTTGTTTATTCCTATTATCAAAAACAGTTAATTCGGTTTCTTGCCCATTTTCGTTGTATGTAACTTCGTCTTTCCCTAAAAAGCCAACCTCTCCTTCATATATCTCAAACAATACTTTATTCCCATTCTTATCTATTGTGGTATTTGACTGTCTAATTACCTGACCAATACCATTAAAGATAACATTCTTCGTCTCTTCACCCTGTGAATTATATTCATATTTATAAAATGCATATAGACTATCGAAAGCGTCATATTTTTCAATCA
This sequence comes from uncultured Flavobacteriales bacterium, assembly GCA_943787535.1. GTDB lineage: Bacteria > Bacteroidota > Bacteroidia > Flavobacteriales_D > Parvicellaceae > CALSMU01. The sequence goes on along the minus strand of CALSMU010000002.1, from coordinate 52,962 downwards.
ATTTGCAATTTCCATTTTCATACGCTTTCAATAATGTTTTACCCTGCAGATCTCCAAGCGAATTATAATTAGAAATACTCGTCTTGTTACCATCGCTATCGTAGGTATAACTTATTTTTGACAAAACATCACCACTATGATTTAATTCTGTTTGCGATAATAATTTCCCTTTTTCATTGTAAGCATATTCAGAGACTAATTTAGAAACTCCAGCATTCAATGCGTTTGCATCGAATTCAATTAACCTTATTAATTCATCTTTCTCATTGTATTCTCTTTCTTGCTGATAATAAATACTGTCCATATGATACATAATAAATCCACTTTCCAAACCTTTATCGTTGAGCAACCTCTCCGACTTCTGCACTGCGACACCCTAAACTATCTAATAGTACACGCATTATCAAGCTCATTCTTCTCATTGTAAGTATATTTCTCATGAAAAGAAACCTTATTTGAGCTATAGACTATAGAATCCAAAATATTTCCTTTACGATCATAGTTTGTTTCATAAACTAAAATTCCATGTTCTATTGGCTCTCCAAATTTGTATTGAAAAGCCGAGGCTTTTTTGGTTTGTATCCTATTTTTGAGAACAAACTTTCGATAAGCATCTTCCTTATCAATTTCAATTTCCGCTTCCTCGACTTTGGCTTGGACATCATTATCAATATTTTCATCTATCGAATTGCAGCCATTTAGTATCATCAATGCAATAAATCCAACTAATATATTTTTCATGCTAAATAAAAAAAAAGCCATTCGAAAAATAACGAATGGCTCTTGTAAATATTATTTTCTAATTAAGATTCTTTTTCGTCATCAGGAGTTTCAATTGTAATTTCTGGAGATTCACCTTCAATTTCAATGTCAATATCTATAGATTCTCGCTCTTCAGCTGTTTCACTCACCATCTCTGAAACTTCAGATTCAATAGCAGGTGCAGCCGATACCGGCGCTGGTGGACCCAATACAATTTCGGAAGGACCTCCATTCTCATAAATTACTTTCAATCTGTTTAAAACTACTTTCTGCTCCGTTCCTAAACGAAACTTCCGCGCAATTTTATTTGCCATATAAAGCCTGGCTGGATCGTGGGTTTTGAAAAATTCTTTCAGCTCGTGGTAAAATGTCATCGTCAAAATGTTTTAATTCGTCAATAAATATAAACATTTTGCATTTAATTGAGTTAACTATCAATAAAGGATTTACAATTTCATGAAAAAAGAACACAACATTGGATTAATCGTACAGGGAGGATCGCTACGTTCTGTTTTTTCTGCTGGCGTGCTAGATGCTTTTAATATATTGGGGTTTAACCCGTTTGACTATTATGCTGGCGTATCTGGAGGAGCTATGAGTCTTTCCTATTTTTTGAGCGGACAAGACCGCACGCTACTAACTATTTTAAAAGAACTCTCACACGATGATCAATTTATTAATATTAAAAATGTGTTTTCTGAAGAGGGATTTGTCAACTTAGAATATTTAGAGAAGTTTACACAGGACAAATATCCTTTAGATGTTAAATCTGCAATGAATAATTTAAAAGGTAAAACTTTTGAAATTGTAGCCACAGATATGGCAAACGGCAATCCGGTTTATTTAAAACCGACATTGAAAAAGTGGCTATTATATCTTCGTGCCTCCGCAACATTGCCTTTTTTTTCTAGAGGTGTTTGTAATGTGAATGGTCGCCAATTAATGGACGGCGGATGGAGCGATGCTATTCCTGTAAAACGAGGAATAAAAAAGGGAGCAAAAAAACTCGTGGTAATTAGAACACTTCCGAAAGACCATAAAGAAGATTGGAGTTATTTTGGAATTTTTGGAGGATTCTGGCATCGAAACAATCCAAAATTAAGCAAACGTTTTTCTGATGATCACCTTTACTACAACAAAATCGTTGATTTTCTGGATAAGAAGCACGATGGGATTGACATTTACCAGCTAGCTCCTGAAAAATATTTAAAAACGAGCAGCTACTCCAGCACATTGGAAAAAATTGAAGAGGACTATAGACTAGGTCTAGAAATGGGAATGAATTTTGTTTCCAAGAATAGAGAGTTATTTGAGTAACATCTTTAATCCTAGAAACAACCTACTATTATAACCCTTATGTCGTCCCGATAGCTATCGTGGAGGCACATTATTTTTGTCTTGACACAAAAACAATGAAAAAAAGTCAAGGCTGCAAATTCTTCAATTGTTCAACTTGTAAAACATAAGTTCAGACGGGTGATTTCTTCGTTCCTCAGAACTACCCTTTTTACTAATGCTTTACCGCGTTTCTCTTCAATCAGTATTTGAGGCCAAAACCACCTTCTAACTTTAGCTTTATTCAAATCAAACTTTACGTTTACAAGGAAATTGTAGTAAAGATAAGAACTATTTGAGTGATCAAGTCTCAAAATTAGAGCAAAAAAAAGCACCGATAAATCGGTGCTTATAAAAATGTAATTTCCAATCTAATTTAATTTCCATTGCATCAATAGCATCTGATACTTTTGCATATCATTAGCTGCACATAGTTTCATAGCACCTGCTAATAATGATAAACCTGCAAAAACCATTAAGAACCAAACAATAGCAACAATACTGATTATCATATCCTGTTAGATCCAAGACCATTTTTATGTCCAGCATGCTTTAGACTCTTTCATTCCCATTACCGAAATAACAATACCTGCTATGGTAATAAAAACGCAAGAGCAGCAACTGCTTTACTAAAACCAGCAGGCACAAATAGCCAACACATGATAGATCCCCCTAATAAAATGCAACTAATGAGATTACAAATCCCATTATTCCTTTCATTTTTCCTGGATTTTCTCCAGAACCTGCATTTACTTCTTCACTCATAATTTTAATTTTTAAATAGTTAGTTTACATTTATGTAAGACCAATATTATACTAATTTTTCGTTTTAACAAATTTTAGCAAATAAATGATATTAACAATCAGTCGAAAAAATATTAATATCTATCGATAATTATTGTGTTATTTGAACGAAATAAAAGTAAGGAAATTGCAATAAATAAAATCGCTACTTTCTAACGAATTAAACTATTTAAGAGATTATAGTGATGATTAAAATTCTAATGTTACACGGTACCCAGAATGAGATCTCAAGTTAATAACTGAACCATCATAGAAAATAAGATACTGCCCTTTAATTCCAACCAATTTTTTCTCAATTATAGGGAGCTTGTCTAGTTTTATACTATTAACCTTAGTTGGATATTGAAGAACCGGGAAGTTAATATGTGTAATCTCACCATCATATTCTATGAAATCCTCATACTCCTCGGGTATTACCTCAATCAACTCTTCTTTTTTACTCAACAAAGAAGCTGAACTAACATCATTGGTTAACATTTTACGCCAATTGGTTTTATCCGCTATGTAATCCTTTAAAGCAACTTCTATCATTCCTGCTGCACCTCTGTAAGGAGTCTCAGCAATTATTACAGCTTCTATTGCACCTTGATCAATCCAACGGGTGGGTATTTGTGTTGCTCTAGTAACTCCTACTTTTAATCCCGAGGTTTTAGATAGATAAACATAATGAGGCGTTAAATGGTGCTTTCGTTCCCATTCCTCATCCCGTAAAGCAATCCCCTCGTGTATTCTGCTTAACTCGGGACGAATGATACTTGGAGTTGCCATTGGAGAGGACATAAACGCATCATAACTCATTCCTTCCCCATAGGGTTTTCTGATTTTTTTACCCGTAACAACACAATTAATTACATGCTCAAATCGAATAGAGATATCTTGACCGATGAACTGGTTCATTGGAACAAGTTCTCCTTGCTCAAGTACATTATACAAAGGTAATTCGTATTGAACTTGCTCTTCTAATTTAGAGCGCATTTTGCGGATGTTGCCGGTGTATATCATACTTTAAATTTAAACAAAAAAAAGGCTATCAATATACATCAATAGCCTTTTTTGTTAATTGAATTAAACTCCTATTGACCTAAAGCTTTTAACTTGTCATTTGCCTCTTTAAACTTTGCTGTATCGTCTATTTGAATATAGATATTTTTTAAAATTTTCAGTGTAGTTATATCTTCAGGAGCTAATTCGTGCGCTTTTGCTAATTGCGGAACAGCAGCTTTGAACATTTCATCAGCTTTTGCTTTTTCCGCTTCGTATAATGCAGCGTCTTCAATCTTGTTTGCAATATTATTTAATTCCGCAGCTTCATTATAATATAATGCTCCTAAGTTAAAGTAAGCATCCATATAACTAGCGTCTAACTCTATTGCTTTTTTATAAGCATCGGCAGATTTTGTTACAAATTCGGTAGCATCTTCATGCTTCCCTTCCTTGTGCGCAGCTGTTGACATTTCATCAAATGTAGCACCAATATTAAAGTGTAAAATTGGATTTTCAGGATCTGCTTTTACCGCTTCTTGCAAGCTGTTTTGCGCTTTAACTGCATCACCTGTTTTATAGAAATAGTTAAACTCCTCCAAAATCAAGTTTAAATCTCCAGCATACAATGCTCTTCCATCTTGAATAATTTTAAAAGACTCTTCACTTGGATTTCCTCCATTCTTGCGAGTAGCTACTTTTACCATTAATTGGTGCGTTCTAGAGTCACCACCATATTTCAATGCTGCAGCCATACCGTAGTATTTTAATGCATTGTCGTATGCATCTAAATTATCCGCGGACAATCCAGCATAATACATTGCAACTGTATCTTGTTTTCCTAAAACATCATAAGCTTCCACAGAGGATGTAAATGCTAAATATGCATTTTCAAAATCCTTATCCTGAAATAATTGTACTCCGCCATTAATCGCCATAGCCCTCATTTGTCCCATCATTGCAGTAATTTCTTCTTCATAATAATCGCTAGCAGCTAAACTCGCTTTAAATGATTCCGGTCCTAACTTAGCATATGCCTCCTCATTTGCCTCAACATCTTTTTTAATAGCTTCATCCCCTTCAGCAAACATTGGATAAGACATATACACAAGACCTGTGTAATAGTGCATCTTGCCAAGATCTTTTGCTTTTGTTAACGCTCCAGATTCCTTTTGTTTTGACTGACAAAGATCTATTTGCTCTTTTGCTTTAATAACTTTCTTCTTCATATCATCAACGCCATCTGCTTTCTGAGCAATAGACATAGCCAATCGCAACGGGTCTATACCTTTCATTTCGATAGCAGCGTTGATTAATTCATTTTTCTGAGCACTTCCAGTCATTGCAATAAACAACATGGATAATATAATTACTGATTTTTTCATTTTTGTTTGTTTTTTCAATGATGCAATATTACTAATAATTTCATAATGCGTTTACCAAAATCTTTGCCATTGTTACAATATTCAAAAAAAATCCCTCAAACCGATTAAAGAATGAGGGATTACTATTTAAAGATTTGAATAATTTATTCTTCTGAGCTTTCCTCGGCAGAAGAATCTTCACTTGAACTATTCTCATCAGTTGAAGGACTTTCTCCCTCTCCAGACTCGTTCAAGTTTTCTACATCTTCTTCCGACAGTTGTACGGAATCATCTTCGCTATCATCTTTTTCAACTTTAGCTACAGCTGCTATAGTGTCTTTCCCTCTAAGGTCAATTAACTTAACTCCTTGAGTTGCTCTACCCATTGTGCGCAAAGAATCCACATGCATACGAATCATAACACCAGATTTATTAATAATCATTAAATCATCTTCGTCTGTTACAACTTTAATCGCAACAAGGTCTCCTGTTTTATCGGTAACGTTTAATGTTTTAACACCTTTACCACCACGGTTCGTTACTCTATAAATAGCCTCGCCTGTTTCCGGATCATTTAACAAGGTACGTTTACCATATCCTTTTTCAGAAACAACTAAAATTGTTTTTGTGAAATCTGCAACAGTAACCATTCCTACAACTTCATCAGAATCACTAGAAAGCGTTATTCCTCTTACACCAGAGGCTGTTCTTCCCATAGGCCGAACCTTCTCCTCATTAAAACGAATTGCCCTACCCGATTTTAAAGCCATTAACACTTCATGTTTACCTCCTGTTAATTTCACTTCAAGTAATTCATCTCCTTCTCGTATACCAATTGCATTAATACCATTCGTACGCGGTCTAGAATAAGCTTCTAATTTAGTTTTCTTAATTACACCTTTTTTAGTACACATTATGATGTAATGTCTATCAACTAAATCGCCAATATTTTCCGCTAATTCATTATCAACATCTTCTTGTGTAGCAGGTCGTTTAATATACTCTTCAGATTTAACATCTCCTACATTGATATAGGCTTTCACCTTATCATCTTGCTCAATATTAATTAAGTTTTGGATAGCCCTTCCTTTTGTTGCCTTGGCTCCTTCTGGAACTTCAAAAACACGCATCCAGAAACACTTGCCTTTTTCGGTAAATACCAATAAATAATTATGATTCGTCGCTACAAATAAGTGCTCCAAGAAATCTTTATCTCTCGTAGTTGACCCTTTTGAACCAACTCCTCCTCTATTCTGAACTTTATATTCATCTAGGTTGGTACGTTTAATATAACCCGCGTGACTAATTGTAATAACAACTTCGTTGTCTGGAATTAAATCCTCTATGCGCATTTCATTTGCAGAGTATTCAATAATAGATCTTCTTTCGTCACCGTACTTCTCTTTGATAACTATCATCTCATCTTTGATGATCTGCATCCTTCTAGATTCATTGTCTAGAATATCTTTTAAATCAGTTATCAATTTCATAATATCATCATACTCACCTCTTAACTTATCTTGTTCCAGACCAGTTAATTGTCTCAATCGCATTTCAACGATTGCTTTCGATTGTATTTCAGATAATTTGAAACGATTGATTAAATTCTCTCTTGCTTCATCCGCATTTTTAGAAGCTCTAATAATTTTAATTACTTCATCAATATTATCCGATGCAATAATTAACCCCTCTAAAATATGCGCGCGTTCTTCTGCTTTTTTTAATTCGTATTTTGTTCTTCTAACGATTACTTCATGTCTGTGGTCAACAAAGTGGTGAATCATATCTTTTAAATTCAACACTTCTGGACGACCTTTTACTAAAGCAATGTTATTGATAGAGAAAGATGTTTGTAACGCAGTGTATTTGAATAATTTATTCAATACAACATTTGGAATAGCATCTCTTTTCAATTCATAAACGATACGCATACCGTTTCTATCCGATTCGTCCCTTAATTCAGAAATCCCCGAAATTTTGCCTTCATGAACCAATCCAGCAGTTTTTTGAATCATATCTGCCTTATTCACTTGGTAAGGGATCTCTGTAACAATAATTGCTTCTCTACCTTCTCGAATTTCTTCAATTGTAGCTTTAGCTCTCATTACAATTCTACCTTTACCAGTATGGAATGCATCCCTCACGCCTTCGTAGCCATATATAGTTCCTCCCGTCGGAAAATCAGGAGCTTTTACATGCTCCATCAAACCATCTACATCAATATCTCTATTATCGATATATGCTATAATTCCATTTACAACCTCAGCAAGGTTATGTGGCGCCATATTAGTTGCCATTCCAACTGCAATACCAGATGCTCCATTTACCAATAAGGCAGGTATTCTGGTTGGCATTACTGATGGCTCCATCAATGAATCATCAAAATTTGGAGTAAAGTCTACCGTATCTTTATCTAAATCAGATAAAATTTCCTCAGCAACCTTTTGAAGTTTTGCCTCCGTATAACGCATTGCCGCCGGGCTATCCCCATCGACAGAACCAAAGTTACCTTGTCCATCAACCAAAGGGTATCGTAAAGACCATTCTTGAGCCATTCGAACCATGGCGTCGTAAACAGATGAATCACCGTGTGGGTGATACTTTCCTAAAACCTCACCTACAATACGTGCAGATTTCTTATGACTCCCGCTCGCTCTTACTCCTAGATCTAACATTCCATAAAGGACCCTTCGATGAACAGGTTTTAAACCATCTCTAACATCAGGTAGTGCACGCGAAACAATAACTGACATCGAATAATCGATGTAGGCTGTCTTCATTTCTTCCTCAATACTAACGGGAATAATTTTTTCTCCTTTTTCTTCTTCTGACATATATCTTCTTTAATCTAACTATTCATTTTTTTTAACGCAAAAGCATCTTAACAAAATAAAAAAACGTCTTAAAAATAGACAGCACTTTATTCAGTTTATTACGGTTCGAAAATAATCAATCCTTAATTCATAGAGGCATAAAAACAATCGCTACTTGCTAACAAAATTCTGTGAAAAATGAGCTAATTGTTGACAATTATTTCCCAATTGATTTTTTTATCTTTGAAATGTTGTTTTTTGAATAATTCATTGTAAAAAAAGACGAATGTTTGGTGTTATTTTTGTAACTCTGCATTCACTGAAGTTATTCAGTGAAATTTTAATTTAAGAATAGATAGATATGGAAGCGAAGTTTTCTCCAAGAGTAAAAGATGTAATAAGTTTCAGCAGAGAGGAAGCCTTGAGACTTGGGCATGATTATATTGGTGTTGAACATTTGCTTCTTGGCATAATAAGAGAAGGTGAAGGTGTTGCTGTTAAAATTATTCAAAATTCCAATATTGACTTGAAAGAACTTAGGAAAGTTTTAGAAAGTAATTTAGAAAGTGGGAGTAGCAAACAAACGGACACCAACAATATACCATTAATCAAGCAAGCAGAGAAAGTACTAAAAATCACATACTTAGAAGCAAAGTTATTTAAAAGCAATATGATAGGCACTGAACATCTTTTACTTTCCATTCTAAAAGAAGAAGATAATGTTGCAGCCCAAACATTAAATAAATTTAAAATAGACTACACACTTGTAAAAGACGAATTGGAAATAATGATGGAACAAGGATATCAAAACCCAAAAGCTGAACTACCAGGAAACCCTGCTGATGATGAACGTGAAGAAAATTTTTCATCAGGAGGATCTTCGAGAAAGCCTTCTGACTCAAAATCTAAGACGCCCGTTTTAGATAATTTCGGAAGGGATTTAACAAAGTTTGCAGAAGAAGGAAAATTGGACCCAATAGTTGGTCGCCAGGCAGAAATAGAAAGAGTATCGCAAATTTTAAGTAGGAGAAAGAAAAACAACCCTATACTTATTGGTGAACCCGGAGTCGGTAAATCTGCAATAGCTGAAGGGCTGGCCCTTAGAATCGTTCAAAGAAAAGTATCACGTGTTTTATTTAATAAAAGAATTGTCTCTCTCGACTTAGCATCTCTAGTGGCTGGAACAAAATACAGAGGACAGTTTGAAGAGAGAATGAAAGCGGTAATGAATGAATTAGAGAAATCTCCAGAAATTGTTCTTTTCATTGATGAAATCCACACTATTATTGGCGCAGGAGGAGCCTCTGGAAGCTTAGATGCCTCTAACATGTTTAAACCAGCTTTGGCAAGAGGAGAACTGCAATGCATTGGAGCTACTACCCTCGATGAATATAGACAATACGTTGAAAAAGATGGAGCGTTAGAAAGAAGATTTCAAAAAGTATTAGTTGAACCAACAAATATTGAAGAAACTATTACAATATTAAATAACATTAAAGACAAATACGAAGAGCACCACAATGTTGATTACACGGATGAGGCAATAGAAGCTTGTGTTAAGCTAACATCTCGCTATCTTACTGACAGACACTTACCAGACAAGGCTATAGATGCTTTAGATGAAGTCGGATCGAGAGTTCATATTACCAATCTCAATGTACCGAAGGAGATTATTGAAATTGAGAGCAAACTAGACGCTATCAAAGAAGAGAAAAATCAAGTTGTTAGAAGCCAACAATACGAAGAAGCTGCCCGATTAAGAGATACGGAAAGAAAATTAAACAATGAATTAGATGCGGCTAAGCAAAAATGGGAAGAGCATAGCAAGTCTCATAAGGAAACTGTAACTGAAGAGCATGTAGCCGAAGTTGTAGCAATGATGACAGGTATTCCTGTTCAGAGAGTTGCCGAGAAAGAAAGTGGACGCTTAATCAAAATGGGAGAGGCAATACAAGGTTCGGTTATTGGTCAAGACGAGGCAATTAAAAAAGTAGTCAAGGCTATTCAACGTAACAGAGCAGGACTGAAAGACCCAAATAAACCAATTGGTACATTCATTTTTTTGGGTCCAACCGGTGTAGGAAAAACCCAACTATGTAAAGTATTAGCGAAAAATATGTTTGATAGTGAAGAAGCACTACTCAGAATTGATATGAGCGAATATATGGAGAAATTTGCTGTATCTCGATTAATTGGAGCACCTCCCGGATATGTTGGATATGAGGAAGGTGGTCAACTGACTGAAAAAGTAAGAAGAAAACCCTATTCCATTGTGCTATTAGATGAAATTGAAAAAGCACACCCAGATGTATTTAACCTTCTATTGCAAGCACTAGACGATGGACAACTAACGGATAGCTTGGGTAGGAAAATTGATTTCCGTAATACGATTATAATCATGACTTCCAATATTGGCTCAAGACAATTGCAGGACTTTGGAACAGGTGTTGGGTTTGGAACAAAAGCGCAGGAAGAAAGTAAAGATGAAAATCAAAAGTTTGTTATTCAAAATGCCTTAAAAAAAGCATTTGCCCCTGAATTTTTGAATCGAATTGACGATGTTGTTTTGTTTAATTCATTAACAAGAGAAGATATTCATGAAATAATTGATATCGAACTCAAAAAACTATTTACAAGGGTTGAAGAGCTTGGGTTTTCTATTGATCTATCTGAAAAAGCAAAGGACTATATTGCCGACAAAGGTTTTGATGCTAAGTATGGAGCAAGACCTCTAAAAAGAGCGATTCAAAAATACCTTGAAGATCCTTTGGCAGAGGAGATAATACAATCAAACTTAAGCGAGGGAGATATTATACATGTTGACTTAGATGCAAAAACTAGTGAGATCCTAATCAAAACAGGTAAAAAAAAGAAAGTAACTAAGAAAAAAAAGGAAGATGAGTCTACCTCTTCGGAGGAGCAGTAAATACTATTCTTATATTTAAAGAACGCCTTTCTTCCAATAATTATGGGAATTGATGGGCGTTTTTTATTTTCTATATCATCGCACCACTTAATATTGAAAACCAATTAGCAATACATCATCCATTTGAGATATATTACCTTTCCAATTTTCAAAAAAGGAATCAATCTCTTTAGCTTGTTGAGATATCTCTAATTGAGAAACTTGATCCAAGAGTTCGTTTAAACCAAATACTTTCATTTTTCTTTTGTTAGGTCCTCCAAATTGATCCGCATATCCATCACTAAACATATAAACCAAATCACCTTTCATCAAATCATATTCTCGCGTATTAAATATCTTGTCTTTCACAAGGGTTCCCCCTAAGGAAAAACGATCTCCTTTTATAATATGCTGCACACCCTTCCTGTAAACATAGACTGGACGCATTGCACCAGCAGTATACATCTTATTAGAATCTGTATCAACCAAACATAAAGATATATCCATGCCATCCTTATTCGATTCAAAATCATCATTTTGTTGAAGAATTTCAATCAAGCTATTATCTATATCCTTCAGTATTTTTGCGGGATCTAGTATGTTTTTTAAAACACATGCTTCATTCAATAGCATCATCCCAATCATACTCATAAAAGCTCCGGGAACACCATGTCCTGTGCAATCAGCACAAACTATTAAATGAAGGTTGCCAAACTTTTTCGCCCAATAAAAATCACCACTAACAATATCCTTTGGTTTGTAAATCACAAAGTTTTTCGGAAACATCTTATCAAACTCATCTTCTTCCGGCAAGATTGCTGTTTGAATTCGTTTAGCATAATTAATACTATCTGTTAAATCTTTATTTATTTCCTCAATCTCTTCTTTTTGATGAACCACCTCTTTTGTTCTTAAAGCCAATTGATGCTCCAATTCTTTTTGATAGCGTAAATGACTGCGCTCTCTCATTTTCACAATAAACACCACAATTAAGACTATTACTAAACCTAACATAACAATAAACCACCACTCTTTCCAGAATGGTTTTGCTACACTAATATTAACTGTAATAGTATCTCCAACTATTCCATCTGCATTATACGATTTAGCCTTAAAAGTATATTCTCCATCATAAACTTTGTGGTATTTAGCTAAATTAATAACCGAATTCTCTGACCATTTGCTTTGGTGTCCCTCCAACATAAATTGATAGGTAACCATTTCGGGTTTTTTCAAACTAACCCCTTTAAAATCTATAAATAAATCATACTCTCCATATGGTAATATTATATCCTGATCTAAATCATATTCTTTGTCATTGATTCTAATTTCAGAAAAACTTGTTATTGGGGGGATTATGTTTTGCTTGTCTTCAGATGCATTGTAAAGTACTGCTCCATTTTCTGAACCAAACCACAATTGATCATTACACTTAGCTATTGAATTCCGCAAAAACTTTTTGCTCAACCCATGTTTAGCACCATAAAGTTCTATCCTAAAATCTTGAGAAATTGAATCAAAAACAATTCTACTAAGTCCTCCGTTGTGCATTACCCACAATCTTCCTTTAGAATCTTGTTCGATGCCATAACAGTAATTAGATGCTAAGCCATCAAGTACAGATATGTTAATGATATTTTCTCCAACCCTAAAAACACCATTATCAGAGGTACTTATCCATATGACACCATCGCTCGATTCGATTAATTTATTTACTGTTACAATGTCATATTCCGGTGTTAACCTAATTTTTTCAAAAATACCATCATTAAACTTGTTTAAAAATGCACTTCTAGCTCCAATAAACACATCACCACTTTTTGTTATTAAAACATCGCCTACAGAATTGTGAGAGAGACCCGAAGAAACATCATAACTGACAATACCCTCTGTTCCTACATTCATTTTATAAACACCATTTAAAGTACCAATCCAAAGCTGATTTCCAAGTGATTTTAGACTTGTTATTGTTAATGACAAGTCATCTCCTGAAAGTAAAATTTCTTTAAACGAATTAGTCGCAGAATTATATCTATAGAGGCCACTATGTTCTGTCCCTATAAAAAAAGTTGAGTCTTCAGTAAAATGCATCGCTGATATTCCATCATTAGGTAAACCATTTTCTTCATTAAAATATTTTCGTTCTTTTAATGTGTGTTTATCCCGAACAGATATTACCGCATTGTTCGCAACCCAAACTTCATGCTCGTTTGCTAGAATACTCTTTACCTTATAAAGTCCCTTAGGATTAGCGAAATAAAAAGTAAATAAATTATCTCCTTTTGATGCAAGTCCCTCCCCAAAAGTACCTATCCACAGGGTACCTTCACGATCAATAAACATTGTATTAACCGCATCTGTTCTTAATCCACTTTTTGAATGATAGCTTTCCACCACCAAAAATTCCTTTTTATTCCATTTACATTTTAGCAACCCTGATCGCAGAGTACTAATCCAAATAGCATCTCCAAACACTTTAACATCTCTGATTAATATGTCGTCTTGAAAATTTGAATATTCAATTTTAGAAGTTAAAAAAACATCATTCTTCTTCTCTACCAAATACAAACCTGAAGTAAAAGTCGATACAACAATCTTCCCAGTTTCGACTTCAATAATTCCAGCTACTTGATCTCTTGGAATGCTACTAACACCCTGAACTTTACTGAGAATTTTCTCTTCCTCATAGTACTTGTAAACGTCGACTCCCGCAGCTGTTCCTACGAAAAAATAACCATCCTTAGTAATCATGAATGAGTGCAAATATTGCCCTTCAAATTGGTTATTAAAAAACTCACATTTACCTTTTTCATCGACATTAAAAAGTCCAAAATCTTTTGCCGCAAACCAAATCAATCCATTTTCATCTTGATCAATGTCATTTATTACACTATTGATACCTCCTCCCGGATGCACCAAATCAAAACTAACTCCATCAAAAATACTCACTCCACCTGCTTGATGTCCGAACCAAATATTACCCTCATCATCTTTAAAACTTGAAGAGATATAATTTTCAGCTAAGTGATCATCCGTGTAATACATTTCGAAATTTTTGCCATCAAACACCCCAACACCTTCACCAGTACCAACAATCAAATTTCCATTATCCGCTTGGTTTATTGTATTAATAAAAGGATTATTCAAACCAACATTTTGATCCAATTGATCCAATTTATACTCTTGTGATTTTAGCAAGAATTCATAGTCTTGCGCTTGAGAAAACAAGGTCGTTGTGAATAATAATATAAGTAGTACTATTCTTTGCATTCTATGATTGATATTCAGCTTCACTTTAACACAGACATCCTAGATTATTCGAAATATAGCAAATCGGCAACAATAAACAGACTGTTTTCAGAATTATTTTAAACATCTGAATAAACTAGAAATTTGACAAAAAAATAGGTGTAAAGAATGACTAAAACACATCCACTGAAATAAGCCTAAATGGCATGTCAATCATATTTGCATAATCTTTTCCAACTTCCTCCATTTCAACATCATCACTTTCATAATACCAATCTACCTTAGCCCCTGTTACTTTGGATAATATTTTGAACATATCAAGCAAAACAACTGAGGTGCTTGTATTGAAATACTCTAACTTCAGAACTAATATTGTTTCTGGCAAAGGGTTTAATGCATATTCATTTATCCAATAAATAAGGGTACGATAAAAATCAACCGTATCTTCTGGGATTGAAATCCCCTCCAAATGCAAAAACCCCGTTTGCGAATTAAAATCAACTTTAGGCGTTTTAGATGTTTGCTCTATAAATATACTATCCATTCCTTAAATTACAAATTCCTCCAATTAAACTATAAGCATAAAATTTAATTTCGAATATAAGTTATATTTTTATAAATTCAAGAATTGAACAATCTTTGTTCTTATTTTTGTAGAAGATTAACTACTTGTGCGCATGGCAAAAATTACAATTCAAAACATAAAAGAACTTGTTGGAATATCCCATTCTGGGGTTTTATTGAAAAAAGGATCAGAAATGAACCACCTTTCCACTATTCAAAATGCTTTTGTAATTATTGAAAATGGTGTGATTAAATCATTTGGAGAAATGACAGATTTATCGTTAACAGAAAATGAAAATTCTACTGTTATTGACGCTAAAAACAAACTAGTATTTCCAAGTTGGTGCGACTCACATACACATATTGTATTTGCAACTCCAAGAGACGAGGAATTTGTTGATCGAATCAATGGACTAACCTACGAAGAAATTGCTTTAAAAGGGGGAGGTATTTTAAATTCTGCTAAAAAGCTGCAGGAAACTTCAGAGGACGATTTATACGAATCTGCAATGGATAGAATCCGTGAAATTATAAAACTAGGAACAGGAGCCGTTGAAATAAAAAGTGGATATGGTTTAACAGTTGAAGCAGAACTAAAAATGCTCCGCGTTATCAAAAGATTGAAACAAGATTCGCCCCTAACAATAAAAGCAAATTTCCTTGGAGCGCATGCAATACCAAAAAATTATAAAGAAAATAGAGAAGATTATATAAACTTGATAATCAATGAAATGATTCCGGTCATTAAAAGTGAAGGATTAGCTGAATATATAGATGTGTTTTGCGAAACCAATTATTACACACCCCAAGAGACGGACCGTATATTAAAGGCTGGCATAGCTATCGGATTGACACCAAAAATTCACGTAAATCAATTTACAACGATAGGGGGTATTCAGACTGGAATTGATAACCATGCACTTTCTGTTGACCACTTGGAAGTTATTAACAAAGAAGATATTGAAGCTTTAAAAAAATCCGAAACAATGCCAACTTTACTTCCTTCTTGTTCCTTTTTTTTAGGAATACCTTATGCCCCAGCAAAGGAATTAATAGAAAATAATTTACCTATAGCTTTGGCAAGTGATTACAATCCTGGATCTACTCCATCTGGAAACATGAATTTTGTCATTTCTTTAGCCTGCATTAAAATGAAATTAACGCCAGAACAAGCAATTAATGCAGCAACAATAAATTCTGCTTACGCAATGGGAATTAGCGACAAATTAGGCAGTATAGAAGTTGGTAAAAAAGCAAATGTTTTCATCTCTAAAGAAATTAACTCTTATGCATTTTTACCCTATAGCTTTGGCAGTAATCTGATTGAGACAGTAATTTTAAATGGAGAAGTTCAATAAAAAAAGCTTAGTTCAAACAATTAAACTAGGCTTTTTAATTAAAATGCCTTAAGAATAATACTCATTTAAAAATGCAGAAACATTAGTATTAATTCTCTCCGTGATGTTTCCACTATCGGATTTGTTAAACCCTTTCCCTGACACTTTCTCGTACAACTCAATGTATCTTTCAGTCACCGAAGCAACAAAGTCAGGAGTCATTTCAGGAATTTGCTGCCCTTCTTTTCCTTGAAAACCTCCAGCCATTAACCATTCTCGGACAAATTCCTTCGAAAGTTGTTTTTGTGGCTCACCATTATCTTGTCTTTCCTGATATCCTTCTGAGTAGAAATACCGAGAAGAATCTGGCGTATGAATTTCATCAATTAAATATATTTTTTCATCTTTCTTACCAAATTCATATTTTGTATCAACCAATATCAACCCTTGTTTAGCCGCTATTTCCGTTCCTCTTTGGAAAATTGCCCTTGTATACTCTTCCAATTTCAGATATTCAGCTTCAGGCACAATTCCTTTTGCAATAATTTCTTCTCTAGAGATGTCCTCGTCATGTCCCTCATCTTCTTTGGTGGATGGCGTAAGAATTGGCTCAGGAAACTTTTGATGCTCCTTCATTCCATCAGGCATTCGCACCCCACAAAGCACTCTCTCTCCTGTCTTGTAAGTTCTCCATGCATGACCAGTTAAATATCCCCTTATAACCATTTCAACTCTATACGGAATGCAGTTATGGCCAATGGTTACATTAGGATCTGGAGTAGAAATAACCCAGTTAGAAACAATATCTTCTGTTTCTTTTAAAAATTTTGCGGCTAATTGGTTTAACACTTGTCCTTTAAAAGGAATCCCCTTTGGTAAAACAACATCAAAAGCTGATATCCTATCGCTTACTACCATTACCATCAAATCATTATTGATGTTATAAACATCTCTAACTTTTCCATGATAAACGCTTTTTTGACCTTCGAAATTAAATTCTGTTTCCGTAATTGCTCCCATGCTTTTTTGTGTTGTTTCCAAATAAATAGTTTTCAATTATTTTACTCTTCTTTTTTAAATGCATTTATTATCCTAGTCACCAACTTATGTCTTATTACATCCTTGTCATCAAGATATACAAACCCAATTCCTTTTACGGGAACTAGAACTTCAATCGCCTTCTTCAATCCAGATTTTTGGTGACCGGGTAAATCAATTTGGCTTACATCTCCAGTAACTACAAATTTAGCTGTTTTACCCATTCTTGTGAGAAACATTTTCATTTGACCTTCCGTTGTATTTTGACCTTCATCCAAAATCACAAACGCCTTGTCCAATGTTCTGCCTCGCATAAAAGCAAGCGGAGCAATCTGAATAACCCCTTCCTCCAGATGTTCTGCTAATTTCTCAGCAGGAATCATGTCTTGTAACGCATCATAAAGAGGCTGCATGTAAGGATCCAGTTTTTCTTTTAAATCACCTGGCAAAAAACCCAAGTTCTCTCCAGCTTCTACTGCTGGTCGAGTTAAAATTATTCTTCGGACTTCCTTGTTTTTAAGCGCCCTTACTGCCAAAGCAATAGCCGTATAAGTCTTTCCGGTGCCGGCTGGACCTATCGCAAAAAGCATGTCATTCTCTTCAAGAATATCAACCATTTTTCGTTGGTTAACAGTACGCGCTTTTACATGACGACCTCTATTTCCATAAACGATAATATCATCTCCTTTAGAATTGCCAACAACACTAGCCACTTTACCTCCTAGTACGTTCTTTATGTTATTCTCAGTCAAATCATTGTATTTTTCAAAATGTTGAATCAAAAGTTTTATTGCTTCAGCAAACTCTTTAAGCAATGCTTTTTCCCCTAAAACTTTTATATTGGCGCCCCTTGCAACTATTTTGAGTTTGGGAAAAAAAGATTTAATCAACTTAAGTTTGACTTCGTTTACCCCAAATAAATCAAGCGGATTAATACCAGATATTTCAATAATTTTCTCTTGCAATGTTTCTTTCTTAATTCAGCTTTCAAAAGTAATACAATCCAAAGTTATAATTTGATTATTTTTATTCAATGAAATCATTACTTTTGAACAGTTTGTTTACAGTACAGCATGAAAATTATTACATTAACAACTGACATGGGACTCAAAGACTACTATGTAGCCTCTGTCAAAGGTGCTATATTGAGTGAATTTTCGGATGCTAACATTATTGATATAAGTCATCAGGTTGCTTCATTCGATATTGCCCAAGCATCATTTGTAATAAAAAACTGTTTTAATGACTTTCCAAAAGGAACTATTCATATTATCAGTATAAGTCCTGGAAATAGTTCAGACACAAAACATTTATTGGTAGAAAACTTTGGACATTATTTTATTGGTGCTGACAACGGGATATTTTCTTTGCTGTTTGACAAACAACCTGATAATATTTTTGAACTTACAATACGAGAAGAAGAAAACACGCAATGTTTTCCTACAAAAAATGTATTTGCAAAAGCAGCTTGTCACATAGCTAGAGGAGGTACTCCTGAAATTATTGGAAAACGGACTGAAGAAATCAAAAAACGGCAACTCTTTAGAGCCACAGTTGAAGATCACGTAATAAAAGGAACCGTTGCTTACATTGATTGTTATGGGAATATTATCACAAATATCTCAAAAGATATTTTTCAAGAAGTCGGTAAAGGAAGAGAATTTAGAATTTATTTAACCCGTGCAGGTTATATGATATCTAAAATTCACCAACAATATAGTGATGTGCCAGAGGGAGAGAAAATTGCAATATTTAGCAGCTCAGGGAATTTGGAGATTGCAATCAACAAAGGAGTCGAAGGTTCAGGAGGTGGTGCGAACAAGCTTTTTGGGTTAAAAATGAACGATACTATTACCATTGAATTCAAAGAAATAGACGATAAATCCCAAAATAGAACTAACGAACATGATTACTCGAATAGTTAAACTAACAATTTCTCCTTCTAAAAAAGAAGAATTCAAGTCCATTTTTTTTGCTAATAAAAATCACATCAAAGGCTTTGATGGCTGTTTACACGTTGAACTTCTTCAAGACAAAAAATACGACAATGTGTTTTTTACGTATAGTAAATGGGAAGGAGAAAAATCTATTGAAAAATACCGACAATCAAAACTTTTCGGAGGTGTTTGGAAAAAAACCAAAACTTGCTTTTGCGCCCCACCTGAGGCATGGAGTACCGATGAATTATTTAGCTTATAAATTCATTTTGTCTCTATTCGTTCTGATTTCTCGGAAATTTCATACGTCTTTTTATCATTCAAACATATCACTCTTTTCAAATGAATATGCATTAAAGGTTCCCGTAGCTGTTGCAACAAGCTCCTTTTTTTGATTGAATACTTTACCTTCAGCTAGTAATATTCTTTTCCCTTTCCGAAGAACTATACCGACACCTTTCAATTCATCTCCAAGAAATACAGCTGATAAATAGTTAATTTTAAACTCGATAGTGGAAACAACTTTATTTTCAGCTTCCACAGCAGATAGAGCAGCAACCCCCAAAACACCATCCATAAATCCAGCCATTGCTCCTCCATGCATAGCAGTAGGTGTAGCTAAATGAGACGCTGTTACGACCATATTGTACTCAATATGACCAGGTGCAACTACCTTATGATCCATATCGAAGAAACGACCAAAATTGTTGTACTTATTATATATATCTAGAATATCCATTGCTCCACCATTAAATAACAAAGAAACAAGAATACGGAAAACTATTCCCTTTAAACAAAATAATCTCAATAAATCAATGAATTCAATAGCAAAATCGAGAGAATTTCTGCTCAATATTTCTACATTTGCAGACTTAATTTTTTTAAAATGATAAAAGTAACGTTACCGGATAATAGTGTAAGAGAATATGAAAGTGGAACAACTTCATGGGATGTTGCAAAAAGTATTAGCGAAGGATTGGCTAGAAATGTACTTGCGGCAAAAGTAAATGGAGAAGTTTGGGATTTAACTCGACCACTTATTACGGACTCTTCTGTCAGTCTTTTATCGTTTAAAGACAAAGAAGGAAAAGCTACCATGTGGCATAGCTCTGCACACCTTATGGCGGAGGCTATTGAGTTTCATTATCCCGGCGTAAAACTGGCCATTGGACCAAATATAGAGAATGGTTTTTATTATGACATCGATTTCATGGATTATGAATTTGGCGATGGTGACTTAGAAAAAATAGAAAAAAAAATAATTGAACTTGCTCGTACTAAAAGTGAGTACATTCGAAAAGATATTTCTAAAGCTGATGCAATAAAATATTTCACAGAAAAAGACGACGAATACAAGCTTGAGTTAATTGAAGACTTAGAAGATGGCTCTATTACATTTTACACGCAAGGTGAATTTACTGATTTGTGCAGAGGACCGCATATTCCAAATACTGGATATATAAAAGCTGTGAAGCTACTCTCCATTGCTGGAGCCTACTGGCGTGGTGATGAAAACAGAAAGCAATTGACGCGAATTTATGGCATTACGTTTCAAAAAAACAAAGAGTTAATTGCATATCTAGAAATGCTTGAAGAAGCAAAGAAGAGAGACCATAGAAAATTAGGAAAAGAACTAGAGCTATTTGCATTCTCGCAGCGGGTTGGTATGGGACTACCTTTATGGCTGCCTAAAGGAGCAGCTTTAAGAGAACGTTTGATTAACTTCATGAAAGAGGCGCAAGTTAAATCAGGTTATTCTCCCGTGGTTACTCCACACATAGGGCACAAAGATCTGTATGTCTGCTCAGGACATTATGAAAAGTATGGAGAAGATAGTTTCCAATCCATAAAAACACCGCATGAGAACGAAGAGTTTTTATTAAAACCAATGAACTGCCCGCATCATTGTGAAATTTATAAAACTTCTCCTAAATCCTACAAAGATTTACCATTGCGATTAGCAGAATTTGGAACGGTATATCGTTACGAGCAAAGTGGAGAACTGCATGGATTAACGCGCGTAAGGGGATTTACCCAAGATGATGCGCATATATTTTGTCGACCTGATCAGGTTGAAGAAGAATTTAAAAAAGTAATTGAGCTGGTAATGTATACATTTAATGCTCTTGATTTTGATGACTATACAGCACAAATTTCATTAAGAGATCCTGATAATAATGAAAAATATATCGGAAGTGATGAAAACTGGGAAAAGGCCGAAGCTTCAATAATAAAGGCTTCTGAAGAAATGGGTCTAAACACCGTTTTAGAATATGGTGAAGCAGCATTCTATGGTCCAAAGCTTGACTTTATGGTAAAAGATGCTTTAGGTAGAAGCTGGCAACTAGGTACGATACAAGTTGACTACAATTTACCTGAGCGTTTTGAATTAGAATACGTTGGTTCTGACAACCAAAAACACAGACCAGTAATGATACACAGAGCACCTTTCGGATCGTTAGAAAGATTCATTGCTGTTTTGATTGAACACACTGCCGGAAAATTCCCTTTATGGTTAAATCCTGAGCAAGTTACGGTACTCCCAATTAGCGAGAAATACAATGATTATGCTAAGGAAGTTTTTAATTCGTTAAATAATTACGATATTCGCGGTCTTGTTGACGAAAGATACGAGAAAATCGGCAAAAAAATACGAGATGCAGAAATGCTAAAAATACCGTATATGTTGATTGTTGGAGAGAATGAGATGAATGAAAAGAAGGTTTCTGTCAGAAAACAAGGAACGGGTGATTTAGGTGTATTTTCATTAGAAGAGTTCGCTGAAATCGTTCAAAAAGAAATAAATCAAAAATTAATTCAGTTCGCTGAATAATTTTTAGAATAAGTATAATTAAAACATTTAGTACTATTAAACCTAGAAGAAATAACAGAGGGAGAAGAGTCTTCAAAGAGGACGCTCACAAAATAAACGACAAAATTCTTTCAAGAGAAGTTCGTGTTGTAGGAGATGGAATTGAGTCTGCAGTTTATCCGATTGCAGAAGCACTTGAATTAGCAACTGCCAAAGACTTAGATTTAGTTGAGATATCGCCTAAAGCAGTTCCTCCGGTATGTAAAATAATAGATTATAAAAAGTTTCTTTACGAACAAAAACGAAAAGACAAGGAACTGAAAAAAAATCAGAGTAAAGTTGTCGTAAAGGAAATTCGTTATGGTCCTAATACTGATGCCCATGATTTTGATTTTAAATTAAAACATGCTAGAGCCTTCCTTTCAGAAGGAGCTAAAGTAAAAGCATACGTTTTCTTCAAGGGAAGAACAATTGTATTTAAAGACAGAGGCGAAATTTTATTATTGAAGTTGGCCCAAGAGATTGATGACCTAGGTGTGGTAGAACAAATGCCGCAGCTAATGGGTAAAAGGATGATTATGATGATCAATCCAAAGAAAAAATAGAATAAGTAAGTAATAACCATATAAAAAAGAAGCAAAATGCCAAAAATGAAAACTAAATCTAGTGCCAAGAAACGTTTTAAATTGACGGGCTCTGGAAAAATCAAAAGAAAGCACGCTTTTAAAAGTCACATTTTGACGAAAAAATCTAAAAAACGTAAGAGAAATCTAACAAAAGCAGGATTGGTTCATAAATCAGATGTAGCTCATATAAAGACGCAGCTTTGTGCTTAGAAACACTAAGTCGGTTTAATTAATTAAATGTTTAACCAAGTAATTAGTAAAAAAATAAAGAGAGCTAAGAAAGCCACTAATTATTAAAAAACTAGAAAAATGCCAAGATCAGTAAACAGCGTAGCCGCAAAGGCCCGAAGAAAAAAGATATTAAAGCAAGCCAAAGGATACTTTGGAAGAAGAAAAAACGTTCACACAGTTGCTAAAAATGCAGTTGATAGAGGACTTACTTTTGCTTACAGAGACAGAAAGCAAAACAAAAGAAATTTCCGTTCATTATGGATTACAAGAATTAACGCAGGTGCAAGAGAGTACGGAATGAGTTATTCTGAATTCATTGGGAAAGTGAATAAAAATGGAATTTCATTAAACAGAAAAGTATTAGCTGATTTAGCAATGAATCACCCGGATGCTTTTAAAGCTATTGTCGATAAAGTAAAATAAATACTTTGTTATTACTTATTAAAAAAAAGGAGAAACGTTTG
Organism: uncultured Flavobacteriales bacterium; assembly: GCA_943787535.1. Taxonomy (GTDB): domain Bacteria; phylum Bacteroidota; class Bacteroidia; order Flavobacteriales_D; family Parvicellaceae; genus CALSMU01. The sequence continues at coordinate 29,740 of CALSMU010000002.1, read as the reverse complement.
TTTCTCCTTTTTTTGTTGGTGATTATATTTTAGTGTTAATTTAGACTAAAATTTAAGAGAAAATTGAGCGCTACAATTCTGGAAATAAACAAACTATCGAAAAAGTACAAAGGTGTACTTGCTTTAGACAGTCTTAGTTTAAAAGTGGAAAAAGGAACTGTCTTTGGTCTGCTTGGACCAAACGGTAGTGGTAAAACAACCACTCTTGGCATTCTACTTGGAGCTTTAAGACAATCTACGGGTAGTTATTCTTGGTTTGAAAATGGAGATGCAACTGGAAATAGATTGAGAATAGGTGCATTATTAGAAACACCTAATTTCTACCCATATCTAACGGCAGTGGGAAACTTGGAGATTGTTGCAAAAATTAAAAAGCTCAATAATCCCTCAGAAAGAATTAATTCTGTTTTAAAGATTGTAAACCTTTATCAAAGAAAGGACTCTAACTTCAAAACCTATTCGTTAGGAATGAAGCAAAGGTTGGCGATTGCTGCAGCTATATTAAACGATCCAGAAGTATTAGTACTAGACGAACCTACCAACGGGCTGGACCCCCAAGGTATTGCTGAAATACGAGAATTAATCATTGCAATATCTAAAGAAGGTAAGACGATTATTATTGCTTCGCATATTTTAGATGAAATTGAAAAAGTATGTACGCATGTAGCTATTCTGAAATTTGGAAATTTAGTTAGACAAGGCACCATAGAAGAGATAATAGGTGGTGATAATTTTGTGATTATAGCTGCGAATGACATGGCTTTAACTAAAACAGCAATCGATGAAAACCCTCAATTGGAGGTTTCTAAGACTACTGAAACTGAAATCACAATTAAAGTGTCTAAAGAAATAACTACAGAAATGATAAATCAATATTTCTTTGATAAAGGAATTGTGTTATCAAAATTAAAATCTCACTCCGAGAGTTTAGAGAAACAGTTCCTTGAGATTATTAAATAATGTTACATCTATTAGACATAGAATACAGTAAAGTAAAAAAGTATAAGACTTTTTGGGCAATACTTATCATTTACGCTACGCTCATCCCATTAATTATTTGGGGGATTTCAGCCCTTCATTTCGGACAAGAAGGAACACCTATGTATTGGAAAGGATCTTCATTATTTAAATTTCCTGTTGTTTGGAATGGTGTAACCTGGATTGCGAGTTGGTTTAATTTATTGCTAGGCATATTAATTGTTTTAATTATTTGTAATGATTTTAATTATCGAACATTTAAACAAAACGTTATAGATGGCTTAAGTAAACAACAAGTTATAGCTTCAAAATTCTTATTTCTATTAGCATTAGCTATCACGGTTAACCTATATACGTTTATTATAAGTCTATTATTTGGTTTAGTATTTTCAGATGGCGGCAGTATGTTCAGTGACATCTATTACGTTGTAATATACTTTGCTCAAACCATTGGTTACTTCACTTTAGCTTTTTTATTCTCTATTCTTTTAAGAAAAACGGCATTAGCTATAATATTATTTACATTAACAATTATTCTTAACCCGATTCTGACAGGGGTAATTAGTTTGGCTATTGGTGATAATTCGATTGTTCAATTTCTACCTATCAATGTAATTTCTGAATTGACTCCGTTTCCGCTACAATGGTTGACAGATATGATGTCAGCAAACCCTGAGGCTCAAAAAAAAAGTATGGAAGCTGCAAGCATGGTTATTTCACAACCCATAAGAACCGTTATGGCAACAATATATATTGCGATATTTGTATTTTTATCCAACTTGATACTAAAGAGAAGAGACTTGTAGCCTAAAAACTTTTCTTCAGCCATTCATTGTAACTAGAGTTGTGATTCATCCCTCCATGGAGTTGCCCAGGAAGCGTAATTAACTCATCCTTGCTGCTAAAGTGTTCTTTTAATTTAACAGATGCCTCATAATAAATAATTTCATCCGCATCACCATGAAAAATAGAAATTGGGGATTTTACATTCGGAATAAACTCATGCGTTTTTAACTTATATTCTAAAAAATAACTAGGTATAAAAGGATATTGATTGTTCATCATATCAACCATACTGTAATATGGCGCTAGTAGAACCAAGTGCTTTGCATTAGATTTAGAAGCAAGCATGGAAGCTGGACCAGTTCCAATGGAGTAACCTAATATTATGATATTCTGCTCTTCATAGTTCTTACAAAGACTATCATATGCTATTTCTACATCAGAATAAAATTGATTTTGACTAATAATTTTGCCCTCACTCTTGCCAAAACCTCTATAATCTAGAACAAAACAATCATAACCTAAGTCGGTATAAACATAAGCATCCCTCTCACACCTTGTAATGTCTCCCGCATTACCATGTAAGTAAAACACAAGTCCTTCTGAATTATGCGATTTAAATAATACCCCACTTAATTTCGTTCCATCCTCTCCTACTATTATCTTTTCTTCAAATTCAACCTTGAAATTAAATTGATAATCTGCACTTAATTTAGTAGGATGAAATAGAATATTTTCTTGCTGAAAATATAGGTATGCGCAAACAGCAAGATATAAAACAATAATAATTGACAATACCCACTTCCCTATCTTGACAGCAAGCTTCATAATCTATTTAAGCCTTCAATAGCCGGTTCATAATTCGTTTCAATTGATAAAATATAATTATAAACTCTTCTAGCGTTTTGCTTGTCACCTATTACTTCATATCCAAGCCCCATATTATACCAAGCTTGAACATATCTAGGGTTTATATCAACTGCTTTCTGAAAATTTTCTAATGCTTTCTCGACGATTGTATCTTTAGTATACTGCACCATATCATCACGATAAATTCCAACATACGTATTTCCAATATTGAAATAGGCTTCCTCAAAAGTAGAATCAATTTCCAACATCTTATAAAAATAAATCCTAGCTTCCAGCGGCTTATTCGCAAAATGTAGATATAAACCCTTGTTTCGAATAGCTTCCATACTCTCTGGGTAAATTTCCAATGCCGCATCATAATACGTAATCGCTAAATCATTTTGTTGTTGGGCATAAATCAATCCCAATTGAATCATGGCAGCATAATAATTGGCATCCATTTCTATGGCGGTCTGATAAGATGACTCTGCCAACTTTATATTCCCTAGTGATTCGTAGATCTTACCTTTAACATAATATGGACGTGGTAAATACTGGTTCTCTTTCAACACTCTATTTACGTATATCATCGCCTTATCTGGCTCACTATAGGCAGCCTTAAGTTCTGCCAATAATAATAATGCATCCGTATTTATAGAGTCGTATTCTAAAGCATAATTTAAATAAATTTCAGCCTGATCTAATAGAGAAATATCCCCTTTATACATAGCACCTGCGTATTGAATATCTGCCTTTGCATAATTCATCGCTGCTGATTCTGGTGCAAGTTTTAATGCTCTATTAATATCATCAACTGCATTCTTAAATTTATAATGATTTTTATAATACAACGCTCGTTTATAATAACCATTGGGAGATTCTGGATTACTTAAAATCTCCTCTTCTAATACAGTTAAAGGGTTTATTACAATAGCTGTATCAATAATAGAATCCTTGTTATCATTAATTTCTGTCCCAGAGTTCTCTACATCCGTTTTCGTTCCACAACTAATAACAAATAATAAACAAAGCAACCAAAATATATTTTTCATTAATTTAAAATAAAATGAGCGCTATCAAATGAATGACAGCGCCCAAATATAGTCAATTGAAAGGGATTATTAAATACCTATCAATAACTTGGCATAGCCTTTTACTAATTTGTTTCTTTACTTCCCAAAGCTGCAACTACTTTAGCTTCTAACTCATCAGAAAGTTCCGGATTATCCATTAATAAATCTTTAACCGCATCCTTACCTTGACCTAACTTGGTTTCTCCATAGCTATACCAAGAACCACTTTTCTTAATGATTTCAAATTCAACACCTAAATCGATTATTTCTCCCATTTTGGAAATTCCTTTTCCGTACATGATATCGAATTCTGCTAATCGGAATGGAGGCGCTACTTTGTTTTTGACTATTTTAACTCTAGTTCTATTTCCGATAACTTCATCCCCGCTTTTAATTTGGGTAGAACGACGAATATCTAATCGTATAGAAGAATAAAACTTCAAAGCATTTCCACCCGTTGTTGTTTCCGGATTACCGAACATTACACCAATTTTTTCTCTTAATTGGTTTATGAATATACAACAAGTATTTGCCTTATTAATAGATGACGTTAGCTTTCTCAATGCTTTAGACATCAATCTAGCTTGCAATCCCATTTGGCTATCTCCCATCTCCCCTTCAATCTCAGCTTTTGGAGTAAGTGCAGCAACTGAATCAATTACCACTAAATCAATTGCTCCTGAGCGAATTAAATTATCCGCAATTTCTAATGCTTGCTCTCCATTATCTGGCTGAGATATTAATAAATTCTCAACATCAACACCTAATGATCTGGCATAGAATTGATCGAACGCGTGCTCTGCATCAATAAATGCTGCAATTCCTCCAGCTTTTTGACACTCAGCAATTGCATGAATTGTCAAAGTTGTTTTACCTGATGATTCTGGACCATAAATTTCAACAACTCTTCCTTTTGGAAAACCGCCAACTCCTAATGCTCGATTTATTGTAACAGAGCCAGAAGATATAACCTCCATATCCTCTATTGCATTATCTCCTAGTCGCATAACCGTTCCTTTACCATACGATTTATCTAATCTGTCAAGCGTTGCTTGTAATGCTTTTAATTTTTCTGTGTTTGCTACTTTTTCTTTTGCTACTGCCATAATGAATAATTTTTCTACAATTATACGCCTAGGAGAACGTAAACTATTTACGCTGTAATTTTAATACTCCAATTCTTCTAAAATTTGTTGTGTATGATGTTTTGTTTTTACCTTTTCAATTATTTTTATAATTATTCCTTCTTCATTTATTATGAATGTCTTACGAAAAATTCCATCGTATTCTCTTCCCATAAACTTTTTTAATCCCCAGCATTTAAATTGATTAATCATTACCTTTTCTGTATCTGCAATTAAGGGAAAAGGTAAATCATATTTTGCTATAAATCCTTGATGTTTTTTTTCTGTATCAGCACTTACTCCTACAATTGCAAATCCTTTATCCAACAATAACGAATAGTTATCTCTCAAATTACATGCTTGCATTGTACAACCTGGTGTATTATCTTTTGGATAGAAATAAACAATCAATGTTTTTCCTGCAAAATCGGCTAATTTTACCGTATTTCCATTTTGATCTACTCCACTAAAATTAGGAGCTTTTACTCCTTCCTTAATTTCACTCATAATTTTTTCATTTTAGACTACAAAAGACCGAATACTTCGCTAATATATCAATAATAGATATACAAAATTATCAACAAATCACTTTTTAATCAATATATGTTCAGTTTTTGAACATTACATGAAATACATTTTGGTTTACATATATAATCACTAACATTGCAGTATATGACGATAGAAAGAATTTCGGAATCAGAATCCAATCATAATGATTTGGATAAAATGAGTACAAGAAACCTTCTTGTCAATATGAACAAAGAAGATAAAACTGTTCCTGATGCTATAGAAAAAGTAATTCCGGCAATCGAAAAATTAGTTGATGAAATTGTAATTCGTATCAACAAAGGAGGGCGGTTATTTTATATTGGAGCTGGAACTAGCGGAAGACTTGGAATCGTAGATGCAAGTGAATGCCCACCAACATTTGGTGTGCCACATGGAATGGTAATAGGAATTATTGCAGGAGGAGACGATGCAATACGAAAGGCTGTTGAATTTGCAGAAGACAATGAAAACGGAGCATGGGATGATTTGCAAGAATATCAAATTGGCAAGGATGATGTTGTTATTGGAATTGCAGCTTCCGGAACTACTCCATACGTAATAGGTGCATTTAATAAATGTAATGAATTAGGCATCTTAACTGGAAGCATCACTTGCAATCCAGGAAGTCCATTAGACCTATTAGCTAAACACTCTATAGTTCCGGTAGTTGGTCCAGAATTTGTCACTGGAAGTACACGGATGAAGTCTGGAACAGCGCAAAAATTGGTTCTTAATATGATTTCTACATCAGTAATGATAAAAATAGGACGCGTAGAAGGCAACAGAATGGTTGATATGCAGCTAAGTAACAATAAATTAGTTGACCGAGGGACAAAAATGGTGATGAACCAATTAGGGAATTCCTATGCGGAAGCTAATAGTCTCCTGAAAAAGCATGGAAGTGTTCGGAAAGCAGTTGCTGCTGGAAAGAAATAAAAAAGCGATGAGCTTTAAATCCAATCGCTATTCTTTCTTATCAAGATCATCAAAACCATCATCGTAAAATAGCTCTTGATCTAATTTTCCTAAGATTTTAAACTCTGTCCTTCTGTTTCTTTGTCGACCTTCGGGACTATCTGAGCCATCCTCATTTGTATTTGCCGCAATTGGAATTGTTTCACCATATCCTTTTGCTTGTAATCTTTCAATTTTGATGCCTTTTTTAATTAAATATTGAACTACACTTTCAGCACGTTTTTGAGACAATCGAATGTTGTATGCATCATCTCCTTTACTATCTGTATGCGAAGCTATTAAAACAATAATATCCGGATTGTCTTGCAAAAGCACCAATAAAGTTGTATCAATTGAATTCATCGCAATATCCGTTAGATCTGGACTATCAAAATCATAATAAATATTTTTTAAAACAACGCGCCCAGTTGGAATTTTCTCAACTATAATATCTTCACATATACTATCTGACTTTTGCAAATTGAGGGTTGAGACCTTAACTTTCCCATTTAAATAACCGCCTGTTATGGTTTGAATTAGATAATTAAACCCTGGGTATAACTTTACATTAAACTTGCAATCAAGTACATCAGTTTCCTGAGATAAAAACTTACCATCTTCATCAACGATGTAAATTTTTAATTTAGTTTTAGTGTCTACGCAGTTTAAAGTTTCCTTATCAATAATATTTCCGCAATAGTTTAATTCGATAACATCATTGTACATAAATTCATAAATATCATCACAACAAGTAGAATTATACAAAGATTGACCACCTTCTCTATTAGATACAAAGTATCCACCTTTACTATTTGGATATAGAATAAAGTCCAAATCATCCTCTTTCGAGTTGATCGGTATTCCCATATTTATTGATGGTTCAAATTTATCTCTTTCACCGACAGCTTTAAAAATATCTAACCCTCCAAAATTCGGCTTTCCATTTGAGCTGTAGTACAAAGTTTTTGTTTTCACATTATAATAAGGAGTCATTTCTGCGCCTGGTGAGTTTATTTTGTCTCCAGCATTCGAAGGCTTTACAAGCTTATTATTTTCATCATCAAATTCAGTATACCAAATATCTGATCCTCCCTTTCCTCCGGGCCTATCAGACATAAAATAAATTACCTCCTGCTTGGTTTCCGAATCTCTTCCTACCGTTGGATGCGAAGATGTAAAGCCCGGCAGATTAACCTCTTTCCCCATTAACATGGGCTCAGCCCACTCTGTACCATTTTTTTCTGAAAAATAAATTTTACAATTCACCTTATTTTTCCAATCCTCTGCACATCTTGCGAAGTAAAACCGTGAACTGTCCAAGGAAAAAGTTCCATTAGCAACATCTTCATCAGCACTATTAAAAGGACCTTTCCATTCTCCTTTATATTCCCAGACGTTATCTACTTTTTCCGCAACATAAAATTTACGCATCGGAAGTTCCATACTGTCAATACTATCCCGGTAATAATATTTTTCTTGATCCTCCCTTAGGGATCCAAAAACTATTTTAGTTTGGGTAAGTGGAATTGGCGAAAAATCAATATGTGGATTATTAACACTTTCTGGAAGATGCTCCACAACAGCATTTTCGCTTGAGTCCCGATAAGAAATTGCTAAATCACATCCGGCCAATTCCGCTTTAAACAAAACGCTTATTCCGGGCGAACTTGCGCGTTTAGCTACATTTTTAAATTTCAATAAATTAGCCTTGGCATCTTCATAATTTCCTGTTTGTTTTTGCATAACAGCCAAGAAAAAAATTGCGTCAGGGTATTTGGCACTTTTATCATCACCACCTTTTTCAATAATTTGCTTGAAACACTTTGCAGCTTCCACATAATTCCGTGTGTACATATATAAGTTAGCCAACTTCAATAAGTAGCGATCTTTTTCAGGTTTAAGCGCAACTAATTCTTTATAATACTCAAGCGCAATGTAAGGATTGCCAGTTTTTTCAGCTGATTTAGCCAATCCCTTAATTTGCATTGCTTTCTTTTCAACTATCTGGAATGTTGTATCTTGGGCTATCCCGCAATTGGAAAGCATCAGAAAACAGATTATAATTGCTATTTTATTCAACTTAAATATCATTAATATCTTTCACAAGGAACCGTCAATCTCTTTGAATTAATCTTTGGAGCAATATAAATAATGGACACTTCAAACGTCCCTTTCCTATCAACATTTTGACTCAACGTAGAAATATTTACATCATAACTAAAGCCTAAATCAAAATTCTTTAGGTAATTAACACCAATAACGGGATAAACTGCGTCTCTATTGGTTGCTATTCCATCTCTATAAAAGACTCCCCCAAATATTGCAGGAATGACTTTATTACCTGTTTTACAACGAAAATTAGACCCAATAATAAAATCATTCGCCTTTGCAGTAGACATAAGTAGAAACTTTGGTTGAATTGTCAATTTTGAAGAATGATAATACTCCAGTTCTCCGTGTACTACATTTCTAACTCTTAGTCTTTCTTTAGATTCTGAAAAATAATCATTTGCAAAATAAGAGTCTCTCGGCCTATTCAGATGATTTAAAGCTAATCCTATCTTAGGCTGCAGTTTTCCAATTTGCTTTGACCACTGCACCCCAATATTAAAATCAAAATAATTTAGTGATGGGGTCAATGCAGACTCCTGATTTGGATTTGCTGTATTAAAAGAACCCGTAGGATAATCCCATTGGGCTGGAAAAGTCTGCGCTGATAAATCAGAATTTCGAAAAACTAAACCTGTTTGAACTCCAGCTCTTAAATTATGACCACCTAACTCAAAAGCATATGCTCCTGATAATAGAATTTTATTTGTAGAAAAATTAATCCCTCCAAATTCATCGTGTGCAATTAAAAGACCTAAATTGATCTCATCAGAACGCAAACGAAAGGCTTTATCAAAAGAAATAATAGATGTTGTTATTCCTTTATTGACTGGAGGGTTAATCTGTCTCCATTGATTTCTGTAATTCCCAACAATTCTAAAATCACCGTCAAAGTCCCCCATTTTTGAAGGATTCAACAAATGATCCGATGCATAAAATTGCGACAAGTGAATGTCTTGCGCATTATATTCTGTAGTAAATATACAAGACAGCAGCAATATGGTCAAAATTCTATACTTCATTTACCAATTTCCTGTTCCAGTCAAATAAAAATTTGCCATGTACAGCAACTGTTCGTATGTAAATTCACACATACAAGCTCCGGGAAAACCAGACATAGCATTGCCAACATGTGGAGTATAGTAATCTCCATTACCATCAGTATCCAAACCTAAAAACCTACAAGTGACCGGATCACACGTACCCTCTGGATCAGCAGGCGTATCACATATTTGATCCCCATCAGTGCTACAATTTGAACCATCGACTAGCTCGCTTCCTTCAAATGAATCAAAAAGACCAAAATAATGCCCCATTTCATGAACCAACGCTTTCAAATTATCTTGATAACAACCATTTCCATCTTTTTTTATTACAAGCCCACTTGAATCAGTATTTGTAATATACCCCTGATCTGAATAACTGCATTCACCAGCTGGATTGATAATATTAAACACATAAAAAATATTTATTCTTTCTTCCTCGTGATATTTAACTTGCATTTCTACCCAATGGCTGTCAACATCAAATTCATCGTACCTCCAATCTTTAATGTATTTAAACTCACAAACTTCGAAAGAAACACAAATAGGACTAAAGTATCTGTTTAACGTATCTATATTGGTTAAAATATCGGCTTCCGTAATTACTGAATTCCCTAAACTATCTTCCACGATATGAGCAACCACAGAGAATTTCTTATCTAAGCAAGGAAGTCTATCTATTACCTGAGAAAAGCAGTTTACAGCACTAATAAAAGCAACAATGAAAACCAAAAGATGTTTAGTAAACTTCATAATTATCTTTAAAGGTAACTCAAAAGTAGGTAAAAATCCGTAGTTTTGTTTAACAAGCTATAGGAATAAATTGTTTTTAATTTTAATTTAAAAAATTTAATGAAGCAAGTACGTATTTATTTTTCAATCATTTTCTTTGTATTTATTGCAAATAGCTTTCTATCTCAATCAGCTAACATCATAGAAGGCTGCTCACCTTTAGAGGTTGAATTTACTGCTCCAGGCGGTACTACATGGTTTTGGGACTTTTTGGATGGAGCCACGTCAACGCTTGAAAATCCAATTCATACATTTACTACTGGAACTTACATTGTCGAATATTCAGAATCTGTTTCAGGACCTATACTTGGTACAGTTACAATAACTGTCTACGATAAGATTATACCTGAATATTCAGCTCTTTCTTCTACCCAAGGATGTGTCCCATTATCTGTCACATTTGAAGATGACAATACATTTACGCCAAGCGGAGTAAATATTGTGGGATATACATGGACTTCAACTGGACCAGCCATATCGGGATCTCCAGTTACATTTATCTATAACAATGCAGGTGTATATGATCTTTCAATGAATGTAATAACGAATATGGCTTCTTGCGATACTACAGTCAATTTTTTAGATGTTGTTTCTGTAAGTACCGTTTCTGCCGATTTTAGCATTATCCCTACATCGGCGGGATGTAACCCTCCTTTAACTGTTAACTTCAGTGAATCTTCATCTACAAATGATGCTCCACCCCTCACATATTTTTGGGATTTTGGAAATGGAAACACATCCATACTTCAAACCCCTACAAGCCAAACATACTCTAGCATAGGGGATTTTACAATAGTATTAACAACCACCGATACAAACGGATGTGCAAATTCTTTTTCGTCAGATATCAGTGTAGGAAGCCCTACATCAAGTTTTGTTATTCCGGATACCGTTTGTAGTAATACAGATTTTATCCCTATAAATAATTCTTCTGCTGGAAGCTATTTATGGGACTTTGGAAGCAACTCTATTGCTTCAACACCGCTCACCATAGCAGAACCAACAGTGCAATTCACTAGTAATGGATTGCAATCGATTACACTAACTACCTCTTCAGGAAGTTGCTCACATGATACTACTATGCAGATTTTTGTGGAAGACGCTACTGTTTCGTTCGTTTCCACGCCTGGTTACTTTTGCTTTGAACCCGCAACAATTAACTACACCGGAAGTTCACCTAATGATGTATTAAGCTGGGAATGGACTTTCGGGGATGACAGCACAGGCACAGGTCAATCGGTATTGCAAGAATATACCATCGGAGATACCACTTATTCGGAGCATGGAGAAAATATATTGTCGACAACATTAACCATAACTACATTAGCTGGATGCATTGCTGAATTTACAGCTCTTGATACAATCCACTTACCATGGGCACGTTTTATGCCTGATGTTGTGAATGGATGCGCTCCTTTAACTGTTACATTTTCTGATTCAAGCATGTCTAATACTCCATCGGAGCCCATTGTTCAATGGGAGTACAATTATGGAGATGGAAACTCAGCTACTTTCATAAATGACAATCCAAATAGCTATGTGTTTAATACGCCTGGCGAATATGATGTTGTTTTAATAATTACCAATAGTTCTGGTTGCACAGACACCTCAGACACTATTAGAATAGAAGTTGGCGATGTTGTCGCACTGGACTTTATAGCTGATATTACAACTGTCTGTCCAGGAGAGCCTGTAACTTTTACAAGTCTAACGCCTTCGCCATCTAATATAGATGCTTGGCATTATTACTCTGATGAAGATCGCCAATTTCATTGTTATCAAGATTCAAATGCTGTTTGGTCTTATAATAACGTAACTGGTTTTCAAGATGTCACTTTAACAGGGGAATACAATGGATGTTGGTCAACAATCACAAAACCCAACTATATTGAGGTTAAGGGTCCTATTGCAGACTTTAATTATAGGCAAGACTGCGACACACCTATGGATGTTCTATTTTCTGATTCAAGTAGTGAAGCTACATCTATTTCTTGGGACTTTGGAGATGGAAATAACTCTACTTCAAATACAGTTCCTCACACTTACGCTGCAACTGGAGACTACAATGTTGTGTTAACGGCGTCAAACTTAACTTCAGGATGCCCTGATTCAAAAGACTCTGCTACTGTTCATATTAGAACCATTGTAGCGAACTTCACTACCGATACTTTACTTTGTGGGGGAATATCCTATGATTATGACGCTACGCCATCTACAGATGTTAACGAATTTTGTAATAGAGGATATACCTGGTTTTTTAGCGACACTACTTTACGTCCCTTAACGGGTAGTTCTCCAACAGAATCAATTGTTTTTAACACTACAGATTTACAGACAATCGGATTAGTTGTAGAAGATATTAATGGTTGTGTTGACACGCTTATTGAAGAAATTAAAGTTTTTAGCGGTATTGCAAATTTTTCTGTTAGCGATACAACCATATGTATTCCCTCAACATTAACGTTTGCAGACTCAACAGTTGCAGACACTGTGATAACAAATTGGGATTGGAATTTTGGAGATGGTAATACTTCAACTGCGCAAAACCCTACTAACATTTATTCTACTCCTGCTGGAAACACTATTCCAGTAACCCTAACTACAACCGATATTATGGGTTGTACTGCAACTACTCAACTCAACCTTACTGTTTATGAGCCAACAAGTATTATTGGAGTAAGCCCAAGCCCTGCCAATGTATGTGTAGGTGAAAATATTGATTTCACTGCTACAGATTTTACAAGTCAAGGCTCCAGCCTACTCTTTAATTGGGATTTTGATGATGGAAATACTTCTTCCGCCCAAAACGATTCAAATGAATATGTGCTGTCCGGAACATATAATGTTGTTTTATCCTATACAGAAATAGCAACGGGTTGTTCAGATTCATCAAGTTTTACAGTTAATGTGCAAGACTATCCAATTGCAGGATTCTACTCCAATATTGATACGTTAGCTGCGGTATGCCCTAATCAACAGGTAAACTTTACAGACACTTCTTTTACTTTTGGACCTGCATTAGCATACCAATGGGATTTTGGAACGGGAGGACCAATTGACGATGCGCAAAGTCCCTCAACCTTTTTCTCTTCTGGGTCTTACGACATTGAATTAGTTGTTTCTACAAGTTATGGATGCACCGACACCTCTATTTATCCTATATATGTTATAGGGCCACAAGCGAGCATTATCATAGACAATAACAATATCTGTAAAGGAGAAGCTATTACTTTTACAATAGATAATTATTCGGAAGTTGATTTTTTATCATGGGATTTTGGAGACGGTGTTGTTGTAACCGACACTATCCCTTTTAGCCCGATTACGCACACCTATAATTTCTTACCCCCTTCCGGACAAACGTTTGCTTCATTAACAGCTTATGGCATTAACACTTCTTGTCCAGCAATAGCTACAGTTGATATTTTTATCCATGAAGTAAGAGCGGATTTCATTAGGAATGATGGAATTGATACAGTTTTGTGTATAGGTGAAACTTTAACTTTAACAAATAATTCGACACTCTCAGATACCTATTCATGGACTTTAGGTGATAGCGGAATGTCAAACTCATCTACAAATTTCGACTATATATATTCTGTTGCCGATACATTCGATATTACTTTGTTTGTTGAAAACTCTGTTCTTGGGTGTAAAGACACTATAACAAAACAAGTAATTGTTGCGGCAGATCCTATTTTAAACCTTATTGGGGATACTATTTGTTCTTCTGAAACAGCAATTGTACAAGCACAAGCGGGAAACCAAAACCCGAATTATACATATTCATGGGAACCAATTACCGATGTTGTTTCGCCTAATAGCGAAACCACTGCAACCGTTGCATTAACAGAAGATCAATATTTTTATGTATCTGTTGAAGATATAACAACAAATTGTACCTCTGAAGATTCTGCTTTTGTCTTTATATACTCTAGCATTACCGGTAATGCATTTGATACGCTTATTGTAGTTGGAGAGACGCTCAACTTACCTGTCGAATATCCAGATAATACGGTAATTTTTACATGGGAGCCAGAAGATGGTTTGAGCTGCACACAATGTAGTAACCCATTAGTTGATCCAGTGCTCCAAAATGTAACTTATTATTTAAGTGCTACAGATATTTATGGATGCTCCAATGCTCTTTATATCTTTAATATTGAAATTATTCCTGAAACATTATTAGAAGTACCTACAACCTTTACTCCTAATGGAGATGGCATAAATGATATCATATACTTAGAAACTTGGGGAATAAAAGAATTGTACGAATTTGAAATTTACAATAGATGGGGTGAGCTTATATTTGTTACAACTGATACTAGTATTGGATGGGATGGGTTTTACAACGGAGTACTTCAAAACAATGATATCTACGTATTTAAAGCACGTGCATTAGACTGGTTTGATGAAGAGATAGTTAAAGAGGGCCACATTCATTTAATGCGTTAATGCATTACCGTTATCCAGACATATTTATAACACTAAGAATATTTAAGCAAAAAAAAGCCGAATCAAATAATTCGGCTTTTTTTATCAAAACAATTACTAGCTATTAATCGACAATAATTCAACCTCAAAAATCAAAGTAGCATTTGGCCCTATTTTTTCACCACTACCTCTTTTTCCATAAGCTAAACCTGAAGGAATATATAATATCCATTTAGATCCCGTTTTCATCAATTGCAAAGCATCAATCCATCCTTGAATAACTTGGGTTACACCAAATGAAGCCGGAGACCCTCTTTCTACAGAACTATCAAAAACAGTCCCATCGATCAACGTCCCATGATAATGAACATTCACTTTATCCGTTGCAACCGGAATGGCACCAGATCCAGGTATTAACACCTTATATTGCATTCCACTTTCTAAAGTGACAACTCCTTCTTTCTTTCCGTTCTCAGTTAAAAATGCTTCACCTTCTCTCAAATTTACAGCAGCAGGGCTTTCAACCCTTGGAGGATTTTTGATCTCATTACTTGTAGAGACAACTTCCTTGTGTTCTGCCTCAGCAGCATTGGAAGAATTATTTTCAATACAACCCGTCATTACAAATGACCCTATGGCCAATATCCAAAGATTCTTCATACTCTATTTATCTACTGAAATTAATTCAATTTCAAATATTAACGTAGCATATGGTCCTATTTGGGCTCCAGCACCTCTTTCTCCATAAGCCAAATCATAAGGGATATACAGTTTCCATTTATCACCTTCTTTCATTAGTTGTAAAGCCTCAGTCCAACCTTTAATAACTCCACTAACTGGAAAAGATGCCGGCTGACCTCTTTCAACAGAACTATCGAATACCGTTCCGTCTAATAGCGTTCCAGTGTAATGTGTAGTTACCTTATCATTCAAACCAGGTGTTGCACCTGAACCTGAAGATAACACCTCATATTGCAATCCACTAGGAAGCGTTGTTACTTCTTTACGCTTGCTGTTTTTCTCTAAATAAGCCGTTCCTTCTTTGGCAGCTTCCTTTGCTTTTTCAGCTTGCATTTGCCCCATGTATTCATTCAATAAAGGACCTGCTTCTTCTTGACTAATTGCCAATTCTGAATCATTCAAAACATCCTGCAATCCTTTAGTCATTGCTTCCACGTTTAAATCTCCTAAACCTTGTCCTTTTAAATTCTCAGCGATGTTTACTCCTATACCATAACTTACTGAATCTAGCTTTGTTTCTAATGCTAAAGATGCTTCAGAAATATTTGATTCTGCTGATTCTGTTTCCGTGCAACCAACCATTACTAATGACCCTATTGCCAACATCCAAAGATTCTTCATATTTATTTATCTACTGAAATTAATTCAATTTCAAATATCAATGTAGCATATGGTCCTATTTGCGCTCCAGCACCTCTTTCTCCATAAGCCAGATCATAAGGGATATACAATTTCCATTTATCTCCTTCCTTCATTAATTGTAAAGCTTCTGTCCATCCTTTAATTACTCCACTAACTGGAAAAGATGCCGGCTGACCTCTTTCAACAGAACTATCGAATACCGTTCCGTCCAAAAGTGTCCCTGTATAATGCGTAGTTACTTTATCATTCAAACCAGGTGTTGCACCTGAACCTGAAGATAACACCTCATATTGCAATCCACTAGGAAGCGTTGTAACCTCTTTACGTTTACTGTTTTTCTCTAAATAAGCTGTTCCTTCTTTGGTAGCTTCTTTTGCTTTTTCAGCTTGCATTTGTCCCATGTACTCATTCAACAAAGGTCCTACTTCTTCTTTACTAATTGCCAATTCTGAATCGTTCAAAATATCCTGCAATCCTTTAGCCATTGCTTCAACGTTTAAATCTCCTAAACCTTGTCCTTTTAGATTCTCAGCAATGTTTACACCTATACCGTAACTTACTGAATCTAGTTTTGTTTCTAATTTCATTTCTGTTTTATTTTTATTGTTATTTTGAGCTGACACACCCAAGCCACTTGTAAGTAAAATTGTCACTATTATTAATTTGGTTTTCATATCATTTATTTTATTGGTTTGCAAAAATAGAATATAATTGGAAAGAAAAAAACGTGCCAATACAATTGAAATGAAAAATAGACAATAACAAAACACGAAGCTGAGAATTCTACCATTCAGAATACACAACTCATTTTTTAATGCTTTAAATAGCACAACTCAATTATATTATTACATTTGCGAGGATATTTTCAAAATAATACTAATAAAATCCTAAATAAAATTTGGAAAAAATAATTAAACCATGAAAAAAAATATAACAATAGCACTGGCATTTATTTTCGCATCAAGCACTTTTACAGTTAAAGCTAACGAAGGAATGTGGCTGCCGTTATTAATCAAAAGGTTAAACCATGTAGATATGCAGAAATGCGGATTACAGCTTACTGCTGAAGAAATTTACTCCGTAAATAACTCAAGTTTAAAAGATGCTATTGTTGCATTAGGTGGAGGTTTTTGCACTGGTGAAATAATTTCTGGTGAAGGTTTAATGTTAACAAACCACCACTGTGGGTTCGGAACAATACAAGCAAACAGTACTACAGAACACGATTACTTGACTGATGGATTTTGGGCGATGAATAAAGAGCAAGAAATTCCTGCAGATTTTGGTGTTTGGTTCCTAGATCGAATGGATGATGTAACAGATATTGTATTGAAAGGGGTTACAGATGAAATGAAAGAAGGTGAAAGAACTGCTTTAATTCAAGAAAATATTGCAGCCTTGAAAGCTAAAGAAAGTGCTGAAAAAGGAGATGACTTTAGGTTACAAATCAAATCATTTTACTATGGAAACGAATACTATATGTTTAAATATAATGTATTCAATGATGTCCGTTTAGTTGGTGCACCTCCGAGTTCTATTGGTAAATATGGAGGAGACACAGATAACTGGATGTGGCCAAGACACACAGGAGATTTTAGCATGTTTAGAGTTTACGCTAACAAAAATAATAAACCAGCTGAGTTTGCTAAAGATAATGTTCCTTACAAGCCAAAACATCATTTACCAGTTTCTATTGCAGGGGTTGAAGAAGGAGATTATGCAATGATAATGGGATATCCAGGAAGCACAGACAGATACTTAACTTCATATGGAGTCCAAGATGCTGTTTCTGTTGAACAACCTGCGAGAGTTCTTATTAGAAGAACAAAATTGGACATTATGGAAGAAGGAATGAATAAAGAACAAAAAGTTCGCATTCAATATGCTTCGAAGCATGCTAGTACCAGTAACTATTGGAAATATTTTGTTGGGCAAAGTGCTCAATTGGTAAAAAACAATGTTTATGATAAAAAGAAAGCTATTGAAGATGCTTATATGAAATGGGCAAATGCTGATAAAACACGAGCTTCAAAATATGGCAATGCTATATCATTGATTGAAGAAGCCTATAAAAAGAATAATCAGTATACATTGCCAAATGTTTACTTTGAAGAAGCTATTTTTCAAGGACCTGATGTGTTTTCTTTTGTAATGAGCAATTTTGGCTTTAGATCAGCGATGAAAGGAGCACTTGCAAGTGAAGATGAAGAAAAAATTGAAGCGGCTAAAAAAGGAATTAACGAAGCTGCTCCTGCTTACTTTAAAGATTACAATCAAGAAATTGACGAAAACTTGTTAGCTTCAATGTTAGAAATGTTTGCCTCAAATGTAGATGCAAAATACCATCCTGCAACTTTGACCGAAATTAAAACTAAGTACAAAGGAAACTTCAAAGCATTTGCGAAAAAGTATTATTCTAAATCTCCATTTGCTTCAGAAGAAAAGTTAACTATATGGTTAGATAAGTTTAGCAAAAAAGCAGTTGAAAAAGATCCTATATACAACTTAATGAATGAATTTATCGAAATATATATCCAACAAATTATTATGCCTCAGCAATTATCTGCTGAATCTTTAGCTAGAGGGATGCGCTTGTTTGTTGATGGAACAAAACAAATGAATAAAGACAAAGCGTATGCTTCTGATGCAAACTCAACTATGCGTGTTACTTATGGTAATGTACTCGCCTATGATGGTGCTGATGCGATTCATTACCACCACATAACAACATTAGAGGGAGTTATGCAAAAAGAAGTTGTTACAGATAACAAGAATCATGAGTTTTATGTACCTCAAAAATTAAAGGACTTGTACCATAGTAAAGATTATGGTCAATATGCTATGAAAGATGGTAGATTGCCTGTGGGATTCTTGTCAAACAATGACATTACTGGAGGTAACTCAGGAAGTCCAGTAATAAATGCAAAAGGTCAATTAATAGGAACAGCATTTGACGGAAATTGGGAAGCTATGAGTGGTGACATTTATTTTGAGCCAAATATTCAAAGAACAATTTCGGTAGACATTAGATACACATTATTTATTATTGACAAGTATGCAGGTGCTACACACTTAGTTAAAGAAATGACTTTAGTTAAAGAGCCGGTAAAACCAATTAAAAAAGCGGAAATAGCTATACCAACAGAACTAATTGAGGGAAAAGTAGAAGCAACACACTAAATAACCTTTAAATTTTATAAAAAAGGCCCGATTGAATTCAATCGGGCCTTTTTTTGTTTTAGATAAGTAACATTAGTAATCCACAACCATTCGATTTTCTTAGTATTCTATTGAGCCAAACTTAGCAGCCTATCGCATTCCTTTTTGAAAATCTCGTTTTAGAACAGCTATTGCCATTTCAGTTGGCGTTTTTTCCAGATTAGATATTATCTCAAATATTTTTGTGCTTAAATCAATTCCAGTAGCAGTGTCTTTTAAATTGTGCATCGCCATATTGACAATCTTACTTGTTTCTTCTTTTGCCGTTTTAACACCATCCCATGCTTTAATAGAAATATAAATTTGTTGGGCCATATTGTGAACATATTCTTCACGAATAGCCTTAAGCATCTCGGAATGCAGCAATCTCGCACTCATTCCAGGCTTATGTAAGCGTATAATCATATTATTCGGGTCAATTCTTTCCATATAAAGAACCGTTCTCTCATAAGCCTGCATTCTAAGAGGAGTATACTCTTTATTCGCTTTCATTTTTAATTCATCTTTCCGAATAGCTTGTTCCCTATCAAAAAATTGTTTTAAAATTATATAAACAGCAAAGAATACAACCAATGCTGGAACTATAATTTTCACTATTTCAATTACATCCTCCATAATTATGTAAATATTTGGTATAATTAGCTTACGTATTATTACAAATAAAGTTAAAAGATAACAGAAATAAATTTATTATTTAATATAATGCCCGT
The DNA here is from genome assembly GCA_943787535.1 of uncultured Flavobacteriales bacterium. Lineage (GTDB taxonomy): Bacteria > Bacteroidota > Bacteroidia > Flavobacteriales_D > Parvicellaceae > CALSMU01. The sequence goes on along the minus strand of CALSMU010000002.1, from coordinate 9,740 downwards.
ATTAACAATCGTTACAAAATATTTGACAACTTTAATTGAAAAATCGAAGCATCTGAAAAACATCTTTAGTAAGTTTGTGCAACAAAAAATAAAATAAAATGCAACAAGTTTCAGACAGATTAAACAGACTTACCGAATCCGCTACAATTGCCATGGCCCGTAAGAGCAGAGAGTTAAAAGCGCAAGGAAGAGACATAATAAGTTTGAGCTTGGGTGAGCCAGATTTTAACACCCCAGATTTTATAAAAGAAGCTGCAAAAGAAGGAATTGATCAAAACTATACGAAATACATGCCTGTAAATGGTTATGAAGATTTACGTGATGCAATATCTATTAAATTTAAAAGAGATAATGATTTAGATTATAACGCTGAACAAATCGTTGTTTCTACAGGTGCAAAGCAGTCTATCGCAAATGTTATGATGAGTCTAGTTAATCCCGGAGATGAAGTAATCATTCCAGCGCCTTATTGGGTTACATATGCAGATATAGTAGCCCTGGCAGAGGGTGTTCCTGTAATTATTGAAACATCTATCGAAAACGATTTTAAAATTACGGCAGATGAACTTGAAGCCGCTATAACGGATAAAACCAGAATGATGATTTACAGTTCTCCCTGTAATCCAACTGGATCACTATATAGTAAAGATGAATTGCGTAACTTGGCTAACGTAATCGTACAATATGAAAATGTCCTTGTTATTAGTGATGAAATTTATGAACACATTAACTTTGTTGGAAAGCACCAAAGTTTAGCGCAATTTCCTGATGTTTATGACCAAGTAATTACAATCAACGGTGTTTCTAAAGCATTTGCTATGACAGGTTGGAGAATAGGATATATAGGAGCTCCGACTTGGATTGCACAAGCTTGTACAAAAATGCAAGGGCAAATTACATCAGGAACATGTGGAATTGCCCAAAGAGCGGCTATTGCTGCTGTATTAGCAAATCCAACTGTAACAAGTGAAATGAAAGAGGCTTTTCATAAAAGAAGAGATCTTGTGCTTGGAATGTTAGGAGAAATAGAGGGTGTAAAAATAAATTTACCAGAAGGAGCATTTTATGTATTCCCTGACATTAGTTCTTTCTTTGGAAAATCAGATGGAACTGCTACAGTGAATAATGCTGACGACTTGACCATATATATTTTAGAGAAAGCAAATGTCGCCTTGGTTACAGGTGCAGCTTTTGGTGCTCCCAATTGTATCCGTATTTCTTACGCTGCAAGCGAGAAAAATTTAAAGGAAGCAATGACTAGAATGGGAAAAGTATTAAGTGAACTAAAATAGATTGCTGAATTAAATTAGCAGACCAATAATGGTTAATTTAATCCAGTCTTTCTGTTTTTTCTGAATAATCCATTTCATTACAAAACCATTTTTTCACCTAAATCTAATTCGATTATATCATCTAGAATCGCTTTAATTCTTGAATGATGAACGGGGCTTGCTAATTGATTAAGAGGTCGAATTCCTATTTTCTTTTTATCCTGGAAATGCTCATCCAAATCGATCGTTCTTAGGATATAAAATTTCCACTGATTTAAATCCAATACATCAATTTTTGTAACATCCTTTTGATCCAATAGACAAAAAACATAGATTTCCGCTTCCCTATTTCGAAAAGTGACGGAATCATCTGTCTTTTTATCTAATCCTTTTTTTGGTGCAATATCATACAAAACCCTTTTTGGTCTTTTCTGTCTCCAGCTTTGTATGTAACCCGAAGTTTTTACGGCAATTTTTTTTCTTCGGTACCTAAATTCTATATTACCCCAATCAATTCTGGGAAATTTTGTTAACTCAAGTGCATTTGCGACCAAATACAATCCAAAATCATCTCGGTTCTTATTTATTAATATATCAGAATAAGTCCATTGCCAAAAATCTTTAATTTTTGCATCAGCTAGACCCTTTATTTCTTCATGCCCAAAAAACATTTCACGAATTTACAATTTCCCTGATTAATATTATTGATTTTTGTATAGCAAACGATATATTTACAAAAGGTAGAACGAAGCATGAACAAACCGAATCTCATAAAATGGTCTTTTTGGCCAATTCTAATTGCATTTATTTTAATAGGATACACTTATATAAGTGCTAAAGCAATTAATAAACATTTAGACTTCATACCAGCAAATGCAAAAGCTGTAGTTATTCTAGATTCAAAATACTTGGCTAACGATTTCTACGATTTATTAAAGTTTAACCCAACTAAAATAGATGAAGTCTTATCTCCCGGAGAAGCGGAAGATGTTACTGAATTGTCTACAGAATTACCTGGTATAGTTCCATTGGAAAAAATGGTTTTTTACCTTTTTCAAGATAACGAAACCAATGGAGGGCAATTCTTTCGCTGTTTTATAGCAACCTTGTCAAATAAGTCACAGTTTTTGAAAAAGATGAACGGTATGCGGGAAAAAGCAATTGTGAAGGACATTGAAGGAGGTCAGATTCATTTTTTTAAAGAAGATAATAAACTTGTATTAATCAAAGATGATATTGGACTTGTAATTGAACCCGTTAACCCCGCGTTTAAATTAAATATATCCATCGGAAAAAAGCATTACATGTCTGTTTTTTCAAAGGAAGCTATTTCACTTTTGGAGGAAAACTCAAGCTTTGCTGAGACCTCAAAACAAAAGAACCATTTTAATATATGGTCTCCAAGCGGAGAAGGGGTTTTAAAAGGCTTTGGTGGAGACATGATTGGTATTAATAAAATGTTTAATAGTCAGTCAATATCAGTAGATTTAAAAGATAAAGATATAGAAACAACTGTTCACTTATTCCTTAACGAAAAAGATTTAATTATCGAAAAAAGTACTGAGACAGCTCCTCTCAATGAGCAAGAGTTATTTCGTTTAAGTATGAGCTTAAACCCAAAGAAATTTGAAGATTACTTTCACACGTTACTTCCTTCTGACAAATATTTCCTGGCAGATGGATGGACAGGTCAAGTATGCACAAGTATTATAGGATTCAGAAACGAACCCGTCTACAAACTAGCATCAGACACTATCATTGACAATATTAAATTAGACACATTAATTCAAATTGATACTGTAGAACTATCTCCATTGGTTAACTTGCCACATTTCGTATTAGCAATAGAACTTGAAGAAACGAATAAAGTTGGTGAACTATTAAAGCAAGATTCAACAATTCCAGCTATAGATGGCTATTTTTCATCAAAAATACCTAACCTGATAAATGAAAATATTTACATAAAAATAGTAGGAAATAACTTGCTTCTCTCTTCCACTCCATTGGGGTTCAAGTATATACCCCTCTACTCTACATTCGCTTTTAACATGAACATAGAAGGACTTATTTCAAACTACCCACCAAAAGACATGCTGCAAGCATTATTAATCCCTACAATCAATAAATTTGATTTTAAATCATTCGAAATGTATTATGATAAAATGGATGATGACTTTATCTGCCTTAATGGAAAACTGAAACTAGGAAAAGAAGATATCCACTCACTTTTAAAAGTTGTCCCTTTTGCTTTTAATATGGCTTCTAATTTTTAATCTAATTTTTCTGAATCTTCCTTTGGCTTATATTCGTAGTGAATAATAAACCCTGATTCATCACTTATTGAAGTATAGCCATTGTTCTCCATTTCCCTTTCCCGCTCTTCATCAATTTCCCATTGGTATTTTTTTTGTTTAAATGTAGCACCCTCTTCTTTTAAAAAAAAGGCAAGAACAACACCTATTAAGGCCCCTAAAAAATGTGATTCATACGATACAGATGGGTCTAAAGGAAATAGACCCCAAATCATACTTCCATATACAAATACAACGAAAAGAGAAATTGCCATAAGTCTCACGTCCTTTCTAAAAACACCACTAAAAAAAAGATAAAATGCTAAGCTATAAATAACACCACTCATTCCTGCATGATAACTGCCTTGCCTTGCCCAAATCCAAACAAAAGCTCCACCAATAAGCCAAGACAGAAAAAGTACCTTCCAAGCTATATTTTTATAAAAGTAAAACAATGCCCATCCTAAAATTAGTATGGGCGCAGAATTGTTGATAATATGAGAAAAATCCTTCGTTGAATGAATTAATGGAGAAAACAAAACCCCTATTAGGCCAGAAAAATCTTTTGGTTTTATACCATATTTAAATAAATGCAATTGATAATGTAAATTAAAAGCGTGGATAACCCACATCAAAGAAAGAATGGAAAACGGAACTAGCGCGCCTTTAAGAAGCGAATTTCTATCATTTTTATTCATTAACTAAATCCTCTTTCTTTTTTTATTGTTTCGTAAGCTTCCTGAATTTTTTGAAATTTTTCTTTAGCCGCTTTTTGGTGCTCCTCTCCCATCTGTTCATACTTATCGGGATGGTGCATTACAGCCATTTTTCTATAAGCCTTCTTCACCTCTGAATCAGTAACACCCTTTTCGATACCAAGCGCTCTGTAAGCATTTGAAGTGCTTTTGTAAAACATTGCCTTTAGTTGTTCAAACTCCATTGACGATATCCGCAAGTAAGCCGCTATTTGTTGAATCACTTTAACCTCAGATTCAGAAACATGACCATCAGCTTTGGCTATACCAAATAAATATTGAACTAGAACAGAACGCTGTTGATGCGGCATAACACCTGCGATATCTGAGCAAACCTGACTTAGATTAAAGTCCTTTTTTAATATATCTTTAAAATTACGTATCTGTTCATTTGCAAATTGCGGTGAAAATTGTTGATTTAAAAAAGCCTTAACATAATCCAACTCGGATTTCAATACTTTTCCATCTGCTTTCATTACTGCACCAGACAGAACTAATAATGCCGTGGCAAAATCATTTTGATTAATCTGTTGCCGATAGTAGCCTTGATTATGTCCGCCTCCCATACTCCCAAATCCACCAGCAAAGCTACTTCGAGGACCTTCACCATTTCGAAAAGCTTTTACATTAGTAAAAGCGGAGCCAATCATATAACCAAGAATGGCTCCCCATATTCTTCTAGTCAATAAAAACCCTATTAATCCTCCTACTAATCCTCCCATTTTCTTGAATCAAGTTATTCTAAATAGATTTTTTATTCTGCTTGTAAATTTATCATTTTTTATCTTTACTTTTAGAAGATTAATGGCTGTTTTTCCTTACGAAATAGAATTTCCTGTAATCAAATCAGGTAGCACCTACAAATTCGAAACCGAATCTGAAATTGAGTACGAGGTTCGCTTTGCACGTAAAAAAAATAACTTGTTACATACGAGTATTGCCTTTGGAGTTCTCAATGATGAGTTTGAAGGTGAAGAATACTCGCTAACCAACAGAGGAGAAGCTTACAGAGTTATGACAACAATCGTTGTTATTGTAAAGACTTACATGGAGCAGCATCCAAACGTAAAAACTTATGAATTTGTCGGTGAACCAACTGCTGCAGAACATGATGAATTTCCCGCCAAAAGGCTAAACCTTTATAATCGTTACTTAGATAAAATGTTTGATCAAACCTGGGAATTTAACCTCCAAGGAAACAAAATGGTTATTTCAAAAGTATAGTTAATCGCTTATTTTAGACTTAACAAAACCTATCCTCATAACATTTCAACCAATATTCGATCAACAGAAGAGAAATCGTCAGGATTTCTCTTCTGCAAGCAAAATATAAATTACTTCACTAATCGATCATTTCAACACTTCGACTAATAAATTCTGCCAAATCTTTACCTTTCAACATTCCGTTAGATAGTAAAGCTAAATCAACAGCTTGTTTCGCTAATTTCTCTTTCTTACCTTTATTTTTTTCGGCAAGTATTTTAGAAGTGAGTGGATGATTACTATTAACAACTAAGTTATACATTTCAGGGAATGCTCCCATCATATGCATTCCTCCTCCGCCCATAGCTTGCTGCTCTTTCATTCTTCGCATAAACTCACTTTGCGTAATAACAACAGGCTGTTCAGTTTCACTCATACTTTCGAATTGTACAGTAAACTTCTCCTTACTGACATTGCTTTCAAATACAGGTTTTACTTTATCTTCTTCTTCCTTAGATAATTTCGATGGCTGCGCTTCTTCCTTGTTAATTAGCTTGTCGATAGTATCAGCATCCAAACGAGCTAAAGAAACACCTTGTTTTTCCTCAAGTTTTTGAATATAATGACTTGACAATGGACCATCTAGCAGTAAAACATTGTAACCTTTTGACTTCGCAACTTCAATCAGTGAATGATGTTCTTCTACGTTATGAGAGTAAAGATAAACCAGTTTGCTATCCTTGTCAGTTTGCGCATCTTTTACTTTTTCTTTGTACTCTTCAAAAGTGAAAAACTCATCATCAGTAGTCTTTAAAAGCGTAAATTTCTCTGCTCTTTCTCCAAACTTATCATCAGTAAGCATTCCATATTGGATAAATACTTCAATATCGCTCCATTTAGATTCAAAATCCTTACGGTCTTTCTTAAACATTGAACCTAATTTATCTGCTACTTTTTTAGAAATATGATTCGAGATTTTTTTCACGTTGCTATCACTTTGTAAGTAGGAACGTGAAACATTTAATGGAATATCTGGTGAATCAATAACACCATGCAGCAATGTCAAAAACTCCGGAACTATATTCTCAACAGAATCAGTTATAAAAACTTGATTGCTATATAATTGAATCTTGTTTTTCTGCACCTCTACTTGATTCCTTAATTTAGGAAAATATAAAATTCCCGTTAAATTAAAAGGATAATCAACGTTTAGATGAATGTGAAACATTGGATCCTCAGAAAAAGGGTATAGTTCGTTATAAAACCCTTTATAGTCTTCAGCTTTTAAATCAGCTGGTTTTTTAATCCAAGCAGGAGCTGTATTGTTTAAAACATTAGGAACTTTCTTTTCAATTTTCTTAACATTCCCTTCTTCATCTTTTTCTCCTTTAGGATCTTCAATGAATTCCGATTTCTCCCCGTAAATAACATTAATAGGTAAGAATTTACAATACTTATTTAAAACAGTATTAATTCTAGCATCTTCTAAATATTCCTTGGAATCTTTTGAAACATGCAAAACAATTTCAGTTCCTCTATCTTTTTTATCTATTTCAGAGATTGTGTATTCTGGACTTCCGTCAGATTCCCACTGTACTGCTTGCGCCTCTTTTTTATGAGATAATGTTTTAATCTGAACCTTATCAGAAACCATAAAAGAAGAGTAAAACCCTAACCCAAAATGCCCAATAATAGAATTGGCATCTTTGTCTTTGTATTTCTCTACGAACTCAGTAGCACCAGAAAATGCAATCTCGTTTATGTATTTATTTACTTCCTCAGATGTCATGCCGATTCCATTATCCTTAATGGTAATCGTTTTTGCTTTACTGTCTAAAATAACTTCTACCTTCAATTCTCCTATATCTCCTTTTACCTCTCCAGCAGCAGACATTGTCTTTAATTTCTGACATGCATCAACCGCATTAGACACAAGTTCTCTAACAAATATCTCGGTATCTGAGTACAAGAATTTTTTAATAATCGGAAAGATATTTTCCGTTTGTATATTAATTGTTCCTTTTTCCATTTTCAATTATTTAATTTATTTGAAAACCACCTTATTCAAATGATGTGCCACCCAAAAAACTGTGACAATTTGTCGTAAATGGCAATTACATGCATGATTTAAAGTCACTTTCTGCAAGTAACACCCTATATAATGACACTTATTGCATAGTCTCAATACCTAAGTATTTCAGCTAGTACCGAAATCTTCAGTTTTCTTATTTAAAATTACCATAAATCAACTCAAAGTTTTATTTTTGATAAAAAGTAAACTCCTATGAACAAGTCATTATTATTCATTTTTGCATTTGCAGGCATCCTCTTTTCTTCTTGCGGTGAAAAAGAGATCTCAAAAAGTGAAGACATTATTGAAAATGAAGTGAATCCGGCTCATGTAGATTTTGATTTATTGCATTCCGATGAAAAAGCCATTGAAATTGCAGATAAAGTAATGAAATCAATTGGAGGAAGAGAAAATTGGGACAACACAAAATATCTTAGGTGGAATTTTTTTGGAAAACGTTTACATTACTGGAATAAGGAAACAGGCGACATTAGAATTGAAATCCCAAGCTCGGATGCTGTTTTTCTTATGAATATTAACACACTCGAGGGAAAAGTTAAATTAGGGGATGTAGAGCCTACTAAAGCTGATTCTCTTGATAAATATCTTGATTTAGCTAAAGAAATGTGGATCAATGATTCTTATTGGATGTTTATGCCGTTCAAACTAAAAGATGGTGGAGTCACTTTAAAGTCTAGACAAAAAAGAATGATGCTCAATAATGAATATGCTTATGCTCTAGAGCTAACTTTTAGTGGTGTCGGAGAGACTCCAGATAATAAGTACATAATTTATGTAGATACATACGATTTTAAAATAAGACAATGGGACTTCTTTCCTACTCCGACAATGAAAGATCCTGTATTTAGTACTACTTGGGAAAATTACTCTCAGTATGGAAATATTGAATTAGCCGATGTTAGAAGCACGGATACTCTTACGGATATTGCTGTATTTGAAGAGCTTTCTGAAAAAGTGTTTACTTCCTTTGATAAGTCAGCTAAATAAATAAGCTAAAAATCACCTATATCCATTCCAATTGTAAACTGAACAGCAGGTAATTGCCAGCTAAAATCCGTTTTATTTAAGCCCCATCCTACATCAATTCCTATTATACCCAGTATTGGTGCATATACTTTGGCGCCAAACCCGATCGATGACTTTAAACTATATGGATCTAAATCCATTAAGGATTGATAGGTATTTCCAAATTCTCCAAACAAATGAGTTGAAAACATAAATTGATCTGTCTCAATTACTTTTTTTTGCAATTCAAAAGATAACTTAATTGCGAGAGGATCACCTATGGCAGAAGATATATCATCGGATTCATAACCCCGTAACCCTATATATTCATTTGCAGAAACATCGAAATTCGTTATACCTGTCCCCCCCATAAAGTAACGCCCAAATGGAACAGTTCCCACCTCACTATTAAAATTCCCCAAATATCCTATTCCGAATTTTGATGCTAACACTATATTCTTAACGGGGTTTAAACTCTGATAATGTTTCAACGAGAATTTAAACTTATAATACTCAAACCACTTAAACTTTTCTTCAGTAGATAAGTTTAATGCCTCTATTTCCGTATATCTTGAATAAGGCGGCAAACTGGATATAATAGATGTTTCGATTCTATTTCCATTTGTAGGAAACACAACACCAGAAGTAGTGTTTTTAAGCATTCCCACTTGCAAAGTCAGCGAGTTGAACTTCCCTGAAGTTTCTCCAAAAATATCAAAATTATCTACGTTATAGGTTTTGTAACCTAAAGAATAATTAAAGTAAGTAAATGGATCATTCTTAAAAGGCTTATGTGAAATCGTAGAGCTTATATTGAAAATTCCTAAGTTACCCAAGCTGTCGTTAATCGATGCAAAACTTGTATTAAAGGCTAAACCGATTGGTTTTGCTTTTAACCAAGGTTCATAGATATTAAATGAACCACCATAATATCCGACCCCGTCAGTTTGACCTTTTAATGAAAGGTGCTGTCCTCCTCCGGCGGGAAGCGGATTCCATCGAGTTCCTTTTTTAAACAAATCGTTTCCAGAAAAATTTTTAAAATCAAAACCAACGGTACCAACTAACCTCGTACCATACCCACCACTAATGTAAAGCTTATCGCTTATCTTCTCCTTAACTA
>CALSMU010000001.1 GCA_943787535.1 uncultured Flavobacteriales bacterium | reverse complement strand
AAAATGCTGAAATCACTATTTTCAGTTAAGCCTGAAACACTAAAAATACCATTATTAGGATTTGGGGAAAGAATCAAATCATCAGCAATAGTCTCAGAAAGTGACAAACAACTTACTATCACTGCCTCTAAAGAACTCACTCCTACACACCCATTTGAATCTGAGTATACATAGTCAATAGTGAATGCGCCCGTAGTTCCCAAAGAACCAGGGTCAAAAACATTACCTGAAACACCAGGACCATAGAAAGCACCTCCCGATGGGTTACCCGTCAAGGAAATTGGTTCTGCACCAGAAAAACATATGGTATCCAAAGTAGATGGTGTAATTGAAACAGTTGGAAGAGGAATTACGGTTACTATAATTTCATCGGTATTTGTACAACCATTGACATCAGTTCCTGTCACCGTATAGGTTGTGGTCATGTTTGGAGAAACAGAGATATTCGATCCATTTCCTCCATTGTTATCCCAGGAATAAGAAGAGGCTCCTATTGCTGATAAACCAGCAGCAGATCCAGAACAAATAGAAAAGTCAGTAGCTGTTGTAACAACAGGAAGCGAATTAACAACTAAGCTAACTTCTCCTTGAGCCTGACAGCCATTTGCATCAATGCCTGTTACCACATAAGTAGTATTAGCCGATGGGGAAACTGTTACACTTGCACCGCTGCCTGCACCGTTGTCCCAAACATAATTAGAAGCTCCTGAAGCATTCAATGTAGCATCTTCGCCTAAACAAATAGAAACATTTCCATTAGTATTGATGTTAGATGGAGCGCTTTCAACTACCTCAATAAAAGCTTCAGCTGAAACACATCCTGATGGATCTGTATAATAAACTGAGTAACTGCCTACAGTGCTTACAGAAATAGTTTGCGTTAATTCATTAGTCGACCAGGTATTTCCTGACACATATGAAGAGGTAAGATCAACTGACTGCCCCTGACAGAAACTAATCGTATCTCCCTGACTAATCAGCGGCTCATTCGGAGAATTAGGATCAACAATGGTACCTGAAATATTTTGAGCTGCGCAGCCATTAGCATCCGTAAAAGAGAAGGTATATGAACCAGAACCAAGACCGCTAGTAATAAAGGGCAAGGTTACATTATTCACGCTTCCAGAAATAGGACCTGTCCATTCAAGGTTTCCTGTACCTCCGGATCCGATAGTAATAAAACCATCTGACGCATTACAAGATGAAGGGTTCTGAGTTGATGACACACTGATAGTAGGATTGAGATTAACCGTAACAGTGACTTGATCGGAATTTACACATCCATTTCCATCTGTACCTGTTACCTCATAGACCATTGATGAAGAAGGAACAACTGTAATGGTCGTGCCACTTCCCAATCCATTATCCCAGGTGAATGAATCTGCACCAGTGGCAGATAATTCTAGAGTATCTCCAAGACAAATATTTATTGAACTCGCACTTGCATCAACACTCGGCAATGAATTTACCGTAATTGTTTGCGCATGTGTATCAGTACCAAATGCATTTGATGTGGTTAAAGTTACTGTATAAGTTCCACTTGTAGAATAATTATAAGTTGGGTTCTCTTGACTACTTGTTCCAACCAAATCTCCAAAATCCCATGACCAAGAAGTTGGGCTACCAGTTGAATTATCTGTAAAGTTAATGTCTTCGCCTAAGCACAAATTAGCACTTGTTGAATAATTAGCTACAGGTGGGTTATTCATCTCTGTTCCATCTATATTTATGTTATCTATAAATAAATTATTTCCTGCAATGCCATTATTGAAACTTTCGAAACGAACAACCACAGAGGACTCCCCATCAAAAGCAGATAAATCAATTGTAAAACAATCTGCCCCGACAGTGCCCGTGCACCAATCTCCAGCAGCAGGAATAAATTCAACAGTATTTGTGTATGCTGTTGCCAATGATCCGGTACCATCTTCTGCATAACCCGCAATTCGTTGAAAGGAATTACCGCAATCTGTTGACACCAAAAGGACCAAAGAATCTGCTGAGCTAGCATTGTATCTTCTAAAAGCATGATCAAACGTCATACTCACATTTGTATGATTAGAAAAGTCTAACGGAGGAGTTTGCATACCATCTCTTTCAAATCCATTCCCGTAGTTATAAAGATCCATTTTTGCAGCCTTATCTCCAGGAGAACTTCCAGCCACAGTTACAATTTCCCAGGTAATTCCATTATCAAGGTTTGTAATCGTCCACAAATTGGTGGTGAAAGTGTTGGACTCAAAATCTTCATTAAAAGGTAATGATTCAGAACCTGTAAAAATAGTAAACCCTACACCGCTTTGATCATTTGCCAGATTCAAATCTGCAGATCCATTCGGAAGATCCGTATAAGCAGTAAACGTGTAGGAACCGCTAGCCACAGTCATAGTTGGCAAATTGACCGTTACACTTGCTCCCTGAGCCAAACTACCTGTCCATGTATATGTCTGATTCGGACCACCGTAACCATAAACTATATCAACCGATGTTAGTGTTGATGTACCATAATTATTGAGCTGAACTACCGGATCTATTGATGAGCTACAAATGGTTCCATTGGGATAAGAAATACCGCTCAAACCTGCATCGAGAGAAAGGTTAGATGTAATACAAAAATTATGGGTTGTTTGACTACCAAAATCCCCGTTCTGCGCCGTCATTTGAAAGAGATTAGCTCCTGTTTGGTCCTCCATGAAATAATCTCCATCAACAGTGCATGTCCATTGTGAACCATAAAGACCATCTCCATAAGTATCATTTATGGTAAAAATATAGCATCCTGGTGCCAAACAAACGTCTTCAACATTTGTTACTCCACCGGTGACATCTTCATATGGGCCTCCTGAAGCCACCGTAACACCAGTGCCGTCTTCATCAATTTGCCATGAGGTTTCGGAACCGTAGCAATCTGTAAGAATAGTAAGGGCTGCAATTTGACCATTAGCAACAATCGTGAAGTTAGATGTCTCGGAATTGTTAGCACCATTTTGATCTACTGTTCCATTGGGATTTAAAGCAGTAGCTGTAAACACATGAGTTCCCGCAGCAGGCGTTTGACTTGGGAGCGTGACAGTAACAGATTGCCCTTGGGTAAGATTACCAGTCCAATTGAAAGTAGAAACAGGACCTGCGTCTATTTGATATTCTATATCAATCGAAGTTACAGTGTTTCCTCCATAATTCGTTAGAACTATTTCTGGGTCAACACCTGCGGAACAAATAGAACCAATTGGACTCAGGATAGACGAAACGCCCACATCTAGGTCGTAAGTATATTGATTCATACATAGCAATGCTTGATATGCGTTTATTCTTCCTGCGCCGAGTTGGCCTATATAATTTGAATTAGCACCGTCAATATTATCACATGAACTAAGCAAACAATTAACAACTTGCTGAGGTGTTGCAGAAGGGGCGTGAGAAATCATAAGCCCTACTAAACCTGCCACCATTGGTGAAGCCATTGAAGTTCCTTGAGTAACTTGATAAGAGGTTCCTTCATTCGTACTCAAAATACTCGAACCAGGAGCTGATATACTTACCCATGTTCCGTATTGTGAAAAACTTGATTTTGCATCTCCACTTGTTGTAGAGGCAACTGCGACAACATCGTCATATGCTGCCGGATAGAATTGTTGATTAGTTCCATCATTCCCAGCAGCAGCTATAAGAATCGAGCCAAGATTCCATGCATAACTACAAACGTTCTGTCCGTAGTTTGATGAGCCTCCTCCTCCCCAAGACATATTAATTACATCCGCACCATTATCTGCAGCCCATATAATACCATCGTAGCCACTTGTTAACGAGCCTGTATTACAATCTCCTATTTTTACTGGCATAATACTTACATTATATCCAATTGAGGCAACACCTATATTGTTGTTCGTTTCTGCACCCACAATTCCCGAAACATGAGACCCATGAAAACCATCGTTACCGCCGCAAGGTGAAGGATCATTATCATTGTCCACAGCATCCCAACCAGCCACCATTTTATTCACTAAATCAGGATGGCTAATATTAATTGCATTATCTGTTACCGCAACTACTATGTCGGATGAACCTGTTGATATATCCCATGCTGAAGGAGCATCAATTTGAAATAATGCCCACTGTCCTGAATTAAAAGCATTGGAATAGTACTGATCATTAGGTGTTAGAAAGCTCTCATGCAACTCTTTTTTCTCTGCGTACTCAAGCTCATCTATCTTGTTCAGGTAATTAATAAAATCCTCTACTTTATTAATCTTGCTAAACTCCACCTGATAAGTTCTATTTAATAACCTATCATCAATGTCTGGATGTAATTGAACAATTTTTTGAACTCCGAAACTTGCTTCAATATCTTTCAAAAATGGAAAGGCACTAACTTGTATAGTTCCAGATTCAGATATCGGTTTTTTTACGCTCTGTTTAAGTTGAAAAATAACTTTTCCATCTTGATACCAGCGATCTATTTTTTGGGAATAAACATTAAGAGCTGAAAAACAGGTAAATAGGATTATAATTAAATATCTCACAATAATTGGTTTAAAGTTTAAAGGTAAAATGTACAAATAAATCGGTAAAAAATCAAAACCAAATTGATGAACGGCAAGAAAAGTAATTACTCAAAATTGCATTAAGTCGATTTTCATCCGGGCCAAATTGTTTCTAAGATACCTTTCTAAAGTCATCATATTTTTCATAAATATACTGTATGAGTTTTTTTACAACAAACAATATACTTTTCCTAAACCATTTAGTTGACCTGTAGATAACTTCATATCACTTTTAATTTATCCCATTCTGGTTCATTTGATTTGATTATACTTTTACCTATAACGAGTTTCTCAAATTGTTGTTGACACCTATTAATATCCTCTTTGGTTTTTGTAAGATTATGATAAGCACTATCAAATGCTAACTTTTCGCCGGAAATAACCATGAAAGAAGGGTCTGTCACGCTAATAATACTACTTTTTAAAGTTTCAAAAATTTTATTCTTTTGTTCATAATCAGCTTTTACTTTTGAATAGTTCTGATTGGTTTGATCTACATTCGAATTAATAGTATTGCGTATATCTTCCGTCTTATATAACACAACACATGAATCAAGCAGAATAAACTCAAAAAAAACAGCAGACTTACCTTTTTATTCATTCTAAATCAATTAGGTATTAGTTTAATGTAAAAAAAATAGTTAACAACTCAATTTGGTTATTTATATTTTCAGTAAATTTTATTAAAATCATATATTTTGAATTCTTAAAATATGTTTTTCTACTTTTGTAGCATGCAGGAAAACGAAAAAAGAACAGAGCTTAATGATTTGGGAGAGTTTGGATTAATTAGTCATCTTACTGATAAAATTCAAATCAACAATTCATCTACCAAAAAAGGAATTGGTGATGATGCTGCGATCTTAAACTATGGTGATAGAGACATCGCTGTAACCACAGACATGTTAGTTGAGGGAATTCACTTCGATATGATTTTCACACCGCTTAAGCACTTGGGATATAAATCAATCGTAGTTAACTTAAGTGATATATATGCAATGAATGCCCAACCTCGTCAAGTAACGGTATCGATAGCCATATCCAGTAAATATTCTGTAGAGGCAATCGAAGAAATTTACGAAGGAATGGAATTGGCATGTAACTACTACGGTGTAGATTTAGTTGGAGGTGACACAACTTCGAGCTTATCCGGACTTGTGATTAGTGTTACTGCAATTGGAGAAATCGAAAAAAACAAAGCAGTTTATAGGTCTGGAGCAAAAGATGGTGATTTAATTGTAGTTTCAGGGGATTTAGGAGGAGCATATATTGGACTAATGCTTCTTCAAAGAGAAAAAGAAGTGTGGAAATCTTCTCCTACTGTACAACCCGATTTAGATGGTAACGACTATATACTGAGTCGTCAACTAAAGCCCGAGGCAAGAAAAGATATTATTGAGCTATTAATTAAAATGGAATTAATTCCATCGAGTATGATTGATGTTTCCGATGGAATAGCTTCTGAAGTGAAACATTTATGTAAAGCTTCAGAAACGGGATGCAACTTGTATGAAGAGAAACTCCCCATTGACCCGCAAACCTATCAAACAGCTAGAGATTTTAATCTCGACCCAACAGTATGTGCGCTAAATGGAGGTGAAGACTATGAATTACTATTTACTGTGCCGCAAGCTGATTACGATAAGATAAAGGGCAATCCTCATTTGACCGTTATTGGACACATGACTAATATAGAAAGTGGAACGAATTTTATCTCTACAGGTGGGTCTGTAATGCCTTTAACCGCCCAAGGGTGGGATAGTTTTGGTAAAACGAATAACGAAAGTTAGGTGTTGAACCATTTCCATAGTTTAGCAAGGCCTGTCTTGGGTTCTTCTGAAGTTTCTTTTTCGACAGTATCAACTTCTTCCTTAACAACTTTATTTTTTGCCTTTTTAACAGTTTTCTGAACTTTAGATGCATGGTGTGTTTTGTAAAATGCAGTACGTTCTTCTTTTATTTTTTTGGCTTTTGCTTCTTTTCTTTTCTTTTCAGCTTCTTCTTCCCTTTTTCTTTTTCTTTCCTTTTCAATCGAAAGCTTTTCTAATCTCTTTTCTTCAGCCAGAGCTCTCTCCTTGTCCTTTTGAGCTTTAATTTCTGCTTTTCTTTTTCTTTCAGCTTCAATTGCTGCCTCTCTCTCTTCTTTTTCCTTCGCTTGTCTTTGCTCAACCTCTTCTGGGCTTAACATTACTCCATCTACCTCTATTACGGTTTTTGCATTCGTTTCAGGTAAATCTATTTTATCTACAACCTTAAACTCTTGAAAGGTAGGCTTTCTAGCTTTAATTAATTCCGCATTAGGATCTACTGTAATGGTCTTTGGATCAGGGAAAACTTCATCCTCGTCAGAAATCCTTGTTTCTTTTGCAGCCGGCTTCTTAGAAGTTGGTTTTTCAATTTTTTTTTCGACAATATTTTCCTCTTTCACCTCTGTTTCGACCTTAACATCTTCCATTTCAACAGTTACAAATTTATCAGTAACCAAAGATACGTGTGCATCTTCCAGCTTTGTGTTTGGGCCATTTTCAATTTCAACCTTAGCTTCGTCCTTCAGAAACCTTACTATCTCTGATGGTTTAATCTTTAATTCTCTTGCTAGTTGCCCTAATCTCATAATCCAATTTATTTTCCGCTTTTCAAAGTGCGAATATAATTAGAAGTTTGTTAATATAAAAAATTGAATTTTGACTTTTGGCTTTAAACCATCTGTTTTAATAAATCATAAAGCATATGAGTTGTAATTTGACAACCTTTCTCGGTCAGTTCAAAAAGTTCAACTTCTCTGTTTTTGCTATATGGCTTGGTTGCTTTGAAAATTTCAATATTCTTAAAATCTTCAGCATTAAACTCTGCCATATTGGTTAGATCAACAACAGAAGATTTTAATGCAATTAAATCAATACGCTCTTTTCCACAATAAAAAAGTTTTACATCTGAAGGAGTGCGATGCTCTAGGTATTCAACTTTTTCTAACGATTTCTGAAGGACTACATTGCTAAATTGTTGAATAAAAAGGTCAGCTTTTTCAGTTTCATTTTTTTTATACTGCTTCCACAGTTCAGCATCAATACCATTTGCTACTAAATACTGAATAAACTCATCTTTGAGTTCTTCCAGTTCATCTTCTGTTAACTTTCTAAAACTCAAACCAATCTATTTTTAAGTACTTTATCCACAACTTGTTGCCCTTCGAGTGCTTTTGAATATTTAAATCTTTTAGCATCCGCGGCATCTATCAGTTGTAATAAATCTTGAAATAAGTCTTCATCTACTTCAGTATAACCTAACCTTTCTAAAATTAAATTAAGCAGATTTTCTTTTTCTAATTGAATAGCCTCTGTTAAAGCTTCTATTTCTTCACTCATAAAGCGAAGGTAGTTGAGTTTAAACAAAATGACAAGTAATTTAAAGTTTCTTGGAATCGAGATAGACTGTTTTATCTCTAAAGCCTTTGTTCTCAACAAATGAAATGAATTCACTTTTGGTGGGAGCAGAGAGGTAAGTTTTAAACCCATCAACCTGCATAGTCTTGGTGGATTTAAATTGCAGAATTTCTTCCAATACCTGTTCATGATCTATGGAATAAACAATCAACTGTTTTTCCTCTAATGAAAAAACTTCAGTTGAATAAAACCCATTATCTTCCTTGGTATTCAGGTAGAATTTATCACCACTTTTATTTAATTTGTGAATCTTAGTTGGTTTAAAAAGTAAATCGTTTTGGGTTACATATGTAAAAATTGTATCATTTCTCTCTTTATAAGGAATTCCTTGACCTTCTTTAATTCCATATAATAAATCATTCTTTAAACTATATTTATCGGAGGCTTCGATTTCTTTTGAGGCTAAATAAGTAAAAGTTCCAAAGTGTGTATAGATGCTATCAGGCGTGATAATCAAACTTGTTAAGGTGTCTTTTGCGTAAAGATATCTTCCGCAAATGTCATCATCAAATTTCTCTAATGGGGTAACTGAACTAGGCTGGGGCTCGGAAAAATAAAAAGACGTCACTTCTTCTTGAGCTCGTAATAAAAATACGTTCCAAACCAGTATTATTGTAACTGTAGCCTTCATTGATTCGAAAATAGACAAAGTTTTTAATTGTTTTAGCATACCCAGGTACTAATAATTACCTTTATATGCTAAAAGGTTCAATTTGTTACATAAACAAACCCCTTATATGCGTTGGAAGATAAAAGAAGATGGAAATAAAGAGCAAGTTGCTCAATTAGAAAAGGAATTAGCAATACCTAAAATCATTGCAAAATTACTTGTAGAAAGAGGCATAACTACTTTTGATGCAGCGAAGAACTTCTTTCGCCCATCAATAGAATCATTGCATGATCCTTTCTTAATGGAGGATATGCAAAAAGCTGTAGACCGCATCAATGAGGCTATAGACACAGAGCAAAGTATTCTAGTTTATGGAGATTATGATGTAGATGGGACTGCATCGGTTGCCCTGATGTACTCTTTTTTAAGTCGATTTACTGCCAACATTGAATTTTATCAACCCGATAGATACGCAGAAGGTTATGGCGTTTCCTTAAAGAGTATTGAATATGCGAAAGAAAAGAAAATTAATCTAATCATAGCTTTAGATTGCGGTATCAAAGCTGTCGATAAGATAGAAAAAGCAAATGAATATGGAATTGATTTTATTATTTGTGACCACCATACGCCAGGAAAGACAATTCCAGATGCATGGGCAATATTAAATCCTAAAAAAATAACGTGCTCATACCCATATGATGAATTATGCGGCTGTGGAATTGGATTAAAATTGGCACAAGCTGTTACAACAACTAGAGATGAAAATGAAGAAACCTGGAAAGAGCTTTTAGATTTAGTTGCAATTGCAATTGCAGCAGATATTGTTCCAATGACCGGAGAAAACAGAATATTGGCGTATCACGGACTAAAAAGAGTCAATGAAAATCCAAGGGTAGGAATTGCAACAATATTAGAATTAGCGAACAAAAAAGTTGACCTAACCATTACTGATTTGGTTTTTAAATTGGCACCAAGAATAAACGCCGCGGGAAGAATGGCTTCTGCCAAAAAAGCTGTAGAATTACTATTGTCAAAAGATGAAAATAGTTCTAAAGAGTGGTCAGAAACAATCAATGCGTATAATAACCAAAGAAGAGATCTTGATGCTGCAATAACGGATGAAGCGCTTAAAATGGTAAGGGAAGATGATGAATCAAAAAATTCTACTGTCGTTTTTCAAAAAGGCTGGCACAAAGGAGTTGTTGGAATAGTAGCATCCAGACTAATTGAATCGTATTACAAACCAACTATTGTACTTTCCGTAAATGATGGAATGGCAACTGGTTCTGCTCGTTCCGTGAAGGGGTTTGATGTCCATGCTGCCATAGAGCAATGTTCGGATCTATTAGAACAGTTTGGAGGCCATAAATACGCTGCTGGACTTTCCTTAAAAATTGAAAATGTGGAAGCTTTTCGAAAACGTTTTGAAAAGGTTGTTTCGGATTCAATAACGCAGGAGCAGCAGACAAGAGAAATTGGGATTGATGGAATACTTAATGCCGAAGAAATTAAACCCTCTAGGTATGGAGATGTTTTTCCTAAACTATACCGATTAATAGAGCAATTTGCTCCTTTTGGCCCAGGAAACATGAAACCTATCTTTATCATGAAAAACCTTTATGACAATCAAGGATGGAGTAGGGTTGTAGGAGGTACACACTTAAAAATATCGGCAAAACAAAAAGGAGAAAACCTTTCGTTAAATGGTATTGCTTTTGGTTTAGGAGAAAAAATATCTATTACTGAAAATCAAAAGCCCTTTCAAGCAGTTTTTTCTTTAGATAAAAATTATTTTAATGATAAATATACCCTTCAGTTAATGGTAAAAGACATTAAAGAGATGTAGCTTCTTCGTTGCGACTATCTGAAATAATATGTAAATCCCTTTGCGGAAAGGGTATAGTAATTCCGTTTTCTCTAAATAACTTATCAATAGCAAAACGCAAGTCACTTTTAATAACCATTATTTCCCAAGTTCTAGCTGCCCAAAAATATAATTCGAACTCCAACCCACTATCTCCAAAATCATTGAACATGACAGTAATTTCGCTGCGTTTATCTACCAATTTATGGTTTAATGCACATTGATAAAGAAGGTCTCTCACTTTTTCAGTGTCACTTCCATATGCCACAGAAACTGTAATATGGAAACGAGTGACTTTATCGCTAATAGTCCAATTTACAACACTATCTTCAGTTAACTTAGAATTGGGAAGGACAATAATTTTACCATCCATGGATTTAACATGTGAAGTACGGATGTTGATTTTCTCCACGCGGGCAATTACCTTATCCATTTCCACAATGTCACCAACTTTCACACTGCCATCAAACAACAATATAAATCCAGAAACAACATCGGTAAACATATCCTTCAAGCCCATACCAAGACCCAATAAAAGTCCAGAACTAGCCCAAAATAATGAACCCAATTCAAAACCGAGACTTCTAAGTACCAGTATGGCGAAGATGATGTAAACAAAATACTTTGTTAACTGCACTATGGTAAATCGCCTGCCTTCATCTATCCAATCTTTTCCTTTTGTTGCTTTGAAAATGACAATCTTGGAAACATTTAGAACAACTTTTGAAAGAAAGATTAAAACAATAAGTGCAATTAACTGCCCTAATGATAATTTGAAATCGCTGATTTCCAATAGATGAAGGTCAAGAATACTATTTAAAGAAAAATCACTATTTCCATACCCCAGTGCACTAATTAACAATAAAGCTCCAATTATAAAGATGGACTGACCAAGGAGTATATGTATTATTCTTTCCCTACCATTACCGAATTTCCAATCTCTTTTTACTAAGAGCCTCCCCAGTCTTTTGCTTATGTATTTTCTAAAAAAGAAAATGGAAGAAACAACCAGGCATACCAATACTAAATTGGAAACAGTGAAATTTTGTTCAAAGTATCCGAATAATTTATAATCAAAGAAAGCGTTCATCTTGTAATAATTATTCCTAATTTAGATGCAAAGGTATTTCTTATTTGGTTAAGTTGTTTGATTTGTTCTAAAAGACTATATATTTCCTTCTCTTCTGTTTCTTCTTTCAGCCCGGTTTGTTTTCCGTTTATCATATTCTCTGTGACACGAAGTTTATACATATAAACTGATTCTACCGCAGCTTGCTTTAGTTTATGCTTTTCTTCTTGAGGATAAATACGGTGCTTTTTTTCCCAGTTTTCGCTAACGGAATCTTTGGGCATTGTCAAATCAACAACCAAGGTACTTAGGGTAGCTTCTTCTTTTTGAAAAAAGTGCTGATCATTTACAATTAATCCATTTTCAATCCCATCCAAAAACTCATCAAAAATACTTTGATAGGTTTCATTGGCATACTTCAAGTCATCCGATAAAAGTTCTTCTATTATGTATTGCGCTAAAGGGATTTCTTCTTTTTTGATTTCTTTACTTTCTTGCGTCTCAATTTCTACCTGGATTCCTATTGATCCATATGTAAGCATAAGTCGAATTAAGTCTTTTTCCTGATCACTTAAACTATGACTTCCGTCGCTTGATTCCCTCTTTTGTAGAGGTGCTGTAGGCTTTAAAACTTCAATTTGTTGCCGCTGCTCTTGCGAATTTGAAGATCTTTTATTGGCGAGAATTTTGTTAACTTCACTCAAAAGAGCTTTTTCACTGATATCAAAAAGCTGACTTGTTTCTCTAATATATACTGATCTAATAATCTGGTCCGGAATTATAGCGATAGACTTAACAATATCCTTAATTGTCTCGGCTCTTTTTAAAGGATCATCTTTTGCATCGTTTAATAATACAGATGCTTTAAAACGAATAAAATCTGTAGCTTCTTTGTGCAAATACTCATCCAGTTCGGTTGTTCCAACTTTTTTAGAATAGCTATCTGGATCTTCACCATCAGGAAACAAAACGACCTTTACGTTCATCTCTTGTGCAAGAATCAAGTCAATCCCTCTAAAAGAAGCTTTTATTCCTGCACTATCACCATCATATAGAATGACAATATTATTTGTGTACCTTTTTATAAGTTTAATTTGACCTTCCGTAAGAGCTGTGCCACTGGAGGCTACAACATTTTCAATTCCTGCTTGATTTAAACTTACAACATCAGTATAACCTTCAACTAAGTAACAAGTATCTTTTTTTATTATAGCACCTTTTGCTTGATAAAGTCCGAACAAAACATTACTCTTATGGTATATTTCGCTTTCCGGAGAATTGAAATATTTTGCTATTTTTTTATCTGTTTTTAGGGTTCTACCTCCAAAACCTAAAATTCTACCCGTAAGGTTATGTATAGGAAAAATTACTCTACCTCTGAAAAAATCAAAACTCCCTTTTTCATTCGTTTTCGATAATCCTGTTTTCTCTAAATACTCTAGCTTATATCCTGCGCTAAGGGCCGCTTTTGTGAGAGCATTGCTATTATCAGGAGAGTATCCTAACTCAAATTTCTTAATTGTTGCATCGTTATACCCTCTTTCTTTAAAGTAACTTAATCCAATCGCTTTTCCTTCTTGTGATTCAAGCATTTGCTTCACAAAGTAATCTCTCGCGAACTGATTCACCAAATACAAGCTTTCTCTTGCACTTTGAGCAGCCATCTGTTCGGGTGTCTGCTCCTCTTCTTCAATTTCAATGTTATATCTTTTAGCCAACCAACGAAGAGCTTCTGGATACGTATAGTGCTCGTGTTTCATTAAAAAAGAAACAACCGTTCCGCCCTCTCCAGAACTAAAATCTTTGAAAATTCCCTTAGCAGGAGAAACCATGAATGACGGTGTTTTATCATCCGAGAAAGGGCTGTTCCCCTTATAGTTTGACCCCGCTTTTTTTAGATTTACAAAGTCATTAATAACGTCTACGATATCAGCTGCGTCAAATATTTTCTCTATGGTTTCTTTTGGAATCATTATTTATTAAATGAGGAAAACAAATATCGGAATAATAGTCTAGCTGCTCAAACATTCTGCAATGTCATTTCAAAGGAAATAGAGAAAACTTAAGAGATTGACAGATAATAATACTGTATTACTTGGATCATTCTGAGAATAGCCATTGCCTATTGTTAAGATTACCACAATTACAAGTAAATACTGTTGAAAAAAATGGTGATTAGTACCATTCTATTTATTATTTTTGCACCAACAAAACAATTACTATGAGCACAGATAGATACGAAGCACATGATTACTACAATATGGATGATTTGCTTACCGAAGAACACAAATTAATTCGTGACGCTGCGAGAGCATGGGTAAAGAAAGAAGTTAGCCCAATTATTGAGGATTATTATGAAAGAGCTGAGTTTCCAAGTCAAATAGTACCTGGCTTGGGTGAAATAGGCGGTTTCGGGCCTTATATCCCTGTAGAATATGGAGGGGCTGGTTTAGATCAAATTTCTTACGGTCTAATTATGCAGGAATTAGAAAGGTGTGATTCTGGATTGCGTTCCACGTCTTCTGTACAAAGTTCCTTGGTAATGTATCCAATTTGGAAATTCGGAAGTGAAGAACAAAGACAAAAATATTTACCAAAATTAGCTACAGGTGAATACATTGGATGTTTTGGATTAACAGAACCAGATCATGGTTCTAATCCAGGAGGAATGTTGTCTAACATTAAGGATGCTGGAGACCACTATATATTAAACGGAGCTAAAATGTGGATTTCAAATGCGCCTTTTGCTCACCTTGCAGTTGTTTGGGCTAAAAATGAAGAAGGAAGAATTAAAGGAGTTATTGTAGAACGTGAAATGGAAGGATTTGAAACTCCTACCATGCATGGAAAACATTCTTTAAGAGCCTCCACAACCGGAGAATTAATTTTTAACAATGTAAAAATTCCGAAAGAAAATATTTTACCCGGAAAAGATGGGCTTGGGGCTCCATTGATGTGTTTGGATAGTGCTCGTTATGGTATTGCCTGGGGTGCAATTGGATCTGCATTGGATTGTTACGATTCAGCTTTAAGATATTCAAAAGAAAGAATACAATTTGACAAACCAATTGCAAGCTTTCAATTGATTCAGAAAAAACTAGCTGAAATGATTACTGAAATTACGAAGGCTCAATTATTAACGTTACGTTTAGGTCAATTACGAAATGAAGGAAAAGCTACTTCAGCTCAAATTTCTATGGCCAAAAGAAACAATGTTGATATGGCACTAAAGGTTGCAAGAGAAGCTCGTCAAATACATGGTGCAATGGGCATTACAAACGAATATTCAATTATGCGTCATATGGCTAACCTAGAGTCAGTTATTACTTACGAAGGAACACACGATATCCACTTGTTAATTACAGGGTTGGATGTAACCGGTATCCCTGCGTTTAATTAAGCTACTTTATATTTACTTTTTATAAAAGCCACATTCCGTTAGTTATCGGAATGTGGCTTTACGCTTTTAGAGAAGGGGTTATCTGCGGTTATTAAATAAATTTTAAAATATTGGATTACTTTTTTAAAAAAGTTACATAAATGACAAAAGAACATTTATGAAAGATGAACAAATTATATCCCAAATTCTTTATGGAATAAATTACATATCCACTTTAACAATTTACCGTAACCTTTTTTGATTACTTGGTTATACGTTTGGGTCAATTTACAACAGCGTAGTTAACCCTAGATTTGGTAAATAAACAACCCCCAAAAGGATAAATATTACCTACAAAGGGACGGGATTTCTATGGTCATCCACCTTTACGTAGGTATATTGTCCTTCGGTTACCTTGATAGAAGATCCCTCTTCTCCAAATTCTCGATTTACCCAAGCTTCAATTCCAACAGTAATAGAAGTCCTGCCTTTTTTAATTAGATGCACATAGCAACATAGAGTATCTCCAACAAAAACTGGCAATTTAAACGTAGTTGAATCTATGGCAACCGTTACAACTCTGCCTTTGGCAATTTTCCTGCAAAATACGCCTCCAGCAATATCCATTTGAGATAACAGCCAACCTCCAAAAACATCTCCTGAAGGATTTGTATCTGCGGGCATTGCCAAAACCCTGATTGTTAAATCTCCTTTTTTTTGCTCACTCATCATTTTCGAAAATTAATTATTAAGAACTATTCAATTGGGTTATTGTCCCATTCAAAAGTCTCAATTAAATGTTGGATATCTTCTTTCACAAACTCCAGAACAGGCTGTAATGAGTCATAATTTGGAATGACTTCAAAAAAGACAGACCCAGCGAAAAAATTATCTGTACTATCTGTTAAGTAAAATATATAATTACAAGCAACATCTCCTTTAATATCAAATGTAGTTCCGAAAACTCTTTTTTCTTCGTTAATAAATAATTTTTCATCAATTGCCTGCGCTCGAGACTGATGCTCAAATGCTTTTTTACGATACTCTTCTGTATGTTCAAACAAGTTAGAATCTAACTGTAAATAAGTACAGTAAATGGAAGCTTTGTAGTAAGGAAACACAATGTTTTGAAAGCAAACATCTTCACGAGGTCCTTTTTTATTTTGAACATAAGTATATGTTGGAATTTCAAAGGTTGAATTACACTTTTCTTCGTTTCCTTGATAAGACTTCGCGGGAAAATCAATTCTAAAATAACTTTTTGGCTTTGGAATAACATTTTCTTCATCATTACACCCTGTTGAGGCAACCAAAATAATAAGTATATAAATAGCTAACCTTTTCATAAATTCTCTTCTGCTACGTCAACTTTCCCGATAGTAACCTTGACTTGCTTCACTCTTCTTTTATCAGCAGCTTCTATGATAAATGTGTAATTCTCAAAACTTACTTTTTCATTTTTTAATAATATCTTACCAGCCAGCTCTATACAAAATCCAGCAATAGTATCAGATTCGCCTTTTTGATCTTCAAATTCATCACCATCAATCCCCATAACTCGATACATATCCATTAAAGGTGTTTTCCCTTCAAAAACATAATTATTGTCATCTAATTTTGAGTAAATTAAATTATCATCGTCGAACTCATCTGTAATATCTCCAACTACTTCTTCAAGAACATCTTCTAAAGTCACAATACCGGAAGTTCCTCCATATTCATCTACCACTACCGCTATATGTGTTTTCTCGGTCTGAAACTCTTTTAATAGATCATCTAATTTTTTATTTTCTGGAATAAATTTAGGCTCCCTAATCAACTTGACCCAATTTATATCCTCCGTAGAATCCAAAAACACCAACAAGTCTTTTACATAAAGAATCCCTTCAATACTATCTATACTTTCAGCGTAAACAGGCAACCTCGAATACCGTCCTTCCAAAATAGCTTCTCTTAACTCTTTAAAGGGCATCTCCTTCTCTAAAGCAATCATGTCAAGTCTAGGAGTCATAATTTGCTTAGCATCTGTTTGACCAAATTTTACAATCCCTTCCAAAATTTTCTTCTCTTCTGTTGTCTCAACTGACTCTTTTGTGAGGTCATAGGCATGTTCCAAGTCATCCACAGATATGTTGTCTACTTTTTTCTTAAAACGTTTGTCTATAATACTTGTACTCGATACCAATAATTTACTAAAAGGCCCAAAAAACACAGATAAGAATGAAATTGGAGAACTCATAAATTTTGAAAAAGACACATTGTTTTTGGTAGCATATACTTTTGGTATAACTTCACCAAAGAGCAATATTACGAAGGTAGCCCCAATCACATTTATTAAAAACAAAACCAATTCAGGTAGTTCCGAACTAGCAAATACTCCTTTTGTGAAATAGTATGAAACCATAACAATGGAGATATTAATGAAATTATTTGCAATAAGTATTGTAGCTAATAACTTTTTTGGAGTCTCAAGTAAAGTGACCACACGGCTACCTCTATTCGTTTTTTCCGAACTTAAACCATCTCTTTTCTTCGCGTCTAAAGAGAAATAGGCTATTTCTGAGCCAGAAATAAGCGCAGAAAAAGTAATGAGCACTATAATCAGGACAAAAAGTACTATTAAAACACTAATAGAAGGTGCTTGCGACATTGCTAAAATGGCCTTTTCAGGCATAATCTGCTCAGGTTCCAATTTTTTCTATTTAAAATTAAAAGGGTAAATCGTCATTTTCAACATCTGGCTTCGAAAATTCATCCCCCAAAGGCTCTACTTTCTTTTTATGAGCTGCCGGAGGTTGAGTAGGAGCTAAAGGTTCAGAACTTGGGTCACTTACCTTACCTAGCATTGTCATATTATCCCCTAATATTTCAGTAGTATACCGAGTATTTCCTTCTTGGTCTTGCCAAGAACGGGTTCTTAATTTACCTTCAATATAAATTTTCGCCCCTTTCTTTAAATACTTTTCAGCAACCTCTGCTAATCCCCTCCAAAGCACAATGTTATGCCATTCTGTATGCGTAACCTTTTCACCTGAATTCCTATCCTTATATGTTTCTCCAGTCGCAATTGAGAAATTGCAAACCGCGACACCACTTTCCAAATGTCTAACTTCCGGGTCCTTCCCTAAGTTCCCTATTAAAATCACTTTATTGATACTTCCTGCCATTAGATTGCATTATTTATAATCCAATATTATACGTTGACTAGTAAAGATAGTTATTTTCTTGGTTGCACAACAATAGCAACTTTAATTTTTCACAGATTCTAAATACTTCTGTATTAATCGAGGGACAGCGAACTCCTGTATGTTTCTTTTTTTTATTTTTTTAAATCCTTTCAACGGAGACATTTCCGCTAAATTAAATTCCCAAAATTTCGCATAAATACGCTGATGACTTAATAAGTGTTTAAACTGCTCACTTACTCGTAAAAACACTGCCTGATTTAGAATTGAGTCTTTCAATTCGAAAGGGGATACGACTTCTTTTTTAGATTCATTTAATGGGAATTGATACAAGTTTTGCCAAATATCTTTGGCCTCTCGTTTTTGAATATAAAAACTTTCGTTATCACCTATTACGATAAAATTAAAATATCGATCTTTTACTTTTATTTTTTTCTCTTTTACGGGTAAGGCTTTAACCATAGAATTCTCATAGGCATTGCAAGGCTCTCTCAATGGGCAGACTTCACAATTTGGATTTGGAGTGCACTGTAAAGCTCCAAATTCCATAATTGCTTGGTTGTATTCTCCAGGGTTTTCAATACTTAAGCATTCTTGCGCTAACTCTTGAAATTCTTTTTTCCCGATAGTAGAATCTATTGGAGTGTTAATGCCAAAATACCTGGAAAGAACCCTATAAACGTTTCCATCAACAACTGCCTTCTTCTCTCCAAAACAAAAAGAAGATATCGCAGCAGCTGTGTACGCTCCAATACCTTTCAGTTTTATTATTTCGTCATAGGTTACGGGAAACGTACCATTCAATTCAGTTGAAATAACTTTTGCAGTGGTATGAAGGTTTCTAGCTCTTGAATAGTAGCCTAAGCCCTGCCATAACTTTAATACATTATCCTCGGTTTCATTCGCTAAATCTTCAATAGTAGGGTACTGATCTATAAACTTATTGTAATAGTCTAATCCCTGAGCAACTTTAGTCTGTTGAAGTATTATTTCAGATAACCAAATATGGTACGGAGAGGTAGTGTTTCTCCACGGTAATTCCCGTTTATATTTTGAGTACCAACGAATTAATATGTCTGAAAAGTGCATTTAGTCGAAAATTTGAACAAAAATAAAGTAAAAAAACTGATATTTGTTTCAGATTTGTGCAAATACGATTATATTTGCGCCCCTATTAAAAAAACCTAATTTACTGAATATAACTAAAATCAGAGCTATGACCAAAGCAGATATTGTAACCGATATTTCGGACAAAACAGGAGTTGAAAAAATAGCTGTACAGGCAGCTGTAGAAGCATTTATGACAACTATTAAAACATCTTTAGAAGCAGGAGAAAATGTGTATTTAAGAGGGTTTGGAAGCTTTATTGTAAAAGAAAGAGCTGAGAAAACAGGAAGAAATATATCGAAAAACACTACGATCATTATTCCAGCGCACAACATACCAGCGTTTAAACCTGCTAAGACTTTTGTTGAGGGCGTGAAATCTAAGGTTGCTATAAAGTAATTCAAGTATTAATAGATTAAACAAAATAGATTATGCCAAGCGGTAAAAAAAGAAAAAGACATAAGATGTCGACTCACAAGCGTAAAAAACGTCTACGTAAGAATCGTCACAAGAAGAAAAAATAATTAACAATTAAAATTTGTTAGTTTAAGCATATTGCCTTGTAACAAACTTGGCCATATGTTTTCGTGTATATACATACTTCATGTTTGTATTTTACATTCGATTTTTGACAATCAGATTTTTATAGGAAAAAAAACCTTAGTGAATTACGAATTAATAATAAATTCTACTTCCACTGAGGTTGTTCTTGCGCTTTTGAAGAACAAGCAATTAATTGAACTTCATAAAGAAAAGCACGATAACGACTTTAGTGTTGGAGATGTGTATGTAGGGAAAGTACGTAAAGTTATTCCAAGTCTGAATGCTGCGTTTATTAACGTAGGGTATGAAAAGGATGCGTTTTTACACTACCTTGACTTAGGACCTCAATACAGGTCTATGAATAATTATATTCAAAAAACGTTAAAAGGAAAACAGCCAAGTGCAAGTTTAGCATCTAGTAAAATTGAATCTGACATAGACAAGCATGGCAAAATTAAAGACATACTATCTTCCAGTCAATTAATAGCTGTTCAAATTGCTAAAGAACCAATTTCATCTAAAGGGCCTAGGCTCACTGCTGAAGTAACCTTAGCAGGACGATTTGTTGTTTTGGTGCCTTTTTCAAATAAAATTTCAATTTCTCAAAAAATAAAAGATCCGGAAGAAAGAGATCGATTGAAAAGATTGCTTTCTAGTATTCGTCCAAAGAATTTTGGTGTAATTATTAGAACCGTTGCCCAAAATAAAAAAGTCGCTGAATTAGATCAGGACTTAAGAAATTTGGTTTCTAAATGGGACAAACTTTACAATAATTTAAAGGGTGGTGTAACGCCTCCTAAAAAGGTTCTCGGAGAGCTAAATCGCACCTCAACTTTATTGAGAGATATGCTCTCCTCAAAATTCACAAATATCCACGTTAATGACGAAGCCGTATATGACGAGATTCGTGATTATGTGAAAACTATCTCACCGGAGAAAGAATCTATAGTTAAACACTATAAAGGAAAAGATGGGATTTTTGAACAGTTTGGAATTAATAAGCAGATTAAGGCCTCTTTTGGCAAAAAAGTATCCCTCCCGTCGGGGGCTTATTTAATTATCGAGCATACTGAAGCTATGCACGTTATTGACGTTAACAGTGGCAATAGAAAATCAACAGGTCAAAGCCAGGAACACAATGCTGCTGAAACGAACATGGAAGTGGTAAATGAAATAGCTCGAATTCTTCGCCTCAGAGATATGGGAGGAATTATTGCTATTGATTTTATCGACATGCATGAAAAGGTAAACAATAAGAGTCTTGTTGAAGCCTTAAGA
Organism: uncultured Flavobacteriales bacterium; assembly: GCA_943787535.1. Classification (GTDB taxonomy): domain Bacteria; phylum Bacteroidota; class Bacteroidia; order Flavobacteriales_D; family Parvicellaceae; genus CALSMU01. The sequence goes on along the minus strand of CALSMU010000001.1, from coordinate 279,737 downwards.
GCTGCCATGAAAGACGATCGTGCAAAGCACAATGTTGCACCTCCCAGTAAGTTTGGTGTTATTGAATTAACGCGCCAAAGAGTGCGACCTGAAACCGATATCAAAACAGCTGAAACATGTCCCTCATGCAATGGCTCGGGAGAAGTTCAAGCTTCTATTCTCTTAATCGATGAAATAGAAAACAATCTTCGTTATTTAATTGAATCAGGGAAACATAAAGATTTTGAATTACACGTTCATCCCTTTGTTGAGTCCTACCTTAAAAAAGGAATCAAGAGTCTTAGTAGACAATGGTGGTTAAAATACAAGAAAAAGATTACTGTTAGAGGTATAACAAAATTTCAATTTTTAGAATACCAATTCGTTAATAGCAGTAATGAGAAGATACAACTATAACTTAATTATCTAATTTAACCCCTTTTAGATTTATTACTTTTTGAATTTCTTGGTACCCTGAATGGCAAGGTATTTTTATCTGATATTCATTAAATACAACATCCTTCAATGTGTATTGGACCAGATATTCACGACATGGAGTAAGTGTGAATATATAAGAACCTGTTCGTTTGTTGGGTTTAAACTCCTGATAATCTCCATCTAAATTCACATCAGAAACCGTAATAAATATGCCCCCTGGTAATTTCTTCTTATCTTCCATTTCTATGTATCCTTTAAGTATAGAAACTTGTTCTATTACAATGGTGTCAAGGTCTACTTTATAAACATCTTGACGACCTAGTCCATTAACACCCATTTCAGATGAGAAATACCCTGTTTTTCCATCTGCCATTGTGGAAAAGGAAACATCATGGTCAACTGTATTTAAAGGATAACCTAAATTAACTGGCTCACTCCAAATGGTATCTGATTGTCGAGTGGATTTAAAAAAATCAAAGCCGCCCATACTTTCCTTATTGTTTGAACTAAAAAATAAAGTTTTTCCGTCCGGGTGAATAAACGGGCATATTTCGTCATATTCAGTATTAATTGAAGAGCCTAAATTGGTTGGCATTCCCCATTCTCCATTTGGAAGTCGCTTACTTCTATATATATCTCCTCCGCCGAAACCTTCAGGACGGTCTGAAACAAAATAAAAGCGTTCACCATCAGCAGAAATAGTTGCACCCGTCTCCCATGATTTTGAGTTTATATTTTCAACCATTAAAATAGGGTCAGAATACTTCTCATCATCCCTTTCACAGAGATATAAGTTAGCAACATCTTTTGCTTCCATTTTTATGAATAAAAACTGTCCATCAGGAGAAGTACTAATCGAAGCTTGATTTGAGTTAGGTTTGCAAAAACTCATTATCTCTGGTTTACCCCACTTTCCAGAATGAACATTTCTATAAGAAACAAAAACATTTTCAAAATGTTTACCATCTGTTGGATTTATTATTCCATCATTAGAAAAGCCCGCTGTAACATAATCTCTTTTAGAAGTAAAAAACATCGTGTTTCCATCTGCCGTAATAGCAGGGTTATAATCAGAATACTCACTGTTTATGGGTTCTCCAAGGTTAGTAATTAAATAATTTCTCCTTTGCTTAATCAAGTCTTTGGCTTTCTCTGACTGAGCAATTGCTAAACCAGCAGCGTCATAAAGCTGATGATACTTACCCCCTTTACGCCTGAATGATTGGAACCTTTCAATTGCTTTGTCAAACTCAGAATTCAAATGGTAAGCAATACCTAGATAAAATTTTGTTTCCACGGGAGCTTCATTTTCATCCGATTCTCCATCTTGATAATCTCGCGAGATTTTATGCTCTGCTTTATCCAAATACTTAAGTGCTTTTAATTTATTCTTCCCCAATTGGATGTAACATTCTCCCAATTGATAGTTAATATTATAATTTTGAGGCTGTTCTGCAACTAACATTTTCCATATTTCAAGAGCAAATTCGAAATTTCCTCTATCCATTAGATTGTAAGCTTTTTTAAATTTCATTTTAAAAGAACCCTCTTCCTTAAGCTCTTTTAAAATCTCATGATTTATTTGGGCATTCAAAAACCCAACAATAAATACAGATAACAAAACAGACACCGATTTACACATTTTCATAAAATAACATCTTTTATCAGTACAAAATTTAATCCATGATAGTTCAAAAATAATTCAAATAGTGCACTACAACAACATTTTACATGCTAAATGGTCTAAAAGCTATTTATAAAACCGATTAATAGCTTTGACAAATCGCTAAATTCCGTCAAGGGCAATGTTTCTGATTTGTCAAATACATCATGATAAGCAGTAATACCTCCCAAAGTGTACATAAACACCGCTGGAATTTGCCTTTGAGAAAACCAATAGTGATCACTATTTGCAGCTCTACCCCGTACCTTTACTTTTTCAACGTATTTTTTTTTCAAATTAAGAACAGCTAATTTTTTAAATTCCTTTTTATGAACCGTACCATTAACCACGGTCACCCCTTGATCTCCTGTACCCATAATGTCACAATTAATAACAAATCGGATATCTTTTAATGGAAATAACGGGTTCTCGACATAATGTTTAGACCCCAGAATCCCTACTTCTTCTGCTCCAAAAGCCATAAAAACCAAGCTATATTTTGGTTTTGTTATAGAAAAATATTTAGACAAATAAAGCAGCATTGCTATCCCACTTGCATTATCATTAGCACCAGGAAAATAAACATCATGCCCCATCTGACCTAAATGATCATAATGAGCAGAAATAACAATAAATTTTGTCTTTTTTTTTCCCTCAACATAAGCAATCACATTTTGTGTTTTAATATTTGATTCAAACACGCTATGGATATTTATTTTGATCTTTTTTGTTGATTCCGGAAGCTTTTTTGATTTGATTTCCACAATTGGAAAGGGCATTTGTTCTGTACCAACGGACCAAGTAAATTTAAAATCATTTATTTTAAATACAGGAGATTTTTGCGCAATCATCCTTCCTAATTGTCTAAATAATTGGAGTGTATCATTATCTAAAGTTCCTGTATTATCTAAAACAAAAGCATTTCCATCAAACCGAACATTACTGTTTTTTATATCCTCTAAAAACGCAACAATATTGTTCCTATTTATAAACTGCAAATTAAACTCGCCTTTTGCAGATCCTGAAACGGAACTTATTAAGTAATCTATTCCTGTTTCGAGCTTATCCCCTTCAATGGATAGACTTACCGAATCTGGAAACGTATTCGCTTTAATGTTAAAGTGCTGAAAGAAATTATTATTAAATTTTGATAATCCAAACTCCTCAAAACGTTTATTAATATAATTTGCCGCTTTTACATGGCCATCATTTACATATCCTCTGCCACAGTATTCCTTAGAGCAAAGCTCTTTAACCACTTTTAATCCAAAATCTTTTTGTGAATATAAGGCAGCGGGAATTCCAATTATAAATAAGTAAAGGATTTGTCTCATATAGTGTAATTACCCAATTGTTATGCCATAAAACGTCTTTCTACCAGATCCATGAAATTTACCACTGAGCTATTTTCTTTATCCCAAGCAGAGGATATTTCACTATCAATAAATGCTAATGCTTCTTGCAGGGTTTTAAATGAATTAATCTTATTTATTGCATCGTTAAATTTTTGATTCTCCCCTTCAAACAGGTCATTCATAAATAAAAACTTCTGATTTAACCCAATAGCAGATTTCAAATCTTTAATAGGTTGTTGCCTCAATTTATCAGCAACAGTTTTTTCGGGTGCTTCGCTTGCAAATGTATCATTAATAGAGGTTGAGTTATCCAAATTGGGCTTCTCAATTACATGATTAGTTCCATCTTCTCCATCAAATTCTTCTACGTGTTCTTCAATCGCATCTAGCAAGTTTGTCTGATTATCAGGGGTTTCCTCATCTAAATCCTTTGTTTTTGATTCAGATTTATCTCCGATACTTGTATTTTCAATTATTCCTGGACCACCAAAATTTAACTCGAAGCTACCTTGGCCCTTCTTTGGTTCTTTCTTTTGTTTCTTTACCTCTTTTACTTTCACTTCTTTCTCAAACGCAAGGTACTGAAGCACAGTAATTCTTTCATGCAGAGTTCTTGAATCTTCTAACAAAGAGGTTAATTCATTTGAATCTAGCTTACCAGACTCCAATTTTTTAATCCCATTTGATAGAGATTTTGTTAGATCTTTGAGGTTTTTGTAATCGCTACTCGGACTCATTTATTTTTTAATTGATTTACTACACAAATTTGAATAAATTTGTCAAACTTGATACTAATCAGATATTAACTTATTAACACTAAGATTAGTATTTCACAATAAAAAAAATTCATTTCAAGGTGTTTTTAGAGCAAAAAGGAAATAAAACTCAAAAAAAAGGATGGATAGAAGTTGTCTGTGGGTCTATGTTTTCAGGTAAAACAGAAGAGTTAATTCGAAGATTGAAAAGAGCTGAATTTGCCCAACAGAAAGTTGAAATTTTCAAGCCTGCAATTGACATAAGATATGATGACGAAAATGTTGTAAGCCACGTGGGAACCTCAATTCGTTCTACTCCTGTTCCTTCCTCTGGGAATATACTTCTATTAGCTAACGCTGTTGATGTAATCGGTATAGATGAGGCACAATTCTTCGATGATGAACTTCCTGAAGTGTGCGAAAAGCTTGCGAATTCCGGGATAAGAGTAATAATAGCCGGATTAGACATGGACTTTACTGGGAAACCATTTGGGCCTATTCCTGATTTGTTATCAAAAGCTGAATTTGTTACCAAAGTTCATGCTATTTGCATGCATTGTGGAGATTTAGCTCAATACTCTCACCGAAAAACAAAAAATGAGGAGCTTGTTTTATTGGGGGAAATTGAAGAATACGAGCCTTTATGCAGAAAGTGTTTTAATCTCGTAACCAATAGATGAATCTTAATTATACAATAAAAGAGATTGCCTCAATTACCCAAGGGACGGTAAGCGGAGATTCAAAAGTAATTGTAAACTCCCTTTTTATCGATAGCCGAAACCATTTCAATGAAAACAACTCCTTGTTTATTGCTATTAACGGTCAATTTAACGATGGGCATGAGTATTTAATTGAGCTTTACCAAAAGGGCCTTAGAAACTTTATTATTGAGCGTACGGCAAGAGAAAAATTGATAAATAATGTCCGGTTTTTTAAAAAAAATAAAAACTTACAATTTAGTGAAGCAAACATTATTGTAGTTGAAAATGCCGTTGTTGCTTTACAAAAAATAGCTGCTCATCATCGCAGAAAATTTGACATTCCTGTTGTTGGTATAACCGGAAGCAATGGAAAAACCATCGTAAAAGAATGGCTGTATCATATCTTAAGAAGTCAGTTTAATATAGTCCGAAGTCCTAAAAGCTATAATTCACAGGTTGGTGTGCCGCTTTCGATATTACAAATGAATAAGCATCATACCCTTGCGATATTTGAAGCGGGGATATCTCTACCTGGAGAAATGATAGCTCTGGAAGAAATGATAGCGCCTACAATAGGCTTACTTACAAATATTGGAACTGCACATTTGGGGAATTTTGAAAGTAAGATTTCACTGATTAATGAAAAAAAAATACTCTTCAAAAACTGTGAATATACTTACATCGATGATAAAGATAAATTTGCAGACCTTCATATAAAAAAGAAAGGTGCGCACAGCAAAATAATGGCAAGTTGGAATGGTTTAAGTATTAACTATCAAATTCCCTTTTTCGATCAAGCTGCAATTCAAAACTCATTATCATGCATTGCTTTCCTCTTAAAATTTGGCATTGAAATAAACTTTATCACTTCTAAAACTATATCGTTACCGCAAATCGCGTTTAGATTAGAAACTAGAAAAGGAAAGGACGGCAATATTCTTATTTTAGATAATTACAATGCTGATATCGCCTCACTAAGAATTGTTCTAGACTATCTAGATCGTCATGATAAATCTAAGAAAAGGTCCCTGATTCTCTCTGACATCAAACAAGACAGAACGAAATCTATCGATTTATACCATGAAATTGCTGAATTGGTTAATCAGAGAAATATTGACAATTTTATTGGGATTGGAAACGAAATAATGATAAACCGAAGCCTTTTTAATAAAGGATATTTTTATGAGAGCACCGACCAGTACATCAAAGATTTAGAAATAAATAAAGTAAAAGATACAGTTATTTTAATCAAAGGTTCATCCGAGTTTCGGTTTGAAGAAATAGGTCAATTACTAGAAGCTAAAACACATGAAACAGTGCTCGAAATTGACCTTAATGCGATTAGCCATAACATTAAAACTTACAAAAGTTTATTGAATTCAGCAACTAAATTATTGGTAATGGTTAAAGCTTTTGGGTATGGAGCTGGCAGCAAAGAGATAGGTCAGGTTCTACAGCACAACAAGGTTGACTATTTGGGCGTGGCCTATACTGACGAAGGGCTAGATTTACGAAATGAAGGAGTCGATTTACCTATTCTAGTTATGAATGCTGAAAGAAGTTCTTTTAATGATATAATTAAAAATGAACTAGAACCATCTATTTTTAGTTTCGAGCAGCTTGATAGTTTTATAAGAAAATTGATTGATTTAGGAAAGAAAAATTACCCTATTCACCTTAAACTAGACACTGGAATGAATCGCCTTGGGTTTATTGAAGAAGAAATTGATAATATTATTTCTATTATCATGAGCCAACCTGAAGTTCGTGTAAAAAGTATATTTAGTCATTTGGCAGCTAGTGATAAATCAAAACACAATGACTTTACTAATCAGCAAATAAAACTATTTGAAGCCTGGGCAAATAAACTAGAAAAAGGCTTGGGCTATTCGGTTCAAAAGCACATTCTAAATTCAGCGGGCATAGAAAACTTTCCCGAACATCAGTTTGATATGGTTAGATTAGGTATAGGTGTTTATGGGAACTCATCTTCTTTAAAGAACCTTGAACCAGTTGGAAGGTTAAAAACAATTATTACTCAAATAAAAAACACGCCTAAAGGATCATCAATTGGTTATAGCAGAAGTGATTTTGCAGAGGAGGATTTAACAATTGCTGTAATTCCTATTGGTTATGCAGATGGGTTTAGCCGCAGCTTGAGTAATGGGAAGGGACACGTTCTAGTAAATGGAAAATTAGCCCCAGTTATTGGCAACGTCTGTATGGACATGACGCTTATTAATGTTACCGATATAGAATGTAAAGAAGGGGATGAAGTAATAATTTTTGGACCTGAAAGACCTATTGCAGATTTAGCTAAAGAAATGAGCACAATCTCCTACGAAGTGATGACATCTATTTCAGAAAGAGTTGTCAGAGTATACCTTGAAGATTAGGTTTTTCAGCTTATTGACAATCTTTTTTACTTACGTAAATTCTTCCATTCAGCATACCCACCGGTCAAATTGTATATTGTCGTAAAACCTTGACTTTTCATTATATTCATTGCTTTTGAACTTCTTCCTCCAGAGTGACAATAAACATAAACAGGCTTTGCGTTATCCAATTTCAAAACTTGATTTTTAAAATCTTTGTCAAAATAATTAATATTTACAGAACCATTTACATGTCCTTCAGCATATTCTTTCGGAGTTCTTACATCTAGAATGACACCTGTTCCTGCCTTTGCTAGTTTTTCGAATTCAGTAACTTTCACATCGTGAAATCCAGGAGTTTGAGCGAACAATGATGCGCTTATAAACAAAGTAGATACAATTGCGGCTGTTTTAATCCAATTTTTCATAGTGTATGTTTTGCTATATGATGGAACAAATATAATACCCTTTTTGATTTCACAATAAATCTCTTTGTAATTCACTTTAGATCCCAAACCTAAAAACGCTAACAATCAAGTATTCCCTTAATTTCTTAGAAAGATAAATTATTCGTTCAATTATTTAGCAATATCTGTTACCCAAGCGACATTGCTCATCCATAAGAGAATAAAGACGCTAGTTTATACGTTCTTTTTTCTATTTTTGACAAATCTCACCGGCAGTCCAACTATGCAAAAAAAATTCATTACCAATCTAGCACTTCTCTTGTTGCTTAACTTATTGGTTAAACCTTTTTATATTTTAGGAATAGATGCTGAAGTGCTCAAAAGAGTGGAAGAAACGACCCCAGGAAGATATGGAGAATATTTTGCTCTCATTGGATTTACTTTTATTCTAAATATTTTTCTTGACTTAGGAGTAATTAATTACAACACAAGAAATATAGCTCAAAACAAGCAATTACTCCAAAAGCATTTTGCTGGGATAATTACACTCAGAGGAGTCCTTTCGATTGGTTATATGATGATTATACTTTTGAGTGGATTTATTCTTGGCTATTCCTCTTTTCAAATAAAATTGCTCGTAATTCTAGGGATTAATCAAATATTTGTTGCCTTTATACTTTATTTTAGATCCAACCTTTCTGGACTATTGCTATTCAAGCAAGATAGTATTGTTTCAGTAATGGATCGAATTCTGTTAATTGGAATTTGCTCTATTCTCCTTTGGGGAAGAGTCACAAGTCAACCATTCCAAATAGAATGGTTTATATATGCGCAAACCGGAGCTTATCTTTTTACCGCTATTTTAGCGGGGTTACTTGTTTTACGACAAACAGGCATAGTAAAGCCAAAATTTGACATGGCTTTTTCGATTACTATATTAAAGCAAAGTCTTCCGTATGCATTGCTCATTTTATTGATGATGATTTACTACCGTTCAGATAGTGTTATGATTGAAAGAATGCTGCCAAATGGTGCCAGAGAATCAGCTATATACGCGCAAGGATTTCGTTTTTTCGAAGCTATTAATATGATAGGTTTCTTGTTCGCAGGGTTGCTATTGCCTATATTTTCTAAAATGTTAAAAGCGAAAGAACCGGTTGAAAAAATGGTTTATTTATCATTTAAAATTTTATTCTCGGGGGCAATTGTAATAGGATTAGCCTGTTTCGCGCTTAGCAAGGAAATAATAGAATGGCGTTATCAAACTTCTGGAATCGAACTTACCCAAGCTGCAAATGCATTTGGAATGTTAATGTTCTGTTTTATCTCCATTTGCACTACTTACATATTTGGGACTCTCCTAACAGCAAATGGTAGTTTAAGATCTCTTAACTATATGGCTTTTGGAGGTGTTTTGCTTAATGTCTCTTTGAACTTATACTTAATTCCTAAGCATGGTGCATATGGTGCAGCAATTGCAAGTATGATAACTCAGGTAGTCACAGCAGTAATTCAAGTAATATTGAGTTTCAAAATTTTACATCTTAAAATTGAATGGAAAAGTGTTTTACAGACTTTTTGTTTTGTTAGTATTTTCGCTTGCATTATCTCCTTTTTGCCTAATGAAAACTATTGTTGGCATTGGAATCTAGGTATGTTTATTTTGAGCGGGGTAATCCTATCTCTGATAACAGGAATGTTTAGCATTAAAAATCTTTTACAGATCTTAAAAGAAAGGCAATAAATAGATAGTTTCTTTGTTTTTGAGTCAAACCTTTCAATTAGAAATTAGGATAATTAATAATCTAAATTATTAATTATCTTTGGCAACATTAAAAAAACCAGTTCATGCAGAATAAATCTAACGAATTCGACTCCATTGACTTAATATCATTTCTTTGGAAATCAAGAAAAGTACTTATCATTTTAGGTGCAATAGCAGTTGTTATTTCTTCAATTGTTTCATTAATGATGCAGGAAAAATTTCTCTCAACTGTTACCTTGTTTCCGACAAAATCTAGTTCTATTACTTTTTCAGAGGTAATAACAGAGGATCAAAGTGTCACAAAATTTGGAGAAGAGGAAGAAGCTGAACAAATGCTGCAAATTCTTGAATCTGCATTAGTAAGAGAAAAAATAATTGCTCGATTTGATTTAATGAAACATTATGATATCGACACTGCAGGTGCATTAAAATACACCGAGCTTGCAGAAACATATAGTGACAATATTACTTTTCAAAGGAATAATAAAGGGGCAGTACTGATAAATGTTCTTGACCACAATAAAGATACTGCAGCACTTATTGCAAATCATATTTCAGCTTTATTTGATACAACAAAAAATTCAATTATTCATGAACGTGCATTACTGGAGTTTGAAGTAAAAAAAATGAAACTTCAAAAACTTCAAGACGAGATAAATATGTTGAATGACACAATGTCGAAACTAACCACCTTGGGAGTCGTTACAAATCAAGCATATCAAGGTTTGACCTTAGCTATGAACTCCGCAAAGGACAGTGAAACTAGAGCTAGATATGAAAAAAAACTTGAAATGACAGAAAAATATGGAAGTGTTCTGCAATCATTTCAAGTGCGGGCAGAATTTTTATCAGAAAGAATGGCAACAATGGAAACTTCATATGAACAATCAGAATCTGATGCGCTGTCAAACATATCGCATAAATTTGTGGTAGAACTCGCTAGCCCTGCTGAGAAAAAAGCGTACCCAATTCGTTGGTTAATTGTAGCGGTATCCACTTTTGCTACGGTTTTCTTTGCAATAATTTTATTGTTGTTTGTTGCAAAAATAAAAGAGCTGAAAGAGAACTCTAAATAGCGGTTTAGATTGGTAAAATCACTTAAAAATAACTGGGTATATTTTATAGGGATTCTTTTTCTATGTGTCAATCTCTTTTTTACTTACAAAGATTTCTACTTTTTAAATTTATTGCCAATTGCATTATTGGTGGCGTTTGCAGCCTTTTTTGCATTAGATAAACTTTTTCTATTTGTTGTTTTCTGTACTCCTTTATCCCTAAATCTAGAGGAATTGAATATTGGTGGAGTTGGCATTTATTTACCAACAGAACCTATACTATTTGGCATAATGCTTATCTTTCTGTATAAACAGTTTTTTGGTACTATTAAAAGGGATGCAAGAATCGTAAATCATCCTATTACATTGGCAATACTATTTAATTTAAGTTGGATATTTATAACCTGCCTAACAAGTGACGATCCCTTAATATCCTTTAAATTTTTGCTTTCTAGGATGTGGTTTATTGTACCTATCTACTTTTTTGGAATATGGTTTTTTCGAAAAGGAGTCAAAAATATGTACGCATTTTTATGGATGTACATTATACCATTAACTTTAGTGCTACTTGTAACCCTTGTAAAACATGCATCCTATGGATTCAGTGAGGAAATTGGACACTGGATAATGTCCCCTTTTTTTAAGGACCATACGTCCTATGGAGCTGTTATTGCTTTATTCGTTCCAATTGTGGTTAGTATGACTTTCGATAAAGAAAAAACGGCTATTACGCGATCTATTATTTTTGTTATCCTAATTATATTTTCAATTGCCTTATTCTATAGTTCTACCCGCGCTGCATGGGCAAGTGTGGTTGGAGCTGGTATGGTTTATCTTCTCTTTATGTTTAAAATTAAGTTTAAGTACTTATTTATTTCGGGTCTTTTAATTGGCAGTTTTATTGCTGTAAATTTTACGGAGATCAGCTACATGTTGAACAAAAACGACGCAGAGCATACGACAGAAAATTTCTCTGAAAAATTAGAGTCAATGAGCAATGTCAGCAGCGATGCATCTAACTTAGAACGATTAAATAGGTGGAACTGTGCTATTAGAATGTTTAATGAACGACCCCTTATGGGATGGGGTCCTGGAGTTTACTCTTTTTATTATGCCCCATTTCAAGCCCCTGCAGATTTAACCATAATTAGCACCAACTTTGGAACCGGAGGAAACGCACATTCCGAATACCTTGGGCCATTAGCAGAGCAGGGAATTCTTGGTATTCTATCTATAATTATTTTGGTGATAATTGTTTTTTACCATGCCTCAGCACTCTACATTCGATTAGACGATAAAAAATTAAAACGATTGGTTATGATGCTCATGCTCGGACTTGTAACTTATTTTACTCATGGTGTATTAAACAATTATCTAGATACCGATAAAGCGTCAGTTCCCGTATGGGGATTTATTGCTATAATTGTTGCAATAGATATATATTTCGCTAATAATCAAAAAGAAAAAGTAGGAAAAGTTCTGTCCTAAAAAAAACGACAACTCATAGCGGCTGTATCATCTTCATACTCCGCATCTCCTTTATATTTTTCCAATTGAAAGAATATAAGTTTGTTCAAGTCCTTCATTCTTAAATGAAAATTATCGTGTATCGTATTAATTAATCTTTCCGTTTCAAACTGCTCTCCTTCTTCATTTTCGAGCTCTACCAGACCATCGGTAAAACAAACAAGCGTATCATTTGGTTTTAGCACAATCTCTTCTACTTCCACAGAGGGAAGCTCTTCAAACATCCCTAGGCCAATACAACCCTTATTTAATTGTTTTGCTGTTTTACCATCTGTTAATACAGGATGGTTATGACCTGCATTAATGTATTTTAAAACACGATTTGTACAGTTATAATAAGCTAAAAAGAATGTGATGAATTTTTCACCATTAGCAGAATCGTTTACATTTTTATTCAATTCACGAATCAAATTTTCGATAGATAGTCCTGCATGGTTGTATTTAATGTTGGCTCGCAAATTTGCTTGGAAATTGCTCATTAACAAAGCGGCAGGAACTCCTTTCCCTGAAACATCTGCAATACACAAAACATACTCTTCATTGTTAATCTGAATAAAATCGTAATAATCACCACCAATTAAATGAAGTGATTCATAATGTGCTGCAACTTCCATTCTATTGTTAGAAGGCAATTTTGCAGGAAACAATAATTTCTGCATTTCAGCAGCCAATTCCATTTCGCGGTTTGCTCTTTCTTGAATAATACTTTCGTTTGCAAATCGCTTATTCTCAATTGCCACTATAATAATATTGGTTAACGTTTGCACGAAAGGCATGTGCTTGATTGTTGGGCTAATGATTAATTCATCTTCGTTTAAATCACCTATAAGAAGATATGCCAAAGGCAACTCTTTATGCATAATAGGAACAACAAGATCAAATGAATTTAACGAATCGCTTGATGAAGATTCTATTACAGTTATCTCACTGATGTGCGATAAATCTTTTTTGACATCAACTTTTTTCGCCTTTCCTTTTGCCCCATATCTCAATAAGCAAGTCCATTCAATATTGTCATAGTGGTACAATACTAATTTAGATATGCCCAATTGCTCATGTAAGATATATTCGTAAAGATTTAAGAGTTTATCCGTTTTAAAGTTTTCATTGATTGCTTTCGTTACTTCCAATAAAGACGAAAGTTTAAACTCTTTCAACTGAAGTTTTTCCAGTAGCTTATTTACTTTAACTTCTCCCACTAATTTAATTTTTCCATAACAACAGGCAGTTTTCTTACTGCAGCTAACTCTCTAAATTTTAGTCTTGCCTCACCAACAGGGCTGCCAAGGTAAGTTTTGTTTCCCTCTATGGATTTACTCAAACCTGATTGCCCAAGAACAACAGCTCCTTTACCAATAGTTAAATCTGCAGCTACCCCTACCTGACCCCAAAGCGTAACATCATCCTCTATAATAACACATCCAGCAATTCCGACTTGCGCTGCGAACAAACAGTTTTTACCTATTAAGCAGTCATGTCCGACATGAACCTGGTTGTCCATTTTTGTACCTTTACCTATAACAGTTGTTCCCGTCACGCCAGCATCAATAGTACATAAAGCGCCTATTTCAACATTGTCTTCTAATATAACTCCACCACACGTGTGCATTTTATTAAACCCCTCTGAGGTATTTTTATAATAAAAAGCATGAGAACCTAAAACAGTATTAGCTTGCACCACTACATTATTCCCAATCGTTACATTATCCATTAAATTTACCCCAGCATGAATAATTGAATTGTCGCCGATAACAACATTATTTCCTATAACAACAGTGGAATGAATTACACTTCCGGTTCCTATTATTACATCTGATCCAGTGGTGCTTTCCCAAGTTACAAAAGGCATAAAATGTTTGGTTAACTTACTAAAATCAGCAAAAGGATTTTCGGAAATAAGCAAGCCTTTACCATCTGGACATTCAACTTCTTTGTCAATAAGGATAGTAGTCGCAGCAGAACTTAATGCTTTAGCATAGTACTTAGGATGATCCACAAAAACTACGTCGCCGGGTTCAACTACATGAATTTCATTGAACCCTGTAATTTCGTGGTTTTCATTTCCCACAAAAGAACAATCCAGTATTTCTGCTACTTTTTTTAATGTTATGGAAGCTTTTAATTTCACCTTTCTTTTTTTGTTAAAGATAACATTTATCTATCATTAAATGTTGCTTAACGATTAAATCAGTAATAAAATGAGATAATTAGGAAAGTTTATTTACATTTGCAGCCCGAATAAATTTTGTATAACAAAAAAACAAATTAAATGTACGCAATCGTAGAGATAGCAGGGCAACAATTTAAAGTTGAAAAAGATCAACAGATTTTTGTTCACCAATTAGAAGGAAAAGAAGGAGACAAAGTAGAGTTTTCTAACGTTCTTTTAGTTGATGATGGAGGAAAAATCGCTGTTGGCGCCCCGGCTGTAGAAGGTGCAAAAGTAACGGCTAAGATCGTTGAGCACGCAAAAGGTGATAAAGTTATCGTCTTTAAAAAGAAAAGAAGAAAAGGTTATGCTGTAAAGAATGGTCATAGACAAAGATTTACAAAAATAGCTATTGATGGTATAACTGCAAAAGGGTCTAAAAAGCCTGCAGCTAAAAAAGAAGCGGCTCCAGTAAAAGAAGCGACTCCTAAAAAAGCAGCAGCAGCAAAACCAGCAGCAAAGAAAACAACAACTGCTAAAAAAGAAACTGCAGCTAAAAAGCCAGCAGCAAAAAAACCAGCAGCAAAAAAACCAGCAGCTAAAAAGAATGAGCCTAAGGCTTAATTTTTAGTTACTTATATTTTAGTATAACGTTAAAAACTTTATAAAATGGCACATAAGAAAGGAGCCGGTAGTTCGAAAAACGGAAGAGAATCAGAATCGAAACGTCTAGGGGTTAAGATATTTGGTGATCAACTTGCAATTGCCGGAAACATTATCGTTCGTCAAAGAGGAACAACACATAATCCAGGAGAAAATGTAGGAATGGGTAAAGACCATACTTTATTTGCTCTTGTTGACGGCACAGTAAAATTTAAAAAGAAAGCAAAAAACAAATCATATGTTTCTGTAGTTCCTTTTTCGGAAGCTGAAGCATAGTTTTTATTTGCCTTAAAATATTGAACTCTCTCGTTCCGATAATCTCGGAATTGAGAGAGTTTTTTTTTACCTTTATAGCAAATATTATAATACTACTTAAAATGCTAGAACTAAGCAGAATCAGAGAGCAGAAAGAGGACATCATCGTAAAGATGAGAGTGAGAAATTTTGATGCTGAAACAGCATTAAATAATGTTATTAAATTAGATGAGGCAAGAAAAAATACGCAACAGCGGTTGGACAATGATTTAGCTGAAGCTAATAAAATTGCTAAAAGCGTAGGACTTCTTTTTAAAGAAGGAAAGAAGGAAGATGCAAATGCATTGAAAGCAAAAGCTTCGAACTTAAAAAGATCCAGTCAGGAATTAAAAAGTAAACTAACCGAATTAGAAGATGCAATTAGAAACGCATTATACCTTATACCAAATGTTCCTAATGCAATAGTTCCAGAAGGAAACTCAGATGAGAACAATGAAATAATCTTGGAAGAAGGCGCTATACCTAAGTTGCATGCTGAAGCTATTCCTCATTGGGAGTTGGCTAAACAATATAATATAATTGACTTTGAATTAGGGGTTAAAATTACCGGAGCAGGTTTTCCAGTTTACAATGGAAAAGGAGCTCGACTTCAACGTGCTCTCATCAATTTCTTTATTGATGAAGCTGTAGAAAATGGATTTGAAGAAGTTATTCCTCCGTTATTGGTGAACCAAGCTTCTGGACATGGAACTGGCCAATTGCCTGACAAAGAAGGACAAATGTATCATTGTGAAGTAGATGATTTTTATTTAATTCCAACCGCTGAAGTCCCAATTACAAATATCTTTAGAGATGTAATTATCCACGCATCTGACCTTCCAGTTAAAAAGGCTGGTTATACTCCTTGTTTTAGAAGAGAAGCAGGTTCCTATGGGTCGGATGTTAGAGGATTAAATAGACTGCACCAATTTGACAAAGTCGAAATTGTACAAGTTGCACACCCAGATAAGAGTTACGAAATATTGGATGAAATGGTGGAACATGTAAAAGGACTACTTAGAAAGCTAGAACTACCTTTTCGTGTGGCTAAACTCTGTGGAGGAGATTTAGGTTTTACATCTGCTTTAACTTTTGACCTAGAAGTTTACTCAACAGCACAACAAAAATGGCTAGAAGTTAGTTCTATATCTAACTTTGAGTCTTTTCAGGCAAACCGACTAAAACTTCGTTTTAGAGAAGGTAACGAAAAACCTCAATTAGCGCATACATTGAATGGAAGTGCTTTGGCATTGCCCAGAATTGTTGCAGCATTATTAGAAAACAATCAGACTCCGGAAGGAATTGTGATTCCTGAAGTTTTAAGGAAGTATACTGGATTCGACATTATCAATTAATTATGTTAAAAAAACCATCTTATTTTATCTTTCTATTTTTCTCAATAGCCTATATAAGTTCTTGCTCCATTAATAATGAAAAGGAAATTAAAGCGGTAGAAGAGCTTAGTGTTAAAGTCAAATTATTGCAGGCTACATTTGACTCAGTCAATATAGATGGCGTAAAACTTGCTATAAACACATACAAGATTAACATGGACAAGATATCAAAGTATCATGAGTCAGATACTATTGATTATGATTTCGCCCATACTCTGAACCTGTACAAAGGGATAAAAAAGACGGGAAAAAACCTACATGAAAGCCACAGAACCAATAAACAGAATATTGAATTACTTGTTTCTCAATTGGAAAAACTTAAGTTAGATCTTGAAAATAATGCTGTCAAAACAGATTCTATTCAAGGTTTCATCGATTTTGAAACAAAAAACATTGGTAAACTGAGTGATGATATCGGAACTTTTGTCACAGATTGTGAGTACATACTTGAAACTCATGTAGCCTATGCCGAAAAAGTAAGGGGCTATACAGTAGCTTTTAATTAATTGAGAAAACAAATTTACATACTGATTATTGCATTCTATGGCATCGGTAATTCCTTTGCACAAGTGGATGATATGGACAGGAAATTAGCCATGCAATATTACAGTGATGGAGATTATGAGAAGGCTGCCATGTATTTAGATAAGATATATGAAGAAGCCCCAACATATTCTAATTACACCTATTATTTTAACACCCTCCTGGAGTTGGAAGAGACTAAGGTTGCTGAGAAAATTTGTAAAAAACAAATGAAAGCATCTCCTAATGAGCTGAGGTTATTTCTTGACATGGCTAAAGTTTATGGCAAAACAGAAAAAGAAGCTAAAATGGCAGAAGAATATGACAAAGCTATTAATAGCATTAATGACAAAACAAGACATACCACAATAAATAACCTGGCGAAAGCTTTCCAGCTAGAAGGAATGTTAGACCGATCCATTCGAGTTTATCAACAAGGCAATAAGTTTTCCAATACTAGTAATTTAATGTACAATAGGAACATTGCTCAAATATATGGTGTTCAAGGAAAAATGCAACTGATGTTTACTACACTATTAGACCTTGTTCACACAAACAAAGGGTACTTGGTTTCTGTGCAAAGCTCTATTGCTAATTCTATTGATTTTAGCCTTGATGAAAAACCTGTAGGTTTATTAAAAATGGAACTTTTAAAAAGAAGTCAAAAAAACCCTAATAAAAGTGTTTACAATGAGCTTTTGGCATGGGTTTTTGCACAAAAAGGTGATTTCAACAGTGCTTTTATTCAAATTAAATCAATTGATAAAAAAGAAAACGAAAAAGGCAGAAGAGTTCTTGAATTAGCAAACACCTCTGTCAATAATGGCAAATTTGATGTTGCTATAATGTGCTATGACTATGTGATTTCCCTTGGAGAGACTAAACCAAACTATCGAACAGCCAAAATAAGAAGGCTCAATACCCTAAAGCAAAAACTTATAAGCGGAGACACACCTACAAGGGATCAGCTTACTAGTTTAAAAGATAATTACATAGAGTCTATTCAACAAATTGGAAGGAATGAATTTGCAATATCTAGTATAAGAGATCTTGCTAGTTTATATGCTTACTATATTCATGATATTGATGCCGCCCAAAACCTTTTGGAAGATGCATTAACATTTGGTGGTTTGCGTAAAAAGAAAATTGCTGAAATAAAAATCGAATTAGCAGACATACTCGTTATTAAAGGCGATGTCTGGGATGCTTCATTATTATACATGCAAGTAGATAAAGAGTTTAAGCATGACCGGATTGGACATTTAGCTAAGTTTAAAAACACCAAAATATTCTATTATACAGGAGATTTTGACTGGGCACAAGGAGAGTTAGATGTTTTAAAAGCATCCACTTCAAAGTTAATTGCAAACGACGCTATGGAATTGTCGATGTTAATTACGGATAACTATAATATGGATACAACACAAGTAACAATGCAAAGGTTTGCTAAAGCAGATTTGCTTATTTTTCAGAATAAAACGGCTCAAGCAAACTTGATTTTTGATTCCATTAATGAAGAGTTTACATATCATACATTAAATGATGAGATACTTTTAAAACGAGCTGAAATTGAAATTAAAAAACGAAATTATGAAGAGGCAGTAATTTATCTATTAGAGATTGTGACAACATATGGAGATGATTTATTAGCCGACAACGCACTATATACTTTGGCAAGGATTTACGAAGAAAATCTGCATGACACAGATAAGGCAGCGGAGTTTTACAAAAAAATACTATTCGAACATACAGATAGTTTATTTGTAATAGAAGCACGTAAAAAATTTAGAGAGCTAACAAAGGGAACACAGAAATTCGATGATGAGGTGGAAACAATTAAAATGGAATCGATAGATTAATGATACTTTACAATGTTACAATCAGTATAGATGCTGCTGTTGAGGAAGAGTGGCTTCAATGGATGAAAGAAATTCATATTCCAGATGTTATGAATACTGGGTTTTTTATAGACAATAAAATTTGTCGTATTCATGCGGAAGAAGAGGGGGGGAAATCTTATAGTATTCAGTACTTAGCAAAAAGCTGGAATGAATACAATCATTATCAAGACCAGTTTGCGTTAAAACTGCAGCAAGAACACACACTTAAATTTTCAGGAAAATTTGCCGCTTTTAGAACTATATTAGAGGTAGTGCATCATCAAACGGTGTAAATATGCTTATCCCATCTCCCCTTGAAGTAATAAAATTCCCGCTATTCAAAGAAAAAAAAATAAATGTTTATGTTAAAAGAGATGATTTGATTCACGCTGAAATATCTGGGAATAAATGGCGCAAATTAAAATACAACCTAATAGAAGCTAAAGCGCAACACAAAAATACTATTTTAACTTTCGGCGGTGCTTATTCCAACCACATCTCAGCTACTGGTGCTGTTGGAAAAATTTTTGGTTTTAAAACTATAGGTATTATTCGTGGCGAAGAAACACTCCCGTTAAACCCTACTTTGTTGCAAGCAAAAAAGGATGGGATGAAATTACTATATGTCTCCAGAGCTGATTATCGCAAAAAAAATACAGCCGAATTCATTGAAAAATTAAAAGATGCGCTGGGCGATTTTTATATAATTCCAGAAGGAGGTGGGAACAAGTTAGGAGTTCTGGGATGCAACGACATTGTCAATGAAATTGATATCGATTTTAACTACATACTAACAGATTGCGGCACTGGAGCAACATTGGCTGGAATTTGTGACGTACTAAAAGAAACGCAAAAAGCAATAGGAATACCTGTTTTAAAAGGAGGAGAATTTATTAAAGATGAAGTGAAACTTTTGCTAGGAGATACTTATTCTCGGATTGAAAGCCAATACTCACTGATAAAAGATTATCATTTTGGAGGATACGCCAAATACAAACCCAAATTGATTGAATTTATGCAAGATTTCTATACTCAAACCAACATTAAAACGGACCCTATTTATACTGGAAAACTGTTTTACGCATTGGTTGATTTGGTTAAAAAAGATTATTTTAAGGTAGGAAGCACAATCATTGTGGTTCATACCGGAGGACTTCAAGGTGTTGAAGGGTTTGAGAATAGGCACGGTTTTTCTATTTTTCGGTAAGAATTAGCCAAACTGCAAAAACAAGGCATTCATGGTAAAAGTCTGCTTATCTTATTTCTTTGGTAAGGATTCCTGATGTATATTTGCATTTAGAATTAATCTAAATAAGCAAATGACCATCGAAGAAAATGAGCTAGAGATTATTGAAGAATTCTCCATGTTTGATGACTGGATGGACAAATACGAATTCATCATAGAGATTGGAAAGGAACTATCTGTATTTGAAGATAGATATAAAGTCGAAGATAACTTGATTAAGGGATGTCAATCTAGAGTATGGGTTCAAGCTGATTTTAAAAATGACATTATCCAATTATCAGCAGACAGTGATGCTATCATAACCAAAGGAATAATTGCCTTGTTAATTCGCGTCTTAAATAATCAAAAGCCCGAAGATATTTTGCAGGCTAAATTAACTTTTATTAAAGAGATAGGATTACAAGAACACCTTTCTCCTACACGTGCAAATGGTTTATTGGGAATGGTTAAACAGATTAAAACTTACGCATTAGCGTACATGGCTAAAAGTTAAAATAATGGCTGAAGAAGAAAAAGATAAAGTAGGGCAGGAAAAGCTTCCTGAAGATACCAGGGAAGCAAAAAAAGTGCTAGAGGATAAAATCATTAATGTGATCAAAACCATCTACGATCCAGAAATACCCGTAGATATTTTTGAATTAGGATTGATTTACGAGATTAAAATAGATGATAAGTTAAATGTAGAAGTTGAAATGACACTAACTTCTCCAAACTGTCCTGTAGCGGAATCCATGCCACTTGATGTAGAAAATAAAGTAGGGTCTGTATTTGGAGTTACGTCATCTAAAGTTAATATCGTTTTTGATCCACCATGGGAAAAAGATATGATGAGTGAAGAAGCAATGCTTGAACTCGGATTTCTGTAAATGAGTGAATACATTGAAAATAAAGTAGCCAATAGCGGCTTGATTACAATTAGTCTTGAAGAATTTCATCAAAAAGGCGATAGGGTTTTATTTGACATAAAACCGCTTCTTTGGCAAGAATTAGCTCTTAAAGAAAAAGATTTCCGCAGTTTTATTAAACAACATGATTGGCGCCAGTACCAAAATAACTTTGTAGCAATTACTTGCAGTGCGGATGCAATTGTTCCTACCTGGGCATATATGCTAGTCGCTATAGCTCTTCAGCCTTATGTGAAAAAAGTAATTTTTGGAAATCTTTCGGATCTGGAACGAGAATTATTCATTGATGCTGTAAACCTTTTTGACCTTAATTCAATAACCAATAAGCGCGTTTTAGTAAAAGGATGTGGAGACATAAACATACCAGACTCAGCGTTTGTTTACGTTTCACAAAAGTTTGTTCCGGTGGTCAAATCATTAATGTTTGGAGAAGCATGCTCCAATGTTCCCTTGTATAAAAAAGCAAAATAAAATTTTCGATAAAACGGATGAATAATTGAATTACTATGGGTAAAAACACACTTCCAAGATAATCAATATGCTCTTACATTTTTTCCTTCGACGTAATTGATGAAGGCTTTATTTACCACTTTATTTCCTCCAGGAGTTGGATATTCTCCTGTAAAGTACCAATCTCCAGTATGACCGGGACAAGCTTCGTGCAAGCCTTCTATACTTTGATAGATAATTTTTACTTCTGATTTTATACTTTCATGCGTTAGTAATTCAGAAATTTTATCAGAAATTTGTTCAGCCGTGAATGGAGCATAAATCTCGGTTACATAATTTTTTATTTGCTCTTTGGGTAGCTCTGCCTGAGCTAAACACTTTTGATATACATCATCAATTATATTTTCTTGACAGGCATCCTTTAACAACTCAATAGCAGCTTGAAAGGCGACAAAGTCTCCCAATTTAGCCATGTCAATTCCATAACAATCTGGGTATCTAATTTGTGGAGCAGATGAAACAATAACTATTTTCTTAGGCTCTAATCTGTCTAAAATTCTTATTACACTCTGTTTCAAAGTTGTTCCCCGTACAATTGAATCATCAATAACAACTAAATTATCAACTCCACTTCTCACAGTTCCATAGGTAATGTCATACACGTGAGCTACCATATCGTCACGAGCATCGTCTTGCGTAATGAAAGTACGTAGTTTTGCATCCTTTACCATAATCTTTTCAGCTCGTGCATTTATAGCAAGTATGTCACTTAATTCTTCTTCAGTAATGTCATTTCCTAATTTTCTAATCTTGCGAAACTTCACATCACTTAAATACTCATCACATCCTTTTAGCAATCCATAATAAGCCGTCTCAGCCGTATTAGGTATAAACGAGAAAACACTATTTCGTAAATCATAATCTATAGCATCCAATACTTTTGGCGTTACTTTTCTTCCTAACTCCAATCTTTCATTATAGATATCTACATCAGTTCCTCGAGAAAAGTAAATTCTTTCAAACGAACACTTATTTTCTTCTAATGGTTTTCTAATTTGTTTTTCTGAAACTGAGCCATCTTTTTTTATAATTAAAGCATGGCCAGGTTTTATCTCCTGAATATCTTCTGCTTTCAATTCAAACGCTGTTTGTATTACAGGTCGCTCTGAAGCGACTACAACAAACTCATCATTCTCATGCCAAAACGCTGGTCTAATCCCATTTGGATCTCTCAAAACAAAAGCATCTCCATGACCAACAACCCCGGCCATAACATAACCCCCATCCCAATCTTCAGCTGATTGTACCAGGATTTTTTGTAAATCTAAGTTTTCTGCAATTTCATTAGATGTTTCCTTGTAGCTTAATCCTTTTCTTTTACAATAATCAAATATCTGTTGATTCTCCTCATCCAAAAAGTGACCAATTTTTTCAAGAATTGTTACCGTATCCGATTTTTCTTTTGGGTGTTGACCAATGTTGACCAGTATATCAAATAACTCATCAACATTTGTCATGTTGAAATTTCCAGCAACAGCAAGATTTCTTGTCATCCAGTTATTTTGACGTAAAAAAGGATGGCAATTTTCAATACTATTCTTTCCAAATGTTCCGTAACGTAAATGTCCTAAAAACACTTCTCCTGTGAAAGCCTCATTTTGTTTTAGCCAATCAGTATCCTTCAATTTCCCAGGATCAGTTTCTTCTAAAGTTTTAAAGCGACTATTTACATAAGTAAATAAGTCCTGAATTGGTTTATCTTCAACACTTCGATATCTACTAATATACCTCTTGCCTGGCTCCATGTCCAACTTAATATTTACCAAACCAGCACCATCTTGCCCGCGATTGTGCTGTTTCTCCATTAGGAGATACATTTTCTTCAATCCAAAAAAGGCAGATCCATATTTTTTCAAGTAAAAGTCTAACGGTTTTTTCAACCTTAAAAAGGCAATTCCGCATTCATGTTGTATGGCATCACTCATGTTTGCAAAGTTAATTTAATTAGTTAATTAATCACTTTATTTTACAGAATCAAATGACCAATAAATTAACAACATTTGTTTTATTCGTTTTTTGTTCCAAAATAGATACAACCATTTGACTATTTTACCGTTATAGAGTAACTTTGTAAACATGTACAAGTCTTTAGTCCCTTGTGATTTTTAGAATTGTGAAAAAATAAATGCAACATTGCATTCGGCATATCATTAAAGGAGTTATACTCTTTACGGTTATTTTGTCATCTATGGTTTCATGGGGCCAAGATAAATCAACCATACGGTTCATTGAGAACAAAGGTCAATTTAATAATAAAGCTGATTTTCAACTTAAAACGAACGCGGGGGATATTTATCTAGAAGGTTCTACAATGACATATTCCCTATACGACAAAAGCCTTTTTACTGATATTCACCATGAAAAAATAGCAATTGAAGATGCTGTTTTTGAAGGTCATGTATACAAGGTTCATTTTCTTAATGCAAACAAAGGAAGCATTGTTAAAGAATTAAAATCAAAAGAATACTATAATTATTATATCGGAAATGATAAATCAAAATGGGCTTCAAACGTTTATGGTTATGGGCAAGTTCAATATTCCAATCTTTACAAAGGGATTGATTTAAAATATTATGAATACCATGGGCAATTAAAATATGATTTGATTGTAGAACCTGGAGGTAATACTAATGACATATTAATTGAGTATGAAGGTGTTGAAAATTTAAAAATAAAAAAAGGCCATTTACACATCCCTACTAGTCTTGGATATGTCATTGAACAAAGTCCCTATGCATTTCAAGATATTGATGGTACCGAAACACAAGTGCAATGTAATTATAAATTAGAAGGAAATAAATTATCATTTGATTTCCCAGAAGGTTATGATAGCACTAAAGAACTTATTATTGATCCTATCTTAACATTTGCCACTTATACCGGATCTACTGCCGACAACTGGGGGTATACAGCCACCTACGATGATGATGAACACATGTATATTGCTGGAGTTGCTTTTGCCATTGGATATCCAATTTCAGTTGGAGCATTCCAGAGCACTTACAACGGAGGAAACGGTGTGAACTATCCTGGTACGGATGCTTCGATTTCTAAATTTTCAGCAGACGGAGCAAACTTAATTTATTCAACTTATTATGGCGGTACGGGAAATGAAAACCCACATAGCATTGTTTGCAATGCCTCGGGAGAATTGTATGTTTTTGGATCTACTAGTTCATTAGATTTGCCAACCTCCTTTGGAGCATATGACGATAGTTTTAATGGAGGAACAAATGTTCAAAATGGAGTGCTTAATTATGTTGACGGGACTGACGCTTACGTGGCAAAGTTTAATCCATCAGGAACATCATTAATTGGAGGAACATATATTGGGGGATCAGGAAATGATGCACTGAACTCGGATTTATTAAAAAAAAATTATGGAGATGAATTTCGTGGAGAGATAATAGTGGATGCGAATGATAATTGTTGGGTTGCTTCTACAACATCCTCAATTGATTTTCCGGTTGTAAACCCTTTGCAGGCTACAAATGGTGGAGGTCATGATGCAATAGTATTTAAATTTAATGCTAATTTATCCGGACTTTTGTGGAGTAGTTATTATGGAGGAACAAATGCTGATGCTGCTTATTCTATTCAGTTGAATTCATCTGATGAACCCATCATTACAGGAGGTACTTTAAGTTCTAATTTAACCATGACTTCTGGCCAAAACACCGCTCCTTTTGGAGATTTGGATGGTTTTATTATTAAACTAAACACAGCTGGAAGCACATTAATAAATTCCACCTATTTAGGAACATCGGCATACGACCAATGCTATTTTGTACAAGTCGATCTAAATGATGACATTTATGTTTTTGGTCAAACGCAAGGAAACTATAATATTACTCCTAGTAACGTTTTTTCAAACCCCGGAAGTGGTCAGTTTATCCATAAGTTTGATGGCAATCTAACAACAACTATATTTTCAACTGTTTTTGGTGCAGGAAATGGTATTAATATTTCCCCTTCTGCTTTTCTTGTGTCAGATTGTGGTTTAATTTACACTTCGGGGTGGGGAGGAAATACAAATGCTGGTTATGCTGGCGGCACTACGGTTGGAATGCCATTGAGTGCAGCAAGTGCAGGAAGTGCACCTTTTCAATCTACTACAGACGGAAGTGACTTTTATTTAGCTGTCTTTAACCCAGATGCCTCTAGTTTAGCTTATGGAACCTTTTTTGGAGGAGGAATTAGTGCTGAACATGTAGATGGTGGCACAAGTAGATTTGACAAAAACGGGAATGTATACCAGGCTGTTTGTGCGGGTTGTGGGGGCAGTTCTGACTTTCCTACATCGATGGGAGCATGGTCAACAACAAATAATAGTACTAACTGTAATTTAGGTGCATTTAAATTTGATTTAGGAAATATTACTCCTGCCATAAGTATTCCACAACCTTGGGTTTGCTTGCCAAGTTCTTATCAGTTTGATAATCTTTCTTCGGGAGGAAATGTTTATGAATGGGATTTTGGAGACGGAAATTCTTCGAGTGATTTTGCTCCGGCCCATACTTATAATGCAGTTGGGCAGTATGAGGTTACGTTAATTGTTTCAGATTCGTTAGGATGCTTATCATCAGATACCTCCTCCATAATAATTGATGTTCTTGCGGTTGATAATGCAGTAATTCAGCAAATAGACACTATTTGCCCTGGGGACAGTATCCTTTTGGAAGCCTCCGGAGGAACATCTTACTCTTGGACACCTACAAACTATTTATCTGATCCTACTATTTCCAATCCAATAGCATTTCCTTCTGCAACAACTACTTATCAGGTAATAGTAACTGATAATTGCGGTACCGACACAGCAACTGCTACTGTTTTTGTTCATATCGCTTCTACTTCAACAATTCCAGACGCAACAATTTGTGGTGGCGCAATTACAACACTGGAAGCTTTTGGTGGAATAAATTATTCATGGTATCCAACTACAGCGATGATTAATCCATCTTCCCAAACACCAAATGTCGCTCCACTTTCTTCCATAACCTATTATGTAGACATCACGACTGCTAATGGATGTGTAATCACTGATTCTGTTGTAATAACAGCCGTCAGCTCAGTTCCTTTCCCAAATATTTCGCCAGATACAACTGTTTGCCAAGGTGATTTATTTGAGATTTATGCCTATGGAGCATCATCTGTTTTATGGTCACCAGCTAATTTGGTTACTAACCCAACGGATTCTATTACTATTGCGCAATTAGATACAGATGCTACCATATATGTTGATTTAACGAATATTTGCGGCACTGTTAGTGATTCCATTCAAATTTCTGTTATAAGCATTAATCCGTCTATTGTGAATGATACTGCAATATGTCCTGGTGGATATGCAAATCTTTGGGCAGATGGAGGTGATTATTATAATTGGTATCCTTCAGGATCTTTGTCAAACTCTTCAGAAAGCACAACAATAGCCGCTCCAGTATCCAACACTACGTATTCTGTTGATATTACCAACCTTTCCGGTTGCATGAAAACATTAGATGTTACAGTTAACATTCACCCAATTCCTCTGGTAGATGCCGGTGAAGATATTTTTATTGAGTTTGGTGATGTAATTTCTTTAAATGGAGTAGCTTATGGGAATTATTTTTGGGACTCTCAAGATAGCTTGAGCTGTATATATTGTTTAAATCCCGCAATTAGTCCTATAGAAACTTCTTCATATATTCTATCTACCATAGATCAAAATGGGTGTGAAAATTCGGATACGGTAATGGTTTTTTTAGACGGTGTTTTGTATATTCCTAACACATTTACTCCAAATAGCGACGGGATAAACGATTACTTTGTAATTAAAGGTGAAGAAATAAAATCATTTCAGTTATATATATTCAATCGTTGGGGTCAATTAATTTATACTGCTGATAGTATGGATGATTACTGGGATGGAAGACACAAAGGTGTCTCAGTCCAAAACGACACTTACGTCTGGAAAGTTACTTATGAAGACTTTCAAAATAATACAGGCAGTCTAATAGGCCACGTGAATGTTTTACATTAATTAATCAGTGAATTTCGGATCTGTTTCCATAACATGATTACAATTTTCACAAGTTCTATTTTCTTCAGAATTATAGAACCTTCTGAATACCTCTAAGAAGTCATTGACAATGTCATTTAATGTAAAGCGTTCTTCATACAATTTGTGATTGCATTCATCACAAAACCACATTAACCCATCTCTATAATCAGTTCCCTTTCTGACACGCTCAATTACTAACCCAATTGAATTTTCAGGTCTAACTGGAGAATGCGGAGTTTTGGCCGGAAGCAAAAACATGTCTCCTTCTTTAATTGGAATTTTAACAGCTTTTCCATCGCTTTGAATCGTTACTGCTATATCCCCTTTTAGCTGATAAAACAACTCTTCCGTTTCATTATAATGATAATCTTTACGTGCATTTGGACCACCAACAACCATAACAATATAATCCTTCGATAATGGATAAATACTTTTGTTTGAAACAGGCGGCTTCAATTTATCTTTGTTGTCTTCAATCCATTGATTGAAATTAAAAGGCATCCCTATTGACATAATAGCTGTTTTAATATTGAATTGTAAAGGTACGAACTCTAAGCCACTTTTTATAATGAAAAAAATCAGTTAATATTATTTCTATAAAATTGACTTGTGTTTACTACATTTGATTTCTATAAAATTCAGCCTTTATGAACTTAGACTTATCAGGGAAAACAGCAATTGTTTGCGGTAGCACACAAGGTATAGGTAAAGCAACTGCTTTACAACTTGCAAAAATGGGAGCAAATATCGTTTTAGTTGCTAGAAATGAAGTTAAACTTGCTTCTGTTCAGGAGGAACTGGATAACTCTAAAGGGCAAAAACATAACTATATTATAACTGATTTTAACTTCCCAGCAGAATTAAAATTGAGAGTTGAAGAATTTATAAAGGAAAATGGCCCTGCACATATTTTGGTAAACAATACTGGTGGACCTCCTGGTGGACCGGCCATAGGAGCAAAAACGGATGAATATACAAGCGCATTCAACATGCATCTGGTAAGCAATCAATGCTTAGCTCAAGCTGTAGTAGAAGGAATGAAATCTGAAGGTTATGGAAGAATAATAAATGTAATTTCAACTTCTGTGAAACAACCCTTAAATGGTCTTGGTGTATCAAACACTATAAGAGGAGCTGTTGCGAGCTGGGCTAAAACATTAGCAAATGAACTAGGGGAGTTTAATATTACAGTAAACAATGTTTTACCGGGTGCAACAAACACTGTTCGCTTACAATCTATTATTGAAACTAAAGCTTCAAAAACAGGAAGAAGTATTGAGGATATTAGCAATGAAATGACGAATCAAGTTCCTATGAGAAGGTTTGCTGAAGCGGTTGAAATAGCAAATGCCATTTCATTTTTAGCATCTCCGGCAGCAAGTTACATTAATGGGATTAATGTCCCTGTAGATGGTGGAAGAACAAAAAGCTTGTAAATTACAAAAAGGGGAACCATTCATTATTACGTTATTTTAATTTAATACGAATCGCACCGGAAGTGTATAGCTCACGCGAACTTTTTTTCCTCCTTGCTCTCCTGGTTTCCATTTGGGCATTGACTCTACTACTCTGGCAGCTTCCTTTTTACACCTCTTATCTGCAGAGCCACCTAAAATTTTCACATCTGTAATTTTTCCATTCTTTTCAATAGTAAAATTAACATATGCCTGACCTTGAGAACCCCCTTCAGCAGATATTGTTGGATATTTAATATTATCTCCCATAAATTCATACATTGCCTTTAATCCACCGGGAAATTCTGGCATTTCTTGAACGAACATATAAACAGAATCTATTTCTACAATAACAATAGGTTCATCTGAATCTCCATTATCAAAAACATCCCAATTAATTGGAGGGTCATTACCTGCATTAGGGTCAATAATTACAGGGCCCGCAGCAACAATTGGTTTTTTCGCAATTACAACTGTATTAGTCTTTGTCTTTTTTTTGGGAATAATCACCTTTTTCTTTGGCTTTATTAAGTCGACCTCAATAATAGTTTCAGGGGCGAGTTCTGCATTTAAATTACTTTCTATATCCGTTCCTAGATGTTCGGAATCTAGCCATTCAAAAGCGACTAATGTAAATGAAATTGCAACTATAAAACCTAATTGTAAAAAAGTACTCTTTTTCTTCTCAAGGTTGGCTGTTTTTGATTTTTTTGGGGTCATAGCGTTCAAATTTTGTTTCCTAAAAAGAAACAAACACCTTGCCGTTATTTATATTTAGCGAATTTCACAGCCTAACGCAAATAATCACTGTAGTAATGGTAGAAATATTAAGAGAACGGCTATAATTTACTTTACAAATAGCTTAAAACCCTTACCGTGAACGTTGACTATTTCGACATTTTCGTCTTTTTTAAGGTATTTTCTTAATTTTGCGATGTAAACATCCATGCTTCTTCCATTAAAATAATTATCATCACCCCAAACAGCATTTAGTGCATGGTTTCGCTCTAAAACCCCATTGATATTTTTACATAGTAATTTAAGAAGTGCATTTTCCTTAGTCGTCAACTTTTGTTCATCGACTCCATTAATCAACAATCGTTGATTAAAATCAAATTGATACGTACCAACATTATAGGTCCCTTGGTCTTGCTCTTCATCCCCTTGAGTTCTTCTCAGGATTGCGCCCATTCGAACTAACAACTCTTCCATACTAAATGGTTTGGTCATATAGTCATCACCACCAACATTAAATCCCTGAAGCGTATCTTCTTTAAGGGATTTTGCGGTTAAAAATAATATTGGCACATCCTTATCAATTCCTCTAATTTCCTTAGCCATTGTAAAGCCATCTTTTACTGGCATCATTACGTCTAAAATTAGAAAATCGAAAGTTCCTTTAACAAATGTTTCAAAACCTTCTTGTCCGTTTGTTCTTAGCGTGCATTCGTTACCTTTAGCAATAAGATACTCTGACAACAATGTCCCTAAATTTGGATCGTCTTCAACGAGTAATATTTTGGTCTTTTTATTCATGGTCTTTTTCTTTTTGAATAGGTAATGTCAATATAAAAGTACTTCCTTTCCCTAATGTACTTTCTACGTTTATTAGCCCATCGTGTTTTTCTGCAATTGCTTTTACATAACTCAACCCCAGGCCAAACCCTTTAACATCATGGACGTTTCCAGTTGGCACTCGGTATAATTTTTCAAATATTTTTTTCTGGTTGTCTTTACTAATGCCAACTCCATTGTCCTTTACTTTGATTACGATGCCTCCAACAATATCTTCGGTCGATATTTCTATCGAAGGCTGAATTATAGTATATTTATTCGCATTATCAAGTAAATTATAAATCACGTTAGTAATGTGAACATTATCTGCATAAACCTGCACTTTTGTGGCTAGTTTAGACACTACAATTTGGCCTCCTTTTTGCTCCACTTGTATTTTCACATTCTTTACCACTCGGTCAATAACATCATGAATGTTAAAAAATTCTTCATTGAGTTTTAATTCGCCTTTATCAATAACTGCACTTTGTAATACATTTTCTACTAATACCCCCAGCCTTTTGTTCTCTTCATTAATCATATTCACGAAGCGACCTTGAGTTTCTTTCGAATTCTTCATTTCTGTATCATTTAAAGCTTCACATGCTAATGAGATGGTGGAAATAGGTGTTTTCAATTCATGTGTCATATTATTAATAAAATCATTTTTAATAATAGAGAGTTTCTTTTGTTTAAATATTGTAGATATAGAATAGTAAAAAGCAAATATTATAATCAGAACAAAAATGGCAGAGATAGCCAACATCACCCACATTGATTTTAATATGAAGGCATTTTCATTCGGAAAATACATGCTCAAATATACTGGGCTACCAAAAATATCATTTGGAAACAAGGAAATCTTAAAAGGGCTTTCATACAAGTCATTTTGATTATCATTATCTACCTCATAAATAGAATGATTCATTATATCAAAGACACCCATCTGATATTTTGTATTAATCCCATTTTTCTTAAAAACAGATTCTATTATACTATCCAAATCTGGCTGAGTTATTCTCTCTGCAGTTGATCCGAATAAATCAAATGAAAAAATATCTGATACTAACTCTTCTACTATATCTGTTTTTTGACTCCATAAATCTTTGTTTACTGCATTAAACTTGGATGGAGTGGTATCCGTTATTTCAATTGTAAACGCCGTATCATCCCCATACTTTTGAGAAATAATTTTATGATTAGTTTCCGTTCCAGATTCTTTATTTAATATATGTTTTTCAACTATTTGAACATTAAACTTATCATGAATAGCGTTAAAAACTGTATCTAATTCATCCAAATAAGTTGCATGATTATGTAATGCCTTCCCTCCCTTTTGTAGTAATTGATTGAGAAGGTCTTTGCTTCCTGCATTTTTATGCATACGAGAAATTGCTTCAAATCTATCTACATCATAAACAATTTCTACCAACGATTTTTTAACATTATCTTCAAATTGAGATTTACGCTGTTCAACAGCGCTTTGTATCCAATAAACTTGAATAATAACTAATCCAATAAGCGCGATACCGCTTAACAAGGATATACCTAATATTAATTTTCTATTTAACAACAAATTATTTGCTTTAAACAAAGGTAGTTGATGTATTTCAATCATTTTTTTGTTTAACAGTATTTAACACTGATTAGCACTAAGGAAAACAAATTGATACTAATTCTAAATATCTGTATAAATATTCAAAGTGAGAAATACCGAATAATAAAGCTACCAATACTATTTATTGAGGTGGATATTGTTAGTAAGTAGAACAATAAACCCTTTCATAAACCTTTCATTTTTTTACATTTGGATTCAATTTAAAATTTAACAATGAAATTACTTAACCGATTATCTATACTCATTCTACTAGTTTTTGCAATCAGTTCTTGCAACGTAAACAATGGTTTCATCCAAAAAAGAAAATACCAGAAAGGATATCACCTTTCTATGAAGAAGAAAATTAACAATTCGGATAACATAAGACTAAAGGATAATCAACTGGAGAAGAAGGATGAGCTAGCAAAGGAAAGTTTATTCAGTAAAGCCTCAGAAGAAAGCAATGGAGCTGTTATCAAAACTGCGAACACTAATACGGATGATGAGTTAACTAATTCGAATGAAACAACAATAGAAGATATTGCCGAAAAAGCAATTGAAAATAACAACAGCAAAGAAAAAGTCAACCATATAAAGACAAATGCAAAGAATTTGGCAGAGCAAATAAAAAATGTGATTGAGAATAAATCAATTGTAAAGTCCAATACCGCAAGTAAAACAAGTACTTCAGATAATTCTGAATTAATTAATATTATATTGATCGTTATTCTTGTCCTTTTAATACTAGCTTTAATTGGAAAGATTCTTCCTGGACTTGCTTGGCTTTTAGGAGTTGTTATTTTGGTGTTACTTATATACTTAGTTCTAACATTACTTGATGCGGTTTAAAACAAAACAGACCTAAAAAAAGCCACCTATTTGAGTGGCTTTTTTTATGCTTAATATATTATTCACTCCTTTATAATGGAATATTACCGTGCTTCTTTTTCGGCAGGGTCGCTACCTTGTTTTCTAACATTTTAAAGGCTTTTATTAGCTTCTCCCTCGTTTGATGTGGCTTTATAACCTCATCAACATACCCTCTCGCAGCTGCATTATAAGGATTGGCAAACATCTCAGCGTATTCCGCTTCTTTCTCTTTCCACTTTTCCTCTGGGTTACTGGCTTCCTTTATATCCTTCTTAAAAATAATTTCTGCAGCTCCTTTTGCTCCCATAACAGCAATTTCTGCGTTAGGCCAAGCATAGTTCATATCTGCACCAATGTGTTTAGAGTTCATCACATCGTAAGCGCCACCATAAGCTTTACGCGTAATCACCGTAATTCTTGGAACCGTTGCTTCACAAAATGCATATAATAACTTTGCCCCATTCGAGATAATTGCATTCCATTCTTGATCTGTTCCTGGCAGAAATCCGGGAACATCTTCAAATACCAATAAAGGAATGTTAAATGAATCACAAAAACGCACAAAACGTGCAGCTTTCTTGGAAGATTCTACATCCAGCACTCCTGCTAAAAAAGCGGGTTGATTCGCTACAATTCCGATTGATCTTCCAGCTAACCGGGCAAAACCAACCACAATATTTTCTGCATAATCTTTATGGACTTCCATAAAAGAATCTTCATCAACTGTTCCTTCAATAACCTCTTTTATATCATAAGGAGTGCCTGAACTTTCCGGAATAATTTTATCCAAACCTTCTCTCGTCTCATCTTTACCATGCTCGTAATCTAAAACAGAAGGTTTCTCTTCGCAATTTTGAGGGACATACGAAAGTAACCTCTTTAAATGATTGATTGCTTCCATTTCATTTTCACATGAAAAATGTGTCACTCCAGATTTAGTAGAATGCGTAGATGCACCACCCAATTCTTCAGCTGTAACCACTTCATTGGTTACCGTTTTTACAACGTTTGGACCGGTTACAAACATATAAGAAGTATTCTCCACCATTAATATAAAATCTGTCAGAGCCGGAGAATAAACTGCTCCACCTGCACAAGGTCCCATGATAGCGGACAATTGCGGAATTACTCCAGAAGATAAAGTATTGCGATAAAAAATATCTGCATATCCTCCAAGAGAAACTACGCCTTCTTGGATACGTGCTCCACCTGAATCATTCAAACCAATAACTGGAGCTCCATTTTCCATAGCAAGATCCATTATTTTACAGATTTTCTCCGCATGAGCCTCGGCCAATGACCCTCCTAGTACCGTAAAATCTTGAGAAAAAGCATAGGTTAATCGTCCATTAATGGTGCCGTAACCAGTAACTACACCATCTCCTAAAAACTTAGTCTTATCCAAACCAAAATTTACAGAACGGTGTATCACCATTGCTCCTATTTCTTCAAATGACCCTTTGTCAAATAAAAAGTGAATGCGCTCTCTAGCCGTTAGCTTTCCTTTTTTATGCTGCGCTACAATTCGCTTCTCACCTCCACCTAACTTGGAGTTGGCTATCTTTTGTTCCAGAAGGTCTATTTTCTCTTGCATACTTTGGCTTTTGATAATAACATCAAAAATATAAAATGATTAGGGATTTAAGGCACAAAAAAAGGGGAAACCTTAAGATTTCCCCTTTAAAATATTTAGTTGTAAAAATTATTTTACAAACATTTTCTTTGTGATTGATCCTTCAGTAGATTTTACATTAATCATGTAAAGACCAGCAGCAAGACCATCCATATCAACAAAAGCAACGTTATCGTTAACTTGTTGAGTAGAAATAATAGCTCCAGAAGTAGAAACTACAGTTATTTCACCGTTAGATAATTCTCCATTAATAACTATTTTCACAGAATTATTTGGTTGATTAACGAAATGAATCATTGATTCGATATTCGCATCTTCAACACCAACATTCCCCATATCACCTGTTTCTATTGCAGCATCAGGAGTAGCATCAAAAGCATGATCTTTTAAAGTAAAAGAGTCACCGCCTCCATCTAATCTAGCCCAACCATAGTGTGTATTACCACTGTTAGTGAATCTTAAAGCTAAATACTTATCAGTAACACCATTCCAGTTTTCACCGTATGGGAAAGCACCATCTACTTCATAAGACATTGTGTTAGCAGCTGCAACCCAATTAACAGAAGCATCTACCATCATGCCAAGGTCTAATGCCAAAGCATAGTTATATCCACTTGGAGCTTCACCACCGATTGCAGATAAAGTTGCGTCAACTGGAACAACACTTAGTATACCGTACTGAGTACCATTTACTGTGGTGTCGGTAGCACTGATTGCAAACTCAAACGTAGCGTCACCATCCATATCAAGTCCGATTTGAACAGTACCTGATGCGTTAACAAAATCTGGATCAACATCAGTGTAAATCACTTGTGCATTCGTTGAACCTACCGCAGCAACAACAGCACCAGCAGCAGAACTATAACGAACTAACTTTTTTTGTAAATCTTTTTTCATATAATATATTTTTTGTTAATTTATCTAACAAATATAATACTATTTGTTAAGTTAACAAAGTATGTCGATTAATTACCATTTTTAACTTCATGTCTTTCTATATCCAAGTCAGGCTGTTGATC
Source organism: uncultured Flavobacteriales bacterium (assembly GCA_943787535.1). GTDB lineage: Bacteria > Bacteroidota > Bacteroidia > Flavobacteriales_D > Parvicellaceae > CALSMU01. The sequence goes on along the minus strand of CALSMU010000001.1, from coordinate 243,987 downwards.
CAGCCAACTTTCCACAGAATACAAAATATTCTCAAGTGCTCTGTTAGCAGATAAATCATAAACGGGATGACCTCCAATTTTAACAGTATTTTTGGCAATAAATGCTGATGCGTCATCAATCTCAGCAGAAATAATAATTATTTTACTTTCCAAATTTATTGGTAACTGGGTTATCTCAGCCAATGGCAAGAAAATGGTTTTACCAACACACTTCTCTAAATTTAGATCTTTTAGCTGCCGAGATAATACATCTCCATCTTTGTAGTTAACAACTTCTTCATCGCTGTTATCTAGGAAGTCAACTAACTGATTGCTAGGCAACCCAGTTATTACTTTAACTTGACCGATTGTCATCTTATCTAGAATATCTTGATAAAACTTTTGTTTCTTTTCGTTTTTTAGCTGAACTTGAATTTCTAATAACCACCTATATGTTTTTTTCAAACTAGGCTTCATAATTATTGCCTGCTCAAAAGCTCCTTCAGCCTCCTTAAACTCACCCATTAAAGCAAGACATTCTCCCAGATTATAATGCGCATATGGGAAATAATAGATGATATCAATAGCTTCTAATAAATGGTTAATTGCCTCTTCATACTTACCTTGTCTTATTTTTATTATACCAATACAATTATGCGCTTTTGCATCTCGAGAATTATACTTTAACGCTTTGTTAAAATTATCTTCTGCAGCATTCAAATCTCCCAGCACTGTAAGTACTTTACCCAATTCTATTAATAATGGCCCTTGATTGTATTCAATATCATTAGCCTTTCTAAATTCTACCAAAGCTTCAACTGGTTCATTTTTTAGATAATGTAACCTTCCCTTCATGATATGGATAAACTCTTTGGAAACTACCTTAAGATTTTCTACTTTAGAAATAGCAATTTCTGCTTCATCAGCATTTTTTATTGTTAGGTGCAAATTTACAAGTTCTACCAAATAACGATAATCCGTAGCATTTTCCTCAACAACTTTAATTAGTACCTCAAGTGCTTCGCTATATTTTCGGCCATTTATAAAGGATTTAGCTAGATAAAAATTATTTTCCGTTGCAACCTTCTGACTGAAGTATCCATCTTCAGAGGGAGCGTCTATATAACCTAAATCAATTAGTTGCTGCATTGCTGCTTGGTCTGACATAGGGTCTTCCTTCTCCTCACCAGACAAAGACCCACAATCACCCTCTAACTTTTCCCATGACTCAATGTATTTTAGTTTTGGTGTTTCAATAAATATGTCTGTCAACACCTTACCGTCCATGTCTCTGCCAATAGGCAAATCATACATAGCCAATAGAGTTGGGGTTAAATCCAATATGGTAGAACCATAAACTTTTTCATTTTTCTTGATGTTGGGTCCTCTAGCGGCAAACATACCGAATTGACTATGCTCAATAGCTGGACCGGAAGGAACCTGAGGAACATATCTAGGACGGAGATGATCGGAGTGAAAGCCATGATCAGAAACAATAACAATAGTCGTGTCTTTGTCTGTGAGCTTCATTACGCGCTCCAACATCATATCATGAAAACGATAAATGCCGATTACCGCCTGATTAAAAATTTCATAATCTTCATCGCTAACCCAATCCAACTTGGGTGGATAAAATTTCATATAATGGTGCGAAAAATGATCAATAGCATCGTGATACACAGCAGCAAAATCCCAATCTTCTTTTTCAATCAATTCCGTAAAAGCTGCATGCATAGAAGTGCAATGAGCAATTACTCTTGCTATCTGATACAAGCGCTTGTCACTTCTTTTATTGAGGTGAAAAACAGCCGGAACAAACGGCATAATTAAATTACCTGTAATCTCATCTGGATGCACTCTAAGAGCCTTCAACGAATCTATTAATCTTTCAGGATGAATGGTTCCCTCAGGCATTTCCCATTCGTCTTTTGCTACTATTTTTTTATCTTTTCTTTCCTGCTGATAGAGATTAGACACCATGCAGCCGTTTATAGGCTCTACAGGGTTACTCGGCCACCAGCCTACTACATTAGATTTAAGACCTGATTGAGAAAACATATTCCAAATGGCCTTTACTTTTCTTGACTTGGATGAAACTGGCCGGATAGACCCTGTCGAAGCTACAGGCTCTACAAAACCTAGGATTCCGTGCTTATAAGGGCGAACACCTGTTGCCATGGATGTCCATAGCATAGGCGACAAAGGTGGATCCAGAGTTGCAATATTTCCACGGACACCCTCTGAAACAAACTTTTTTAAAGTAGGCATATGTCCATCCTTCATTAGCTTATCCATTACTTGCCAATCCGCAGCATCCCAACCAAGAACAACGACTTTATTTTTTTTCATTTGAAGAAGGTTTTTTAGTGATTTTCGCTCCTTTATTGGCTTCTCGCCATAATCTTACTCCTAAAGCTCCTAAGGCTAAAAGTCCCAATGTACCTCCTTGTGGTACTTTGTAAGGCTTACCTTCAAAAAATATTTTTTCGGAATCTTTATTCTTCATTTCTTTGTCTGTATAATTTAGAATCTATACAAGATGATAGTTCCTCAATGGAAACTTCACTGTTCGTAAATTCTTTGATTGCTGCTAATTGCGAAATTGGATTTGCAAAAAGTTCTTTGTGTTGAATAGTTATAAATGGTATATTATTATTTGTCAAAAATTGTTTGGCATTATCCGCTTGTTTTTGAAATGCCACCATAAGGGCATCCGGTATTCCATCTACTGACTTGCCTAGCATAACCTGCTGAGAACGCAACACTTCACTAATATTTCTGTCAACAATGATACACTTGTATTTCAAACCTTTGTCAATAAAAGGAATTAAGGGTGAAACTACTTTTATAGATTTACCAACAACATTTTTTAAAAAGACGTTCGATTTCATCAATCCTTTTACACCATCAAACTCTGCATATCCATTGGGATTATTGATGTCGGCAACGCGATTACCATCTGTAAAATTCTCAATACCAGCTTTAGCTGCTATTTGCATCATAAGAGATGTTCCTGATCTAGGAAGCCCTCCAATTAATAATATTTCGTCTGAATTCATTTGTCTACTGCCTTCATTAGTTCTTCTATTTCATCCGCTTCAATAGGAATATTTACCATTAAGTTAATCGGTTCTCCCGATTCTTGAACAATCACATCATCTTCTAATCTGATTCCTAAGTTTTCTTCTGGAATGTAGATTCCCGGCTCTACAGTGAAGGCCATTCCAGCTCTTATTGGTTTTGTCCACAATCCTAAATCGTGCGTATCCAATCCAATGTAATGAGACGTTCCGTGCATAAAATACTTTTTATATGCTGGCCAAGCAGGGTCTTCGTTTTGAATATCTTCCTCAGAAATTAATCCTAACGATATCAATTCTGTCTCCATCAATTTTCCTACAGCAACATGATATTCGTTTAAATAAGTTCCAGGTACTAGCAATTTAGTAGCTGCCTTTTTTACTCGTAATACTGCATTGTACACATTCTTTTGACGCGGAGTAAATTTTCCATTGACAGGAAAGCACCTTGTTAAGTCCGATGCGTAATTTCCATATTCAGCTCCAAAATCCATTAAGATGACATCTCCATCCTTGCACTCTTTATTATTTTCAATATAATGCAAAACACATGCACTGTAGCCAGAAGCAATTATGGGTGTATATGCAAAGCCTCTAGAACGATTATTCAAAAATTCATGCATGAGCTCAGCTTCAATGTTATATTCCATAACCCCAGGCTTAATAAACGCTAATAACCTTCGAACACCTTTTTCAGTAATGTCACATGCTTTTTGCATTAGTTCAATTTCTATTGGGTGCTTTACAGAGCGAATCTCGTGCATGATTGGGGCACTTCGCTCATAGTTATGCGCAGGATATTTCTCTTTGCACATTTTTATAAATCGATCTTCTCGGTTTTCTGCTTCCGTATTGGCTCGAGTATGCTCATTTGTATTAATGTAAACGTTCTCCGCTTCTGACATTAACGAATTAAAGATCGAGTCAAATTGATCTAACCAATAAACAGTTTGAATTCCTGATGTTTCAAAGGCTTGTGCCTTATCTAATTTCGCTCCTTCCCAAACAGCAATTAAATCACTTGTTTCTTTCAAGAAAAGGATTTCTTGATGTTTCTGTTCAAAACAATCGGGAAATACAATTAATATACTCTCTTCTTGATCTACTCCGCTTAAGTGCAATATATCTCGATGTTGTACAAATGGAAATGTACTGTCAGCGCTTGTGGTAACAATATCATTTGAATTGAAAACAGCTAAAGAATTTGGTTTCAACTCTTTACTAAACTTCTTTCTATTGTGAATGTAAAGTTCTTTGTCTATCTTTTCGTATTTCATTTATTTCCAATTTCGCTTAGTGGATAAAAGTACTTAAAATTAACCTATCAGGTCTTCTCCCTGCTATATTTTTGAATGATAATGGTTGATATCACCAACTATTTTTCATTTTTCCAGTTGACATGGGCAATGTCTGCAGCTTCAAAATAAAAATGGCTTTATTATAGTCAAAAATAAATCATTTGACCTTTCATGAAAAATATTTTGTGACAATACCTATCGTATAAATAAATAGAGGCAAATTTATTCGCGTATCTTAGCACAAACTTTTAACTTTGTACACAATATTAAATTTTTTTTATGAATTCATCGATTTCAAGGAAAGTATCAATGGCATTATCTGCCTTTTTTCTAATGATTTTTTTACTTCAGCATTTTGCCATAAACGTTACCTCTATTTTTTCTGGCGAAACATTTAATAATCTCTCTCATTTTATGGGTACGAATTTTGCGGTTCAATACATCATGCAGCCAATATTAATTTTCGGGGTGGTATTTCACTTTGTAATGGGCTTTATCCTAGAAATAAAGAACAAGCAGTCGAGAAATATTAAGTATGTAAAAAATAATGGAGGAGCTAATTCTACTTGGATGAGCAGAAATATGATTATATCTGGGTTTTTAATTCTTACATTCATGGGACTCCATTTTTACGATTTTTGGATACCTGAGATAAATATTAAATTTGTTCAAGGGGACATGAGCGGACTGGTTGATCCGGACAACATGGATAGTGGTCTCCGATATTTTACTGAGTTGCAACATAAGTTTGTAAATCCTATTAGAGTTGCTATTTATTGTGTTGCATTTGTGTTCCTTTCATTGCACCTCCTGCATGGTTTCAGTTCTGCATTCCAATCTATGGGTGCCAACAATAAATATACTAGAGCATTAAACAAATTTGGTATGGCATATGCCATTTTAATCCCGTTGGGTTTTATTGTAATCGCTTTATTTCACCATTTTAATCATTGTTAGTATGTCAATTTTAGATTCTAAAATACCGGAAGGTCCTATTCAAGAAAAATGGACCAATCATAAGAACAACATTAATGTTGTTAATCCAGCGAACAAGCGTCTTATTGACGTTATTGTAGTTGGCACTGGATTAGCTGGTGGTTCTGCTGCTGCTTCATTAGCAGAAATGGGATATAGTGTAAAAGCTTTTGCGTATCAAGACTCTCCTCGTAGAGCTCATTCAATTGCTGCGCAAGGCGGAGTTAATGCGTCCAAAAATTATCAAAACGATGGTGATTCAAACTATCGTCTATTTTACGATACGGTCAAAGGAGGAGATTACAGGTCGCGTGAAGCCAATGTGTATCGTTTGGCTGAAGTATCAGGAAACATTATTGATCAGTGTGTTGCACAGGGGGTTCCTTTTGCGCGTGAATATGGAGGTATGTTAGACAATCGCTCTTTTGGTGGAGTGCTTGTTTCGAGAACCTTTTATGCCAAAGGACAGACAGGACAACAACTTTTGTTAGGCGCGTATTCCGCTATGAATAGGCAGATTGGTAAGGGGAAAATTCAAATGTTTAATCGCCACGAGATGTTGGACATTGTAAAAATAGATGGTAAGGCAAGAGGAATTATCGCTAGAAACCTTGTAACTGGAAAGATTGAACGCCATTCTGCTCATGCTGTAGTTATTGCTTCTGGTGGGTATGGGAATGTATTTTTCTTATCGACTAATGCAATGGGGTCAAATGTCACCGCTGCCTGGAAAATTCATAAAAAAGGAGCTTATTTTGCAAACCCTTGTTACACACAAATTCACCCAACCTGCATTCCAAGATCAGGAGATCATCAGTCCAAGTTAACTCTGATGTCTGAATCTTTGAGAAACGACGGTCGAATATGGGTCCCGAAAAATATAGAAGATGTCAAATCCATCAGGGAGGGTAAATTAAAACCTACTGCTATTACTGAGGAAAATAGAGACTACTACTTGGAAAGAAGATATCCTGCATTTGGAAACCTAGTCCCAAGAGACGTTGCATCTAGAGCAGCAAAAGAAAGGTGCGATGCTGGCTTTGGTGTTAATGGAACAGGTGAAGCGGTATATTTAGATTTTAAATCTGCGATTCAACGATACGGAAAAGAAAAAGCATTAGTAATGGGAATTCATAATCCAACAGATGCTGAAATACTTGAATACGGAGAAGAAGTTATCGAGGCTAAATATGGAAACCTCTTTCAAATGTATGAGAAAATTGTTGATCAAAATCCATACAAAACACCAATGATGATATATCCTGCGGTACATTATACAATGGGAGGTGTTTGGGTTGACTACAATTTAATGACAAGTATTCCTGGCTGTTACGCAGCTGGGGAAGCTAATTTTTCTGATCACGGAGCAAATCGACTAGGCGCTTCTGCATTAATGCAAGGATTAGCAGATGGCTATTTTGTATTGCCTTACACAATTGGTGATTATTTGGCCAATGAAATTAGAACAGGAACGATTCCTACGAATTCTCCTGAATTTGACGCTGCAGAAAAAAATGTAACAGATACGCTGAATAAGTTAATTAGTGTAAAAGGAAATAAATCAGTTGACCATTTTCATAAAGAATTAGGGAAGGTGATGTGGAACAATGTAGGAATGGCTAGAAATGAAGCTGGCTTGAAGGATGCTTTAAAAAAAATACGGGAAATTCGTGAAGAATTTTGGAAAGACGTAAGAGTTCCTGGTACAGTTGAAGGTATTAACACTGAACTTGAGAAAGCTGGGCGTGTTGCAGATTTTTTAGAATTAGGAGAGCTTTTTGCCTTAGATGCATTAACCAGAAATGAGTCTTGTGGTGGACACTTTAGAGAGGAGTCTGTTGAACTAGACGGAGAACAAAAAGGTGAAGCTAAAAGAGATGATGTAAACTACAAATATGTTGCTGCCTGGGAATGGACGGGCGATGCTGGAAAAGCAAAATTACATAAAGAAGAACTTGAATTTAATAATATCGAGTTAAAACAAAGAAGTTATAAATAGGCAATATGTTCCGTATTCATATGCATTTGATTAAGGAGCACTAAACCAATAAACACAAAGAATTATGTCAGGAACTAAAGACATGAATTTAACATTAAAGATCTGGCGTCAAAAAGACCAAAAGTCTTCAGGAAAAATGGTAGATTACAAAGTTAATGGTATATCTCCAAACTCCTCATTCCTTGAAATGATGGATGTGTTAAATGAAGGGCTAATAAGCAAAGGAGAAGAACCTGTGGAATTTGACCACGATTGTAGAGAAGGAATCTGTGGGATGTGCTCGTTGTATATCAACGGAGAAGCTCATGGACCGGATAGGGCAGTTACTACTTGTCAGCTTCATATGAGGAAATTTAAAGATGGTGAAACAATAACGATAGAGCCTTGGAGAGCAAAAGCTTTTCCCGTATTGAAAGATTTGAAAGTTGATCGCTCCTCTTTTGACAGAATTCAACAAGCGGGTGGATTTATTTCGGTGAATACCTCGGGAAATACGCAAGATGCAAATGCAACGCCCATTAGTAAGGACAATGCTGATAAAGCAATGGATGCAGCTACTTGTATTGGATGCGGAGCTTGTGTAGCCACTTGTAAAAATGCCTCTGCAATGCTATTTGTTGGTGCAAAAGTTGCTCAATACTCTTTATTGCCTCAAGGGCAGGTTGAAAGAAAAGATAGGGTGTTGAACATGGTTAAGCAAATGGATTTAGAAGGATTTGGTAATTGCACTAACACAGGCGCTTGCGAAGTTGAATGTCCGAAAGGAATTTCTCTAGAGAACATCGCTATTATGAATAGAGAATATTTAAAAGCTTCTTTGACAAAGGAAGATTAACAACAAAAAAAAATCATAAAAAAGCCACTCATTTGAAGTGGCTTTTTTTATAAGTTAGATATATGTCTTGTGAGTAGCTTTTTCGTGTTGCATTTACTTTCAACTAGGGTTAAACACTACATAAGAAACAAACTTTTATTTTTATGTGGGGTGCTTGTCGCATAGTTGAACAGCTTAAACTCATGTTAATCTTCAAAAATAATGAGGATTATCATCTTTTTAGACCAATAAAAAGACTATTTTTGTAGTTAAATACATGCTTATTTGTAATTAATCTAAATAAGAAAATGATTGAAGTAACCGATTTAGCAAAAAGTACTGCCACCAGAATGATGAGTGAAGAGGGAAAAGATAACTTTTTTATTCGTGTAGGTGTTGAAGGTGGAGGCTGTTCAGGTCTTATGTATCAACTTACTTTTGATAATGAAATTAAAGGTACAGATAAAGAGTTTGAAAGTAACGGAGTAAAAATAGTTATCGATAAGAAAAGCTTCTTGTATTTAGTTGGTACTACCCTAGACTATTCGGGAGGGTTGAACGGTAAGGGCTTTGTTTTTAAGAATCCAAATGCAGAAAGAACCTGTGGTTGCGGAGAGAGTTTCTCACTTTAATACAAAAAAAGATGGCGTATAGTGAAGATGACTTAAAACAGGACCTAGTAGATCAAGAATATGAATTTGGTTTTACTACTGATGTTGATTCCGAAAAAATACCTAAAGGATTAACGGAAGAAACCGTTCGTATAATCTCATCTAAGAAAGAAGAGCCGGAATGGCTTTTAGAATATAGGCTAAAGGCTTTTAGAGTGTTTCAAGGAATGACTGAGCCTGATTGGGCGCATGTTACTTATGAAAAACCAAGCCTTCAAGATATAGTTTTTTATTCTGCTCCTAAACCTAAAAAAGAATTAGCGAGTTTAGATGAAGTAGATCCAGAGATATTGAAAACAATGGAACGTTTGGGGATTTCTTTGGAAGAGCAAAAGAAGTTGACAGGTGTAGCTGTTGATTTTGTAATGGATTCTGTTTCAGTAGCAACTTCATTCAAGGAAAAACTAGGTGAATTGGGTATTATATTTTGCTCCTTTAGCGAGGCAGTTAAAGATCATCCTGACTTAGTGAAGAAATATTTGGGAACGGTTGTTCCTTCTTCAGATAATTATTACGCCGCATTGAATTCTGCTGTGTTTTCTGATGGTTCATTTTGTTACATTCCAAAAGGAACGAAGTGTCCCATGGAATTGTCAACTTATTTTAGAATAAATGAATCAGGAACTGGACAGTTTGAAAGAACACTTTTAATTGCTGATAAAGGTAGTTACGTGAGTTACTTGGAAGGTTGTACCGCACCGCAAAGAGATGAAAATCAATTACACGCAGCTGTTGTGGAATTGATAGCTCTTGATGATGCAGAAATTAAATATTCCACAGTACAGAATTGGTATCCTGGAGACAAAGATGGAGTAGGGGGAGTATTTAACTTTGTTACTAAAAGAGGTGTTTGCGAACAAAACGCAAAGATTTCTTGGACGCAGGTAGAGACTGGTTCTGCCATAACCTGGAAGTATCCGTCTTGTATTTTGAAAGGGAATAATTCGGTTGGGGAATTTTATTCAGTGGCAGTTACCAATAATCATCAAATGGCCGATACAGGTACTAAAATGTTGCACGTAGGAAAAAATACTAAGAGTACGATTATATCTAAAGGAATTTCTGCGGGTAATAGTCACAACTCTTACAGGGGGTTAGTGAAAATCGGTAAAGGAGCTGATAATTCCCGTAATTTTTCTCAATGTGATTCACTTTTAATGACAGATACCTGTGGTGCGCATACATATCCATATATCGAATGCGAGAACTCAACAGCACAATTAGAACATGAAGCTACCACAAGTAAAATTGGAGAAGATCAAAAATTTTATTGTTTGCAAAGAGGTATTGGGGAGGAAAAAGCCATCAGTTTAATTGTAAACGGTTATGCAAAGGAAGTATTAAATAAACTTCCCATGGAGTTTGCCGTTGAAGCTCAAAAATTATTGGAAATTAGTTTGGAAGGAAGTGTTGGTTAGTTCTTTCTAGAAAAAGAGATATAGATGTTAAAAGTTAAAAATTTACATGCCTCAGTTGGCGATAAGGAAATCTTAAAAGGATTAGACATAGAGGTTAAGGCTGGTGAAATACATGCAGTCATGGGTCCTAATGGCTCAGGAAAAAGTACGTTGTCTTCTGTGTTAGCAGGTCGCGATGAATATGAAGTTACTGCCGGTGAAGTTGACTACCTTGGGAAAGAATTATTAGAGCTTAATCCAGAAGAAAGATCTTGGGAAGGTATATTTTTGGCTTTTCAATATCCGGTTGAAATACCAGGCGTGAGTAATATTAATTTTCTGAAAACGGCAATTAATGAAAGGCGAAAGTATTTTGAGCAAGAGCCTATTGCCGCGAAAGATTTTCTTAAAATGGTTAAGGAAAAATCGACTTTGGTAGAGTTGAGTGATAAATTGAAAAATCGATCAGTTAATGTTGGTTTTTCCGGAGGTGAGAAAAAACGAAATGAAATTTTCCAAATGGCAATGTTAGAACCAAAATTGTCAATCTTAGATGAAACAGATTCTGGCTTGGACATTGATGCGTTAAGAATAGTTGCACATGGAGTGAATACTCTAAAGAGCAAGCATAATGCTACAATTTTAATAACACACTACCAAAGGTTATTGGATTATATTATTCCTGATTTTGTGCATGTTTTATATGATGGAAGAATCATTAAAACAGGAGGTAAAGAACTGGCTCTTGAGCTAGAAGAGAAAGGTTACGATTGGTTGACAAAAGCGAAAGCGTAGATGGTAGTTTTGAAAGAAAATAATTTACTGAACTCTTTGTCTCAAATGGGGGTTGGGTTAGGAGCTAAAAACCAAGCTTTCGAATTATTAAAAGGGTTGGAGTTTCCTACCCGTAAAACAGAGGATTGGCGTTATACTTCGGTTAAGAGGATTTTAAAAAAGAAATATGTTCAATTTAATGAAGCTGACCAAGTAGATCTTTCGAATGAAATAGCACCTTCTTTAGATGCACATAATATAATACTGGTAAATGGTGTTTATTCTAAGGAGTTGTCAGATGTAAATTTCCCTGATGAGGTTTTGGTAGATACTTTTCCAAATGCAATGGAAGAACATGTGTCCTTGATTCATAGTACGTTTAATGGAATAGCAAAGAATAATGAAGAGGTTTTCACAGCTTTAAACACAAGCTACTTCCATGAGGGTGTTTTTATTCATATACCTAAAAAAGTTAAACTGGAAAAACCGATTCATGTTATTCATGTAAACACAAAAAGTAATGTGATAAGTAATTTGCGCTTACTTATAGTCGTAGATCAATTTTCGGAAGTTAGTGTGGTGCAATCATATGCGTCTTTAAATGCTATTGAATGCTTAACAAACAGCGTGACTGAAGTTTTTGTAAAAGAAAATGCTAAGGTTACTCTGGATAAAGTTCAATATGAAGAGCCTAATAATAACCTAATTTGCACTGTACAAGTTGATCAAAAAGCTAATAGTATTTTTAAAATAAATACGGCTACAATTTCTGGTGATTTTGTAAGGAATGGAGTTAATATTGATGTTGATGGTGAAAACTGCACTTCTGAAATGAATGGATTGTACATGCAAAAAGGGATTCAGCACGTTGATAATCATACTAAGGTTAGTCATTTGAAGCCTAATTGCACATCTTTCGAATTATATAAAGGTGTCTTAAGAGATAAATCAACAGGAGTGTTTAATGGGAAGGTAATTGTTGCTGAAGATGCCCAAAAAATTGAAGCTTATCAGCAGAACAAAAATATTATTTTGTCCAGAGAAGCTACTATGAATGCAAAACCTGAACTTGAAATTTTTGCTGATGACGTAAAGTGCAGTCACGGTACTACAACAGGTCAATTTGATGAAGAAGCCTTGTATTACTTGCAAACTAGAGGCCTAAGCAAGGAATCTGCTCAAGCTCTATTGATGCAGGCATTTGCTGATGAGGTTCTTGACAAAGTAGATTCTGAGGTATTAAGAATTTGGATCAAAGAAAAATTGGGTTAAGATTGTAACGAATTTATTTTTTTATTGTTCATTTTCTCCGATAAGCGTGACAGGTATACTTATTTGTAATACCTACCAATACTGAAGCAAAAAAAAGCCCTCAATACCTTAGTATCAAAGGGCCTTTTCACAACAAACGCATTCATCAATTTTGTTGATTTTTAGTATCTTATCTTAATTCAAGTATTTGTCCTTGTTGCAATATTGTTTCGGCTTCAAGTTTGTTCTTTTTACAAATAGATTTCAACTTGATTCCATAAAGCTGCGAAATGCCTTGTAATGTTTCGTTTTCTTTTACTTTGTGCGATTCAACTTTAGCCTTTTTTCTTTTGGGTTGCAAGTATATTATATCGCCTTCTTTGATGAAGTTTTTGTCAGATAAATCATTATACTTATATATTTGTCCTAAATGCATTCCAAATTCTTTCGATATTTTATAAAACGTGTCTTTTGATTTTACTTTGATATATTTAATGTTGTTGTTATGAATGTAAATGGAGTGTTTACTCGTTTGTGGTTTACTTAAGCCAGCAAACAAAAAACTATTACTTGTATTTGAATGGTTGTTTATAGGCAGCACCATATTATCGTATTGTTGTAGGTTGTTTTTTTCGATTAGCGTTATCAGTAAAGTTGCGTACTTGGGATTTGTGGCATACCCTGCTGTTTTTAACCCCCTAGCCCATCCTTTGTAGTCATTTGGTTTTAAGTCAAAAAGAAATGAATAACGCCCTCTTTTAGATAAGAATTCGGAGTGGTCTTGAAAGGACTGTCGAGCACTCTCGTATTTCCGGAAACATTCATTTTTCTTGTCATCATCTTTGTGAATAGTTTTACCTGTCCAATTATGACATTTGATGCCAAAATGATTGTTTCCTTGCTTTGCTAGGCGAGAATTTCCATCTCCGCTTTCAAGGATTCCTTGTGCTAAAGTGATACTTGCTGGTATACCATAGGCGCCCATTTGACTGATAGCTTCGGTCTTCCAAGTTTCAATATATTGGTTTCTTGAAATTCTATCGTCAGCAGCTCCTGCCAAATTATAGTAGGTAATTGCTAAAATTAAAAGTATTCGTTTATATACTGTCATGTTTTCCTTCTTTAATGGAAAGCACAACCTTCTACGTAGCTTATCAACAATGGTTACGATAAGAGTTGATGAATCGGGGATTTTTTGCTTATTAGGTTTTTGATCGATTCTCTAGCAGATAAATATACCCTCAGAGGTTCCTGGTCTGTATTCCATATAGCCCCCAGCATAGCCACTCCCTCAAAGCCTAAATCATGAAGTTCTTCAAATTTAGACTCGTCAACTCCACCCAAAGCATATACTTTTTGTTTTTTTTCTGCTAATGCTTTTTTAATATGGCGCTCACTGAATAATCCGCTATGCGATTTTTTGGATAAGCTTTCAAACATTGGGCTTAAAAACACATAAGCATATCGACTGGAATTATCTTCCAATTTATGGATTTTATGACAGGATCTTGTGATTAAAATATTGCCGAATCTTAATCGAAAACTTAAGTATTTTAGTTTGGTGTTGTACTTTTTGTCTCGATGGACTTTGCTGAAATGTATTCCTTTTAAATTGAATTTTTTAACCAATTTGTGATGTGTATGAATGACAATTCTATTATGATATTCTGATGGTATTAATTCAATATATTCTACAAGGTCTTTTGCAGAGAAATTAGGCTTTCTCAAGTGAAGAGTTTCCAGCCCATGTTTAAACATCTCAACTACTTGCTTGGGTTCAGAATGGAGATTGCTATGACTTGAAAAAACAACTAGTTTCATTCATTTACAGTTCTTAAACGAGAAATATCTTGAGCTAAGCCAGGATTTTTTTCAATTGCATTTCCGATAACAACGATGTCAGCCCCACTATTCCATGCAGCAATAGCTTGTTCTTTATTTCGGATTCCGCCACCAATGATTAAGGGAGTGTTAACCGTTTGTCGAACACACTTAATCATTTCTTTAGAAATGGGTGTTTGAGCTCCAGATCCACCATCCATGTATATGAATTTTAGTCCAAGCTGCTCCCCAGCTAATGCAGTTGCCATTGCTATGTCAGTTTTGTTGTGAGGAATAGGTTGTGTATTGCTCATGTATTGCGCAGAAGTAGAGGGTCCGCTTTCAATTAGCATGTAACCGGTTGGAATAACTTCAAGGTTTGCATCTTTAATGTCAAAAGCAGAAACAACATGTTGTCCTATTAATAAATCAGAATTTCTTCCTGAAATTAATGATAGTAATAAAATAGCATCTGCGTTGGCTGAAACTTGCTTGTTGTTTCCCGGAAATAGAATAACAGGAGCAATTTTTAGGCTAGATAGTTCGTTAATTACTAGTTCAAAATTGCCATTATTAATCAAACTTCCCCCAATTAAAATTATATCGGGTAATGCTATTTTGAGGTTGTAAATTAATTCTTGTAAATCTTTGGGCGAACCAAACTTGTCAGGATCTACCAAAATAGCAAACATTTTTTCTTTTGCTTGGCATCTATTTAATATGGTTTGGAATGTGCTCAACGGTTTAGGTGTTGTTTAAAGTGTAAACTAAGCAATAATTTTCGATAAAATGAACTTTCAATTTATAATCTTTTCGAAATTCAGGGTGAATGATTTTTCCTACAATAATGTTTTCTTCCTCTGATTCCTCAATTATCATGTGCTCTTTAAAGAATATATTGGGACTCCCATTTATCTTGTAAAGAGCTTCTTTTGCGCACCATAAAACCGTCAAATCTTTCTTTTTTTCACTTAAAAAATAAATGTCATTTTCATTAATGAATTTACTTTTTACGCGGATTACTTTTGGAGTGATTTCTTGTATGTCAATTCCACAGGGATTTATACTCTTAATTATACCTGCAATTCCCCTGTCATGAGTGATTGATATTTCTATTGAATTGTTTGTCGGTCGTGGCTTTCCATTGCGACTATGCAGTGTTTTCCAATTTCCAAATTCCATTTTTAATAATAGTCTAGAAGCTAAAAATTGTTTTTTTTTTAAATCACTTTTAAAATTTCGAATAAGAGCATTTATTTCAGCATCATTTTCAAATAATTCAAATAATTCAGTCCAAGATTCAGTGATTTTCCATAGGGTAACGTGGTCGTCAATAGAAATGTCTTTGTCTAAAATTGGCATGTTTTATGAAAATATAGACTGAAGGTAAAGTATATTTATTTAATTTAGGCAGAATTATAAAAAATAAGAAGAATGAGATGGCGTTTGTTGCTAATGTGCAGCTTTATTACTACTAGTTTATTTGCTCAAGATTTGTACAAAATAAGGGTGGAAAGAAAAGAAGGGTTTATCAATAAAAAAGGGGATGTCGTAATTCCTAATTCTTTTGATAAAGCATATAACTTTGAAGAGGATTTAGCAAAAATTAAAAGTGGATCTAAATATGGGTTCATTAATAAATCTGGTGAAACAGTTGTCCCAGCACAATATTCCAAAGTAAGCGGTTTTAGTGAGGGTTTGTCGGCTGTTAAAAATGACGGAAAATGGTTTTTTATTGATAAAACAGGTACTAAGAGAATAGACGTTGTATGTAATTTTGCTTATCCATTTCATGAGGGATTAGCTAGAATTCAGGTTGGGACGCTTTTTGGTTTTATTAATACTACTGGTGCAATTGTAATCAAACCACAATTTGAAGGTGCATATGATTTTTCTGAAGGTAAAGCAAGAGTGAGAAAAGGTGATAAATGGGGGTTTATTGACTTAAAAGGAATGTTTGTTATTAAGCCAACATTTGACTTTGTTCGAGATTTTAGCGAAGGATTAGCTGTTTTTAGAGTTGGTAATGAAAGAACAGGTAAATGGGGCTTCATCGATAAAACAGGTAAGATTATTGTCAAAGCTCAATTTGACAAAGTATTTCCATTTAGTGAAGGAAGAGCTTTGGTTAGGGTGGGAGATTTTAAAAGTGGAAAGTTTGGCTATGTCGATAAGACAGGGAAAATTGTTGTGAAACCGCAATTCGACAGCGCATATCACTTTAGTGATGGTTTAGCGAATGTAGCTGTTGGTATAGGAAGTGACAGGAAATGGGGGTATGTAGATGTTTCCGGAAAGTTAGTTGTTGCGAAACAATTTTCAAAACCTTCTGATTTTATAAATGGGTTAGCATTGGTGAGAATAGGCGATTTTAAAACAGGAACGGAAGGCTATATTGATAAGGCAGGGAAGTTTGTTTGGAAAAAATAATTTATTTTCTTGCAGTTATTGAGAATAACGTAGTTTTCTATTTATTATTCTTACAAATACAATAAATCATATAAATTTTGAAAAATAAAGTGAACGAAAATATTGGAGAAGATCATGTGCTGACATCGATTGATACTCCTTTGGTTAAAGATGCATTTGCTAAATCGGATTTTGAGAAAATTGAAATTATCAAAGGTTATTTTGAGAAAATAATGGAAACATTAGGACTCGATTTAAAGGATGATAGTCTTGCAGGTTCTCCAGAAAGGGTGGCTAAAATGTATGTTTCCGAAATATTTAGTGGTTTAAACCCATTGAATGAGCCTAAAATATCGTTGTTCGAAAATAGCTATAAATACAAAGGCATGTTAGTTGAAAAGAACATTGAATTGTATTCTCTGTGCGAACATCATTTTGTTCCGATTGTTGGTAAAGCTCATGTTGCATATTTTGCAAATAAAAATGTTATTGGCCTTTCAAAAATTAATAGGATAGTTCAGTTTTATGCCAAAAGACCCCAAGTTCAAGAGCGATTGACTGTTCAAGTAGTTGAGAAACTAAAAGAAATTCTGGAAACTGATAATGTGGCTTGTGTCATTGATGCAAAGCACCTATGTGTCAATATGAGAGGAGTTAGAGATACAAAAAGTAGTACCATTACATCTCGTTATTCAGGTGTGTTTAATCAGAATGATAATAAAGCAGAATTTCTCAAACATATTAGTTTAGATTCTAAGATAGATTTCTGATGAGTAAGATAGATCAAAACGATATTTATATATATAACTCGTTAACAGGGTTAAAGGAAAAGTTTGAGCCACTAAATCCTCAAAATGTGGGGATTTATGTTTGTGGACCTACGGTATATAGCTTCGTTCATTTAGGTAATTGTAGAACTTTTTTGTCATTCGATACGATAATTAGATATTTTAAATTTCTAGGGTACAATGTCCGTTATGTAAGAAATATTACGGATGCTGGGCATTTAGAAAACGATTCGGACGAAGGAGAAGACAAAATATCAAAGAAAGCCAGGTTGGAGCAGGTGGAGCCGATGGAGATAGTTCAGAAATATACGGTAGATTTTCATAACGTAATGCAAAGTTTTAATGCGCTTCCTCCTAGTATAGAGCCAACTGCCACTGGTCACATTGTTGAGCAAATCGAAATGGTTCAAAAAATTCTAGAAAAAGGTTTGGCTTATGAATCGAACGGTTCTATCTATTTCGATGTTCTTAAATACAAAGAAGAAGGAGGAAACTATGGAGAGCTGTCTGGTCGAGATATTGATGAGTTATTGTCAGGAACTAGAGAGTTAGAAGGTCAAGGGGAGAAAAAAAATTCATTTGATTTTGCACTTTGGAAAAAAGCATCACCGGAACATATAATGAGATGGCCTTCGCCATGGAGTACTGGATTTCCAGGATGGCATTTAGAATGTTCGGTTATGGGAACGAAATACCTCGGAGAGCAATTCGATATACACGGTGGTGGAATGGACTTGAAATTTCCGCATCATGAATGTGAAATTGCTCAAGGAAAAGCAGCGAATGGAACAGCTCCTGTCAACTATTGGATGCATGGGAATATGCTTACGCTTAATGGAAAGCGAATGAGTAAAACTACAGGTAATACATTGTTGCCAGAGGAGTTGTTTTCTGGAGATAATGATTTGTTAGATAAAGCATACTCTTCTACGGTGGTTCGTTTTTTCATGCAACAAGCTCATTACCGAAGCACATTGGATTTTTCAAGTGCGGCACTACGTGCTTCTGAAAAAGGGTTTAATAAACTTATGGCTGCTTTAAAGTTGTTGGGGGAGATTCAGTATAAATCAGGAGTTATAGATGATGGTGAAGATGTAAAAGTTCATAAGTTGTGCGAGATTTGCTATGAGCATATGAATGATGATTTTAATTCGCCCAAAACTATTGCAACACTATTTGAATTAGTGGCAAAAATAAATACGTTTGCTACGAATAATACAATTGGTAAAATATCAGAGAAAACATTTAAATTTTTGAAAGATACATTTGAAGGGTTTGTTGTTGATGTTTTTGGGTTATTGCCGCTTATGGAAAATGATTCCGATAAACTGGATGGAACCATTAACTTGTTGGTTCAAATGAGAGATAATGCCAAACAAAATAAAGACTATGCTTTGTCAGACAAAATTAGAGACAACTTAAGTCGTTTAGGGATACAATTAAAAGACACAAAAGAAGGAACAACCTACATAATAAAATAAAAGATATGATTAAACTAGGGATAACGAGTGTTTTAGTGGCAGCCAGTATGGTTACATTTGCACAAGAAGATACGTTTTCGAATAAAGAAGGGAGTGAATATAAATTCACTATGATAAAGGACATGGAAGCAACAGAAGTTCAGAATCAAGGTCGAACTGGAACATGCTGGAGTTTCTCATCACTCTCATTTTTTGAATCTGAACTATTAAGAAAAGGTAAAGGAAAACATAATCTTTCTGAAATGTTTATTGTAAGGAACGCCTATATTGGGAAAGCTGAAAATTTCTTAAGAATGTATGGCACTTTTACTTTTGGACCGGGAGGAGCATTTCATGATATTCCTTGGGTTATAGAGAGATTTGGAATTGTTCCGGAGTCAGTATATAATGGATTGCATTACGGTATGGACTCTCATTTACATGCAGAAATGGAAAATATTCTTTCAGCGATGATGAAAGAATTAGCTAAAAAACCGCAAAAAGGTACTTTAACTCCTGTCTGGAAAACTGCTTTTACGGGTGTTGTAGATGCCTACTTAGGCGATTTACCTGATAATATAGAAGATTTTAAATTTACACATGAAGGAAAAGAATACACACCAAAATCTTATGCTAATGAATTGGGCTTAAATATGGACGAGTATATCTCGATTACTTCATATACTCATCACCCGTTTTACAAGCCGTTTGTTCTTGAGGTTCAAGATAACTGGGCTTTGAAATCATGTTATAATGTTCCTTTAGATGAATTAATGGGAGTGATGGAAGATGCAATTATGAATGGATATACTTTTGCATGGGGAGCAGATGTTTCTGAAAAAGGATTTTCTCCTGCTGATGGACTTTGTATCTTACCAGAAGATGAATCAACTATTCAAAAGCGAGGAAAGGATGCGAAATACTTTAACGAAGTAGGAGCTGAGAAAATTAGTAATGCATTTGTTCAGCCTGTTAAAGAAAGAGATGTTTCTCAAGAAGAACGTCAAATTGCGTTTGACGCGCAAGAAACAACTGATGATCATGGGATGCACATAACAGGTTTAATTGAAGATCAAGTAGGGACAAAGTATTTTATAGTTAAGAATTCTTGGGGGAAAGATGTAAATGAAGCTGATGGTTATTTCTATGCTTCATTCCCTTATGTGAAGTATAAAACAATGAATATCTTAATTCATAAAGATGCTTTAACAAAAGAGATGAAAAAGAAATTGGGGATTAAGTAAATCATTAGATTTATATTCATTCAGTTCTTTCGTGATATGAAAAAAATCTTGGTCTACATATTTATTTTTCCAATTAAGTTGTATCAGTGGTGCATTTCCCCTTTTTTCCCGGCAAGTTGTCGACATACACCAACCTGTTCAACTTATACGGCAGATGCAATGAATGAATGGGGAGTGCTAAAAGGTTTTTGGTTAGGATTAAAAAGATTGAGCAAGTGTCATCCTTGGGGAACCTCTGGATATGATCCGGTTCCCAAGAAAAATCAACTTAACTGTTCACAGCATGAACATGGTCATTACAAAATAGAAAGTATTTAAATAATGTTGAAAATAGACATGCACTCTCATATTATGCCAAAGCACATTCCTCAATGGGCTGATAAATTTGGTTACGATGGGTTTATTCATCTAGAGCACCACAAACCAGGGTGGGCCAAAATGATGCAAGGAGAGAAATTTTTTAGAGAGGTAAACGAAAATTGTTGGGATGGAGCGGTCCGAATTAGGGAGTATCAAGAATTTGAGACACAAGTTCAGGTAGTTTGTACTATTCCTGTGCTGTTTGCATATTTTGCTAAACCGAAAGATGGGTTAGCTGTTTCGCAATTTCTCAATGATGATCTTGCAAATTTAATTGCTAAATACCCGAAAAACTACATAGGCTTAGGCACAGTTCCTATGCAAGATCCTGAAATAGCTGTGCAAGAATTACACAGAATAAAAGAAATTGGATTGGTGGGGATTCAAATAGGTTCAAATATCAACGATGAGAATTTGAATGAAGAGAAATTCCATCCAATTTGGAAGGCTTGTGAAGAATTAGGTTTAGCTGTATTTGTTCATCCCTGGAATATGATGGGCAAGAAAAATATGGAGAAATACTGGTTGCCTTGGTTAGTGGGGATGCCTGCCGAAACTGCTCGTGCGATTGCTTCAATGATATTTGGTGGGGTTTTTGAAAAGTTTCCAAAACTTAGAGTGAACTTTGGACATGCAAGTGGATCTTTTTTAGCTACTATTGGAAGAATAGAACATGGATTTAATTGTAGACCTGACCTTGTGGCTGTTGATAATAAAATAAATCCAAGAGACTATTTAGGTAAGTTTTGGGTGGATTGCATTACTCATGATCCATTGCTATTGGATTACACCTTGAAGTTGCAAGGTTCAAATAGGATTACTCTTGGAAGTGATTATCCATTTCCTTTAGGAGATCTAGAAATTGGAAAGTTTGTCACGGAAATGAACTTAACAAAACAAACAGTGGATAATATATTTTGTAATTCAACACTTGAGTGGTTGGATTTAAAGAAAGAACAATTTATAATATAAAAAGAATGAAGTTAATAGTATTAGGAATTTTTTTGATACCAGCTTTTACCGGTATGTCCCAAAAAGGATATTGGCAGCAGCACGTTGATTATACCATGAATATTGATATGGATGTCAATACTAATAGATTTACTGGAGAACAGGTATTGATTTATAAAAACAATTCCCCCGATACACTGACTAAAGTGTTTTATCATTTGTATTACAATGCTTTTCAGCCCGGGAGTATGATGGATGCTAGGTCTAGAACAATACAAGACCCAGACCATAGGGTGGAAGATCGTATTTTTCATTTAAATGAAGAGGAACAGGGGTATCAGAAAGTGAATACATTGACCTATAATGGGAAAGAAGTAAAATATAAAGTGGAAGGAACGATTTTGGAGGTAACATTAGATAAGCCAATTTTACCGGGAAAGAAAGCTACTTTCAACATGACTTTTGAAGCACAGGTTCCAAAACAAATAAGAAGAACAGGAAGAGATAATCACGAAGGGGTTCGTTATTCAATGACACAATGGTATCCGAAAATGGCTGAATATGATAAAGATGGTTGGCATTCAAATCCTTACATTGGTAGAGAGTTTCATGGCGTTTGGGGAGATTTTGATGTTAAAATCACAATTGATAAAACATATATGTTAGGTGGTACAGGTTATGTGCAAAATCCACAAGAAGTAGGTTATGGGTATCAAGATTCATCTAAGGCACTGAAAATCCATAAAGGGACTAAATTAATGTGGCATTTTAAGGCTCCTCAAGTGCATGATTTTGCTTGGGCTGCAGATCCAGATTTTACACACGAAACAGCCAAATTAAATAACGGCACGATTCTTCATTTTATTTACCAAGTGGATTCAACAGAAGAAAATTGGATAAAACTTCGTCCCTATGCGGTAAACAGCTTTGATTATGTAAACGAAAATTTTGGTGTTTATCCCTATAAGCAATACTCAATAATTCAAGGCGGTGATGGCGGAATGGAATACCCGATGTGCACACTTATAACAGGAGAAGGTAGTTTCGGAGGTTTAGTAAGTGTTACTGTTCATGAGTCTATACATAGTTGGTATCAGGGGTTGTTAGCGACAAATGAATCCAAACATGAGTGGATGGATGAGGGCTTTTGCACGTTTGCTCAATACAAAACAATGGATCACCTTTTTCACAGAAAGGCCATGAATCCATTGGCTCGTCAATACGCGGGATATATGAGATTAGCCAAATCCGACCATGCTGAGCCATTGACAACACATGCTGATTTTTATAAGTTGAATGCAGTTTATGGCACTAATGCTTACTCAAAAGGTTCTGTTTTGGTTCAGCAATTGGGTTATGTTATTGGTGACGATAATTTAATGGAAGGAATGAAACGCTATTATTTTGAATGGCGTTACAAACACCCAACTCCACAAGATTTTAAGCGTGTAATGGAAAAAGTTTCCGGTATCGAATTAGATTGGTATTTTGAGCAATTTATTGGGACAATTAACACCATCGATTACGGGATTAAAGATGTAGTAGATATAGATGGAAAAACTAGTATTATTTTAGAAAGAATTGGCGATATGCCTATGCCTATTGATGTGGTTGTTACTTTTAAAGATGGATCAAAAAAATGGTACAATATTCCAATGAGAATTATGAGAGGAAGTAAAGGTAAGGATATGTATGGTATCGAACGAATAGATAAAAATCCTTGGCCTTGGGTATATCCTGAATACAAATTGCTGTTAAATGTTCCCATGGATAAAGTTGTTGAGATTGAAATAGACCCTTCGACAAGGTTAGCAGATATAAACAGGGGGAATAATGTGTTTCCAAATTTGACAGATCAACATCCCGTTTTATTTGAAGGCAAATAGTTTAACTGTTCCATAAAAGGTATTTGAATGAAATGCTTAGAACTCTGGGATAGATAAACCCCGGTTTCATTCTTTGCACAGCATTGTTTCCTAAATTTTTAAAATTTCTAAACAATCCAATTCCAACTTCAAATTCTACACCAATAATCCAGTCCTTATTGAGCTTGTAGTCGATGCCACCGATTGGGGAAACACCAAATCCAAAATCATCTCCTTGCCACATGCCAGTTCCTATTTGAGTCCCTCCTCTTAAGGACATCGTGTAAAAGATATCGGCACCATATATGAAATCAATTTTATTTAAGGAGATTAGTTTTTCCACTCCAACATTGAAATTGAGCGGCACAAAATAGTACATTCTCAGGTTTCCATTTTTCATGGAAGAGATTGCTGATGAAACACCAAAACGAATAAATAATGCAGAGTCAATTTCATGATGATATTCTGCCATATATTGGATTGTTTTCGGAAAAGGGTTGGAATCATTTATAAGAACCCCAATAGTTGTAGCAATATTTGAAATTCCAAAGCCAATTTTTTGTTTTGGATGAAATAGGGTGTCTGTGTTATTTTGACTTTTTAGCTGAAATGAGAATCCAGAAAGAATCAAAACAAGTAGTAAAATTCTCATTAATTATAAATATGAAGTGTATTTGCTAATCCATCATAAATAGATTGGTATTGTTGAAGGGAGAAGGTAGCCGGACCATTTATCACCGCACCATCATATAATTGATATTGACTTCCATCACAATCGCAACTTATTGCCAGATTAGTTGAGTCAACAGAAGCAGAAGCACATGGAGCATTTACGTCATAAGTACAATGTCTATCATAAATCATGAAAGTTTCAGCTGTTTGGCGGTAAACAATCAATCCTTTACTACCTCCAGAAACATAAACCCATCCTCCAATCACATTTAAGTTAGTGTATGAGGGAAGTGCTATGTTAATGTATAGATCTATAGGGACGTAAGGTACCCTATTTTGGTTTTTATTGCACGAAAAAATCACAACTAAGGAAAGCAATAAAAGATATATAGGGAATCGTCTTCGCATTAGAATAAATTTTTGATTGGAGTTCAAATTTAGTAATTTTACTACTTATTATGATTAGATTCTTTAATATAATAACGGTCTTGGCGCTGTTAATGTTGCCTCAATATGTTTTTACGCAAAATGATGGTCCAAGGAATAAGACATTTGAAAAAGCAGAAAAGAAGAAGGGAAAGCAAAAGGGCAATGAGGATAAAATTGTAGAAAAACACCATAAGAAATTGCAAGATAAGGACACACTGAAGCGTATGAAGAAGACAAAGAAAAAAGCAAAGCGATATAAAAATGGCAAGTTTGAAGATCCGTTTTATAAAAAGTGGTTCAGGAAAAAATAGTCAAGTTTTACCGAAAAGTAGTTAGAATTAACCTTTAGTTCATTAAGTGTTTTTTTATCGAAATGCTTATTATATATTTGATTTCAGACAGCCTAAACTCATTATAACTGCAAATAGCTAAGAATTATTTGCTAAAAGATGTTAAAAATTGAGAAAGATTTGTTTCTTTGTCTTCTAGTTTAGGAAACTTGATTTTAAATCAAATTGATTAAATGGCAGGTTTTCTAATAAAATTGAAGTGTTAAATTTAATTTAATCATATGTTAAAAAAAGTTACTTTATCATTCATAGCTTCTTTATTTGTTGCGTTTTCTGCATCAGCACAGGGAGCTACTGGAGCTAGTGTCAAAGGAAAAGTTGTTGATAAAAGTGGTGAGCCACTTCCTTTTGTGAATGTTGCAATATTGCAAAATGGAAATGTCAAGTCTGGGGCTACAACTGATTTTGACGGTAAATATAAAATTGCAAATATTGATGCTGGTAAATATGATTTGACAGTCAAGTTTGTGGGTTATAAGACCTATAAAATTGAAGGTGTTGTTGTTAAAGGTGGTCAGTTGTTGCCGATGAAAGATATTGTTTTATCAGAGTCTAGTGAGTTACTCGAAGTGGTTGAGGTTGTTACCTATAAAGTGCCTTTAATTGATAAAGATGGTGGAGCTTCTGGTGGAACTGTAACAAGAGAAGATTTGGCAAGAATGCCTGGCAGGTCTGCAGCCTCTATTGCCACAACAGTTGGTGGTGTACAATCAGATGCGAATGGGAATATTACCTCTATTCGTGGTTCTCGTAGTGATGCAACTTATTACTATATAGATGGAATTAAGGTGAGAGGATCTTCTTCTTTACCTAAATCAGCAATTGAGGAAGTTTCCGTAATTACGGGTGGTCTTCCTGCTAATTTTGGTGATGCAACTGGAGGTATAATCTCCATTACAACTAGAGGGGCTTCAAGATTTTACTTTGGTGGAGTTGAAGTAGTTACTTCGGGATTTAAACTGGGCGAAAAGACTTACGGTTTAGATAATTACGGATACAATCTAGTTGAAGGGATTGTTGCGGGTCCGTTGTTAATGAAGAAAGATAGTACTGGGAAGAAAACAGATCCTTTATTAGGGTTCTTTATATCAGGAAACTTCACATCTGCTGTCGATTCCAGACCTCTTGGTTTGCCCCAATATAGAATTACAGACTCAGCAAGAGCTGAATTAACGGCAAACCCACTTAGACCAACTGGAACTGGTTTTGGAGCTTTTTACAATACAGATTTCTTAAATGAATCTGACTTTCAAGAGGTTAAGTTTAGACAAAATGTGCCATCAACAAATGTTTCTCTTGCAGGTAAAATTGATGTAAACCTTGGTCCAAATGTGAATTTGACATTTGGTGGTTCGGGAAGTTACAGTAGCCGTCTATCAGGAAGCTGGGGTGGGTCATTAATGAATTATGACAACTTTCCTTTAGTTCAGTCTAGTAGCTGGAGAACATACGGTAGATTCACACAACGTTTTCAATCTATCATGGAAGAAGGAGTTGAAAGTTCAGGAGGTGTTAAAAATGCGTTCTATACTATTATGGTAGATTATTCTAAGAATAATTCGAAGACACAAGACGCAAAGCATAAAGATAATCTTTTTGGATATGGATATGTTGGTAAATTCGAAGTGGAGCAACAAAAATCTTATGAGTTAAGAGATTTCAATGGAGATGGGCAGATTGATCGTGTTCACAATGGATTAAATGATGTTGAGGTTACTTTTACACCTGATACTTCAGAGTTAGCGAATACTGAATTGGCAGCAATTACGAATCAGTATTATACATTGTATGATGATGTTTTTGATAATTATGAAAATTTCACGCAGTTATTGGATGGTGGAGCTTTGTTAAATGGAATGTTGCCTGCTAGTGTTTATGGATTGTGGACAAACATGGGTACGCAATACAATGGGTATGCTAAAACGGACGCATCCCAATTTCGTGTTACTGCCCAAGGTTCTGCTGATATAGGTGATCATGCAATTGCAATTGGTTTTGAATATGAACAAAGAACTGATAGAAGCTTTTCTGTAAGTCCTGTAGGTCTTTGGACCCTTGGAAGATTATTAGCAAATAGCCATACGGATAATGGCAGAGCATTGGATGAAAGCGATTATTATGTTACTCAGTTTGGAACGTTCTCACAATATGATTTCGCTACTTTAAGTGGTGCAGGAGCTACTTATGAAGGAGGCGGTGAACAATCTTTTTTCGATTATAATGTCAGAAATGCACAAGGAATGAATCCTACAGGAACGGATTATTTAAACATTGATGAATTAGACCCAAGCACTTTTTCATTGGACATGTTCAGTGCTGATGAGTTATTAAATCAAGGTTCTAATTATGTTTCTTATTATGGTTATGATTACAAAGGAAATAAATCAAAGGATAATCCGACGTTTAATGATTTTTTCACTGAAACAGATGAATTTGGAAACTTTACTCGCCCTATGGGAGCCTTCGAACCAATTTACATGTCTGGATATATAATGGATAAGTTCGCATTTGATGATTTAATTTTTAACGTTGGACTTCGTGTTGATAGATTTGATGCAAATCAACAAGTATTAAAGGACAAGTATTTGCTATATAGTGCTAGAACAGTCGGCGAGGTATCGGATATTGACGGTGTTGAAATGATTCATCCAGAAAATATTCCGGATAATGCGATTGTTTATGTAAATGATATCGATGATCCGACTGGAATTAATGGATATAGAGTAGAGGATACTTGGTATAATGCTTTAGGCGCCGAAGTTACTGACCCTTCAGTATTGGAAACAAGTGCAGGAATAGCTCCTTACTTGCAAGATGGTGTCAATCCATCGGATAATATTTCTCAAGATGTATTTGAAGACTATACTCCTCAAATCGTTGTTATGCCTCGTATTGCATTTTCTTTTCCAATTTCAGATGAAGCTTTATTCTTTGCGCACTATGATATTTTGTCAAAAAGACCAACTACAGGGAATCGTTTAAATCCTTTAGATTATTTCTATATGAAAAATAGAAATGTTGTTGTTAATAACCCTGATCTGAGACCAGAAAAAACAATTGATTATGAGTTAGGATTTCAACAAGTACTAAGTAAAAAGTCTTCTTTAAAATTATCTGTATTTTACAGAGAGCAGAGAGATCAAGTATCATTGATTAATGTTACTAATGCTTACCCTCGAACATACAGAACCTGGGGGAATATTGATTTTGGAACAATTAAAGGGATGACAGTAGCTTATGATTTAAGAAGGTCAGGAAACATAACAATGAGAGCTGCTTATACTTTGCAGTTTGCTGAAGGGACTGGATCTGATGCGTCATCTTCATTGAACTTAATTAATTCAGGACAACCGAACCTTAGAACAATTTTTCCTTACAGCTACGATCAAAGACATCAATTGACTGGAACAGTTGATTTTAGATATGGAGAAGGAAAAGATTACAATGGCCCGGTAATGAGAGGGAAGCAAATCTTAAAAAATACAGGAATCAATATGGTAATAAATGGTTCTTCTGGAACGCCATATAGTGCTCAGGAACAAATTACCCCTTCCGCTCCATTAAATCCAGCTTCTGGAACACTTGATGGAACTGTAAATGGTTCGCGTAAACCATGGCAAGTTAGATCTGACATGCAAATTGATAAAAACATAATTTTAAAATTTGGTAAGGGAGAGGAAAAAAAGAAATCTGCAAACTTAAATGTTTATTTATTGGTTAATAATGTTCTTAATACCATAAACATTACAAATGTGTATCGAGCAACAGGTAATCCGGATGATGATGGATATTTGAATGCGGCTACATATCAGGCAGGTATTCAAAGTCAGAACGATGAAGCATCTTTCAGGTACTTGTATGCATTGAAAGCAAATAACCCATATAATTATGGAATTCCAAGAACCATTCGTATTGGAGCAAAATTAGATTTTTAAGAATTTATTATATTATAATATGAAGATTATGAATAAAATAACATTACTTCTAATAGCCTGTATTTTCTTTGGGAATCATGCAAGTGCATGGTACGACCATAGTAAATCTACAAATGGAAATACTGGTGATAAGCCAGAAAATTCATTTCAGCTAAAAGCGGCCAACTGTTCGCCAGCATCAACATTCGGATACCTTGAGTTTAATAATGTTAAAGCATTGATAGAAACGGGTGGTAGTATGTATCAAAACAGATCAACGAATAGTCCTTCTTACGAGGTGCCTGTTGGCTCTGGAGAAACAGTTATTTATGCAGGAGCTTTATGGATGGGTGGAGTTGATGTTAACAATCAGCTAAAGTTAGCTGCACTAACATTTAGACAAGGAAATGATTTCTGGACAGGACCTTTGTCTGTTACGCCAGGGACCGGTAATCCAGCAATTGCAATTAAAGATTATGGCCCTGCAACTGTTGAGCCTGAAACTTGTCTTGAATATGATAACTTTTACATCACCACAAAACAGGAAGTAACACAATTTAATGGTTGGTTTGAGTGTACGCAAAACGAGGATTGTGACGAGGCAGAAGAATACGAAGGATATACCATTCCTAATAGTATTTTGAATTGGCCAGCTCATGGCGATATTAATAAATTTCAAGATTTTTATTTAGCACCGTTTTATGATAGAGATGGAGATGGACTTTACAATCCGGTGGGAGCTGGAGATTATCCTTGGTATGATTTAGATAATTCTGTTGATTGTAGAACAAGTCGTCAGGTTACTTTATTTGGAGATTACAATATGTGGTGGGTATTTAATGACAAAGGAAATATTCATACAGAGACCAATGGAGATCCTATCGGAATGGAAATTAGAGCACAAGCATTTGCATTTGCTACTAATGATGAAATTAACAACATGACATTTTATAATTATGAGATGATTAACAGGTCTACTCAAACACTTACAGAGACCTATTTCGCAGTATACCTTGATCCAGACATTGGATGTAGTGAAGATGATTACGTAGGGTGCGATGTTCAAAGAGGTTTGGGATATCAATACAACGCGGATGCTATAGACAATGATGGGTGTAATGGTACCCAAGCAATTGGTGCAAATCCTCCAGCGATTGGAGTTGATTTCTTCGAGGGACCTTACCAAGATAATGATGGTATTGATAATCCACTTACAACAGATATTAGCTTAGCGAATGCGGATAAGGGAATTCCTTACGCTGGTTTAGGTATTGGTTATGGTGATGGAGTTGTAGATAATGAGCGTTTCGGAATGAGAAGATTTGGCTATTTTGATAGAAACCTACCTGCAAATATTTATGGAGATCCTAGTCTAGCTATTGATTTTTACAATTATATGTTGGGAACTTGGTTGGATGGAACACCTTATACGTATGGTGGTGATGGTCACGGAGGAACACTTAACACAGACTATTGCTTTCCTGGAGATACGGATCCTTATGGCTGGGGACAAGGTGGTACTGTAATGCCGGATTGGACAGAAGTTTCTGAAGGAAATATTAAATTTGATAGAAGATTTTTCCAAGCAGCTGGACCATTTACATTGCAGCCAGGGGCATTAAATAACATTACATTTGGAGTAGTATATGCTAAATCAACATCTGGAGATCCATTCCAATCAGTTGAATTAGTAAGAAAAGCTGATGATAAAGCGCAAGCGTTATTTGATAATTGTTTTCAAATTTTAGAAGGCCCACCTGCTCCTAATCTTGCAATTCAAGAATTAGAAAATGAGTTAATTATTTTCTTAGAAGGAACGGAACAAATTGAGGATTACGAAACGGTTGATCCTTTAATTATTGCTTTGGGCGAAGGGTATGATAGCCTTTATGTATTTCAAGGTTACATGATTTATCAATTGGTTGATGCAACTGTTAGTCCTTCGGAATTAACTGATGTGGATAGAGCGCGATTGGTTGCGCAATGTGACATTAAGGATGGAGTTGATCAGTTAGTAAACTTTACGTTTAATGAAGATTTCGGAGCAAATGAAGCAGAAGAAATGGTTGATGGAGAAGATTTAGGAATAAGACATTCATTTCAGTTCTTGGAAGATGAATTCGCTTTGGGAGATAAAAAATTAATAAATCATAAGAAGTATTACTATATGGCTGTTTCTTATGGTTATAATAATTACAAGCAATATGATGGGATTACTGGACAAGAAAAGCCTTATATCGGAAGTAGATTAAGTGTCTCAGGAACGCAAATTGCAAGTTTTGTAGGTATTCCTCACTCTCCTTCGCCAGAATATGGTGGAACTGTTCAGAATAGCGTATATGGAGATGGACCTGAAATTACACGAATTGAAGGCCGCGGAAATGGAGGTAATTTACTTGAATTAACTGAAGATTCTGAGGCAGATATCGTTGCTAATTATACGCCTAAAGAAGTAACTTATGCCGGTGGTTCAGGGCCAATTGATGTAAAGGTTATTGATCCATTGAATGTAAAAGCAGGAGATTATGCATTAACAATCCTACCTGATGGTAATCCACAAGCAAATTCTACCCAATTGGATAGTTCTAGGTGGTATTTAGTTAATACTACTTATCCTTCAGATACGATTTTTTCTGAACAAACCATAGAACTAGGGAATGAGCAGTTAATACCAGAATGGGGAATATCAGTAAATATTCAACAATATCAGTATGAAGAACTATCACCAAATGTATTTACAACTGAGTTAATGAGTTCTGAAATTGTATTTGCTGATTCATCAAAAAGATGGCTAACTGGAGTTGAAGATGCAGATGGTAATACTTCTAGAAATTGGATCCGTTCAGGTACCTCGAGTGAAGATTGTGATAATGTGCAATATCCTGATGAATGTGAAGATCAAGATCCATGTATATATAATGATTTTGTTGGCGATGATGATCTTGAAGTTTGGGAAAAAGTTGTAGATGGAACTTGGGCACCTTTTAAAATGGTAGCAAACAAGGATTGTAATGATATGCCTGTTAGTTCCGAAATGACTGGTGGTCAAGGGGCTGTTAAATTGAGCCAATTAAGCAGTGTAGATATCGTAATTACTTCGGATAAATCCAAATGGTCCAGAGTTGTTGTATTAGAATCTCAAGACAATAGTGATTTATCTTGGAATGGTTCTACCCCTAAATTAAGGCCGAAACAACTGCCTTCGGTTGGTAAAAATGGATTGCCTGATGGTGATGGTACTGGAATGAGTTGGTTCCCTGGCTATGCAATTGATTTGGAGTCAGGTGAAAGATTAAACATGGCTTTTGCGGAGGATTCTTGGTTAGGTAATGAAGGCGGGAAAGATATGTTATTCAACCCTTCGGCCAATATGTTTACAGCTTTTGGAGACCCATTATTTGGAGGGAAACATTATGTTTATGTATTTAAAAATTACAGAAAGGAACAACCTGTTAGTAGCCAGTTTACTTCCAATATGCCTGCATATGATGAATCTGCATTTATTAGAAGTTTGCTAGTTGACAAAGCTAATCCCAATGCAGGAGATAGGCTAAAAGTCTGGCGAGCATGTATGTGGGTTGGTACACCTATGCTTTCTGAGACAGCAGTAGGTTTAGCTGATGAGTCAGATCCATTTTCCTATATAGAAACAGATGTTAGAATAAAAATTAGAGTTGCTAGTGCTTACGCAAAACATTCTATTAATGCTCAGCATTATACAAATACTGGAGGAAGTCTTAATGATTGGTGTCCGCTATATGAATTTAACATGGATAGCTTAGCCGTAAGTACAGAAACATTTGTTCCAGGTGATAGTATTTTGTCTCTTATCAATGTTGTTCCAAATCCATATTATGCATATTCTAACTATGAGAACAATAGATTAGATAATTTAATTAAAATAGTAAATCTACCGGATCAATGTACCATTAAAATTTATACTGTAAATGGAATATTGGTTAGAACATTTAATAAAGACAATAACGTAACCCGTGTTGAATGGAATTTGAAAAACTTTAAGAATATTCCAATTTCAAGTGGATTGTATTTAATTCATGTCGATGTTCCTAATGTTGGTGAAAGAGTATTAAAATGGTTTGGTGTGATACGCCCTCCAGATTTAGATCAATTCTAGGAATATTGATTAGATTGAAACGAATTTTTGTTAAATAAGATTAGATATGAGATTAAGTAAAAGTTTTAGAGTAAGTTTTGTGTTAGCAGGAATGATAATATCTTCACTTACTACATTTGCTGGTAATGAGGATAGAGCTGGTTCTGCTGGGGCTACTGAATTACTGATAAACCCATGGTCACGAAGTTCATCTTGGGGCGGTGCCGGAGTTTCTTCAATTAAGGGGTTAGAGGCGCTATTTTCGAATGTTGCAGGATTGGCCTATGCCGATAAAACAGAGATTATCTTTGCTAGAACGAATTGGTTAGGTGGTATTTCAGATATTGCTTTAAATGGATTTGGATTGGCTCAACGTGTAGGAGAGAATGGTGTTATGGGGGTTTCGATAATGTCAATGAATTTCGGAGACATTCCAATCACTACCACTGAATTACCTGAAGGAAATATAGGGACATTTAAGCCAGTTTTTACTAATATTAATTTGGCATATGCAAGACAGTTTTCTTCCTCTATCTCAGGAGGTTTAAATTTGAAAATAGTTTCTGAGGCGATTTCTAATGTTAAAGCTTCGGGTGTTGCTGTTGATATAGGAATTAGATATGCAACGGGAGAAAACGATCAAATTAAATTTGCAATAAGTTTAAAAAATGTTGGAGCTCCTTTGGAATATAGTGGTGATGGTATCTCGTTAGAAATGTTAAATCCGAATACAGGAATTCTTATTACTTCGGAACAACGTGTTTCCTCTTTTGAATTACCATCTTTATTGCATATAGCAGCCTCTTATGACTTCTTATTTGATGAATCAAATAAATTAACCATGGGATTTGTTTATACTTCGAACTCGTTTTCTAAAGATCAATATAGATTAGGAGGAGAATATACATTTAGTGGGTTAAAGCAAGCTTACTTTATTGCAAGAGCTGGATATATATATGAAAATGGAATATTTGATAATGTGAATCGAACGAATTCTTTAACGGGTTTATCTGCTGGATTATCTGTTGATTTTCCTGTTGGAAAAAATGAAACAATGATTGGGATTGATTACGGATACAGAAGCTCAACATTAGGAGGTATTCACTCTATTGGTGGTCGGATTAACTTGAAATAAGAAATTAAACTATATAAGTAATTAGTAAAGAGAGTCTTTTTGAGATTCTCTTTTCTGGTTTAAAGAACTTACCTCTATTATGTCGAAAATTAATTACTACACACAAGAAGGTCTTCAAAAACTAAAGGATGAAATAGAACACTTGGAAAAAGTTGAGCGTCCAAAGTTGTCCGCTTTAATTGGTGCTGCAATTGATTTGGGAGATCTTTCTGAAAATGCTGAATACCATGCTGCTAAAGAATCACAGGGACTTATGGAAGCGCGTATTTCAAAATTGAAAAATGAGTTATCTATTGCCCGTTTAATCGATGATTCAAAATTGGATACGTCGAAAGCTTTAATCTTGTCTACAGTAAAGATAAAAAATGTGAAGAACGGAACGGAGATGGAATATACTTTAGTTGCTGGCAATGAGGCGGATTTAAAACTTCGTAAAATATCTATAGACTCCCCAATAGGAAAGGGATTGCTAGGAAAATCGGTTGGAGATATTGCGCCAGTTGAAACACCAAATGGAACCATAGAGTTTGAAATTATCGCTATTTCCCGTTAAAGATATTAGTATGAGTTCTATTTTTTCTAAAATTGTAAATGGAGATTTACCATGTTATAGAGTTGCAGAGGATGATCTTTTTTTAGCCTTTTTAGACGTGAATCCATTGGTTAAAGGCCATGTGCTTGTTGTACCAAAACAAGAGGTAGATTATATTTTTGATTTAGAAGATGATTTGCTTGCAGGATTAACCTTATTTGCAAAAAAAGTGGCAATCAAAATGAAAAGGATTTTGCCTTGCGACCGGATTGGTGTTACCGTGATTGGACTTGAAGTTCCGCATGCTCACATCCATTTAATGCCAATAAATAGTATTGCCGACATGGATTTCTCTAAACCTAAAAAGAAATTTGATAGCGCAGAACTTACAAAGATTGCAAAAAGTATTTCAGAAGCTTAAATCTTATTTTGTTCTATCTGGATTATCCTTAACAAAAGAACTCCATCCCGAGTAGTTCTTTTTGCCAGAATCTGGTTTTCCTGTTTGAAAGTAGTGGCAAACCGCTGCTGCAAGTCCATCTGTAGCATCTAGTTTTTTTGGTAACTCTTTGAGTTTTAATAACGATTGCAGCATTTTAGCCACTTGTTCTTTACTCGCATTGCCATTACCCGTTATTGCTTGTTTTATCTTTCGAGGAGCATATTCTTGGATTGGTAAATCTCTGGTAAGAACTGCTGCCATAGCAACTCCTTGGGCTCTACCTAATTTAAGCATTGACTGAACGTTTTTCCCAAAAAAAGGGGCTTCTACAGCAACCTCGTCTGGAAGGTATTCCTCAACTAAAAAACTTACTTTTTCAAATATCTTTTTCAGCTTTAACTCATGGTTCTCAAGTTTATGTAAATGAATTACACCAGTACTTATCATTTCCATCTTATTCTCTCGAATACGAATAATTCCATAGCCCATTGTTGTGGTTCCAGGATCAAGACCTAAAATTATTTTGTCGGAAACTATCATCAAAAGTTTAAATTTGTATCTATCGAACAAGTAAAAATAAATAAGATTGTAATACGTATACTCCAAATTTTAATATTTGTTGGAGCGGGATGCGTTATCTATGCCGAATTACTGAAGAACAAAGAGAGTTTAAATTTCGATAGTGTACTTAAAGACCTGCTATCATTTAACGGAATTTTGATTCTAATAATTGTTTTTATTGGGCAGTTTCTAAATTGGTGGTTGGAATCTTTAAAATTTCGAGCGCTAATTTCAAAAACCGAATCCATCAATAAGTGGGATGCTGTTAAATCCGTATATGCAGGGAATGCTTTAGGGGTGTTAACTCCAAATAAAATAGGAACAGTTATTGGAAGAGCATTGTGGTTAAAAGATAAAGACACAGTTTCGGTTGTGTCTTCAACTATGCTGGGAAACGCAGCTCAATTAACAACTACTGCTTTATTTGGCTTTCTTGGATTTTTAATTATTGTTTGTTTTGGCACGCAACTTAATTTTATCAACCAAGAGTTTCCCACATATGCATTGTTGATTTCGTTGTTATTAGTTCTTTTATTGGGGCTTTTATTTTTTTATCCTTCGTTTCTCTATAAATTGGCTTTAAAGCTACCTTTCATTAGTCGCTTTGCTCAACGAATTAGTTATTTTAAATATTTGAGGAAGAAAGAATTATTAACTGTTCTTTCTTTTTCTGTCCTTAGGTATATTGTTTTTGGATTTCAATTTATCTTATTATTGAAGCTTCTTCATGTAAGCATCACAATTATCTCTCTTGTTACATTTATTTGTGTGTTATATATGATAGTTACCTTTATTCCATCTCCTTTTATGGGGAATTTAGGAACAAGAGAAGCGGTGGTTCTTCTTCTATTATCAAACTATAACAGTACTGCAGAAGTTTTATCAGCTTCAATTATTCTTTGGGTAATAAATATTGCTTTTCCTGCTGTTGTTGGTAGTTTACTGTTCCTTTTTACTAAAGTCAAATTAAAACGCGTTTAAAGTGATATACATTCATGGAATATTGATGGTTATATTTTCTATCTATACAAGTTGGATGCTTGTTTTAATCTACGGTTGGTTAATAAGTAGTAGTAATAATGTCGCTTCCTCAGGTAAGATTAATAGTTTAACCGTCCTAATTCCATTTAGAAATGAAAAAGATAATATTCCCTTGCTAATCAAATCTTTATCAGAACTGAAGTACAGAGCAGAAGCAGTTGAGTTTATTTTTATTAATGATCATTCGGTAGATAATAGCGTTGAAACATTGCTCCTTGGGTTAGAGCATTTCGCATTTCCCCATAAATTAATATCGTTGGAGGAAAACCATTTGGGTAAAAAAAGAGCCATTGAGGCCGGAGTAATAGCAGCTACTCATTCAATAATTGTTACAACAGATGTCGATTGTGTTCATTCCAGAAATTGGTTGCAAGAAATTAATAGATTGATGGACTCCGAGAGTGAGTTTATTATAGGACCAGTAATAAATAAAAAACAGCCTGGTCTATTATCCAATTTACAACAAATCGAATCTCTTTTGCTTGCTGGTATTACAGTTGGTTCAGCCAAGTTGAAAAAACCGCTATTGTGCAGTGGCGCTAATCTCAGTTACACGAAATCATTGTTTAATAAACTACAACCCTACGAGAATAATTACAACACATTATCAGGGGATGATATGTTTTTTCTTGAAAAAACAAATAGGAATAAGGATTGCTGTGTTGGAATAAATGCAAAATCTATTGTTGCAACCGAGGGAGCAAAATCATTTGCTGAAATGCTTTCCAGATCGGTGAGATGGGCTTCAAAATCAAGTAAATTAAAAATGTCTTTATCTACTGTTTTTGGAGCTATTGTTTTGATTACTAATTGTTCCATCCTATTTATGATAGTACTTATGATTTTGGATAGCGATAGCATTGTTTTTTTGATTAAATTGTGTGCCGTTAAAACAATTGTAGATGTATTGTTTTTAGTTTTATTGGCAAACAGGTATAACAGATATCAAACTATAATCTACTTTCCAGTTATGGTAGTTTTTTATCCCTTTTATTTGTTTATAGTATATTTATCGACTGTTTTTTCTTCTCCAGTTTGGAAAGGAAGATGAAATGTAAATGAAAGAGACCAGAGAATATAAAAGAAAAGATTCAATGTATTTTGAAGCTTGGAGAAAGCTTAAAAAGAACCGAACAGCTATGTTGGGTCTACTCATCATATGCGTTGCTATTTTTATATCTGTTTTGGGAGCTAATATAAGGCCGGATGCTACAGAAGATGCTAATGATCAGAATTCACCAATATCTAGAAAAGCACCGGGATTTAAAGTTTCTCAACTATTGGTGCGGAAAAATAGGGAAATTGAAAATGTTGGTTTTTTTGGTAAATTATTTTTTGGATACGAAGAAGCAAGTTATAAAAGTTATCCAATGTATGGATATAAATTTGAAGGCGGAGATATAATTATTGAAGAATATACTGGCTTTGAAAACGAAAAAGAATATACTCCTCAATATCAGAGCTACCCTATAGCAGAAGTATTATACCCGCTTTCTATTTCTAAAGAGGTAAAGTTTAAGTTAAACCTTAATGGCACCGTAACCATATGGTTAATAGATGGTACTGAAATAATCAAGGATGTTTCTGAAATGAGGG
The DNA here is from genome assembly GCA_943787535.1 of uncultured Flavobacteriales bacterium. Lineage (GTDB taxonomy): Bacteria > Bacteroidota > Bacteroidia > Flavobacteriales_D > Parvicellaceae > CALSMU01. The sequence goes on along the minus strand of CALSMU010000001.1, from coordinate 206,065 downwards.
ATCAAATTATTGCAAATAATATCGTTGAGCAAACATTTTACTTAGGGACAGATAAATTAGGGCGTGATATGTTAAGTCGTCTAATGGCTGGAACTATTATTTCACTATCTGTTGGATTAATTGCAGTTATTATTTCATTGATGATTGGATTGTTGCTAGGGTCTTTAGCTGGGTTTTACCGTGGTTGGGTCGATGATTTAATTATGTGGTTTATTAATATGGTATGGTCAATTCCTGGCCTTTTACTTATTATATCCCTTACATTAATTTTAGGCAAGGGCTTTACAACTGTTTTTATTGCTGTTGGATTAATTATGTGGGTTGAATTAGCTAGAGTTGTGAGAGGTCAAATATTGAGCATAAGAGAACAGGAATATGTTGAAGCAGGCAGGGCTTTGGGGTACTCAAATGCACGAATAATCTGGAAACATGTATTGCCAAATATTATGGGGCCAGTTATTGTTATTAGTTCTGCCAATTTTGCTTCTGCTATTCTGATTGAAGCGGGTTTAAGTTTTTTGGGCATTGGAGCTCAAATACCAATGGCGTCTTGGGGAGCAATGCTTGAACAACATAAAGCTTATATGATGACTACAGGAAACGAAAGTGCATTTTTAGCAATATTGCCTGGAATTAGTATAATAATCCTTGTGTTTGCATTTATGCTTCTTGGAAATGGCTTAAGAGATGCCTTGGATACAAAGTCCGCAGATAATGTTGCAGGGACTTAAAGAATGTTAACTTCTCTTTCCAAATCTACTCCGTACGTTTCTTTTATAGAGTGGATAATTTCCTCGCTGAGGTTGTAAATATCACTTCCTGAAGAGCCTCCATAATTTACTAACACCAAAGCCTGGTTTTTATGGACGCCATAATTTCCTATAGTTTTTCCTTTCCATCCGGCTTGATCGATTAACCACCCCGCTGCAAGTTTTATTTTACCGTTTTCTGCTGGATAGGAAACTATTTTTGGAAACCTAGCCTTTATAACTTCAAATGATGAATTATCAATTATAGGATTTTTAAAAAAGCTACCACTATTCCCTATCTTTTTTGGGTCTGGTAGTTTACTCGATCTAATTTTTATTACTGCATTACTAACATCTTTTATTGTTGGGTTAGTAATGTTTAATGATTCTATTTCCTGTTCAATTGCTCCGTAAGATGTGTTCAGCTGATGCTTTTTTGTTAACCGAAAAGCGACTTTAGTGATTATGTATTGCCCTTTATTTTTTCTTTTAAAAATGCTTTCTCTATAACCAAATTCACATGCTGCATTGTCAAATCGGTGCATTTCACCAGATTTTATATGGTAGGCATCTAACCATTCAAATCGATCCTTTACTTCAACACCATAAGCGCCAATATTTTGCATAGGGCTGGCTCCTAAACTACCTGGAATTAAACTCATGTTTTCTATTCCTCCAAAATTCAGATTTATTGCGTGTAACACAAAGTCATGCCAGACTATACCACTTCCTCCAGCAATAACAACTGAGTTGTCATCTTCCTCTATAACCTCAATTCCTTTTATTTGATTATGCAGAGCAAGACCATTTACGTTTTTTGTGAACAGGATATTACTTCCACCTCCGATGATTAACAATTTTTCCTGTCGGTAATTTTTATCTGTAATAATGTTTTGTAGTTCCTCTAAGTTATTGAATTCTCCAAATAGTTTTGCACTAACATCTATACCAAAAGTATTGTGATTTTTTAAGGAAATATTTTGTCGAATAATACTCACAAAACAAACCTAATTGTTATTTGGCTACCGTGTTCAAAATAAATTAAACTTTATTCACCATAGATGTTTTAAATCTCTATAATAATAGTTTCTATTTGGCGTTTCAAAGTAGTTACTTTGAAGTCGAACGAAATAATGAGTATTTGAAAAGAGTAGTAGTATCCGTAATAAATGATTTATCCTTCGATCAACGAGTGGATAAAGTGTGTACTACGTTAACAAATAATGGTTTTGATGTCCTATTAATAGGAAGAAAGCTTAAAGAAAGTATACCTATTTCAAGAGATTATCAAACTACTAGGATGAATTTGTTATTTACAAAAGGTGTTTGGTTTTATGCTTTTTTTAATCTCCGCTTATTTTTTAAGTTACTTTTTATCAAGGCTGATGTTTTCCATGCAAACGATTTAGATACATTACTTGCAAATAGTTGGGCTAGCAAATTGCGTAGAAAACCACTAATTTATGATAGTCATGAATATTTTACGGGTGTTCCAGAAATTCAGGACAGACCAAAAGTTAAAAAGGCTTGGGAGAAAATCGAAAAGTCTATTTTTCCAAAATTGAAATACATATTTACAGTTAATCAATCAATTGCAGAATTGTATAGAGCCCAATATAATATAAAAGTTCAGGTACTTCGAAATGTTCCTAAGAGTGACGATTTGAAAAAGACTAAATCAAGGTCCGACCTAGGAATTCCATTAGATAAAAAAATCGTTCTTGTTCAAGGAACAGGAATTAATATTGATAGGGGTATTGAAGAGCTTTTAGAGGCTATTGCTATAATGGATAATACAATTTTGTATATCGTTGGTAGCGGAGATGTTTTGCATCAATTAAAAGAACGAAGTAAGACCCAAGATTTAAAGAATAAAGTTGTTTTTGTTGGAAAATTACCATACACTGAAATGATGCAATATACTTTTAATGCAGATGTTGGAGTTACTTTGGATAAAGATACAAACATCAATTATCGCTTTAGTTTACCGAATAAAATATTTGATTATATCAAAGCGGGATTACCTATTTTGTCAAGCAATTTGGTGGAGTTAAAGAAAATTATTAATCAATATGAAATTGGTGCAATAACTATGAATCATTCTCCTGAAGAGATAAAATCAAGTTTAATCAGAATTTGGGAAGATGAAAATATATTCTTGCAATACAAAGAAAATACAAAGAAAGCAGCGGAAGAATTAACGTGGGAACAAGAAGTGGAAACACTCTTGGAAGTTTATAAAAACTTATGAAAGAACAACAGCTACATATTGTTTCGTTTGATGTGCCGTTTCCTCCAAATTATGGAGGAGTAGTTGATGTGTTTTATAAAATTAGAGCACTCCACAAATTGGGCGTGAAAATTCACTTACATTGCTTTGAGTATGGAAGAGGAAAGCAAAAGGAATTGAATAAGTATTGCGAATCGGTTACCTATTACCAACGTGGTAAAAGTAAAGCCAAATTATTATCGAAATTACCCTTTGTAGTTGCTACTCGAAAAAATGAAAAATTGCTTAAAAACCTAAATAAAAACGGGTATCCAATTTTAATCGAAGGTTTGCACAATTGCTGGTTTTTGGATGAACTGAAGCCGTCGAAACGTTTTGTAGCTGTTCGGACCCACAATGTTGAACATGATTACTACTTAGGTTTGGCAAAAGTCGAAAAATCGTTGTTCAAAAAGCAATTTTTTCTTTCTGAAGCAAAAAAGCTAAAAGCTTTTGAATCGGTTTTGAAGAAGGCAGATGTATTGCTATCTATTTCTCCGAATGACACCGCTTACTTTAATTCTAAATATAAAAATGCAAAGTACTTACCTGCATTTCATTCTGGGGAAGAGGTAACTACAAAAATTGGAAGAGGGGCCTTTGCACTATATCATGGTAATTTAGCTGTTGGAGAAAATAATGAAGCTTGTCTCTATTTAATTGATGTTTTTTTTAAGTTGGACTACCCTTTAGTTCTGGCAGGAAGTAATCCAAGTAAAGAATTGATAAGAAAAGTTAATCGATATAAAAATATAAGTTTAAGTGGTGACATTTCTTTTACAGAAATGGAAACTTTAATAGCAGATGCACATATTAATATTCTTCCAACCTTTCAACCAACTGGAATTAAATTAAAATTACTTTCGGCACTATACAAAGGTAGGTTTTGTGTTGTAAATAAAAGTATGGTTCAAAATACTGGGCTAGAAGAAGCCTGTTATGAAGCTAATACACCGGCAAAGTTTCGGAAAATAATTCTCGAATTAATGAAACAAGAATTTAAAATTGCGGATATAGAGTTGCGGAATAAATTGTTGTTAGATAAATTCAATAATTTGGGAAATGCTGAAAAGCTAATTGATTTGGTTTTTTAGGGTTATTCTGAAACTCGTTTGTAATTTTTAGATGTTGGTTAATATTACTGAATTTCGATTTTTACATTTATTTTAAAACCTATTCATTTTAAATTCAGGCGCTTCTGCCAAATTAATCTCAGTAACTGCTTCGTCCTCACAACGCAAAGTTCTGGATGGAAAACGTTGCATCATATCGTAATCATGTGTAGCCATCAATATTGTTTTACCTGTACCACTTATTTCGAAAAGCAAACGCATAATTTCCTCAGTTGTCTCTGGGTCTAAGTTTCCAGTTGGTTCATCCGCTAAAATAATTTCAGGATCATTTATTAAAGCTCTTGCTATGGCAATTCTTTGTTGTTCCCCACCAGATAGCTGATGTGGGAATTTAAAGCCCTTTTCTATCATCCCCACTTTTTCCAATAATTCAGAGGTTCGTGTTTGTACTTTTTTTTTGTTTTTCCAGCCGGTAGCCCGCATTACGAATTTTAAATTTTCTTCAACGGTTCGGTCGGTAAGTAATTGGAAATCTTGAAAAACAATTCCTAATTTTCTTCTTAAAGCAAGAATTTTTCTTTTCCGAAGTTTGACTAAATTAAAACCAGCGACATTGGCATTTCCATCTTTTAGCCTTAGTTCACCGTACAATATTTTAAGTAAACTACTTTTCCCACTGCCGGTTTTACCGATTAAGTATACAAACTCTCCTTTTTGGATAGTTAATTCTACATTTTTTAGCACCAATAATTCTCGTTGAGAGACATTGATATTACTGATGGATATGCTATTCTCTGGTGAAGTCAAAATTCAAATAAATGGTTTTTATTGAGTATAAAGATGCCAATTTATTTTTCTTGAATGTTTATTTGTATGCAATAGTTTTAACAGAAACGCGTTAACAATTAATCAATTCAGCGCAAACACTGCCCTTGCTCCTTACTATCTTTAACCATTAAATTATGATGGGCGAGCTATGTCCCATTGGAAAATATATTTTATGAGGGGGATTCGAAAAATTCTAATTGTATTACTGTTATTTAGTGTTGTTTGTTCCTTTGGGCAAAAAACAGCAATCTATACAGATAATTATAGAACATATAATGAAGGTCAAGATCTTTACGATAAAGAAAAATATAGTGCGGCGCAGGATAAATTTGAAGAAGTAGTAAAGCATATTAAAAACAATCAAGATGAAGTAGGCATCAACAGTGAATACTACTTTGCTATCTGTGCGTTGGAGTTATTTCACAAAGATGCAGAATTTTTGTTGAATCGCTTTGTAACTGAACATCCAGACCATCCAAAAGGCAAGTCCGTATTCTTTCAATTAGGAAAACACAATTATCGGTTAAAAAAATCAAAAAAGGTAATTGAGTATTTAACTAAAGTTGATCCTTATGACTTATCTGCAGATGAAAGAATCGAATATTATTTCAAATTAGGGTATAGTTATTTCAAACAAAAGGATTTTGTTCTGGCAAAAGGAAACTTCTACGAGATTTTAGATAAAGATACTGAATATAAAGCTCCAGCAGTTTATTATTATAGTCATATTGCCTATGCAGATAAGAACTACCAAACGGCGCTCGAAGGTTTTCAGACAATCTCCTGCGAGTCAATGTTTAAATCTATTGCGCCCTATTACATCACTCAAATTTATTATAAACAAGAGAAGTATAAAAAGGTTATTGAATATGCTCCGGTTTATATGGATTCAGTTAGTTCTAAAAGAAAATCAGAATTCGCTAAACTAATCGGAGACGCTTATTATTATGAGAAAAAGTACAGCGATGCGATTCCTTATTTAATGGAATTCAGAAAAGGAGTTAAAGCTACTAGAGTTGATAATTACCAAATTGGTTTTGCTTACTATGGAACTAAAAATTATGAAAGTGCGGTCAAATTTCTAGCTAAAGCATCCACAAAGAAAGATGCTTTATCTCAAACAGCATATTACCACATGGCAGAATCTTATTTAAAACTAGAAGAAAAAGATTATGCCAGCAACGCCTTTAGAGCTGCAAGTAAACTGGATTTTAATCCTGAGATAACCGAGAATTCACTCTTTAATTATGCAAAACTTGCTTACGAATTATCATACAATCCTTATGATGAAGCAATAAAAGCTTTTCATGAGTACATTGAAACATATCCAAATTCGTCTCAGGCTGAAGAAGCTTATGAGTTTTTAATACGCGTTTACATGACCACTAAAAACTATGAGGATGCTCTAGCGTCGCTAGAAAGAGTGAAAAATAAAGATGATAGAATGAAGGTAGCCTATCAAACGGTAAGTTTTAACAGAGCTGTGCAATTATTTCATAACGGAGAATATGCTAAAGCGCTGAAACGATTCAAAGATGTGAAAAGGTATCCCGTTGATAAAAAATTGAACGCAGAAAGCCTATTTTGGATTGCTGAATGCAAATATCATAAGGGGGAGTTGGATGAGGCTATTTCCCAGTATGAAGAATTCCGAATGGAACCAGGCGCTGCTCTTACAACAGTTTTCCATCAGGCAGATTATAACATAGGCTATGCTTATTTTTTGAAATCAACTCCGTTTAATTATAATAGAAACAAGACGATTTCTTCCGTTGAGAGAAGTGCTCATTTAAACAGCAGTATTGCGTCATTTCGAAATTTCGTTTTATTAGAAGATAGAGTAGCAAAGAAACCTTTGATTGATGCCTTTTTAAGGTTAGCAGATTGTTATTTTCTGTTGTCAGACGATGCAAAGGCTATTGAATATTTCGATATGGTTATTCAAAAGGGAGACGGCGATTTATCCTATGCTTACTTTAAAAAAGCAACTTCTCAGGGCTATATAGAAGATCATGAAGGTAAGGCTAATACCTTGCAAGAGTTAACCGAAAGGTATCCAAATTCTAGTTACCAAATTCTTTCTATTCGAGAATTAGCAGATACCTATAAAGTGCAGGGTGAACATCAAAAAGCTATTGATACGTATGAACAGTTTATTCGTGAATATCCTCAAAATAAATATGTGGCAAGAGCCATTGTAAATGTTGGAAGTGTTTATTTAAGTATGAAAGAATATGATAAAGCAGAACAGTATTTGGAAAAAGTTCTTTTTGAATATCCCAATGCAACTTCCGAAAATGAGTCTGCAGTTTTATTAATGAAAGATATTTACAAAGGTAGAGATGATTTAGCAGGATATTATGATTGGTTGGTAGAGCAGGGAAGAGAAGTAGCTCAATCCGAACTAGATTCGGTTTTTTGGGAACCTGTTCAAGATGCTTGGGATCGAGGAGACTGTGCCAATATTATTCTAAAAGGAAAGGAATATAATAGTAAAGTTGAAAACGGAAGGCACAACGCGGATGCACATTACTATATGGCTCGGTGTATTCATCAAGAAGAAAACCTAGAAGAAGCACTTTCGCACTATAATATTGTTATTGATAAGGTAAACAATAATAATTATGAATATGCCTTAAAATATGCAGGTAATATCAGTTATTTCTTGGGGGATTATCATCAAGCCATAGGTCATTATTCAACGCTAGAGAGGGTAGCAGCTTCAGAGGAGAATATTCGTATCTCTGTTATTGGTCAGATGCGAGGATTTTGGAACTTAAATAATTATCAGTCGGCAATTGCGTATTCTAACAAGACACTATTATTAAGTAACCTTGATGAACCTTTAGAAATTGAAGCTTCACTAATTCATGGACTTTCTTTAAAAGAAACGGATAGATTAGATGAGGCTTATAATATCCTTATTGCTTTAAGCGAAAACACAAAAAGTATTAAAGGCGCAGAAGCCAAGTATAATGCAGCGGAAATACTATTTGAGCAAGAAAAGAATGATGAGTGCGAAATCACTATTATGGAGTTGGTAAAGCAGAAGCCTTCTTACGATTATTGGATAGCTAGTGCAATTATTTTGCTAGGGGATAATTTCATTGTAAAAGAAGATTATTTCAACGCAAAAAGTAGTCTGCAAAGTGTTATAGATAACTATGAAGGAAAAGATCAGGCAGAGATTGTGGCGTTGGCTCAATCAAAAATTGATTATATACTTGATTTGGAAAGTCAAAGTGAAAAGTCTACCGAAAAAGATGATGTGGAAATTGATTTTGAAGGTGTAGATGAAAAGGATAAAAAGCTTTTTGAGGATGAATTAGAGGAGGAGAAGCAGAAACAGAATAAAGAACCAAATAACTAGATGATGAAAACAGTATATATAATATTAGTTGTACTTTTCTCAATGGGCATCCAAGATATAGTTTCTCAAGACGAGGATTCTGATGTTTACAGCGGCACCGATGCAGCTGCACGTACAACTGTAACGTCGCAAAAGATAAGTACGATGCCGCAATCGAAAGATTCAGTAATGGAGATTCCTAAGCTTCAGTATTATCTGGAACCTGTTCAGTACAATGTTTCATTTGAGGTGCAACAAATTAAACCGGCAAGATTAAAAATTATTGAGCCTTTAGACAAATTATACTCAGGATATGTTAAAGCAGCAATAGGTATGTACACTACTACTTATTTAGAAGGATATTATAATTCTACGCGTTCTAAAAAAAGAGCATGGGGTGTTAATATGCTTCATCATAGTTCTCTAGGTAATATAAAAGACCTTGGCGTTAATAAATTTAATGATAATTATTTAGGCGGATATTACAAACACTTTTTTAAGGATCGCACCTTAAAAGCATCTTTAAATTATGATAGGAATAGTTTTCATTACTATGGGTTTGATGCAACGAATCCTTTAATTCCATCGGTATATAAAGAAACTGCAGATACGATAAAGCAGGTCTATGATCTAGTTTCGTTTCATACGGAGCTTAAAAGTATGCTAAAAGATAGTGCTAAGCTGAATCATCTGCTTGACTTAGATTATAATTTTTTAAATGGTTTAGCAAAAACCAACGAGCATAATTTAAAGATAGGAGCAAATTTGTTTAAATATATGGACAAAGAGGAAATCGGGGCTGAAGTGATGTTAGATTTTAATGGATTAGAACAAAATATTCCTTCAATGATTTCGGATTCAATCGGAGATTCTCTTTTATCAACAAGTACAAATAATACTATTTTCAAGCTAACTCCTTATATTTTCTCTAGAGGGAATAATTGGTCTGTAAAAGCAGGGTTAGGTATTTATGCAAATATTGGGACGGTTGCTAAGTTTCACTTTTATCCATGTTTAGAGGCAAATTACAGCCTGTTTAATGATATTTTTATCCCTTATATTGGAATGACCGGAGGTATTAAGAGAAACACTTTTAATTCTATGCGATTAGAGAATTCGTTTATTCTTGAAAATGCTACTATTCAAAACACCAATCAAAAGCTAAAGATTTATGGAGGGATCCGTGGTTCAGTTAGCTCAACAATATCGTTTAATTTAGCAATAGGACATGAAGAAATAGAAGGTATGCCAATTTTTGGAATAGACTCTACTTATTCTTATGGTAATAAGTTTACAGTATTATACGATACCTTATCAAGAACAACAATTAGTGGTCAATTGGCATACCAGAAACTAGAAAAATTAAAGTTATATGGGAAAGGAGAGTACTTCGTCTATGGTTCAGATTTTGTTTGGCATAGACCCGATTTTAAATTAACGCTTTCAGGAACGTATGATTTGGTTGATAAGATATTGGTTCGTGCAAATATATTTGTGGTTGGTAACCGACAAACATATAGTTTTAATTTAATTGATGGGGTGGAGCCAGAAGAAAATGGTAAATATATTTATAGTCTAAAACCATTTGTAGATGCTAATCTAAGTTTTGAATACAGGTACAATAAAAAATTATCAGCATTTATCAATTTCAATAATTTTGCTGGGAAAAAGTACTATCAGTGGACAGCTTACCCGGTTCAAGGTTTTAACTTGTTAGGAGGGATTACTTTGGCATTTTAGATAGTTTCACAGTCTGTTTTATTTGAAAAAAAGCTATAAAGTTTTGCCATTTGGTTTGGGACGTGTATAACCTCCTTAAATGTTAATAAGTAGTGTATAATGGTAAAGGAATAATGTGTTTTAACGTGCGCGAAATCTTATCTTTGAAACTGTCAAAAAACGAGATATAAAGATGAGTGAAGAGAAAAATTATTCAGCAGATAGTATTCAGGCCCTAGAAGGGATGGAGCATGTTAGAATGCGTCCATCGATGTATATTGGTGATGTCGGTTCTAGAGGATTACATCATTTAGTATATGAAGTAGTTGATAATTCTATTGATGAAGCATTGGCAGGTCATTGTGATAGAGTCGATATATCAATTCTGGAAGGTAATGGTATTCGAGTAATGGACAATGGTCGAGGAATTCCTGTAGGAATTCACCAGAAAGAAGGTGTTTCTGCGTTACAAGTTGTAATGACGAAAATAGGCGCTGGGGGTAAATTCGATAAAGACTCATATAAGGTATCTGGAGGGTTACATGGTGTTGGTGTTTCTTGTGTGAATGCTCTTTCCAGAGATTTAAAAGCAAGTGTGCATAAAGAGGGTAAAATTTATGTTCAAGAATATAAGCAAGGTAAGGAGCAATATCTGGTAAAAGAAGATGGTGCAACTGACCTAAGAGGAACGGAAGTAATATTTTACCCAGACCCAGAAATTTTTGAAGTATTAGAATATCACTATGATGTTTTGGCTACCCGTATGCGGGAATTATCATTCCTGAATAAAGGGTTGAAAATTGTGATGACGGATGAACGAGAAGAAGCTAAAGATGATCAAGGGAATTCTCCAATTGAGACTTTTTATTCTGAAAGAGGTTTGCCAGAGTTTGTTGAATTCTTAGATGGAACCAGAGAGAAGTTGATACAGAAGGTGGTTAGTGTCGAAGGTGAGAAAAATGGTATACCTGTTGAAGTTGCTTTAATTTATAACAACTCTTACGCTGAAAATATTCATTCTTATGTAAATAATATTAATACGCATGAAGGTGGAACACACCTTTCTGGTTTTAGAAGAGGTTTGACAGGTACATTAAAAAAGTATGCCGAAAAATCGGGAATGCTTGATAAATTGAAATTTGATGTTTCTGGTGATGATTTTCGCGAAGGATTAACGGCTATCGTTTCTGTTAAAGTACAAGAGCCTCAGTTTGAGGGTCAAACTAAAACAAAATTAGGAAACAGAGAGGTAACTGCTCCGGTTAGTCAAGCAGTAAGTGAAATGTTAAACGATTATTTGGAAGAAAATCCAGATGATGCAAAGCAGATAGTTCAAAAAGTTATTCTTGCTGCAACGGCTCGTCATGCAGCTACTAAGGCAAGAGAAATGGTTCAGCGTAAAAACCCAATGGGTGGTGCTGGGTTACCAGGAAAACTTTCTGATTGTGCTTCAAAAGACCCTTCAGAATGTGAAGTATATCTTGTAGAGGGAGATTCTGCAGGTGGTACAGCAAAACAAGGAAGAGATAGACAGTTTCAAGCAATTATGCCTTTAAGAGGTAAGATATTGAACGTTGAAAAAGCGATGCAACATAAGATCTTCGAAAATGAAGAGATTAAAAATATTTATACTGCTTTAGGAGTAAGAGTAGGGACAGAAGAAGATTCAAGAGCTCTGAATATGGAGAAACTTCGTTATCATAAGGTGATTATCATGTGTGATGCCGATGTTGATGGTAGTCACATTCAAACTTTGATTATGACGTTCTTTTTCCGTTATATGAAAGAACTAATCGAAAATGGGTATTTATATATTGCTACTCCTCCTTTGTATCTAATTAAGAAAGGTAAACAAAGTAATTATGCATGGAATGATGCTGAACGGGATGCTTTTATTCAAGAGATGAAAGGGGCAGGGTCTGATTCAAGTGTTGGTATACAACGCTATAAAGGTCTTGGAGAGATGAACGCTGAGCAACTATGGGATACTACCATGAACCCGGAATTTAGAACGCTACGTCAAGTTACAATTGAAAGTAGTTCCGAAGCTGATAGAATATTTTCAATGCTAATGGGAGATGAGGTTCCACCAAGAAGAGAGTTTATTGAGCAGAATGCAAAGTATGCAAATATTGATGCTTAATTTAATATAGCTTCAAAACAAAAAAGGGTATTCATATGAATACCCTTTTTTTTATGCTTTTTATTTTTTATCTAAATAATGTGACATTTCCGCTTTGAAAAAGAGGTTGGCCATTTTTTAATGTTGCATTCACTCGATAAACATAGACGCCTGTATTTAGCAACTTTCCATTATAGGTTCCATCCCATCCCTTGTCCATATTAAAAGATTCAAATACCAAATTCCCCCATTTGTCAAAAATTGTAAAATGAATTAGGGAAACGCCTCCTCCACGAACATAAAAGACATCATTATTATTGTCATTATTGGGAGAGAACCCATTTGGAATAAATAGCGGGTTGTATTCTACGGTGATATTTATAGTGTCAATAGCCTTACAGCCTAATGAGTCATAAACCTCTATGTAATAAGTAATATCCTCTCCCGGTGTAGATATAACAGAACTGGAAAATGTGCTGTCCAAATAAATACTTGGCGTCCATATATAAGATGATCCTCCAGAAGTCCATAATGGAATTTGTTGGTCCACCGTTATGGATGTGTCGTTTGATGAAACAGGAACCGGAATCGACCCATATATCATAACCGTTGCAGTATCCATGCATCCTTGGTTTCCAATAACATATGTAAAAGTGTCAGCAATCAAATTGGACGGATCTAAAATATCTGTGATGATTGTTGTTCCATTGTACCAGGTTCCTCCAATATCTAAAGAGTCACCTAGGTAGTCATATAGGTATAATCCAGTGCCCGATTGGCAAACTGTTGCAGTTGAGTCTTGTCCAGCAGAAGGGTCGTTTATGTTAACCACAACAGTATCTGTAGTTACGCACAAAGGGTGGCCCGTTGGAAAAATACTTAATATATATGTTGTTTGTCCGTTTATAGATGAGATAGGATCAATTATAGTTGGATCTGTCAAACCTGTTGGAGGGCTCCAATCATAGGTGTAACTCACGGGGTTTCCATAGGTGGAGGTAAAAGCAGATCCAATCATGGGGTTTGGCCCATCTGTGAATATTTGATTTCCGTTACAATCGGTAAAAGTATATATGATTTCGTTGTCAAATGTTCCGGAAATGAATATGATTTCCCACGAATCACCATCATTTAGTGTAAATGTATAGGAGGCGCTAGAACCAGTGGCCATTCCATAATTTGTTATTACTCCATTAATGATTACATCAATAGATGCTCCATTCCAACCATCTCCAAAAGTGTCTACCATATCTATCGTAAATACGCATGGAGGAGCAGGGGGTGGAGTATTTAATATTTCTCCAGTTAATTGAACTTGTTGACCTGTGCATGCGCTTGTGTCATTTCCCGCAAAAACTTCTGGACCTGGCTCTACAACGAGGGTAATAGTTGTATCTGAAACACATCCATGGTCACTGGTAATAGAAAATGTATAATCATAGCTTCCCGGAGTAGTATGCGCAACTGTAATTTCGTTTCCATCGCTAGATGTATTTATTATATTAGAACCACTCCAACTAGAAGAATCTTGATCGGTTCCAATTGACGGAGTAAAAGAAGTTAAAGGAGGAAATAGACTTGGGTCGAAATTAATACCCCAACTAAAAACGAAACCATCATCAGCTCCCCATAAATCGCAAAATTCGATTTCCCATGTTCCGTTGAGGTCACATCCTACTAAAGCATTCATTGGGTTGATACTCTCATAAGTTCCAGGAATTAACGATGTGGATCCACTGCTATTTACAATTGTGTTTGTTGCAGAATTATCTACCCAAGTTCCGTTAGTAGCAGCTGGACTCCAACAGTAGTCCCATCCTATACCGGGAAATTGAGCACCACCTATCTGGTCAGGATCACCTAGATTTGTTCCACCACCACCTTGTTGGTGCAGAACGACACTTTGACCTGTAGGGCAGGTTAACGAAATTACTAAATCTCCCATAAATGAATGCTCAAAATTGATACATACATCTAAGAAATCATTAATGTTTCCAAGAGTTTGACCAGGAGTGAATGCTGTGAAATCTAAAGTAGTCGCAAAGCATTGTCCTACTTGATCGGGCACATATTGAGGTCCTCCCAAGTTCCCATCTGGAACAGCCGTCCATGTTTGTGAATATTGCTCAGGATGCGCAGTCATTGTAACGGTTTCCCCTATACACATGCTAGTGTCAAATTCTATCGGATTAAATACAGGTGGAGGGGCAACCCAAATGCTTAGGTCGGTTAAATTAGAATTAATACATCCATTGTCATCAATTACGCGCAGTTGCACATTAAATACACCTGGGTCATTAAATGTGTAACTTGTAGTTGCGCCACTTAAACTATCAATTGTACCGTCATCAAAATCCCAATGGTAATCAACAATGTTAAATCCGGTTTGAGCATATGATGAAGATCCGTCAAAGCTAACAGATTCCCCTATACAAATTTTAGCAATTGTATCCGGGTTTGATATCGCTTGTGCAAATGGTCTTTGACAAGGTGTAGCACAAGTAATTGAGGTAGCAAATACACCAGTTCCAGCATCATTTGAAGTAAATACAAGAGTTAAACATCCAGTAGTGTTAAGTGATGTACAAGTAACAATTGATCCTTGTAGTTGATTGCCAGTGTATGTTCCTAATGTTGTAGCACCTGTATTATCACCATCGTAAATAATTATATTATCTATATTATTTGCAGGTGGAGTAGCCGTGTTGGTATTGTCCAGTGCAAAATTAATAAAATCTAGCGTAATTACATCATTGGCATTATCAGGGCAAATTGTAACCGTATAGCTTTCATTATTTGAATACCCAGCACCTCCAGTGCCTCCTGAATCAAATAAAGTTCCTAAACAAGTTGCAATGTTTCCATCCGTAATGGAAAAATCTTGAGCATTAAATTGCCATGGAAATATTAATAACAGAATTATAAGTGCGTTTCTCATCATTTAGTTTCCTTGGCTTTTTCAATGAAATATTCTCTTGAATAGAAAACGATTATTTTTCCAGTTTCTCCCAGTTTATATACTGTGGGATATTTATCCTCAATTTTAATTTCGTAAAGAAGTGGATTGAAATTTTCTATTCGGAAATTTTGCCCATCATCAAATAAATTGAGGCCAGTGCCCTTAAAGTTAACAGTTCTAAAATCTTTTAAATCCGATAAGTCTTTAAAAGAAACATCTTGAACATACCAAGAGTGATCTATGAAGTCCAATAAATGATTATATTTTTCCGGGTTATTTGAAAATAATTCATGCGCTTTTTCAGCGCCTAGAGACTCAATTACCTTGGGGTTTATATTTTGACCAATAGAATTGAAAGCAATCATCAAGGAGAAGGTTAATATAATTAATTTCATCAATTATAATTTTCTAGAGTTTTGTGCACCATTTGTTACGTGCATATTTCCTTGATTGAATAAGGTGCCATAGGTGTCGTTAAACTGCAGAGAAAATTCAAATCCACCCATTCCTCCATTAAAGTTTTGCAATTTCCCAATACTATAATCATATGACATACCGATAATAATATCCGCTACCTTTATTACTATTCCAGGGATAATTGCATCTGTATGTCTGTAATGCATAGTCATGCCAACGTATGCTTCCTTAATAAATCCAGTATATTTCGTGTCCGATTTAAGATAAAATAGAAATGAACTACCTATGGAGTATTCAAGATGAGGCCCCTGCATTAAAAACATTCCAGAAGGACCAACACCTATATGTTTTTCGCCAATGGCAAATAGGCTTCTAAAATGCACATTATGCTTAAAGTATTGCTTGTCTGAATTGTTCATCAAAGATAAAGATGGTCTAGTGATATTAACTAAACTGTATCCAATTTGAAAACTACCTTTATCAATACCGGTCAGATTTTCTTCTCTCGAAAAATGTTTCCATAAAAGACCAACTCCCATATTAAAAAACACATTACTATTCCCAGAAAAATTTTCATTGGAGGGTAAAGTAGGATCGTAGGAAGTTCCATTATATTGACTATCCCATTGAATCGCATTTATATTGTATGATTGTTGGTTATAGGTTCCTTGAATTCCTACACTCCCTTTATTGTAATAATCTAAGTCAACATGTCCAGCAATAGATAGCCCTACGTTAAGTGTGCTTAGTTTGGCATCACCTTCAGTGTTGTTGTAGAAATGCAATCCAGTTGCAAATAATCCACTTGCTCTTTGCATTTTATGGGAAAATATAGGGGCATCAGCAGATGCATACATGGTTGAATATACATTTCCTGTCGTAGAATGCTGCGAGTGGTACAGTAAATTTGCCCTATTATATCCTCTCCCCATACCTGTATTAGCAGGATTCTGAATCAACGGCGTATTGTTGAACTGAGAAAACTCAGTGTCCTGCGCATGCGTTGTAATTATAACCAATATCGTTATTGAAAGTAGGTATATTCTCATATCTATCTAAACAATGTTATGTTCCCAGATTCCATTAGCGTTTCTCCATTTTTCAATGTAGCTTCCATTCTATATACATAAACTCCAGTATTTACAGGTTTTCCGTTAAACGTTCCGTCCCAACCTTTTTCAGCATCTAATGTCTCAAAAACTAAATTACCCCATTTATCAAAGATGTGCATCTGAATAGATGCAATACCGCCACCTCTAACATATAGAATGTCATTTTCATTGTCGTTATTCGGGGAGAATCCATTCGGAATAAAAAGCGGATAGTAGATAACTGTGACCACTATTGTATCTTCAACACTGCAACCCAAAGAATCTGTGACTTCGATAAAGTAGATGATATCATTTCCGGGAGTGGAAATAGGGTTGTCGCAATCTGAACAGTCTAAATAAGTATCTGGTGTCCACATATAGGTAGATCCTCCTGATGTCGATAGCTGTATTTCTTGATCAACAGAAATTGTTGTGTCATTAGATGAAATTGCAGTTGGTAATTGTAGACTGATATCAATAGTTGCAGTATCCCTTTTCATACAAACAATATCGGAAACTTCAACATAGTAAGTACCGGAACATGCTGAAAATAAAGTGTCATTAAAAGCTCCAATAATTGGGTTATTGTTTTCATCAAACCATTGAATGTTGACCGGGGGATGAGAGTTTACTGTGTCAACTATAACCATACCCGAGCAGTCCGCTTGGCAATTAACGGAGTCACTAGTAGTCGATATAGTTATGTCACAGCACAATGGGCCTGGATTGACAGTCAACAATATTTGATCAGAGCAACCCGTATCATCCGTAATGTCAATTGTATAATTTCCAGAGGGTAAATTTGAAAAAATTCCATTGGTATTATTACTTGATGTCGGTCCAGTTAATTCAAAAGTAAATGGGGCTGTACCTCCAGGTGCGGCAATAGTAATGGATGCAGTGTCATCTCCGTAACATTGGTCTTCAACAACTGTTGCTGTAGCATTGATTGCTGGGATAACAGTAACAACAGCAGTGTCGTTTGCGGAGGTTCCGTCAGCAAATGAAATGACTACAGGGTAACTTGTTGTTATAGAAGGATTTACATAAGCCGTGTCTCCATTAGCGTTGGTTGTAATAAATCCAAAAATTGCTGTTTCCCATACATATGTTACTCCGTCGAGAGCTGAGATTGTTGCCGTATCGCCTTCACATATCGTTGCATCAATTGCTCCACCACAAGTTGTTCCAGCGGTTCCAAAGAAATTAAGAGGGATGTTGCTATTTGCGCCTCCGTAGTTCGATAAACAAATCATAAATTGATCCCCTGCATTAACGTTAAGTTCATTTTCAAAATCTGATTGACTTGCACCAATCGGTAAAATATTTGCCATTCCGGTTAGTCCACTGCAGGCTCCATTCCAATTACATGCAATTGGAGGAAGTACATTGTTAAATATATCGTCACATGTGTTGGCATCGTAAGGCCACATAATCCAGTCAAAACAACCAGGCGAAGCTAAATCACCCATGCTGAATTCTAGTGTGCCAGGAGAGGTTACTGTAATTAAAAGCCATGTACTATTTAATTCTCCAGAAAGCAAACATCCGCTGTTTCCAGGAGTAGCATTCGGATTTGAGCTAGGGTTTGTAATTGTTCCTGATTGAAATTCTTCGATATTACCAAAACCATTTGGAGTGACCGCAAATGATGGATTGGTGCATGCCTCAATTGAATTGTCACAATCCCCCCATTGGGAATAACTAACATTAGCAATAGATGCGATAGCAAATATAAGTAGTGTATGGATATAATATTTCATAACTATTCGCAGTCCATTTTTTGATCAATTACCTTATCTATACCGTATTTACCTTCTCTAAAACATTTGATTTCAACTCCTAGTTCCTCCATCCATGTTTCAAAACTCACTCTGTCTAAATCGCTTGTAGATGAATAAATGCATAAATATTTTTTACTAATAATGTCTGCTCGAGAAATTTCAACTCCTTGCTGATTACGCATAAATTGATCTATTTCCAATACTTTTTCCCTTGAATCGACATTTGTCATCATGAATTGAACAAATTTACTTTCAGATGTTTGTGCTGTAAAATCCTTTAAAAATAACGAGAATAAGATTAGAAGTGTAGGATATAGTATATTCATTATGTAAAGGTATTTTATTTTTTATTAACTCTTGATGTTCAGTTTAATATATATTATTAATTCTCTGACGTTGTAAATTCAAGATTGTTGCACCTGTTCATCTGAAATATTCTAAATTAATACTTTAATATGGAGTTTAGGGTTACAATATTAGTGGCTTATTTACAGAGCAAAGAGTAATCCTATTTATTGCAATAGAAAAAGGCAGTGCTATATGCACTGCCTTTTTTGGTTTCACTTCTTTCAAGTTGGTTATCTAACCACGGTTACATGACCTATATATTCATGTGCTTTCCCTTTGTTATCCTGTGTTCTCACTAACCAAACGTAAGCATCAACTTGAACTTGAGTTCCTTTATGTTTTCCATCCCAACCGATGTCTTTGTTGTGTGATTCAAAAATTTGTTCTCCCCAGCGATTGAACACATAGAAATCATACGTCACTGCATCAATACCAATCCCCTTTGGTATGAAAACATCATTTTTACCATCATTATTTGGTGTAAATGCACTTGGTGCAAAAAAGATATAATCACCTTCAATATGGATTGTTTGTGTATAACTACTTTCACAAGTGTCGGTTCCATTGATACTGAATATAGTTAGCGTAATATCGAAGTAGCCAGTATCTGAATATAAGTGAGTTGGATCGCTCATAAGTCCAGTATTTATTGAATCAACTAAGATACTATCTCCATTTCCGGTAATTGATGTTCCATCACCAAAGTCCCAAGCATATATGGAACCTCCAACAGAATAATCAATCATCTCAATTACTGGATTTAATATAGAAGTTTCTTCAGCTGTAACACCGAAGCTAGCTACCGGTAAATCATGAACAGTAATCATTGCTGTAGAATTTACTGATGTAGAACATCCATCTGCACTTGTTACTATTAAGCATACATCATATGTTCCTGGGTTTGTATAGGTATAATTAAATGTATTATTTGGTCCTGAGTATTCAGGTATACCATCACAATCAACATCAAACTCAAAGTTTACACCTATATCCGAGTTAGCAACAAATTGAGCCGTAAACGGAGCACAACCTGTTGAATCAAATGCAGCAATAAATGCTTGTGGATTTGGGTTAATCGAAACAGTAGTTGATACTGTATCATTAATACTACATCCATCAGAAAGTACCGCATAATAGGTTGTTGGCGCACTTGGGTTTACATTTACAGTAGAGGTATTCCCAGATTGTGTGCTTGGAACACTATTTCCGGCATCATCATACCATGTAAATGTATATGGATTTGTAAGCGGGTCTCCACCCGTTGCAGTGGCAACTAAATCTACAGCAGCATCAACACAAATATCAACTGGAGGGGTAATTGTTACAGCAAGAGGAGGAGTAACCGTAATCGTTACACATGAACTTACCGGTAAACATCCATTTGCATCTACAACTGTAGCACAGTATTGAGTTGTTGTAAGCGGAGCTACCGTAACAGGATCAGAACCAGTATTCGGCAAGTTATCCCAAGTAACTGTATAGCTACCATCCGGGAAAGGAGTCCCTCCTTGACCACTTGCCCACACCTGAGTAGAATCACCATAGCAAATAATTCTATCTAGATCCGCAATGGCAACTAATTGCGATGGCTCAGTAACGTTTACCAATTGTAAAGCAGTACAACCATTAGCATCTGATACTTGAACAGCATACAAGCCATCCTGCAGTGCTAAAGCTGTTTGTGCTGTTTGTGCTGCAGGATCATCCCATTGATAGGTAAAAGGAGCTGTTCCTCCAGAAGTATATACAGATGCACTACCTGTACTATAACCATTACATAGTGGTTCTACAAAAGTAATACTATCAATCACTGGAGCTGCTTCATCAATTACATCAGCAGTACCACTAATAACACATCCATTGGCATCGGATACTTCAAAAGGAATAAGTCCTGCGCACAAGCCAGCGTTATTACTATTACCAGGAGAATTTCCTAATCCAAACCAGCTGTAAGAGTAAGGAGCTGTTCCTCCAGATGCGGTAATACTTCCCTCTCCGTTACAATCAGAACACGTAGCGTTTACTACACTGACCGTCTGTGCTAATAGAGTTGGCTCCGTTATCGTAATATCCATTTCTGCTGCACAACCGTTTGCATCTGTGATTGTAACGCTATACTGACCTGCACACAAATTGCTTGTTATACTACTTGTACTTCCACTTGTCCAGTTGTATGTATAAGGAGCGGTTCCACCCATCACGGATATTTGAGCAATCCCATCGCAGATACCAAAACAAGACACATTTTCAATATTATCAACTGAAATAACAATTGGTGTTGGTTCCGAAATTGTAACTGAACTCACACTTGTGCAGTTGTTATCATCATTAACTGTTACGGTGTAAGTTCCTTCACACAATCCTGTTGCTTGCTGAGTCGTCTGACCAACATTCCAACTGTACCCATAATCTGTTGTGATTAAACCACCACTTACACTTACAAGTGCATCACCATCACAGCCTGCATTACAAGAGACATTATTAACGTTAGATGTCAATATAGCTGAATTCAATGGAGTTGGCTCTGTTATACATGCTGATTCTGAACTAACACATCCTGCAACATCTGTAGCGGTTAATGAGTAACACCCTCCATCTAATCCAAACAAAGTGTTTAAATTGGCTCCTGCTGGAATTGGATTTCCAACTCCATCAACCCATTCCAAAGTAGGAACCCCTGTTCCTCCTGTAACTACATATTGCATTGAACCATCTTGGTCACCAAAACACGTTACATCTGAAGAGGTAACAAATGTAACGGTTGGTCCTTCAATATCGTCTAAACAAATTACGCTGTCTTCAAAACATCCATTTCCGTCTGTTACTGTCACAGTATAACAATTAGCAACTAAATTAGATGCACAGGCAGTCGTTTGTGTTAATGCATCATTCCATTGATAAACATAAGGAGTTGTTCCTCCAAAGACATTTACACAAGCCGAACCGTTGTCAAATCCACAATTTGCATCTGTAAACGACACACTCATTCCAATTTGAGTTGGCTGTGTAATGTTTACAGTTTCTGAAATTGTACAACCATTTGCATCTGTAATGATACAAGTATATGTTCCTGCACATAAGTTATTAACTACAGCAGTAGTAGCAAATGTTGGATCATCCCACTGGTATGTATTACCACCTGAACCACCACTAGCAATTACACTAGCAGAACCATTACAATTCCCAAAGCAATCCACATCAATCGTAGTTGATATAAGTGCTAATGGGGTAGGTTCAGTAATCGTTGTTGTCGCTGTCGTAACACAACCATTTGCATCTGTTACCGTTACGGTGTAAGTTCCAGCTAAAAGATTATTTGCTGTTACTTGTGAACCAGCTCCATTATCCCATAAATAGGTATAAGGAGCTGTACCTCCTGAAGGAGTAACCTCTGCAAAACCATCATTATAACCATTACAACTAACGTTACCTGTTAAATTAATTGCTGCTTCAAGGACAGTTGGCTGCGTTACAATTGCTGAAACCGTATTTTGACAGCCATCTGAATCTGTTATTGTACAGATATAATTCCCCGGACACAATCCAAAGGCAGTAGCTCCTGTTTGATTACCGGTAGATGCTCCCCATTGATAACTAAAAGGTGCTATTCCAACTATTCCCGCTGCAGTAGCAGTACCATCACAGGCTCCAAAACAAGAGATTTCTGTTGCACTAGCAGATCCTGTTACTTGATCAGGCTCTCCGATAGCGTAATTCAGTATATCGGTACATCCTTGAGCATCCACTATTGATAATGTATAAGCTCCTGCACATAATCCCCCGATGGAGTCAGCAGTTCCTACAGTAATGTTGTTTACATCCAACCAGTTGTAATAATAAGGCTGTGTTCCTCCAATTGTTGCAAGTGAGGCGATACCATCACACGATCCAAAACAAATAGTATTGTAGAAAGTTTGAATCGAAATCATTAAATCTGGTTCTGTAATTTCAATAGAAACGGAAGCATTACATCCAATAGAGTCAGTAATCGTCACAGCATAAAACCCTGCCGATAAGTTGGAAGCTGTTGGAGTTGTTTGCCCTCCAGCATTAACATCCCATAAAGCCGTAAAGAAACCATTACCTCCAATCATATCTACTGTTGCTGAGCCATCATTAAAACCATTGCAACTAACCATAGAGGTATCTACAATCATTGCAGATGGACCATTTAAATCTTGAACTTCAATACATATATTTGAAATACATGCTTTATTGTCCGTTACAGTTACGCAATATGTACCTGCTACCAAGTTTGTTGCACAAGAATTGGTACTTCCATCAGGCCATAAGTAAGCGTATGGTGTTGTTCCTCCTGTTGCAAGGACACATGCAGAACCATCAGGTAATCCGCAATTTGCATTTACTACTGTGGAGTCTAATGCTAATGGGTCAGGCTCCCCAATTATAACAGAAGCATTAGCTATACAACCATTATCATCTGTTGTTATTACATTGTAGGTTATGGCACACAGGTTAGTTGCAATATCTGTAGTTTGTGATAACGCATCATCCCATTGGTATGTATATGGTGCTGTTCCTCCTGTTGGCACTGCAGAAGCATTTCCATCACATGAACCAAAGCATGAGGCATCTGCATCTAAGTTTGCAACAACGGACAATACTGTAGGCTGCCCAATAGTGCCTATTCCACTAGATGACACACATCCATTAGCATCTGTAATGGTAACGTAATAATCTCCAGCAGGAAGACCTATTGCCGTGATACTATCTTGCCCTTGAGAGATATTTGAAGCATTGAACCATTCATAGTGATAAGGAGCTGTTCCTGTTCCACTAACAGAAGCAGTCGCTGTTCCATTGGCATCACCAAAACACAATGCATCTGTGGTAGAGGTAACAATTACATCACTCGCTGGTATATCTCCAACTATTGCAGTTGTTGTTTGTATACATCCATCAGCATCTACAACCACTACAGTATATGTATTAGGTGTTAAATCGATAGCAGTCGCAGTTGCTTGTGTTAATGCATCGTCCCAAGTATAAGTAAATGGAGCAATACCATTGGTTGTTGTTACCGTTGCATCTCCTGTTGCTGTTCCACAGAAAGCATCTGTAAAGGTTGTAGCTAATTGGATTTCTAATGGCTCTCCTATTATAGCATCAACACTAAATGTACATCCATTCGCATCTGTTACAGTTACGGTATATGTTCCAGGAAATAATGTTGAAGTGTCGTTGCGGTTGTTTGTGCCGCAGGATCATTCCATGCATATGTGTAAGGAGCGGTTCCTCCCGAAGCCGTTACTGTCGCATTTCCATCAGAGTAACCAAAACAAGTTACATCTGTTGATGCTGAAATAACAGCATTGAGTGCAGTTGGCTCTTCAATAGTAACACTTATTGTTGCTTGACATCCAACATCATCAATCATTTCCCCTACATAGGTTCCTGCACATAAATTCAATGCACTT
This sequence comes from uncultured Flavobacteriales bacterium, assembly GCA_943787535.1. Classification (GTDB taxonomy): domain Bacteria; phylum Bacteroidota; class Bacteroidia; order Flavobacteriales_D; family Parvicellaceae; genus CALSMU01. The sequence goes on along the minus strand of CALSMU010000001.1, from coordinate 181,919 downwards.
GCAGTTGTTTGACCAATTGGATTGTTGTTATTATCATACCAAGTATAGTTCAATGGCGGTGTTCCACCAAATATTTGAATTTGAGCAAAACCATCACATCCAGCATTACAACTTACATCTGTTTGTGTTAAGATAGTTGCTGAAGGTGCTCCTAAATCAACTACACATATATTTATTAACTCACTACATCCATTCGCGTCTGTTACTGTAACATCATAACATCCAGCAAATAAATTAGAAGCGATTGCTGTTGTTTGACTCCCAGCGTTAGCATCCCACTGGTATGTAAATGGAGCAACTCCCGTTACAATGGTAACTTCTGCAGAACCATCATTTTGGTTACAGTTAGATCCTGTCATTGATCCGTTTAGCACCAATGCAACTGGTTCTGTTATCGACTGGGTTTCTGTTATTGTACATCCATTTGCATCCACTATAACAACATCGTACGTTCCTGCACATAAATCGGCTACAGTTGCTGTAGTTGTTAATGCAGGGTCATTCCATTGGTAGGTAAATGGAGGAGTTCCTCCTGCTGGTGTAGAAGTAATTGTTCCATCACATGCAGCGTTACAACTTACGTCCACAAACGATAATACATTTCCAAGTACCGGTGGTTTAGAAAGTGTTACGTTAAATGTTTGAGAACATCCGTTAGCATCCGTTACTACTACATCATATGTTATAGCACAAAGGTTGGTAGCTATTGGTGTAGTTTGATTTCCTGTATTTGCATCCCAAGCATATGTGTAAGGTGCTGTTCCTCCAGTTGGGATAACCTCTGCAGAGCCATCACAAGCTCCTTCACAAGAGACATCAAATCCATTGTAATCAGATATTACATTAGCAGCTCCTGCAAGCACTGTTGGTTCGTTAATTGTTTGAATAATACTGTTATGTACAATACCATTTGCATCCGTTACGACTACAAAATAATCGCCTGCACACAACCCTGTTGCAGTTGTTGTTGTTTGGCCAATAGGATTACCTGTTGCTACAGATACCCAATCGTATGTAAAGCCTGGTACACCTCCACTTGCAATTACTGTAGCTTGTCCGTCACACGCTCCAAAGCAAGTCACATCTACACCTGTTAGGGTTGTGAAAATTGCATTTGGTTCTATGATTGTAAGACATAATGTATCAGCACATCCGTTAACGTCTGTAGATACAACAGCGTAATCATCAGCACATAATCCAGTTACATTTGGTCCGGCTAAAGCTCCATTTAACGAAGTTGCAGCACAATCATTAAACCATGTGTAAGTTATTGTACCTGTCCCACCTGTAGCTATTACATCTGCAGATCCATCACACACACTAGCTCCTGAAGCATCTGCTGTTGATACAATCGAGGTAGCAACTGGAGCTGGTTCAGTTATCGTTGTTGAGAATGATGATGTACACCCATTTACATCCGTTACATCGACTGCATAAGTTCCTGCACATAAACCTGTTACATCTGGAGTTCCTTGTCCTGCTCCTGGCAATGGTGACCATACACTTGTGTAAGGTGCAGTACCTCCAGTGATCGTAACACTAATTTCTCCATCACAATATCCATTACAAGTAGCGTCTACTTGATTGGCAAGTACGGTTGTTGGTCCTGATAAATCAGATACAGTAGCTACTGCTGTTCCTGTACAACCTGCATTATCCGTTACTGTTACCGTGTAAGCTCCTGCTGGAACTGTATTGGTATTAGCTACTGGATCCCCTAATCCATCAACCCAGTCTTCTGTAGTATAAAATCCAGAACCACCTGTTGATGTTGCTACTGAAACCGCTCCATCTGATTGACCACAATTTGCATCAATAGCAGCTGTTGTTACAGCAACTGGTGTTGGTTCTGCAATAGTAACACATTCACTAATTGTACATCCGTTATCGTCCGTTACTGTTACACAGTAAATTCCGATTGAAAGTCCAGTTACTGTTGGTGTGTTACCAACATTTGTGAGCAGTTGCTTGATTTACCCAATCATATATGTAATCTACTGCTGCAGTACCACCTGTTACAGTTGTTGTAACTTCTCCATCTGCAAATCCATTACAAGTAGGCATCTGTAGCTTGTACTAGTAATAGCAAGTGGAGTAGGTTCAGTAATTGTTTCTGTTGCCGTTGTAATACATCCTACATTATCTGTAATTGTTACATTGATTGCTCCAGCACATAAACCTGTGTTGGTTGTAGAGTTAGCTGATGCTCCAGAATCCCATAAGTAAGTATATGGTGCAGCTCCTCCTGTCATTGTAACAGTTGCTTGACCATCACACACTCCATTACATGAAGCATTGTTGTCGATTGCAATAGTTGCTGTTCCCCCACTAATATCGTTTACAACAACTGTTGCTGTTTCAATACAATCGTTAGCATCGGTTACTGTAACATTGTAAGTTCCTGAAGTTATTGTACTAGCACATAATGTTGTTTGTCCTGCGGGATCATCCCATAAATAAGTATATCCAGGTGTTCCACCACTTGGAGCTACACATGCTTCTCCATCTGCTTGAGAACAGTTAGCGTCTGTTTGACTTGTTGCTAATACAAGTAAATCTGGTTCGTTTATCGTATAAACATCTGTGGCAGTACATAAGTTATCATCGGTTACTGTTACGCTATAAGTACCAGCACACACACTCGTAAGGTTCTGTCCAGCTGGAAGTCCTCCATCCCAAGTGTAAACCAATGTTCCTGTTCCGCCTGCTGCTGTAACATCTAATGTTCCATCACATACACCGTTACAGTTTAAGTCTGTTCCAGTTATTGATGTTACAGCTACTGCTGTTGGTTCGTTAATTGTAACTGTTTGTGCAGTTGAAATACCATTATCATCTACCACTGTTAATGTGTAATCTCCAGCACACAATCCTGTTAAATCTTCTGCTGTTGCTCCACTACTCCAAGAGTAGATATATGGAGGAACACCTCCAGATACAGTTGCATCAGCTTCTCCAATACAAACACCATTACATTGTAAATCTACTGTTGTTATTGTAAGGATAATTGCTCCTGGCTCAACAACCGTTACACAAGCAGTAGTAACACACCCTGTTACAGCATCCGTTACCGTTACACAGTAAGTTCCTGCACAAAGTCCCGTTGCATTTTGCGTTGTTTGTGCTGCTGGGTCATCCCATAAGTAAGTGTATGTTCCTGATCCACCTACTGGAGCTGCTGTTACTTCGGCGTCACATAAACCAAATCCTGATGCATCTATTACTACTGATGCAGTTGCAGTTGGTCCTGCTATATCGTTAATCGTTACACTTGCAGTTTGGACACATCCTTGTGCATCTGTTACTGTTACAGCATAAGTTCCTGCCACAATGTTAGATGCACATGCCGTTGTTTGAGCACCTACGTCATTCCATGCATACGTATAAACACCTGTTCCGCCTACTGCAACAACACAAACTTCTCCGTCTGCTTGACCACAGTTAGCATCTGTACCAGATGCTGTAAGCACTATTAAAGTTGGTTCTGTGACTGTTACAACATCTGTTGCAGTACATCCATTTGCATCTGTTACCGTTACATTGTATGTTCCTGCTCCTAATCCGGCTACATCTTCTGAAGTAGAAGCTGGACCATCATCCCATAAATAAGTTAAGGCTCCTGTTCCACCTGTGGTTGTTAAATCTGCTGAACCATCTGTTCCTGCATTACATAGTGGATCTGTTCCTACTACTGCTGCTGTTAATAATGCTGGATCTACTAAAGTAACATCTGTTGTTGTGGTACATCCGTTTCCATCCGTTACCGTTACTGTTTCTGTTCCAGCACACATTGCAGTCTCGTTGGCAGTTGTTCCTCCACTTGTCCATGAGTAAGTATAAACCGGTGTTCCACCTGCGGCTGTTACATCTGCTGTTCCATCACAAACACCATTACATAATGGATCTGTTGATCCTGTAATCGCTGCTGTCAATACTGCTGGCTCTGTGATATCTGCTGTAACTGATATAACACATCCATTTGCATCCGTTATATCTACTGAGTTGGTTCCTACACATAATGCTGTTGCTACATCTGTTGTTTCTCCATTGTTCCATAAATATGTAAATGGGGCTGTTCCACCAACAACAGTTACCGTTGCTCCACCATCACATAGTCCAAAACAAGATACGTTGTTATCAACTACTGTTGTAGCTGTTCCAGCTGCCCCATCTGTAATCGTTGAAGCTACTGTTTCTGTACATCCTTGCGCATCTGTTACGGTTACATTATATGTTCCAGCCGCAAGACCAGTTACACTCGCTGTAGTTGATGCACCTGCATCATCCCAAAGGTAAGTGTAAGCTCCTGTACCACCTACTGCGGATACAGACACTTCTCCATTAGCTTGTCCACAAGTACTTGCTACAAATGCTGGAGTTAATACAATCGCGGTTGGTTCTGCAAGTGTTACTGCATCCGTTGCAGTACATCCATTTGCATCTGTTACCGTTACATTGTATGTTCCTGCTCCTAATCCGGCTACATCTTCTGATGTCGAAGCTGGACCATCATCCCATAAATAAGTTAAGGCTCCTGTTCCACCTGTGGTTGTTAAATCTGCTGAACCATCTGTTCCTGCATTACATAGTGGATCTGTTCCTACTACTGCTGCTGTTAATAATGCTGGATCTACTAAAGTAACATCTGCTGTTGTGGTACATCCGTTTCCATCCGTTACCGTTACTGTTTCTGTTCCAGCACACATTGCAGTCTCGTTGGCAGTTGTTCCTCCACTTGTCCATGAGTAAGTATAAACCGGTGTTCCACCTGCGGCTGTTACATCTGCTGTTCCATCACAAACACCATTACATAATGGATCTGTTGATCCTGTAATCGCTGCTGTCAATACTGCTGGCTCTGTGATATCTGCTGTAACTGATATAACACATCCATTTGCATCCGTTATATCTACTGAGTTGGTTCCTACACATAATGCTGTTGCTACATCTGTTGTTTCTCCATTGTTCCATAAATATGTAAATGGGGCTGTTCCACCAACAACAGTTACCGTTGCTCCTCCATCACATAGTCCAAAACAAGATACGTTGTTATCAACTACTGTTGTAGCTGTTCCAGCTGCCTCATCTGTAATCGTTGAAGCTACTGTTTCTGTACATCCTTGCGCATCTGTTACGGTTACATTATATGTTCCAGCCGCAAGACCAGTTACACTTGCTGTAGTTGATGCACCTGCATCATCCCATAAGGTAAGTATAAGCTCCTGTTCCACCTACTGCGGATACAGACACTTCTCCGTTAGCTTGTCCACAAGTACTTGCTACAAATGCTGGAGTTAATACAATCGCTGTTGGTTCTGCAAGTGTTACTGCATCCGTTGCAGTACATCCATTTGCATCTGTTACCGTTACATTGTATGTTCCTGCTCCTAATCCGGCTACATCTTCTGATGTCGATGCTGGACCATCATCCCATAAATAAGTTAAGGCTCCTGTTCCACCTGTTGTTGTTAAATCTGCTGAACCATCTGTCCCTGCATTACATAGTGGATCTGTTCCTACTACTGCTGCTGTTAACAATGCTGGATCTACTAAAGTAACATCTGCTGTTGTGGTACATCCGTTTCCATCCGTTACCGTTACTGTCTCTGTTCCAGCACACATTGCAGTCTCGTTGGCAGTTGTTCCTCCACTTGTCCATGAGTAAGTATAAACCGGTGTTCCACCTGCGGCTGTTACATCTGCTGTTCCATCACAAACACCATTACATAATGGATCTGTTGATCCTGTAATCGCTGCTGTTAACACTGCTGGCTCTGTAATTGTTATTGATGCAGAAGCAATACATCCTAATGCATCCGTTACATCTACTGAGTTAATACCAACACAAAGATCAGTGACAACATCTGTTGTTTGTCCTGAACTCCAAGAATAAGTAAATGGAGCTGTTCCACCAACCATAGTGACAGTACCTCCACCATCACATAGTCCAAAACAAGAAACATCATTATCAACAACTGCAGTTGCTGTTCCACCTCCTAAATCACTAATAGTAGCAGAAACTGTTTCTGTACAAGTATTTGCATCTGTCACAATTACTGTGTAGGTGCCAGCTGCCAAAGTTCCAACTGCTGCTGTAGTTGAAGTACCTGCGTCATCCCATAAATAGGTATAACCAGGAGTACCTCCTGCAGCAACTACCGAAACATCTCCATTCGCTGCTCCACATGTTGCATCATTGGATGCTGGAGTTAATGTAATTGCAATTGGCTCAGCAATCACTACTGATCCTGTTGCTGTACATCCTTGTGCATCTGTTACAGTTACACCTGCTGTCCCAGCACAAAGTGAAGCTGTAGTAGCTGCAGTAGTTTCTAAGTTTCCACCTGCATCCCATTGGTATGTATATGGTCCTGTTCCACCTGCTTCAGTTGCTGTTGCATCTCCGTCACAAACTCCATTACATGATGCATCGTTTCCGGTTACTGCTACTGTTAATAATACAGGCTCTGTTACTGTGTAAGAATCTGTTGCTGTACATCCTTCTGCATCCGTTACAGTTATTGTATAAGTTCCAGCACATAGTCCTGATGCTGTTGCACTTGTTCCTGCTCCACCATCCCAAGAATACGTATAAGGTGCGGTTCCACCTGCTGGTGCTGATGATGTGGTTCCATCACAAACTCCATTACAAGAAGCATTTGTTCCTGATGCAACTACAGTTAATAAAGTTGGCTCTGCTACCGTTGCACTTGCCGTTGCTGTACAACCGTTAGCATCTGTTGCTGTCACTGTATAAGTTCCAGCACATACTGTTCCTATTTGATCTTGTCCGGCTCCTAATACACTCCAAGAATAAGTAATAGGTGCTGTTCCGCCTGCTCCGACTGAAGTCACATCTCCATCACAAACTCCGTTACATGAAGCATCTACTGCTGCTGCAGTTACTGTTAATACAGCTGGTTCTGCTACTGTTGCATCTGCTGTTGCTGTACATCCGTTCTGCATCTGTTACTGTTACCGTGTAAGTTCCAGCACATACAGTTCCTAATTGATTTTGACCAGCACCAAGTACGCTCCAAGAGTAGGTTAGAGGTGCTGTTCCGCCAGCCCCAACTGAAGTTACATCTCCATCACAAACACCATTACATGAAGCATCTACAGCACCTGTAGTTACAGTTAGTAAGGTTGGCTCAGCAATTACTACTGATCCTGTTGCAGTACAACCGTTAGCATCTGTTACTGTTACACCTGCTGTTCCTGCACATAATGTGCTGGTTGTTGCCGCGGTAGCTTCTAAATTACCTCCTGCATCCCATTGATAAGTTAGAACTCCTGTTCCGCCTGCTCCTACTGCTGTTGCATCTCCGTCACAAACTCCATTACATGATGCATCGTTTCCAGTTACTGCTACTGTTAATAATATAGGTTCTGTTACGGTATAAGAATCCGTTGCTGTACATCCTTCAGCATCTGTTACTGTTACAGTATAAGTTCCTGCACATAACGCTGATGCTGTTGCATTGTTCCAGCTCCACCATCCCATGAATAAGTATAAGGTGCGGTTCCACCTGCTGGTGCTGATGATGTGGTTCCATCACAAACTCCATTACAAGAAGCATTTGTTCCTGATGCAACTACAGTTAATAAAGTTGGCTCTGCTACCGTTGCATCTTGCTGTTGCTGTACAACCGTTAGCATCTGTTGCTGTCACTGTATAAGTTCCAGCACATACTGTTCCTATTTGATCTTGTCCGGCTCCTAATACACTCCAAGAATAAGTAATAGGTGCTGTTCCGCCTGCTCCGACTGAAGTCACATCTCCATCACAAACTCCGTTACATGAAGCATCTACTGCTGCTGCAGTTACTGTTAATACAGCTGGTTCTGCTACTGTTGCATCTGCTGTTGCTGTACATCCGTTTGCATCTGTTACTGTTACCGTGTAAGTTCCAGCACATACAGTTCCTAATTGATTTTGACCAGCACCAAGTACGCTCCAAGAGTAGGTTAGAGGTGCTGTTCCGCCAGCCCCAACTGAAGTTACATCTCCATCACAAACACCATTACATGAAGCATCTACAGCACCTGTAGTTACAGTTAGTAAGGTTGGCTCAGCAATTACTACTGATCCTGTTGCAGTACAACCGTTAGCATCTGTTACTGTTACACCTGCTGTTCCTGCACATAATGTGCTGGTTGTTGCTGCGGTAGCTTCTAAATTACCTCCTGCATCCCATTGATAAGTTAGAACTCCTGTTCCGCCTGCTCCTACTGCTGTTGCATCTCCGTCACAAACTCCATTACATGATGCATCGTTTCCAGTTACTGCTACTGTTAATAATATAGGTTCTGTTACCGTGTAAGAATCCGTTGCTGTACATCCTTCTGCATCTGTTACTGTTACTGTATAAGTTCCAGCACATAGTCCTGATGCTGTTGCACTTGTTCCAGCTCCTCCATCCCATGAGTAAGTATAAGGTGCGGTTCCACCTGCTGGTGCCGATGATGTGGTTCCATCACAAACACCATTACAAGAAGCATTTGTTCCTGTTGCTACTACTGTTAATAAAGTTGGCTCTGCTACCGTTGCACTTGCCGTTGCTGTACAACCGTTAGCATCTGTTACTGTTACTGTATATGATCCGTCACAAACAGCAGTTGGATTGGCTCCAGAAAGCCCTCCAGTCCAAGCGTATGTGTAACCTGCTGTTCCTCCAGCAACAGTTGTAGAAACCGTTCCGTCACATACTCCGTTACAACTAGCATCTGTAGCTGTAGCGCTAACAGTTAATTGAGTAGGAACTGTAATCGTTTCTGTTGAAGTTGCAGTACATCCGTTAGCATCCGTTGCAGTTACTGTATAAGTACCTGCACATACATTTGTTTGATTTTGAGAGCCTGAAGATGGGCCTCCATCCCAAGAGTATGTGTATCCAGGTGTTCCTCCTGATGCATTATCTCCAGTTAGCGTTCCATTACATACTCCAAAACAAAGAGCATCAGTAGATGCTGAAGTCATAACAACTTCCGTTGGAACTGCGACTGTAGCAACATCAGTTGCTACACAACCATTACCATCTGTAAAAGTAACTGTATATGAACCTGCTCCAACTGCATGAGGACCAGCTGTATTTTGACCAGAACTCCAAGAGTAAGAACCTGGAGATGGAGATGAAGCAATGATAGAACCATTGTCCCCAAAACATAAAGCATCTGTTCCTGTAGCAGTTACCGTTGGAGTTGGGTTAATAGTAATTGTTTGAGTGATAGATTGAGTACAACCTCCATTTGTTACAGATAGAGTTACATCGTATGTTCCATCTGCACCCCACGTAACTCCGGTAGGATTTTGACTTGTGCTAGTTCCAGGGGTTCCACTGTTAAAAGTCCAATCGTAAGAAGTTGGCCCGGAAGTTCCTGTTGTTGTATTTGAGAAATCTAGGTCATTTGTAGCTAAACAGAAGTCACCTGCAACCGAAAAGTTTGGCGTAAATGAACTTAATACAGTTACCGTAGCATCTACAGGTAAACTTTCACATCCGTTAGCATCGTAACCAGTAACTGTGTATGTTGTCGTGGTTCCTGGGTCAGCAGTAACGCTTGCTCCAGTTGTAGCACTTAAATCAGTTCCAGGAGTCCAAGTATATGTAACTGCTCCAGAAGCTGTTAAAGTTCCACTTCCACCAGGACAAATATCAATATCCGATACGGTAATTACCGGTGGTGGGTTATCAGAAATCGTAACATCTGCAGTAACAATACATCCAGTACCGTCTTGTGCAGTAACTGTGAAAGTACCAGCACAAACACCGGTTTGGTTTTGACCAGCACCTAATGCAGACCATGTGTATGAAATACCACCTGATCCTCCAGTAACAGAAGCTGTTAATGTTCCGTTACATGGTGACTGACAGTCACTATCAACACCAGAAGCTGTTACAACCATTATAGGAGGGGCAGTTAAGGTTACATCAATTAATTGTTCGCAACCATCACTATCTGTTACTGTTACAGTATATGTTCCAGCTGCTAATCCAGTAGCTGTTTGTGTTGTTTGACCATCACTCCAATCATAATCATAAGGAGCATTTCCACCTTGTCCTGTAGCCGTGGCAGTACCATCGTTATTAGCACAAGAAGGTTCTGTGAAAGTCATCAATGGAACATCACAACAAATCATTGCCGAGCTAAATTCTATTGTTGGATCATTGGTACACCCTGGCGAACCATAACCACCTGTTTCGAAATCTGAGTATGTTTCAAATGTAATACTAAGGTCTCCGCCAGGAGTACAGTTAGCTTCGGTGGTCATTTCAAAACAAAAGGAACCTCCTCCTGCATTTGGATCACCAAAATTATTAGTAAAATCTCCATCAGGTTGAGTAGGTCCATTTGGATCCAAATCCACGAACCAACCTTCTCCAAAATCTGGATGCGTACCATATACCCAAACATAATTACCTCCAGCGTTCGGAGAAGAAGTTCCAGTCATGCTGCCAGTATCCCAGCTACCACCAATGCCGTCCATTGTAACTCCAGATAACCAATTGACTGCAATTTGAGTATAGCTATCAATAACTAAACAAACTTCTACAGTAGTGTTTGGTAAATAGTAACCATTTATCGGTGCAGGACTAGTAGTCACTGTAGCACCACCCAAACAAATGTCACAATTATCATTTGCAGTTAAATCCAGCGTGAAATTTGCAAAATCGGTTTCATTCTGTCCACTGATTTGAAGAGTATAAGTTTCTCCGGGAACCGTTGGAGTTAGAGTGGTACTGATGTTTCCGTTGTTGCTTGATTCACAAAACAAACCGGTAAGAGCTCCACAATTTCCAGTATAAACACCAATGTTTGCATCTCCTAAGCCAGAAGTAAAACTTAAATCTATCTCGTTTCCTGTTGCAGTAAAAGTTACCCAAACATCAGCTGCAGGAGCATCCATACACGTCAATGAGGAATATGGGTTTTCAGCTGTGGCACCTGTGGTAGTTCCACTATAGCTTAATGTTGAGCCTGTTCCACAAGCAGCAGGAGTTGGTGTTGACCCAATATCTGTAGCAGATGAACAATCATCCCCTTGTGCAATTGAAAAAAGTGACCCAAGTAAAAGTGTGGTAGTGATTAAAATATTTCTCATGGTAATAGGTTATTTTTTTCGTGGGTTTAACGTATGTACTGCTACTATTTTTCCGCTAGCGGTCAGTTTGTAAGTAGGTGGAATATATCCTTGTGGTAGTTCATCCGCAGTTGCTTTTGTCCCATCGATCTCTATTCCCATCGCTTTAACCTCATTGATAGAAAATAACTCAATAACGACACCTGATTCAAATTCAAGATTTCTTCTTTTGTCAAGAAATCTATAAGAATCAAAATTTGCATCTTTCATTGCATCTTCGTAAGAAGTTAAATTACCTAAGTTTGGCAAATTGATTATTCGATAAGTATCATTAGAAATTTGATCAGTATTTGCTTCAATGACATTCACTTGTGCGAATGTGTCAGCAGAAGTTGCTGATAGAATTCCTGAAAGGAATAAGATTCGGAAATATTTATTTTTCATTTCTAAGTTGTGTTGTTAAAATTTTAACTAATTGTTGTTTGCCTTAACGCAAAATTGGAGTATCAATATACTCCAATTTTTTAATTAGTATAGTAGTAGTTTATTTTAATAATAGTATTGCTCCTTTATATTGTTCTGTTTGACCTTTTTCGTTTGTAAGTTTTACGACCCAAACATAACTTCCTTCTTTACATTTGGTTCCCGCTTTTTGGTTGGTTCCATCCCAAGGTTGGTCAATGTTTTTTGTGTTATAGACAAGCCCTTCTGCTTGGCTGTAGATGGTCATTGTGAAATTTCCATTTAAACGATTTAAAGCAGCGGGCAAAAAATAGTCATTTAATCCGTCACCGTTTGGCGTAAATGAATTTGGAGCTAATAAGTTATAGTCCTCATTAATTAGGATGTCCTTATTAGTATTGCTGGTACATCCTTCGACATTTGTTGCTGCTAAAGAAACAAGGTACTGACCTTTGTTTCTGTAAGTGTGATTGGGGTCTTTTTCATTTGAAATTGAACCATCACCAAAATTCCAACTCCAGGAATTAGCTTTGTCCACAAGGTTAATGAAAGAAGTGTATGGTATTCCATTTTCTTCGTTCATTTCCCATTCAAAATTTACTAAAGGTTTTGCATGTACAATTAATAATTGATCATTTGATCTAGTCATAATAGTATTATCTTTCTTAGATCTAACAATTAAACTGATTTTGTAACTTCCTGCATTTTCAAATAAATGTGAAGGGTTTTCATTTTTGCTATAACTACCATCATCAAAACTCCATAAGTACTCAACATCGTTTTGTTTTTCGGCCACAAAATCGATGGTAGACCCTTGGCAACATTCGAAGGTGCTCATGTGAAAAGCAGCTTTTTCAATAGTTACTTCATCTTTTGTTTCAACAATCATGTTGTTTTCAAATTCAGAATCAAGAGGTGTGTACCCGTTTTCTTCATGAGTGATTTGCTCATTTGAATTTTCGGATACAACCTCTTTAACCTCTGATTGATTGGTTTCACTTTTGATTATGTATTCTATTTCTTTTGATTCAACTTCGGCAATCTCTTTCTTATTTTCGCTGATTACTTTTTCAGCGTTAATAAAGTCCTCTTTAATTTTGTTGTTCTCTTTTTCAGATGTTGTTAACTCATTTTTTGGTTTTCCTTGGATTTCTGTTTTAGTGTTTTTTGGCTCTTCAGAAGATATTAGGTCCTCCGTAGTTTCCGAATAGAAAAAAACAGAAGTTAAGTATATCGTTGCTGCTATTAATGTTATAGAAGCTGCAATAAACCAAGGCGAAGAATAAAATGGTTTATTCGCTGGTCCTAATTTTTTATTTAACTTTTTCCAATCACTTGCGTCATACGGCACTCTTTGTTTATCCAAAGCGGATTTAATAAGTGATTCAAAATTGTCTAATTGATTATTTTTCATAATCTATTTAATTTCTCAGTTAACATTAATTTCATATTTGCCTTTGCTTTTGCTAAGTTAGATTTAGAAGTTCCGATATTAATTTCTAATTCATCAGCTATCTCTTGGTGAGTATAACCTTCCATAACATATAAATTGAACACTGTTTGATACGCTGGAGATAAGCTTTGCATAGCTTCAACAATATCATTTATTGAAAGTTCTGCGTATTCAGCTTCATTTTCAATATCCTGCCAATCGCTGTCATCCTTTATTCGAGATTCATCATCAATAAAAACTTCTTTTTTATTTTTACGATATGCATCTATAGCTGTATTAACGATAATCCGTCTTACCCAACCTTCGAAGGATCCTCCTGTGTTGTATTGTTCAATTTTTTCAAAGACCTTAATAAAACCATCCTGCAACATATCTTTTGCTTCATCTGTGCTTCTTGAGTACCTGTAGCAGACCGGAAGCATTTTATTGTAAAGCAATTCATATATCTTTTGCTGATAAAATCTGTTTTTGGCTTTACAGCCATCAACGATTCTTTCCAGCTCGCTCTGCTCTAGTTTCATTTTATTCCCCCTTATGACGATTTTGAAAATACATGGTTGCCATTTGTTATATGTTTTTTTTATTTGGCCATGCAACTGTAAAAATAATGGTCTGCTAATTTAGAAAATGCAGGTACAATGATAATGTAGAAAACCTTAAAAAACAATGGTAAGATTGGTTTACTTTTATTAATTTTGAGGATTAATATTTTTGAATTATAAAATAAAAACAAAATAGAATAAATATGAAAGTAACAGTTGTAGGAGCAGGAGCAGTTGGCGCAAGTTGTGCTGAATATATTGCAATTAAAGATTTTGCATCCGAAGTAGTATTAGTTGATATTAAGGAAGGTTATGCAGAGGGAAAGGCAATGGACCTTATGCAATGTGCATCGTTAAATGGATTTGACACAAAAATTAGCGGAAGCACGAGTGATTATTCAAAGACTGCAGGAAGTGATGTGGCAGTTATTACAAGTGGTATTCCAAGAAAACCAGGGAATGACTAGAGAAGAGTTAATAGGTATTAATGCAGGGATTGTTAGATCTGTTTCTTCAAATTTAATCGAGCATTCTCCTAATGTAATTATTATTGTTGTAAGTAATCCAATGGATACGATGGCATATTTAGTCCATAAATCTACTAATTTGCCTAAGAACAGAATTATTGGAATGGGTGGAGCTCTAGATAGTGCACGTTTCAAATATAGGTTAAGTGAGGCTTTGGGTTGCCCAGCTTCTGATGTTAATGGAATGGTGATAGGAGGTCACAGTGATAAAGGAATGTTGCCTTTGATTGAAAAAGCGGTTAGGAATAGTGTTCCTGTTTCTGAATTCTTATCTGAAGAAAGAATGGCCCAGGTAGTTGAAGATACTAAAGTGGGTGGCGCTACACTAACAGGGTTGTTGGGTACAAGTGCTTGGTATGCTCCTGGAGCTGCTGTGTCTGCGTTGGTTCAAGCAATTGGATGTGATCAGAAAAAAATGTTCCCTTGTTCTGCGTTATTAGAAGGAGAATTTGGATTAAGCGATATCTCAATAGGTGTTCCTTGTATATTAGGGGCAAATGGTATTGAGAAGATTGTTGAAATTGAATTGAGTGCTTCTGAAAAAGCAAAATTAATAGAAAGTGCTGAAGGTGTTAGAAAGACAAACGGTCTTTTAGAGGTGAATGCTTAAAACAGAAAAGTTCATTTATTAAAAAGGGGTTAACATTTATGCTAGCCCCTTTTTTAATGGTTAAGAATAAATATGTGTTATTGTTAAAATGGGTCTTCTTCGTTAAAATCAATAACAACATGTTGTTCGCCAAACTTACTTGCTATGTTAATAAATGCACCTGCTTCGTTTACAATGCTGTCAGCAACAAAAGAGCAATAGAAGTAGTAATTACCTCTTTTTAAATTGTCAAATATTGCATCCCCAGTATTGTCTGCTATAACAGTGTTGCCATAGTTAGCGGTTGTTCCAGGAAAGGCTGTGGCATTATACATGACATGAACATCTGCTCCTGGAATATTTACGTTTCCGTTTATTACTTTAACGGTGATTTGTGCTTTCCCCCCAGTTCCTGCACTGTATTTGCTACAGCTAGAAATAAGAGTTGTAAAAATAAATATGTTTAAAATAAGTATGGTGGATTTCATGATGCAATATAAATTAAGAGAGCTAGTAATAAAACAAAGATAGGTTAAATTCTCTTAATTGTGTAAATAGTTTACAAGTTGAGGGGTTGGTTATTGCCTTTTAAAAAAGAGGTTGATCAAAGGAATGCTTTGATATTGCAAGAAAAACTGAGGTGATAAGATAAATTTAATTAACGGTTAAAATACTGTTTATCAATACTTTGATTAGATTTCAAACTGGTTAAGGGAAAATATATAACACATAACCTATATGAAAGTGAAATAATGTTGCTAATCATATTATGAAATTATATATTTGCAGCCCTAAATTTTAATAGGAATTAATTAAAATAATATATAAAATGCGAAATAAAAGCGCGATTGGGGTATTTACAGTGTTGCTAGTTCTAGCTTGTGTGTACCAACTGTCATTTACATTTTTCACAAAAGGAGTTGAGAAGGAAGCCTTAATGGAGGCAAAGAGTCAATGGGATTTAGTGCAGTTAAGTGGAGACACTGAAGTTGCCCTGGGTGTTGATACAGTTTCCGTGGAAGGAGGAAAGGAAGATGTGATGAACTATTATGAAGGAAAGTATATTTCGGACCATAGTGGGGATGGAATATATCCGTTTTTTGGAATTTCTTACCAGAAATGTAAGGATCAGGAGTTGGGTCTTGGTTTAGATTTACAAGGAGGAATGAGTGTTACTTTGGAAGTTTCTATTCCAGAGTTGTTGAAAAATCTTGCAGGAAATTCGCCAAAAGCATCTTTTAAGGAGCCTTTTAAGGTGGCAATGACTAATTATGGTAAAGGAGTAAGTGCTGATTTTGTTGAGCTATTTTTCTTAGCATATGACGATAGTCAATGGAAGGGAGAAACGATCAGGTATTTCAATGTTGCTAATCAAGCTCATTTTCCTGCTGATATGACGAATTTGGAGATTAAAGAAAAATTAAACGCATTATCTCTAGAAGCCATTGACAAGACCCAAAGAATTATTGAGGCTAGAATTAATAAGTTTGGGGTAAGTCAACCAAATATTCAAAAACAACCATTGTCTGGTCGTTTGCATATTGAACTAGCGGGAGCTAAAGACATAAATCGTGTAAGAAATTTATTGCAATCAACTGCAAGTCTGCAGTTTTTAAATGCTTATCATAAAAATTTAAGAGGGGAATTTATCAAGTTAAATAATTCACTGAAGAAGTTGTCTGCGTCGGATGTTGTTGAAGATTCTTTGGGAGATATTGTAGAACTTCCTTCTGAATATGAGGTTTTAACGGATAGTATTGCTGATTTATTAACGGGTAATGATAAAGTAGTTTATGATTCATTGAGTAAGATAAATGAAAATAACCAGTTAATCGAAACTCAACAACTGGCTAAGGAAAAAGCTGATTCAGATAGTTTAGACTTAGTTGCTAATACGGGGCCTTTATTTAGTAAGTTTACTTTTACTCAGCAAAGTAATGGGCCTAAATTGGGATATGCCAAAGGGCTGGACACTGCTGCAGTTTCAATTATGTTGAACGATCCTGTTATGGCTAGTTTAGTGCCTTCAAGCGTTTCGTTTCTCTGGACAAGTGAAGAGGAAAGCCAAGGAGGTGATATTATGGCATATTCATTAATTGCTGTTCAAACAGATGGTGAGTATGGAATTACTGGCGAAGACATAAAAGATGCTTACCAAGATTATAATCAAGAGAATAAGCCATCGGTTACTGTTCAGATGAAATCTTATGGTGCTGGTGTTTGGAAGGACTGGACAACAGCTAAGGTGGGAAGTGCAATTGCAATTATATTGGATAATCAAGTTTTTTCTTATCCATATATTAATGAAGCTATTCCAAATGGTAGTACTATTATTAGTGGAAACTTTACAATAGAGGAGGCTCAAGATTTAGCTAATATTTTAAAAGCAGGATCATTGCCAGCGCCAGCATTAATTGTTGATGAGGCAATAGTTGGACCTTCGTTAGGAGCTGAAAATATTAATTCAGGAATGTGGTCTTTCGTTATTGCATTGATAATGGTATTGCTTTACATGGCTTTCTATTATAGTAAAGCCGGTATTGTTGCTTCAGTTGCTCTTATTGCTAATATCTTTTTTATTTTAGGTACGCTAGCTTCCATGGGTGCGGCTTTAACGCTTCCTGGTATTGCAGGTCTAGTTCTAACAATAGGGATGTCTGTTGATGCTAACGTGCTTATTTATGAAAGAATACGTGAAGAGTTGAGGGCTGGAAAAGGAATTAAGTTAGCCGTTGCTGACGGTTATAAACATGCTTATTCAGCAATATTAGATGCCAATATTACATCATTAATTACTGCGATTGTGCTTGCTTATTTTGGCTCTGGACCGATTCAAGGTTTTGCAACAATATTAATTATTGGGGTTTTTACTTCTTTATTCTCTTCCATATTTGTTACAAGATTGATTTTCACTTTCATGCTTGATAAGAAACGGAATGTTTCATTTTCAAACAAATTGACGGCTAATTTATTTACTGATACATCATTTGGTTTTATTAAGAAAAGAAAATTTTTCTATGTAATTTCTGCTATGGTTATTGTTGGAGGTATTGTTTCTTTAGTTTCCCGAGGATTAGATGGTGGAGTTGAGTTTACGGGGGGTAGAACTTACAGAGTTGAATTTACTGAAATGCCGGGACAAGGTCAGGAAGATCTGCGGGCTGCAATTGCATCTTATTCAATTAACGCAGAAGGAATTGAAGTTCCGCCTCTGGTGAAGACGGTAAATAATAAAACTACCAGTTATGAGATTACCACTAAATACTTGTACGAGGATAAGAGCCAAAATTCGACAAGGCGAGTAGATTCTGTTCTTACTTTGGCATTTAACCAATTTGAGTTTCAAAAAGGTGAAATAGAGGGAGCAACAGGAAAAACATTTGAGATTACAAATCAACGTAGTGTTGATGCACAAATTTCAAGTGAATTAATAACAAGTTCAATAAGAGCAATTATATTCTCGTTGATAGCAATATTTTTGTACATCGCGTTTCGTTTCAAAAGATGGCAATGGGGGTTAGGGGCATTATTGGCAATGTTTCATGATGTGTTAGTCGTCCTTGGGTTATTCTCTATATTGTATGGTGTTGTTCCATTCTCAATGGAAATAGATCAAGCCTTTATTGCTGCCATATTAACGGTTGTGGGTTATTCGATTAATGATACCGTAGTTGTGTTTGATAGGATTCGTGAGTATATTGGTATTCACAAGAGGGATGATGCGAAAACAGTTGTTAATAGAGCGTTGAATAGTACCTTGAGTAGAACTCTAAATACTTCTTTAAGTACATTCTTAGTGTTGTTAATCATATTCTTATTTGGAGGAGAGTCAATTAAAGGTTTCTCATTCGCATTAATGATTGGTGTTGTAGTTGGTACATATTCATCTTTGTGTATTGCATCACCTTCCGTTGTTGATTTAACTAAATCAATAATGCCTGTTAATACAGATAAGAAATAGGGATACATATTAAAATAATTTAAAAAAAAGCCTTTTCGTTCCGGCAGCTATCGGAATGAAAAGGCTTTTTTTGTATTTTTGAAATTCTAATGTCATTGTTGTTTTTAAATAGTATTAGCGGAGGCGAAATTATAATTATATTATTGATAGTTTTGATGTTTTTTGGATCAGAAAGTATTCCGAAAATTGCGAGAACTATGGGGAGAACTGTTCGCCGGTTTAAAGATGCAACACAGGATATTCAGCGAGAAATTGGGGATTCTGCTAAAGATTCAGTTAAGGAGATAAAGAGTTTTGAGAACGAAATTAAAGACTCAATCGAAAATAAATAATAATTGGAATTCTTATTACTCATATTAGGTCTTACAGTTTTAGTCGCAGGCGGTGAATTTTTAGTAAAAGGAGCTGTTGGAATTGCAAGAAATTTTGAAATTTCTCCATTAGTTATTGGGATGACTGTCGTTTCATTTGGTACCTCTGCGCCAGAGTTGTTGGTGAGTTTGCAGGCAGCTGCTGAAGGCAGTCCGGAAATAGCAGTTGGAAATGTGATTGGTTCAAATATTGCTAATCTAGCTTTGGTGTTAGGAGTTACTGTTTTAATCTTTCCAATAATTGTTGAGAGGCAAACAAAATTAATTGATTGGCCCGTAATGATGTTGGCTACTATTTTTTTCTATATTTTCTTGTTTGATGGTGTAATTGTGTTCTGGGAAGGTTTAGTGTTGTTTTCTTCTCTAGCTATATTTGTTACTTGGCGAATAAGAAAATCTAGAAAAGAGTCTAAGCTAAAAATAGATGAGCATGTGGTTAATGAGTCTTTGTTCATTACTGTTGGTTATTTAATTTTGGGTTTAACCGGACTGTACTTTGGTTCGGAATGGTTTGTTGATGGTGCGGTGGGAATAGCAGATTATTTAGACGTGTCAAAAGGTGTAGTCGGAGTAACTGTTGTAGCTTTCGGAACTTCGGCACCAGAGCTAGTTGTGTCATGTGTAGCTGCATATAGAAAGCAATCGGATATTTCAATTGGAACATTGATAGGTTCCAATATTTTTAATATTATGGCAGTAATTGGTTTGACAAGTATTGTGAGTCCGATTGATTTGAGTAGAGCAGGAGTTAGTCAGTTTTTGCATTTTGATATGTATTGGGTTGTTGGAATTGCCATTGCTTTATTGCCGATGCTTTATTTTGGTGCAAAATTCGGTAGGTTGAAAGGAGCATTGTTGTTAGCGAGTTATCTAGTGTATATTTCAATAATCGTGTCAGTTAATATTTAGACGTTAGTTAATTGACCCCCTCTTTTTTTCTATTTCATTCAAAAAAGTCATATTTATTTCTATTGACCCCTTAATTTTTAAGGGTGTTGATAAATAAATACAGTAAAAAAGTGTTTAAAAGCGTGAATTTGAATTAATTTAGCAAAAATTTTAATTTAAAACTAGAAAAAATGTCCAATCAAAGATTTAAAGCACTTGATGTTTTGTTAGAAAGAAAACCAAGAGAAGTTGCTCTTCCTGAGGTAAGAGTTTCTGAGTATTACGGAGAGAATGTGTTTAACATTTCCACAATGAGAGAGTGTTTGACCAATAAGGCATTTAAAAGCGTTAAGAATGCAATGGAGGCCGGTGAGCGAATAGATCGATCCGTAGCCGACCAAGTTGCAACCGCAATGAAGGATTGGGCAATTACCAAGGGAGTTACGCATTATACGCATTGGTTTCAGCCATTGACTGGTACAACCGCTGAAAAGCATGATTCGTTTTTTACTCCAATTGAAGGAGGAAAGGCAATTGAACAATTTGAAGGGCAGTTATTAGTTCAGCAAGAGCCGGATGCTTCTTCTTTTCCAAATGGGGGAATTAGAAATACTTTCGAGGCCCGGGGTTATACAGCTTGGGATCCTACTTCTCCTGCATTCGTGATGGGCACTACATTGTGCATTCCAACTGTTTTTATTGCTTATACAGGAGAGTCTTTGGATCATAAAATGCCATTATTAAAAGCACTGCACTCTGTGGATGAAGCTGCAACTGCGGTGTGCCAATATTTCGATAAGAGTGTTACGAAAGTTAAGGCAAGTTTAGGATGGGAACAAGAATATTTTTTGGTAGATAGCGCATTGTACAATGCAAGACCAGATATAATGATGTCAGGGAGGGCTCTAATCGGTCATGCACCAGCAAAAGGCCAGCAATTAGATGATCATTATTTCGGGTCAATTCCAGATAGAGCATTGATGTTTATTCAGGAATATGAAGTTGAAGCTTTGAAACTAGGTATACCTGTAACTACACGCCATAATGAAGTCGCTCCAAATCAATTTGAATGTGCTCCTATGTATGAGGAAGCTGATTTAGCTGTAGATCATAATTTATTGTTGATGGATTTAATGGAAAAGATAGCTCGTAAACATAATTTGCGAGTTCTACTTCATGAAAAACCATTTGCAGGGTTAAATGGATCCGGAAAACATAATAATTGGTCTTTAAGTACCAACACTGGAGTAAATCTTCTAGCGCCCGGCAAAAACCCAAAATCTAACTTACAGTTTTTGACTTTTTTCGTGAATACAATCAAAGCAATCCATACGAATGCTGATGTTTTAAGGGCGAGTATAGCTTCAGCCTCTAATGATCATAGGTTAGGAGCTAATGAGGCTCCTCCAGCAATAATTTCTGTTTTTATTGGTTCGCAATTAACGCAAATGCTAGATAATTTAGAAAAGTCTATAAAGGCTGGGAAAATGACGCCAGAAGATAAGACTGAGTTGAAGTTAAGCATCGGTAAGATACCTCAAATATTACTGGATAATACGGATAGGAATAGAACATCTCCTTTTGCATTTACCGGAAATAAATTTGAGTTTAGAGCAGTTGGATCAACAGCAAATTGCTCCGCAGCAATGGTTGCGATAAATGCAATTGTAGCTAAGCAATTGATAGAATTTAAGAAGGATGTTGATTCGAGAATTAACAAAGGAGACAAAAAGGACGAAGCCATATTAAAGGAGCTTCAAAAGCTAATTACTGAATCTAAGGCTATTCGATTTGAAGGCAATGGGTATGGTGATGAATGGGTAAAAGAAGCCGAAAAGAGAGGTTTGTCTAATTTCAAAGATACTCCTAGAGCCTTGGATATTATGAAGACTAAGCCATATATTTCTCTTTTTGAAGAGTTGAATATTTTGACTAAAAGAGAAATTGAAGCGAGGCACGAAGTTGATTTGGAAAATTACATTATGAAATTACAAATTGAAGCTAGAATTTTGGGAGATATTTGTCAAACGCATGTTATACCATCAGCAATTAAGTTTCAAAATGAATTGATTCGAAATGTTAAAGGTTTACAGCATGTTTTGGGGGCTAATGGAAAGAAAGCTTCCAAGGTTCAGGTTAGTTTAGTTTCAGAAATTTCGGATCATGTTATCTTCATTAAAGAGAACGTAGATAAGATGGTAGATGAGCGAAAGAAAGCCAATAATCTAATTGATTCAGAGGATAAGGCAACTGCATATTGCGATAAGGTTAAGCCTTACTTCGATGGAATTAGATATCATGCTGATAAATTGGAGATGATAATTGATGATGAATATTGGCGTTTACCGAAATTAAGAGAGTTACTTTTCACTAAATAATAAATGTGTAAAATTTCCGTTGCTATATTTAACTAATCTCAAAACAGAAGTTTGGTGGCTATTTTTGTTGAAAAAGCGAGCTAAAACTTAGCTAGGTAAAAATATTTGATTATTTTCGCTTGGCTAATTATTTAAAGATTATTAAGGGAAAAAATAGACCAATTATGAATATTCTTAGATTAATTGCTTGTATTACAGCTTTTTGTGTGATTTCAGGCTCTTCTTTTTCGCAAAAGGACTTCGTGAAAGATGCAAATAATGCATTTAAAAATGAATCTTACTTTTCGGCAAAAGAACTCTATAAAAAAGCTGAAGCAAAGGCTAAGCCGATAAAAAAAGCTTGGATAAATTTTCAAATAGGAGAGTGTTATCGAAACTTGATTGAGCCTGCTCAAGCGCAAACTTACTACAATCGAGCGATAAAGCTAAAGTATGAGAGAACGGACCCAGTTGTAATCCTTTATTTAGCTGAAGTTCTAAAAGAACAAGGTGAATATAAGGAGGCTCAAGCGCAATATGAAGAGTACTTAGAAGTAAGGCCTGGAGATGTTGTCGCTACCTCAGGTTCAGAATCATGTAGAAAAGCTCAGGAATGGAAGGAGAATCCAACAAGACATGTTGTAATGGCCGAGATTCAATTGAATACGGACCATTATGATTATGCTCCTGCTTGGGGGGATAAGAAACATACACAGTTATTGTTTTCTTCTTCTAGAGAGGGGTCTACAGGTGATGAGATAGATTTAAGAACGGGAGAGAGTTACATGGATCTTTGGATTTCTACAAGAGATAACAAAGGGAAGTGGGGAGAGCCGACATTGTTACCCAAAACAATTAATACGGGAGATAATGAAGGTGGGGCAGTTTTAAATTCTAAAGGATCTCAGATTTATTTTACACGCTGTCCTAGAGAGAAAAAAGAGAATATTGGATGTGACATCTTTTTTGCGGAAAAACAAGGTAGTAGTTGGAAAAATGCTAGTATGATAGTACTAAAACCTGAAGGAGCAGATTCTCTTTCTTGTGGCCACCCAACCTTAGATAAGGCAGGGAATTTATTGATTTTTGCTGCCGATTTACCTGGAGGTCAAGGTGGTAAAGATTTATGGTATATAGAATATAACAAAAGAGAAAAGTCTTGGGGCGCTCCTGTTAATTTGGGTACTCCAATTAACACTATAGGAGATGAGATGTTTCCTCATTTAGGTACAGATGGTACTTTATTCTTCTCTTCTACAGGTCATCACGGTATGGGTGGATTGGATATTTTTAGGGCTGAAAAAACTGCAGAAAAAGAATGGAATAATGTAGAAAACTTAAAATATCCAATTAACTCTGCAGAGCATGATTACGGGATTATTTTTGAAAGAGGAACGGAGACTAGAGGCTTTTTTACTTCGAATAGAGATGGTGGAAAGGGTAAAGATGATTTATACAGTTTTAATCTACCTGAGATACAATTTAGTCTTGAGGTTTATGTAAAGAATAAAGAAACAGGTGAACCAATACCTGGTGTTACCATAACGTTAGTTGGTACTGATGGTTCTCAAGTGTCTAAAACCACAAACGAAGAAGGTGCTTTTAAATTTGATGAAGAGAATGGTAAGAGATTTATAAAAAAGGAAACTAATTATAATTTTGACGCAAGTAAGGATGAATATTTGGTAGCAAAAACAAGTTTATCTACAATGGGCTATGACCATGGAGTCAATTTTATTGAAGAAATTTTTATTCAACCGGCAACTGTGGAGACCGTAATTGATTTTCCTGAGGTGCAATATGCATATGATAAATCGGAGTTATTGGTAAATGACAAAACAAACGCAAAGGATTCATTGAATGATTTATATCAAACATTAATTGATAACCCTTCAATTATTGTGGAACTTCAGGCACACACTGATTGTCGTGGTGGAGCTGCTTATAATCAGAGATTGTCGCAGGCAAGAGCGCAGTCTTGCGTTGATTACCTTGTTTCAAAAGGTATTCCTGCTGATAGAATGGATGCTAAAGGTTATGGTAAGGTTCAGCCAAGAGCAGTTGGTCTTGAATGCGATGTAATTAAGAAAATGACGACTAAAGAAGAACAAGAGGCAGCTCATCAAAGAAATAGGCGTACTCAATTTAGAGTGTTGAGTTTTGATTACAAGCCATCTGGTTCTGATGAAGGTACAGCAGAATAGCTAGTTGAAAATATAAAAAAGCATCCTATCTTTTGAGATAGGGTGCTTTTTTGTTTATGGATATTGTTAATTAGTATTCCGTTTTCATTGTAAAGAAATAAATAGCATTAAGTATTTTTGTAATTAGATATTTGAAAAATAAGTGTAGATATGGCAATCGAAACAAGGTATAATCAAAGAGGGGTCTCAGCAGGAAAAGAAGATGTTCATGCTGCCATTAAAAATGTAGATAAAGGATTGTTTCCTCAAGCATTTTGTAAAATTGTTCCAGACTATCTTACGGGTTCGGAGGATCATTGTATAGTGATGCATGCTGATGGTGCAGGTACTAAATCTTCCTTGGCCTATATGTACTGGAAAGAAACAGGAGATTTATCTGTTTGGAAAGGAATAGCTCAAGATGCTTTGATAATGAATATAGACGATTTATTGTGCGTCGGAGCTACCGATAATATCTTATTGTCATCTACAATTGGAAGAAATAAAAATTTAATTCCAGGGGAAGTTCTGTCTGCAATTATTAATGGTACAGAAGATCTACTGTCTGATTTGGAATCATTTGGTGTTTCTATCAAGTCTACTGGAGGAGAAACTGCTGATGTTGGAGATTTGGTGCGAACAATTATTGTAGATTCAACTGTTGTTGCACGGATGAAACGTTCTGATGTAGTGAATAATGCAAATATCGAACCTGGAGATGTAATTGTTGGAATGGCATCATTTGGACAATCTTCATATGAAAAAGAATATAACGGAGGGATGGGGAGCAATGGGTTAACCTCTGCTCGTCATGATGTCTTTGGTAGTGAGCTTGCGAATAAATATCCAGAAAGTTTTGATCCTTCAGTTCCTGAAGAATTAATTTACTCAGGGTCAAAAAATTTGACGGATACAGTTGAAAATGCGCCAATCAATGCAGGCAAATTAGTTCTTTCACCAACACGCACTTATGCCCCAATTATACAAGAAATTTTATTAAAACATAGATCAAGTGTTCATGGAATGGTGCATTGTAGTGGAGGTGCTCAAACGAAAATTCTACATTTTATAGATAACCTTCATATTATAAAAGATAATATGTTTACTACCCCGCCTTTGTTTGATTTGATTCAAAAAGAATCAAATACTGACTGGATGGAAATGTATAAGGTTTTCAATATGGGTCACAGAATGGAGGTGTACATTCCTGAGGAATATGCAGAACAGATTATTGCTATTAGTAAATCTTATAATGTTGATGCTAAAATTATAGGCAGAGTAGAGGCATCTGACGCAAAAAAACTAACAATAGTTTCCGATAAAGGAACTTTCGTTTATTAAAATTCAATTAAAGGTATGAGTGAGAATAGTCTGTTGAATAAACTTGAGGCAATTTTTATACGAAGGGAGGAGGTTGGAAAGCTTATAGTCGATCCTGATATTATTCAAGATATGAAAAGGTATGTTAGGCTTACGCAAGAGTATAAAGATTTGGAGCCTTTGGTAGAGGCTTATCATGATTATAAAAATACCATCGGAAATATAGAATCTTCTAAAGAAATTCTAAGAACAGAATCAGACCCTGAATTTAAGGAGATGGCTAAAATAGAGTTGGATGAATTGCAGGAAAAAAAGGAAGACTTAGATGAAAGTATAAAGTGGTTGTTGATTCCAAAGGACCCAGATGATAATAAAAATGTTATCGTTGAACTCAGAGCCGGAACAGGAGGAGATGAGTCATGCATTTTTGTTGAGGATATTTTTCGAATGTATACAATGTATTTCAAGGAAAAGGGTTGGAAAAGTGCAGTTATTAACTCCAGTGAAGGCACAACAAAAGGCTATAAAGAAGTTATTCTAGAAGTAATTGGGGAAGAGGTCTATGGAACATTAAAGTTTGAGTCCGGTGTGCATCGTGTTCAGCGCGTTCCAGAAACAGAATCACAAGGAAGAGTTCATACTTCAGCAATAACAGTAGCTGTGTTGCCGGAGGCTGAAGATATTGATTTTGAATTAAATTTGAAAGATGTTAAGAAGGATACCTTTAGAGCTTCGGGTGCAGGTGGACAACACGTTAATAAAACTGAATCTGCGATTCGATTAACGCACTTACCTACAGGCACTGTAGTGGAATGTCAAGATGGTCGATCTCAACACAAGAATTACGATAAAGCTTTAAAAACTCTCCGTTCTCGTTTGTATCAAGCAGAGGTTGATAAAGCGCATGAAGAACGCTCAGAACAAAGAAAATCTCTAGTTTCTACAGGTGACCGATCTGCAAAAATTAGAACTTATAATTATCCTCAGGGAAGAATCACCGATCATAGAATAAATAAAACGATGTATTCGTTGCCCGCATTTTTGAATGGAGGCGTTCAGGAAATGATTGATGCATTAAAAATGGCAGAAAATGCAGAGAAATTAAAAGCCGGAGGGGTAGAATAACTATTGAATTATTGCAAATGACAAAGCAAGAGCTATTTAATCAAATAATCCAAAAAGAGAGTTTTCTTTGTGTTGGTTTAGACGCAGACCTCGAAAAAATTCCAGAGCATTTGTTAGAATTAGACGATCCAATATTTGAATTTAACAAACAGATTATTGATGCAACAAAAGATTATTGCGTTGCTTATAAACCAAATTTGGCGTTTTATGAATCACTAGGAGTTAAAGGTTGGGAGTCGCTTCAAAAAACAATGGATTATATTCCTAATGATATTTTTACAATCGCTGATGCAAAACGTGGAGATATTGGAAACACGTCAAGGATGTATGCAAAAACTTTTTTTGAATATTTCAATTTTGATTCCGTTACTGTTGCCCCTTACATGGGGAATGACTCCGTCGCTCCATTTTTAGAGTTTGGTAATAAATGGGTAATACTTCTAGCTGCTACAAGTAATGTGGGAGGACTTGATTTTCAGTATAAAAAAATTGAAGGGGGTAAAAGAGTTTTTGAAGAAGTTCTAGAGAAGTCTCTTGAATGGGGTAATGAGGAAAATTTAATGTACGTTGTTGGAGCGACTAGAGCAGAAATGTTAAGCGATATAAGGGCAATTGTCCCAGACGCATTTTTACTCGTTCCAGGAGTTGGAGCTCAGGGTGGAAGTTTGGAAGAAGTTGCTAAATATGGAATGAATGATACTTGTGGACTTTTGGTTAATTCATCTCGAGGGATTATTTACGCAGGATCAGGAATTGATTTTGCATTAGTTGCTGAAAAAAAATCTAAAGAACTTCAATCTCAAATGGCTGCTCAGTTAAAACAATTTGGATTGTTAAAAAAATAGCTTAGTTATTGTTGCTTTTTCTTGGTATTTTCATTTCAAATCAATCGTTTGCTTATTGTGAAATTGCTGTTAAAGAAAGTTCAGTTGGAAATAAATAAAAGAACCGCAAAATGGTCCGATTGAGAATATTATTTAAATCAGCTTGTAATTCTGTTTTCGCAAAAGGGTTTTGTGGGGTCAGTTGTTCTAAAAAAAAATGTTTAAATTGCGTAATTGTGAGTTTTAATACTCAATAAAATAAATTTTATAAGTTATGGTTCAATCGATACTAGACTATTTCGAAAAACGATCTTTTGGAGTTTTTAAATGGTGGGGAGATAAATTGGGAATAAGAGCGTCTAGAATTAGGTTGTTTTTTATTTATGTTTCATTCTTAACATTTGGAAGTCCGCTAATTATTTATTTGGCTATGGCTTTTATTCTTGAGCATAAGGAGTTCTTTAAATTTAAAAAACGAAGAAAAACTGTTTGGGATTTATAGAGAGGTGTAAGTATGTTATTTAATTTTAAGTTTTTTTCTAGAGTTTATTATGCTGTTGTTTTGCTAGCGCTTATAGTTGTTGGCGGTACTTTGGGTTTTATGGTAGTGGAGGGTTGGTCACTCTTGGATTCCTTTTATCAAACAATAATTACCATATCAACTGTTGGTTTTGGCGAGGTGCATGATTTGTCAGATTTGGGAAAGCTTTTTACTGCATTTTTAATTATAACCAGTTTTGGTACCTTTGCTTATGCAATTTCCTCTATTACGGCATATATTGTGAGCGGGGATTATAGAATTTACTTTAAAGATTATAAAGCAGTGAAGGAAATAAAAAAATTAAGCGGACATGTCATAGTATGTGGTTTTGGGAGAGTTGGTTCTCAGGCGATAGATACATTGAAGGCGCATGGAGATCCATTTTTAGTTTTAGAGCAAAGCGAAGATGTAATTGAAAGGTTCAGACAAGATGGCCACATTCTTTATATGCAAGGAGATGCTACCAATGATGAGTTATTGGTTAAGGCTGGAGTAATGAATGCAAAAGCACTTATCACAACCTTGCCATCGGATTCTGATAATTTGTTTGTTGTCTTGTCCGCGAAAGAATTAAATAAGAAACTTCAAGTCATTTCAAGGGCTTCTAAAAAGGCTTCGGTGAAAAAATTAAAGATTGCAGGAGCTAGTAACGTAATTATGCCTGATTCTTTGGGAGGGTCTCATATGGCTCAGTTAGTTTCAACACCAGATGTTGTGGAGTTTTTAGATCAAATTTCTATTCAAGGAGAGAATGAGATAAATCTTGAGGAAATAGATTTTCAGGATGTTCCCGAAGATTGTAAATATAAATCATTGGCAGATTTAAAAAAGCAATTTTCTGTTTGTAATATAATTGGTTACAAGGGTTTTGATGGTAATTATATCATTAATCCATCGGATGATATTGCCATTGTCCCTGGCAGTAAGCTATTTGTTTTAGGTAATCCAGATCAAATCCAAAGTCTAAACCAGATCTTTGGAATTATGCAGAAGTAATGTCAATATGAAAACAGTTCTAATAACAGGCTCGAACGGTTTGCTAGGTCAAAAGTTGGTTGATCAACTTCAGCAAGACCCTAATTATAAGTTAATAGCTACTTCAAAGGGAGCGAACAGAATCTCAAATGTTTCAGGTTTTATTTACGAGGAACTAGATATTACAAATTCAACAGAAATTGCTAATATTTTTAAAAAATACCGTCCTGATGTGTTAATAAATACTGCAGCAATGACAAATGTAGATGCTTGTGAAGGAGATAAAGAAGGTTGCTGGAAAATGAATGTAAGTGCTGTTGAGTATTTGCTAGCTGCATGTGAAAAGCACAATACACATTTGATTCATTTATCTACTGATTTTGTTTTTGATGGAGAAGATGGACCTTATTCGGAAGTTGATATTCCAAAGCCTTTGAGTTATTATGGGGAATCAAAGTATGCTTCAGAGATGCTTTTGGAAAATAGTTCTTACACAAATTGGGCAATAGCGCGTACAATTATTGTTTATGGAGTGGTCGAAAAAATGAGTAGGAGTAATATTGTTCTTTGGGCCAAAGGAGCACTAGAGAAAGGCGATCCAATAAATGTTGTAGATGATCAATTTCGTTCTCCTACATTGGCTGTTGATTTGGCTAAAGGCTGTATTTTAATAGCGGATCAACAAGCGAAAGGTATTTATCATTTATCAGGAAAGGACACGATGAGTATATTGGAGTTGGTATATCGTGTGGCTGATTTTTATGAATTGAATAAAGATAGCGTATCGGCGATAAAATCAATAACATTAAATCAAGCAGCTAAACGACCGCCTAAAACAGGTTTTTTATTAGACAAGGCAACAAACAAATTGGGATATAATCCCGTGTCTTTCGAAGAAGGATTGGCGATTGTTTCTCAGGAACTTGAATTGGTGAAATAAATGTATATTTTTGTGTGCATTCAAAAAAAATGAAATGAAAAAACTATTATCTCTATTACTATTACTAACACCTACAATGTTGTTTGCGCAAGATAAGGGTATTGACGAAAAGATTGATGAAGCTTTTGGTGCGTATACGGGTTGGTTTGTCGATCTAATTTTCTATAGTATTCCTTTTACAGACACGATAAAAGTTCCTTGGGTTTTAATAGTTCTAGTTTTAGGCGCATTGTATTTTACATTGTACTTCAAGCTTATAAATTTTAGAGGGTTTTTTACAGCTATTAATATTGTAAAAGGAAAATATGATGAAATTGAATCAGGCGGAGATGATTATGTAGAAGCTTCAGATAGTGTGAGTAAAGTGGAGGGAGATGCTGTTGATACAATACGGGTAGAACAAAATGAAGATCATCATGGTGAAGTGTCGCATTTTCAAGCATTAACTGCAGCTCTTTCTGCAACAGTAGGTTTGGGTAATATTGCTGGTGTGGCAGTGGCAATATCTATTGGTGGGCCTGGAGCAACTTTTTGGATGATAATTGCTGGAATAATTGGTATGGCATCAAAATTTGCTGAGTGTACTCTTGGTGTTAAGTATAGGGAAATAGGAGAGGATGGAACCGTTTATGGAGGGCCAATGTATTATTTGTCTAAGGGTTTGAAGGAAAAAGGTTTCTTAAGAGTAGGTCAAATTTTGGCCATTATTTTTGCAGTAATGTGTATTGGGGGGTCTTTTGGTGGCGGAAATATGTTTCAATCGAATCAAGCATTTGCTATGTTAGAGTCATTCTCTCAAACAGAGATTGATTCTACTTCAAATCTTGATGAAGTTAAAGGGTGTCAGGTGTTTTATAATCATTTTGAAAATACTACTTACTCTGTTCAACGAGTTACCAAAGATTCGGTTTTTTTAGATCAACTAAATGTTGATGAAGAAAATTCAGTAGGAATGACTCTAGAAGGTTTTGGAAAAGACTCAATTGTCCTTGCTTCTAACATTGAGCTTGAGGATTCTGTATCTGAGGCTTGGGTAGGCGAAAAAGTTATTTGTTATAAGCCTGCTGTTTTTAAAGGATTTGTTAAGTCAGTTGGCGACTCAGTGATTATTGAGCGTGGAGAGGAGGTAATGGTAGTTGCCCAAAAAGACTTTATCGGAAATTCAAAAACCTCCCCTTTAAGTGGTAGTGGGTGGATTTTTGGTTTAATGATGGCAATTTTAGTAGGGATTGTGATTATTGGGGGTATTAAAAAAATAGCAAGTGTAACAGATAAGATTGTTCCATTTATGGTTGTTATTTATGTTGTTTCTGCGCTTTCAATATTAGGAATTAATTATGCTGAGATACCAGGCGCATTTGGGCAGATTTTTTCAGGTGCATTTACAGGTTTGGGTATTGCTGGTGGATTTTTCGGAGTTTTGGTCCAAGGATTTAGAAGGGCGGCATTTTCAAATGAAGCTGGGATAGGTTCTGCTTCTATAGCGCACGCTGCCGTAAAGACAAAGTATGCGGCAAGTGAAGGTTTGGTAGCTTTATTAGAGCCTTTCATTGATACTGTTTTAGTTTGTACGATGACAGCTCTTGTGCTTGTCATTAGTAATGGAAATGGAGACATTATGACATACGGACAAGAGGTAACTCAGGGTGTTGAAGTTACATCAAGGGCATTCTCAGCATCGATATCATGGTTTCCAATTGTGTTAACTTTAGCGGTTATATTATTTGCGTTTTCTACTATGATTTCTTGGTCTTACTATGGATATCAAGCTTGGTCATATTTGTTTGGAAGATCAAAAAGAGTAGAGTATATATATAAAGGACTGTTCTGTTTGTTTGTTGTTGTTGGAGCTGCTTCTCAATTGGGGTCGGTCATAGGTTTTTCAGATGCAATGATATTTGCAATGCTTGTTCCGAATATGATAGGCTTATTTATTTTAGCACCGAAAGTTAGGATTGAACTCAAAAAATTCATGGATAAGATTAAAACGATAAAAAAGTAGAGCTTTCTTATTTTATAGGAATGTGCAGCAAACCAAATTTTTGCAAAGCTGCAAGTGGCTATGAAAAATAAATTAATAGATTTCTTCAACTATTCAAGTTCTGAACGAAAAGGCTCAATAGCACTAATTTTATTGTTGTTGATAGTTTTGTCAGGTTATTGGTTTATTGATTTCTACGTTAATTCTTCCGTCCGAGAATTTGAAAGCTTATCAGAAGAAATCAAGTCTTTAACCAAAATTGATAATAACTTGAACAATGAAGTTAAGGAAATACAATATTTCAAGTTTAACCCTAATCAAATTGGCAAAGAATCATGGATGCTTTTGGGTTTCTCAGAAAAGCAAGCTCAATCAATTGTTAAGTACAGAGAGAGAGGCGGATATTTTTATAAGAAAGAAGATTTAAAAAAGTTGTATGTTGTTGACGACTCTTTGTATGTTTTGTTAGAGCCCTTCGTAGTTTTAGAAGGTCAGTCTAAAACAAGATCAAACTATTCTGAAGAGAAATGTTACTTTGTAAAATTAACGGAAGACACTATTCCTGTCTATGATGGTTTTTCTGAATTCGAGAAGGTTGTGTGTGATAAAAAGAATGGCATTTATTCATACCATTCAGGAGGTTTTTCCAATGTTGAAAATGCAAATGAAGTTCAGGAAAAAGCTATTTCGCTCGGTTTTAATACGACTGAAGTAAATCTTCTGTCATGTGATTTTGGTTTTGTGATTAATAAGAGCAAAATAGACAATAAATACAAAAAGAATAAGTTTGGTAATGGCAATAGCACTTCTTTGAAGTCAGAATTAAATAGTTTTAAAGTGAAGATAAACTCTGCTGACACTACCGGCTTTAAATCCTTAAAAGGTATTGGGACCTATTATGCAAATAAAATTGTAAAATATAGGGCGGCATTAGGCGGTTTTACTAGTGTTGAACAGTTAAAAGAGGTTTATGGTATTCTTCCTGAGGTTATAGATCAAAATTTAAGTAGACTAATTGTTGATACAATCCGTCTGGGTAAGTTTAATATTAACACATGTGAAACAGCTGATTTAAAAAAGCACCCATACATTAATTGGAATATAGCTAACTCAATAGTCCAAATTAGAAAAAGCCAAAATCCTTATGAAAGTATCGAAGGAATAAAGAAATCTGATTTGGTAAATGATGAAATATACCGTAAAATTGCACCCTATTTAATAACAGAGTAGTATGATTTGTGTTAAATAGACGTTGAAATTTTTGTACTAATAAAGGCTTAACAGTAAAATGTCATTACTAGAAAGAGTAGATAAGGCTATTCGAACTATTCCAGACTTTCCGGAAAAAGGAATAATGTTTAAAGACATTACACCGATTTTAGAGAATGCTGTTTTGTCAACTGATATAGTTGATGAATTAATGCGTCAATGGGCAGGCGTAAAAATTGATGCAATTGCGGGAGTTGAAAGCAGGGGTTTTTTATTTGGGTTTTCATTGGCAATGAAATTAGGTGTCCCCTTTATATTGATTCGGAAAAAAGGGAAGTTGCCGGCTGAAACGATTTCGTATAAATATGATTTAGAATATGGCTCAGCGGAAATTGAAGTGCATGTTGACTCTATAGAAAAAGGGATGCATGTTTTGATTCATGATGATTTGTTGGCTACGGGAGGAACGGCAGCTGCAGCTGCAGAATTAATTAAAAAAAGCGAAGGGCTCATTTCAGGGTTTTCCTTTGTAGTAGAATTAGAGTTTTTAAAAGGAAAAGAAGCATTGAATAAATATTCTGAACTTAATAAGAGTATAATTAATTATTAATAGATAAAGTAATACGCGTAAAATGAATTTTGATCTTACAGAAAATGAGTTAATGATTCAGCAAATGGTAAGAGATTTTGCTGAAAAAGAGATTAGGCCTAATATCATGAAATGGGATGAATCGCAGGAATTTCCGGTTGATTTATTTAAAAAAGCTGGAGAATTAGGTTTAATGGGAGTGCTGGTTCCTGCTGAATATGGCGGTAGTGGATTTGGGTACAATGAATATATTATGGTGATTCGCGAAATTTCAAAAGTTTGTGGGTCAATTGGATTGTCTGTTGCGGCTCATAACTCTTTATGTACAAACCATATCTTAAAATTTGGAAATGAAGTCCAAAAGAAAAAGTGGTTGCCTAAATTAGCGACTTCAGAATGGATTGGTGCTTGGGGTCTAACAGAGCCTGGTACTGGCTCTGATGCTGGGAGAATGAAATGCGTTGCTAAGCAAGATGGAGATCATTGGATAATTAACGGTTCAAAAAATTTTATTACCCACGGTAAATCGGGAGACTGTATTGTTGTAATTGTTCGTACAGGAGAGCTTTTAGATTCGAGAGGAATGACGGCATTTGTTGTAGAAAGAGGAACTGAGGGGTTTAAAGCTGGTAAGAAAGAGGATAAGTTAGGAATGCGTGCTTCGGAGACCGCTGAAGTGATTTTTGAAAACTGCCGTGTGCATAAAGATAATATGCTTGGAGCTGAAGGAGAGGGGTTTATTCAAGCAATGAAAATATTAGATGGAGGAAGAATTTCAATAGGTGCCCTTGCACTTGGAATTGCAGAGGGAGCATTAAGTGCTGCATTGAATTATTCTAAAGAGAGAGAGCAATTTGGTAAATCTATTTCTTCGTTTCAGGGAGTTTCATTTAAGTTAGCGGATATGGCAACTGAAGCCGAAGCAGCAAAATTGTTATTATACCAAGCTGCTGATAAATTAATGAAAGGAGACAATGTAAATAAATTATCAGCAATGGCTAAGTATAAGGCTTCTGAAGTTGGGGTTATGGTAGCAACTGAAGCCATTCAAATTTATGGGGGGTATGGTTATATTAAAGAGTTTCCTGTAGAGAAATTCTTCAGAGATTCTAAACTGTGTACTATTGGAGAAGGAACTTCAGAGATTCAAAAATTGGTTATTTCAAGAGATTTATTGAAGGATTGAGCTTAAAGACTTTGATAAAAAATAAATTCTATTATCTTTGCAGTCCGTTTTGAGAAGAAAAATGGTTATTTAAGAAAAGAAAATTATAAAGATATGTTGCAAATACCTGTAAAAGAAGGAGAAAACATCGAAAGAGCACTGAAAAAGTACAAAAAGAAATTTGAACGTACAGGTGTTTTAAAACAATTAAGAAAGCGTAAACAATTCATTAAGCCTTCTGTAGAAAGAAGAGCTGAAATAATAAAAGCGGTTTACGTTGAAAATATGTTTAGAGAAGACTAACATTTTTTAAAAAATTACGTAATAAGGGAGCATTGATGTCAATGTTCCCTTTTTTTTGTTTATAAATTTCTATGGTAAATAAGTTTTTAGAATATCTTGAATATGAAAAAAGGTATTCGAAACATACAATCGTCTCCTATAAAACTGACTTGTTGCAGTTCCAATCTTATTTATTTCTAGTTTTTGATTTAAGTGCCGAAGATGCTACTCATGTTATGATTCGTTCATGGATGGTTACTTTAGTGGAAAGCGGAATTAGTTCTCGATCAATTAATCGGAAAAAAAGCACTTTACAGGTTTTTTATAAGTATTTAAAGGCAAAAGGATTGGTTGAGGAAAGTCCAATGCAAAAAGTTGTGGCGCCTAAAGTAGAGAAAAGGTTGCCTGATTATGTGAAGAAGCAAGATATGGAGTCTTTGTTTTCTGAGGTTCAATTTACCAATGATTTTTCTGGATCTAGAGATAAGTTAATTCTG
The DNA here is from genome assembly GCA_943787535.1 of uncultured Flavobacteriales bacterium. Lineage (GTDB taxonomy): Bacteria > Bacteroidota > Bacteroidia > Flavobacteriales_D > Parvicellaceae > CALSMU01. The sequence continues at coordinate 146,055 of CALSMU010000001.1, read as the reverse complement.
GAGTTATTCTATAGTACAGGAATGAGGTTGTCGGAACTTGTCGAACTAAAAGAAGCAAGTGTTCTTAAGGACTCTTTAAAGGTATTAGGTAAAAGAAACAAAGAGAGGGTTATTCCCGTTACGAGTGCCATGTTAGAAAAAATTATTGATTACATTCGTTTAAAGCGGAATGAGTTTCCTGAAAGTGCTCTGAGTTTATTTGTAACAGATAAAGGGGAAAAACTATATCAAAAGTTTGTTTATAGAAAAGTAAAGCACTACCTTAGTTTGGTTACTAGTCAGGGTAAGAAGAGTCCACATGTGTTGCGGCATACGTTTGCGACTCATATGTTGGATAATGGAGCTGAGCTAAATGCAATAAAAGAAATGCTTGGTCATGCGAGTCTTTCGGCAACTCAGGTTTATACTCACAACTCTATTGAGAAATTAAAAAATGTATATAAACAAGCTCATCCGAGGAGCTAAAATTAAAACTTAAATATTATGGACATACAGATTCAAGCAATTCATTTTGATGTAGACAACAAATTAGTGGTTTTTATTGAAGAAAAAGTAGAGAGGTTATCACAATATTATGATAATATTATTGGTGCAGAAGTAAAGTTAAAAGTTGAGAAAGCTGGTAGTCATGAAAATAAAGTTATAGAAATTAAGATAGCTATACCCGGAAAGGATTTATTTGCAAGTAAGCAATGTAACTCTTTTGAGGAGTCTGCGGATGAAGCTGTTGAGGCTCTCAGAAGGCAAATTAAAAAGCACAAGGAAAAGCTATTGGCAAAGCATTAAGCTTGTAATTTTTTTACATTTAGCTAAAAACAAAAAAAAAAAATAGGATTCTTTGCTCACAAGGAAAACTTTAGTACATTTGCAGACCTTTTTACGGAAAGGTCTGTTTTTTTTGCTAAAAAGTTAGTGTAGTAAGCAGTTAGAAGCCGATGTAGCTCAGCTGGCTAGAGCAGCTGATTTGTAATCAGCAGGTCGTGGGTTCGAGTCCCTCCATCGGCTCTGAACGTATTGAATGGATAAACAATGATTAATATTCTTGATTGAATTTTAATTATTAAGGCGAAGAGTTTATCATGATTGTGGTCGAAGGGATGCCTTATATCGGCTTTTTTTAGTTCTTTAAATATTGTTGGGGGGATACTCAAGCGGTCAACGAGGTCAGACTGTAAATCTGATGGCCTAGCCTTCGAAGGTTCGAATCCTTCTCCCCCCACAAATGATTTTGGTAAAAGTTTTTGAATTTTTTGAATTTTCTGTTTTAGAGGTCAATTAATCAATTACTTTTGTGCAAGTTAAGCGGGAGTAGCTCAGTTGGTAGAGCATCAGCCTTCCAAGCTGAGGGTCGCGAGTTCGAATCTCGTCTCCCGCTCAAAAGAGCCAAAAGGAGAATTGATGTTGTCAATTCTCCTTTTTTGCGTTTTATTAATGAGTGGTATCAGCCGATGTAGCTCAGGGGTAGAGCGTTTCCTTGGTAAGGAAGAGGCCATGGGTTCAATTCCCATCATTGGCTCAAATGAATAAAAAAGTAAGTAAAAGAAAAAGTAAATAATAAATAAGTAAAACTAAATTAAACATCATTAGATATGGCTAAAGAGAATTTCGAAAGAACCAAACCACACGTGAACGTAGGAACAATCGGGCACGTGGATCACGGTAAGACAACACTTACTGCTGCAATTTCTAAGGTATTGTCTGATGCGGGTCTTGCTCAAAAACAAGATTTTGATCAAATTGATAATGCTCCTGAAGAAAAAGAAAGAGGTATTACTATTAACACTGCTCACATTGAGTATGAAACAGCTGCCCGTCACTATGCTCACGTTGATTGTCCAGGTCACGCCGATTACGTAAAGAATATGGTAACTGGTGCTGCTCAGATGGATGGTGCAATATTAGTTTGTGCTGCTACTGATGGTCCAATGCCTCAAACTAGAGAGCATATCCTTTTGTCAAAACAAGTAAACGTGCCTAGATTGGTTGTATTCATGAATAAAGTGGATATGGTTGATGATGATGAATTGTTAGAATTAGTTGAAATGGAATTGACTGATTTATTAGAATCTTATGGTTTTAATGATACTCCAATTTTACAAGGTTCTGCATTAGGAGCTTTAAATGGTGAGCAAAAATGGGTTGATTCTGTAATGGAATTAATGAATACTGTGGATTCATGGATTGAAACTCCAGAAAGAGATACTGATAAGCCATTCTTAATGTCGGTTGAAGATGTATTTTCAATTACTGGTCGTGGAACTGTTGCTACAGGAGCAATTGAAACTGGAATTATCAGAACAGGAGATCCTGTTGAAATTGTTGGTTTAAGTGAAGCACCTCAAACATCTACTGTTACAGGAGTAGAGATGTTTAGAAAAATTCTTGACGAAGGAAGAGCTGGTGAAAACTGTGGTCTATTATTAAGAGGTATTGAAAAGGAAGCTATCAAAAGAGGGATGGTAATTGCTAAACCAGGGTCTATTACTCCTCACAATAAATTTAAAGCTGAGGTTTATATCCTGAAGAAAGAAGAAGGTGGACGTCACACTCCATTTCACAATAAATACAGACCTCAATTCTACTTTAGAACTTTGGATGTTACGGGAACAATTAGCTTAGAAGCTGGTCGTGAAATGGTAATGCCTGGTGATAACGTAACTATTGAAGTTGAATTGATTACTGGAGTTGCAATGGACGTTGGTTTACGTTTTGCTATCCGAGAGGGTGGTAGAACTGTAGGTGCGGGTCAGGTGACTGAAATATTGTAGTAGTATTAAACTGTACTGTGATGAGAAAGGTGCCTCTTTTAGGGGTTACCTTTTTGTCATATTACGGGTGTAGCTCAGCTGGTAGAGCACTGGTCTCCAAAACCAGGTGTCGGGAGTTCGAGTCTCTCCACCCGTGCTAAGAAAGAGAATAAGGTGTTGGTGAAGAAAGATAGGTATAGGGAGGTCGTCCCTATAGCTATCGGGAATCTCCACCGGTGCTAATAAAAATTAAAGAAGTGGCAGGAATTAGAACATATATTGAAGAAACTGTTTATGAGTTGACTCAGAAGGTTTCTTGGCCAACATGGGAAGAGTTGCAGAAAAGCTCAATTATTGTCTTAATTACTAGTGTTATAATTGCACTAGCAGTATGGGTGATGGATTACGTTTTTGGAATTTGGCCAGGTGACTGGAAAGGATTGTTAGGATTTTACTATGAATTTATTAACCCAGCAGATGGAAACCCACAATAATGGTAAAGATGGCAGAAGTTAAGAAAAGGTGGTATGTGATTCGTGCTATTAGCGGAAAAGAGAAGCGAGTAAAAGAAATGCTTGAACTTGAAATTACGCGAAATAAATTGGAGAATTATATTGAGCAAGTTTTAATTCCAACGGAAAAGGTTTACCAAATCCGTAATGGAAAAAAGGTAAGTAAAGAAAAAAATTATTTTCCTGGATATGTTTTGATAGAATGTGCTCTTGTAGGAGAAGTTGAGCACGTTATTCAGTCATTGAATAACGTAATTGGATTTTTAGGAGGAGAAAAAGGAGGTGATCCTTTGCCAATGAGAATTTCTGAAGTGAACAGAATCTTAGGTAAAGTAGATGAACTTGCCGAAAATGATGAGGAAATGAATATCCCTTACGTAATAGGAGAATCTGTTAAAGTAATTGATGGGCCATTTAATAATTTTAATGGTGTGGTTGAGGAGATTAACGAAGAGAAAAAGAAATTGAAAGTAATGGTTAAGATATTTGGACGTAAAACACCACTTGAACTTAACTATATGCAAGTACAAAAAGAAAGTTAAAGAAGCTGTGATGATTTTATAGGCGATTAAAGCTTCCCGTCCTATCTAAGAATCACAACAATTAAAATAAATAACAATGGCAAAAGAAGTAAGTGGATTAATTAAGCTTCAAATCCGTGGAGGTGCTGCTAACCCAGCTCCACCTGTAGGACCTGCATTAGGTGCTAAAGGTGTGAATATCATGGAGTTCTGCAAGCAATTTAATGCTAGAACCCAAGATAAAGCTGGAAAGGTTTTACCCGCTGTTATTACCGTATATTCAGATAAGTCTTTTGAGTTTGTAATCAAGACTCCACCAGCAGCTGTACAGTTGTTGGAAGCTGCAAAGCTTAAGAAAGGTTCTGCTATATCTAATGTAGATAAAGTTGGATCTGTAACTTGGGATCAAGTGAGAGCAATTGCAGAAGATAAAATGACAGACCTTAATTGTTTTGTTGTGGAATCTGGAATGAAGATGGTAGCAGGTACTGCTCGCAGTATGGGTATTAAGGTTAAAGGCAAAGCTCCTTGGAATTAAGGTAGTTATTAATTCTAATAAACAGGAAAATTATGGCACTAACGAAAAAGAGAAAAGAAGCTTTGTCAAAGTTTGACACAACGAAGTTGTACGACTTAGAAGAAGCATCTCAAGTAGTTAAGGATATAACAAATACTAATTTCGATTCAACTATCGATGTTGCAATAAGATTAGGTGTTGACCCACGTAAAGCCAATCAAATGGTTCGTGGTACAGTATCTCTTCCGCATGGGACAGGGAAAGATGTTAAAGTTTTAGTATTGTGTACTCCTGACAAAGAAAAAGAAGCAAAAGATGCAGGTGCTGACTATGTTGGTCTTGACGATTATATCGCTAAGATTAAAGGTGGTTGGACAGATGTTGACGTTATTGTAACTATGCCCTCAGTAATGGGTAAGGTTGGAGCTTTAGGACGAGTTTTAGGGCCTAGAGGTTTAATGCCAAATCCAAAAACAGGTACAGTAACAATGGACGTTGGTCAAGCAGTTACAGATGTAAAAGCCGGGAAGATTGACTTTAAAGTTGATAAATTTGGAATTATACATGCAGCTGTTGCAAAATCTTCTTTTGAATCAAAAATGATCGTAGAAAATGCACACGAACTGATTTCTACAATAATTAAACTTAAACCAACCTCGTCAAAAGGTGACTATGTAAAGAGTATTACTCTGTCAAGTACGATGAGTCCTGGTGTTAAAGTTGAACCGAAATCAGTATGAGCATAATCTACATAAAACGATTAAAATGACCAGAGAGGAAAAACAAAATGCAATTGAGAACTTAACTCAACAACTTGCAGATACTGGTATCTTTTATATTGCGGATACTTCTGAATTAGATGCTCAAGCAACTAGTGATTTAAGGAGAGAATGCTTTAAGAATGATATCAAGATTAGTGTAGTGAAAAATACTGTGCTAAGAAAAGCAATGGAGAAAGTTGAAGGTAAGGATCTTGTAGAACTTTATGATGTTTTAACTGGTCCGACAGCAGTAATGTTTTCAGAAGTTGGAAATGCTCCCGCTAAAGTAATAAAAGGATTTCGTAAAAAACACGAGAAACCAGTACTTAAAGGAGCTTTCATAGAAGAGTCGATATACGTTGGAGATGATCAACTACAAGCACTTGTAGAAATCAAATCTAAAGAGGAGTTAATTGGAGAAGTCATAGGGCTACTTCAGTCACCTGCTAAAAACGTTGTATCAGCTCTGAAATCATCAGGGGGCACAATTGCAGGCTTAGTTAAAACTTTATCAGAGAGATAAAAAAACAATTTTAATAATTAAAAAAGGTAAAACTTTTATTCAAAATCAATAAAAATGGCAGATATAAAAGCTATGGCAGAGAGTTTAGTAAACTTGACTGTTAAAGAAGTAAATGAATTGGCAACTGTACTTAAAGATGAGTACGGAATCGAACCAGCAGCTGCAGCAGCAGTTGCAGTAGCAGCAGGTGGCGGAGACGCTGGTGCAGCTGAAGAAAAAACGGAATTTGATGTAATTCTTAAATCAGCAGGACAAGCTAAATTGAGCGTTGTTAAAGCTGTTAAAGAATTAACAGGATTAGGACTTAAAGAAGCTAAGGAATTAGTTGATGGAGCTCCAGGTCCTATCAAGGAAGGAGTTGCTAAAGATGAAGCTGAAGGTATCAAAACTTCTCTAGAAGAAGCTGGTGCTGAAGTTGAGTTGAAGTAATTCTTTGAATTTCATTCAAAAGGTTTAAGTACTTTCCTCCGAGAAAATCGGTGTGGAAGTGCTTAAACCATTTTGTGGTTTATAACCACAAATAAATCTTCGCGTTTGTTTAATAAAAAAAATAGTAACCTTGGCAACTGTAGATAATATTTCAAACAGGATTAATTTCGCTTCAAGTAAAGGCAAATTTCCGTACCCGGATTTTCTAGAAATACAATTAAAATCATTTCATGAATTTTTTCAATTAGAGACTACACCAGAAAATAGACACTCAGAAGGTCTATTTAAGGTTTTTAGTGAAAACTTTCCGATAACTGATACTAGAAATCAGTTTGTATTGGAATTCTTAGATTATTTCGTCGACCCTCCTCGTTATACGATGGATGAGTGCGTTGAAAGAGGATTGACATATTCTGTACCTCTTAAAGCTGTTCTTAAGCTTTATTGTACTGACCCGGAACATGAAGATTTCGAAACAATTGTTCAAGAGGTATATCTCGGAACAATTCCATATATGACACCGAGAGGTTCTTTTGTAGTGAATGGTGCAGAACGTGTTATCGTTTCGCAGCTGCATAGATCACCTGGGGTTTTCTTTGGTCAAAGCCGTCATGCAAATGGAACAAAATTATACTCTGCTAGGGTTATTCCTTTTAGAGGTTCATGGATCGAATTTGCAACAGACATTAACAATGTGATGTATGCTTACATCGATCGTAAGAAAAAATTACCTGTTACTACCTTATTTAGAGCGATCGGATACGAAAGTGATAAAGATATCCTGGAAATATTTGATCTTGCCGACGAAATGAAAGTGACAAAAGCGTCATTAAAAGGGGCTGTTGGAAGAAAGTTAGCGGCACGTGTTCTTAAATCATGGGTTGAGGATTTCGTAGATGAAGATACTGGAGAGGTTGTTTCTATCGAAAGAAATGAAGTGATAATTGATCGTGAGACAGTTATTGAAAAAGACCATATTGAACAAATTACAGATGCTGGAGTAAAAAACATTATCCTGCATAAGGAAGGAGATGCAAGTGCAGCCGATTTTGCAATTATCTATAACACATTGCAAAAAGATACTTCTAATTCAGAAAAAGAAGCGGTTGAACATATTTATCGTCAATTACGTAACGCTGAACCGCCAGATGAGGAAACTGCAAGAGGAGTTATTGATAAATTATTCTTTTCGGAACAACGTTATGATTTAGGAGAAGTTGGTCGTTATAGAATAAATAAAAAACTAAAACTTACTGAATCACCAGATCAAAGAGTTTTAACTAAGAACGATATAATTTCTATTGTTAAGTATTTGATTGAATTAATTAACTCTAAAACCGATGTTGATGATATTGATCACTTAAGTAATAGACGAGTTAGAACGGTAGGAGAACAATTACACAACCAATTTGGTGTTGGATTGGCTCGTATGGCTAGAACTATTCGTGAAAGAATGAATGTTCGTGATAACGAAGTGTTTACACCAATCGATTTGATCAATGCGAAAACTCTTTCATCTGTTATAAACTCCTTTTTTGGCACGAATCAGTTGTCTCAATTTATGGATCAAACGAATCCATTAGCTGAGGTTACTCATAAACGTAGATTGTCTGCACTAGGGCCTGGAGGTTTATCTAGAGAAAGAGCAGGATTCGAGGTACGTGATGTTCACTATACACACTACGGTAGGTTGTGTACGATTGAAACACCTGAAGGTCCAAATATTGGACTGATTTCTTCTCTTTGTGTATTCGCGAAAGTTAACCGTTTAGGTTTTATCGAAACACCTTACAGAGATGTTAAAAATGGTAAAGTAGATTTAAAACAAAAACCAATTTATCTTAGCGCTGAAGAAGAAGAAGATAAAAACATTGCACAAGCAAATGCTAATGTAGATGAAAAAGGTAATTTTCTTGGTGACAAGGTTGTGTCCCGACTAATTGGAGATTTTCCAGTGGTTGAGCCAAAAGACCTAGACTTGATGGATGTAGGAGCAAATCAAATTGCTTCGATTGCAGCTTCTTGTATACCTTTCTTAGAACATGATGATGCAAATAGAGCCCTAATGGGATCTAACATGCAACGTCAAGCTGTACCTTTATTAATCCCGAAATCTCCAATTGTTGGAACAGGAATTGAGCACTTGGTTGCTAGAGATTCTCGTGTGTTAATTCATGCTGAAGGAGATGGTGTTGTGCATTATGTGGATTCTGAAGAAATACATATTAAATATAAATTAACTGCAGCACAAAAGATTGTCCGTTTCGAAGATGAAATCAAAGTTTATAAATTAGTTAAATATAGAAAAACAAACCAAGGTACTTCTATAAACCTAACACCTATTGTAATGAAAGGTGATAAGGTTACCGAAGGTCAAGTGTTGGTTGAGGGATATGCTACGCAAAAAGGGGAGTTGGCATTAGGTCAAAACTTAAAAGTAGCTTTCATGCCATGGAAAGGTTATAACTTTGAGGATGCAATTGTGATTTCAGAACGGGTAGTTCGTGAAGATGTATTTACATCTATTCATATAGATGAATACTCTTTAGAAGTTAGAGATACTAAACGTGGTTTAGAGGAGTTAACTCCAGATATTCCAAATGTAAGTGAAGAAGCTACTAAGGATCTTGATGAGGGCGGAATGATTAGAGTTGGAGCTGAGGTTAAGGAAGGTGATATTCTGATTGGAAAGATTACTCCTAAAGGAGAAAGTGATCCTTCTCCCGAAGAAAAACTATTAAGAGCAATCTTTGGTGATAAAGCTGGAGATGTTAAAGATGCATCCTTAAAAGTTCCACCTTCAACTGTTGGTGTAATAATAAATAAGAAATTATTCTCTAAAGCAATTAAGGATAGAAGATCGAAAGCTGCAGACAAGCCATTATTGGAGCAAATTGATGTAGAGATGAACAAGGAGATTACTGCATTAAATGATATTCTAATAGGCAAGTTATTACAAATCATTGGAGATAAAAAATCCAAAGGTATTCACAATAACTTTAAAGAAGAAGTAGTCAAAAAAGGTGTCAAGTTTTCTGAAAAGAATCTTAAGGGAGTTGAGTTTATTCACATTAATCCAAAAAACTGGACAGGTGATGAAGCAATTGATGCATTAGTTGAGGAAACATTGCATAACTACAACTTAAAAGCAACTGATATTTTGGGTCATTTTAAACGTAAGAAATTTCAAGTTTCTGTTGGTGATGAATTACCAAATGGAATTATTCAGTTGGCAAAAGTTTACTTGGCTAAAAAGCGTAAGCTAAAAGTTGGAGATAAAATGGCAGGTCGTCACGGAAATAAAGGTATTGTTGCGCGTATTGTTCGAGCAGAAGATATGCCTTTCCTAGAAGACGGAACACCTGTAGATATAGTGCTAAACCCACTTGGGGTGCCTTCTCGTATGAACTTAGGTCAAATTTATGAAACTGTTCTAGGTTGGGCAGGTGAAAAATTAGATAAGAAGTTTGCTACACCAATTTTTGATGGTGCTAGCCTAGACGAAATTCATGAGTTTACTGATGAAGCAGGAGTGCCTCGACATGGTAAAACTTACTTGTACGATGGTGGAACCGGAGACAGATTTGATCAACCTGCCACAGTTGGAATCATTTATATGATTAAGTTGAGTCACATGGTAGATGATAAGATGCACGCGCGTTCAATTGGACCATACTCATTAATTACGCAACAACCATTGGGTGGAAAAGCTCAATTTGGTGGTCAACGTTTTGGTGAAATGGAAGTTTGGGCGCTAGAGGCATTTGGAGCTGCAAATATCTTACAAGAGATTCTTACTGTCAAGTCGGATGATGTTGTGGGTAGAGCAAAAGCTTACGAGTCAATCGTTAAAGGTAAAAATATGCCAACACCAGGGATACCTGAGTCATTCAATGTATTATTGAATGAGTTAGCAGGTTTAGGATTAAAAATTACATTAGATTAGTTCATTTCTCGCCCTATTGAATTCAATAGGGCGGAAATAATAACAAATAAAATAACTTATGGCTTTTAGAAAAGAATCAAAAGTTGCCAATAGTAACTTCAGTAAAATAACAATCAGCTTGTCTTCTCCTGAAGAAATTTTAGGAAAATCGCATGGTGAAGTGCTAAAACCTGAAACTATTAATTATAGAACATATAAACCAGAACGTGATGGTCTGTTTTGTGAAAGAATATTTGGTCCTGTAAAGGATTATGAATGTCACTGTGGAAAATACAAACGTATTCGTTACAAAGGAATTGTTTGTGATAGATGTGGTGTAGAGGTTACCGAGAAAAAAGTAAGAAGAGAAAGAATGGGGCACATTGCCTTAGTTGTTCCTGTTGCTCATATCTGGTACTTCCGTTCATTGCCTAATAAAATTGGTTACTTATTAGGACTACCAACAAAAAAATTAGATCAAATTATTTATTACGAAAGATACGTTGTAATAAATCCGGCTGGTCAATTAAATGCTGAGGGAGAAGAGTTAGTTAAAAATGATTTTTTGACTGAGGAAGAGTATCTTGATATTTTAGAAGCACTTCCAAAAGAGAATTCATACTTAGATGATGACGATGAAAATAAATTTGTTGCTAAGATGGGATCTGAGGCTCTTGAAGCTATGTTAGAGCATTTGAGTAAACCTAATAAGCAAAAGCCTCAAATGACTAATTTAGATGCTTTATCTTATGAGTTACGTCATAAAGCAGCTAACGAGACTTCACAGCAAAGAAAAAATGAAGCTTTAAAGAGACTTCAAGTTATTGAAGCTTTAAGAGATGCAAATACGCGTATAGAAAACCGTCCGGAGTGGATGATTGTTAAAACTGTGCCGGTTATACCGCCAGACTTAAGACCATTAGTTCCTCTAGATGGAGGTAGATTTGCAACTTCAGATTTGAATGATTTATATAGAAGGGTTATTATTCGAAATAATCGTTTAAAAAGATTAATAGAGATTAAAGCTCCAGAAGTAATTCTCAGAAATGAGAAACGTATGCTTCAAGAGTCAGTTGACTCCTTATTTGATAACTCTAGAAAATCTAGTGCTGTAAAAACAGATAAGAATAGACCATTGAAATCTTTATCTGATAGTTTAAAAGGTAAACAAGGTCGTTTCCGTCAAAACTTATTGGGAAAAAGGGTTGATTATTCTGCACGTTCAGTAATTGTTGTTGGGCCAACGTTAAAATTGCATGAATGCGGTTTGCCTAAAAATATGGCAGCTGAGCTTTACAAGCCATTTATCATCCGAAAGATGATTGAGCGCGGAATTGTAAAGACGGTTAAATCTGCGAAAAAAATAGTTGATAAAAAAGAGCCTGTAGTTTGGGATATTCTTGAAAATATATTGAAAGGGCACCCAGTATTATTGAATCGTGCTCCTACTTTGCACCGTTTAGGTATTCAGGCTTTTCAACCAAAAATGATTGAAGGTAAAGCGATACAATTACACCCATTAGTTTGTACAGCGTTTAACGCCGATTTTGATGGTGATCAAATGGCAGTTCACTTACCATTGGGTAACGCTGCAGTTTTAGAAGCTCAATTGTTGATGTTAGCTTCTCATAATATTTTGAATCCTGCAAATGGTGCGCCAATTGCTGTTCCTTCTCAGGATATGGTTTTAGGTCTGTATTATATTTCTAAAATCAGAAAATCAACGAAAGAATTGCCTGTAAAAGGAGAAGGAATGACTTTCTATTCTTCGGAGGAAGTGAAAATTGCTTACAATGAAAAGGTAGTTGATATGCATGCTTTAATTAAGGTTAAAGTTGAAGATGTTGTTGATGGAGAACCTGTTAGTCATATCATTGAAACAACTACAGGTAGAATTTTATTTAATGAATTAGTACCAAAAGAAGCTGGTTACATAAATGAAGTTTTAACTAAAAAGGCGTTAAGAGATATTATTAGTGATATTCTTAAAATTACGAATGTTACCGTAACAGCAAACTTCCTTGATGCAATTAAAGATTTGGGTTACATGTCAGCATTTAGAGGTGGACTATCGTTTAACCTTGCAGATGTTGAGGTTCCTCCTGCTAAAGAGGAATTGGTGAATAAAGCCCATGGTCAAGTTGATGAAGTGAAATCGAATTATAATATGGGTCTTATAACGAACAATGAACGTTATAACCAAATTATTGATATTTGGACACATACAAACTCTCGATTAACTTTTGAGTTAATGGAGCGTTTGAAAAATGATCAACAAGGGTTCAATTCTGTCTACATGATGATGGATTCAGGAGCAAGGGGTTCTAAAGAACAAATTCGACAGCTTTCAGGAATGAGGGGCTTAATGGCGAAACCGCAAAAGTCGGCAGCTTCAGGAGGTCAAGATATTATTGAAAATCCAATTTTAACAAACTTCCTTGAAGGTTTAACGATTATGGATTACTTTATATCTACTCACGGTGCGCGTAAGGGGTTAGCGGATACGGCACTTAAAACGGCAGATGCTGGTTACCTTACAAGAAGGTTAGTGGATGTTGCACAGGATGTAGTTATAAATGTTGAAGATTGTGGATCGTTAAGAGGGCTCATAGTGAAACCTTTAAAAAAGGACGATGATATAGTTGAATCTTTATTTGATAGAATTCTAGGTAGAACAAGTCTGTATGATATTGTGCATCCTGAAACAGGTGAGATTATTGTTGCAGAGGGAGCCGAAATCAATGAAACAGAAGCTAGGGAGATTGAATTAGCAGGAATTGATGAAGTTGAAATTCGTTCAGTGCTTACTTGTGAGCAGAAACGAGGGGTATGTTCGAAATGCTACGGAAGAAGTTTATCTTCTGGAAAGAAAGCTGAAATTGGAGAAGCAGTTGGTGTAATTGCTGCGCAGTCCATCGGTGAACCTGGAACACAACTGACATTAAGAACATTCCACGTTGGGGGTACTGCTTCTAACATTGCGGATGAGTCTGAAATGAGAGCAAAATTCTCAGGTAAATTGGAACTTGATGAAATGCGAACGGTTACTAAAACCGATGCTGAAGGTAATGAAGTTGAAGTTGTTATTGGTCGAGGTTCTGAATTAAGAGTTATCGATAAAGAAACGGGGGTAATTTTATCTACTTATAATATTCCTTACGGATCACATTACTTTATTAAAGGAAAGAAAACAATTAAGAAAGGAGACCTAATTTGTAAGTGGGATCCTTACAATGCTGTTATTATTTCGGATGTGGAAGGAGAAGTTAAGTTCGTCAACTTAGAAGAGGGAATTACTTTCCGATCTGAGGTTGATGAGCAAACAGGATTCTCTGAAATGGTTGTAAAAGAAAACCGTGATAAGAAGAAAATTCCTACACTTTCAATAGTTGATAAGAAAGATGAAGAATTGAAATACTTCAACTTACCGGTAGATGCCCATATTATTGTAAAAGAAGGGCAAAAGCTAGTAGCTGGAGATATTCTTGTAAAGATACCTCGTAAAGCTGGTAAGTCTGGAGATATTACAGGTGGTTTGCCGCGTGTAACTGAGATGTTTGAAGCACGTAACCCATCTAATCCTGCAGTTGTTGCACAAATTGATGGTGTTGTTTCTTATGGGAAAATCAAAAGAGGTAACAGAGAGGTTATTATTGAAGCTAAATCTGGAGAAATAACTAAATACTTGGTTCCTCTTTCTCGTCATATTTTGGTCCAAGAGAATGATTACGTTAAGGCTGGATCATTGTTGTCTGACGGAGCTACAACTCCTGCAGATATATTATCTATAAAAGGCCCTACAGCAGTTCAGGAATATATTGTAAATGAAATTCAAGAAGTTTACCGTTTGCAAGGTGTGAAAATTAACGATAAACACTTTGAAGTAATTGTTCGTCAAATGATGCGTAAAGTTGAAATAGTTGACGCTGGAGATACGCGTTTCCTAGAAAAGACTTCTGTAAACAAATGGGAATTCTTAGAAGAGAATGACAATATGTGGGGAATGAAAGTAATCGAAGATGCTGGAGAATCTGAAATTTTACAACCAGGACAAATAATTTCTGCGCGTAAATTACGAGATGAAAATTCAAGTCTGAAACGTAAGGATATGAAAGGTGCAGAGGCTAGAGACGCTGTTCCAGCAACTGCTAATCCAGTATTGCAAGGTATTACAAGAGCTTCTCTACAAACAGACAGCTTTATTTCTGCTGCTTCATTCCAGGAAACAACGAAAGTTCTTAATCAGGCTGCTGTTAATGGAAAAGAAGATGTTTTAAGAGGGTTAAAAGAAAATGTAATTGTTGGACATAAAATACCAGCAGGTACGGGTATGCGTCATTTCCAAGATCTATTAGTAGGTTCTAAAGAAGAATACAACAGACTTGTAGGAGAAAACGAAGATGTGACAATAGGGTCTCTTAAATAAACCCAAATTAATGTACAATGAAGCCTTCTCTCAATCTCGATAGCTATCGGGATTGAGGTGAAGGCTTTTTTTTAATTTAAAAAGTAATATTATGAGTGAAGAAAATAAAAATCAACAAGGACTTAATATCGAATTGAACGAAGAGATTGCTGAAGGAATATATTCTAACTTGGCAATAATAACGCATTCCTCAACTGAATTTGTATATGATTTTATCAGAATAATGCCGGGTGTTCCTAAGGCTAGAGTTAAATCCAGGGTTGTTATGACTCCAGAACATGCTAAAAAGTTAATGAGAGCTTTAGCAGATAACATCTCTAAGTACGAAAGTGTGCATGGAACGATCAAAGAAAGCACAGGCCCAGAAAATGCTTTTCCGCTTAATTTTGGTGGTCCAGCTACCGAAGCATAGGTAAAATAAAATTATTCTTAATACGTTTAGGTTGTTGTCCATAATAGATGACAACCTTTTTTTATATTTTTACGTTAATATCCAGATACTTGAAGATTATCCTTTCCATACTGTTTTTGTTTCTATTGTTTGACTTTTTTTCACAAAGTAGTTCTAGTTTATCTTGCTATGTTGGTGGAGGTGTGGAAGAAATTGACACAACGAGTATAGATCAAATACATAGATACAATCAAGGTTTGGATTTTTTGTCAATAGGTAATATCGGACTGCCCGGTTATAGTTTATTATTTGACATCCAAGAGTATGCCAATTTTTCTCCAAGTCTAATTATAGGAAGCAAAAAATATGTGTCAAAACAATTTGATGTCAAAAAGCCCTATACAGAGTTAAATTATATTCTTGGATCAAAAGAAGAGCAAGTGCTGAAGGTCCTCCACACGCAGAATATATCTCAATTGGCTAATTTTTCTTTTGGTTTTGATAAAGTTAAATCAAAGGGATTTTATAACAACCAAGCTTCTAGTAATAATCATTTATATGCAAATGCATGGTTTAAAACAAAAAACGAGCGATACAAAGTCAGTCTAAATATTGACCATGAGAGAATTTTCAACGAACACAATGGAGGTGTATTATATGACAGCTTATTTGAGCAAGACCTTTTATTAAATAGAAATCGAGAGTTAATGGATGTTAACCTTTCATTTGCTTCTTCAACAATTAACAGAACAAATCTTCAGATTGAACAACAATTTCAATTTTCTCAATCTTTTGATTCACTGAATAATGGATTTTCTCATATTATATATACTAAAGCATCGGGGTATAAAAATGACCGTGTTTTTAAAGATTCGCTCTTGAATATGAATTATTATAGTGAAATATTAATTGATTCAGTAATTACAAATGATATAATTAAATACGAAGGTGTTAGCGGAATAGCCGGATATCAATTCATTAAATGTAAAGGACAAGATAATTTGCATTTTTCAACTTTCGTTAAATGGCAAGGGCTTAACTATGAGCAACACGTAATTGATACTTTAGTAACATCTTTTAGTGTTGGAACTAATTTTCAATTCAAAAGAAAGAAGTTCCGTTTTCAGTTAGATGGAAATTATTATTTAAATGGTTATCGAAAAAAGGATATTGATATAAAAGGAGTTCTGACCTATGATTTGACTCAGGATTGGACCATTTCAGGAATAGGCACATACCAAACCATTTCTCCATCATTAGATTTACGCTCATATTATGGGAACAATATCTCATGGGAAAATATATTTTCTCCAAATGACTATTTAAGTGTATCTGGAAGTTTGACATCCGAAAAACACAATGTGGATTTGAGTGTAGCATATAATGATGTATTCAATCCTATTTACTTTAATTTTATTGGCGAACCACAACAAATAGATGGAGTTTCGCAACTTATTCAGCTTTCAGCACAAAAAGAATTTAATCTAAAAAAATGGTCGTTAATTCCAAAAATGGTTTACCAGTACAGTGGAGGGTACAATATCTACAGACTTCCAGATTATTATGCAGATTTAACCATTGCTTTTAAGACCAAAATGTATAAAAATAACTTAAGTGTTTTTGTTGGCGCTGACCTAGTTTATTATACTCCAACGGATATGATGTCATTTAATCCAATGATCAACCAATATAACTTAGATGACACTAAAATATCGGGTAATTATCCATTCGTTGATGTTTTCCTTAATGCAAGAATAAAGACGGTTCGTTTTTTTTTAAAAGCAACCCATGTTAATTCAGGGTTGTTTGGGTTTAATTATTACGGTGCATATAATTACCCGCTTAAAGACAGAACAATTCAATTTGGTTTGACATGGATTTTTATTAATTAAGTCCCTTACCAATAGTTTACTGGAAATAAACAGGTGTTAACTAAATTTGAATTGGCTAATCTCCTGATTGTAGACCAATAATAAAATCCAAATATTTATTATATGAAAGGAGGCTCTTGGCCTCCTTTTCCGTATTTTAGATAAAAATTTTTAGATGATAAAGAAAATTTCCTCATTCGATGAATACATAACCGACTATACAAAAAGTGTTGATGATCCTGAAGCTTATTGGGAAGAGATCGCGGAAACATTTACTTGGAAAAAGAAATGGAATACGGTCTTGCATTCAGAATTCGATTCACCCTCTATCAAGTGGTTTGAAGGGGGGCAATTAAATATTACGGAGAATTGTTTAGATAGACACCTGGATAAAAGAGGAGATAAGGTAGCAATACTATGGGAGCCAAATGATCCTAAAGAAGAAGCTGTTAAGATTACTTATTATCAATTACATGAAAAAGTTTGTCAAGCAGCAAATATGCTTAAAAACAATGGTGTTCAAAAAGGAGATCGGATTTGTCTATACATGCCGATGGTTCCAGAATTGGCAATTGCAGTTTTAGCATGTGCTCGAATTGGAGCGATTCATTCGGTTGTTTTCGCTGGATTTTCTGCTAAAGCTTTAGCAGACAGAATTAATGATGCAGATTGTAAAGTACTGTTAACTGCTGACTTTGGTTTAAGGGGAACAAAGAAAACACCTTTGAAAGAGATTGCTGATGAGGCGTTAAAATCTTGTTCAACTGTAGAAAAATGTATCGTTTACAAAAGAACCGAGGTTGATATAAATATGAACTCACCTCGAGATGTTTGGTGGCACGATGAAATGAACAATTCAGATTTAGACTGTGATGCTACAATAATGAATTCAGAAGACGAATTGTTTATTCTTTATACCTCTGGTTCTACAGGAAGTCCAAAAGGAGTAGTGCATGCAACGGCAGGATACATGGCTTATACAGAGTATTCTTTTAGAAACGTATTCCAATATGAAGAGGATGATATATATTGGTGTACCGCAGATATTGGCTGGATAACGGGTCATTCGTATATTATTTATGGTCCTTTATTAGCTGGGGCAACCACTGTAATGTTTGAAGGTGTTCCTACCTATCCAGACGCTGGACGTTTTTGGGAAATAGTTGAGAAACATAAAATAACGTTGTTTTATACAGCGCCTACGGCTATCAGGGCATTACAAGCATGTAGTTTGGATTTAATAGAGAAATCTGATATTAGTTCATTGCGTGTTTTAGGTTCAGTAGGTGAGCCAATAAATGAGGAAGCCTGGCACTGGTATAACAAAAACATAGGGAAAGAAAAATGTCCTATTGTAGATACTTGGTGGCAAACAGAAACAGGTGGAATTATGATTTCTCCATTAGCAGGGATTACGCCATTGAAACCAACTTTTGCTACCCTTCCTTTGCCCGGAATTCAGCCCTGTTTGGTGGATGCTGAAGGTAAAGAGATTGTTGGGAATGATGTGTCGGGAAACCTTTGCATAAAGTTTCCTTGGCCATCAATGATTCGAACTATTTGGGGAGATCATGAAAGGTGTAAACAGACCTATTTTTCCACTTATGAAGGTATGTATTTTACAGGAGATGGTTGCCGTAGAGACAAGGATGGAATGTATAGAATAACAGGAAGAGTAGACGACGTAATCAATGTCTCTGGTCATAGAATTGGAACTGCCGAAGTTGAGTGTGCAATCAATACACATCCAAACGTAATCGAGTCAGCGGTAGTTGGATATCCTCATGAAATAAAAGGTGAAGGGATTTATGCTTATGTTATTTGTGACGCAGAAATGGATATTGAGATGGAAAGAAAAGCAATAGTAACGCAAGTTGTTAAGGAAATAGGTCCTATAGCTAAGCCTGATAAAATTCAAATTGTTAGTGGTTTACCGAAAACTCGTTCAGGAAAAATAATGAGAAGAATTTTGCGAAAAATTGCAGAGGGAGATACATCAAATTTGGGAGATACTTCTACTTTGTTAGCCCCTTCTGTTGTAGATGAAATTAAAGAAGGTGCATTGTAATATTTACTGTATTTTTGAAAAAAAGTAATTCTATGAATCCAACATTAAAAAATATCGGGATAGCGATATTGGGGAGTGCTATCTTAACCTCTTGTAGTGAAAAAGGCTCAGCTGATAATAAGATAGAAACTACTCAGCTAGCAGCTGATATTACTCAATTAACGGATGAACAATATCCAGATAATAATGATATTGAGAGCAGGAGTGAGTTGTGGAATGTATATGAGCACCCTAAAGTCGAAGTGGTAAGAAATAGTGAAAATGACTTTACGATGGTGTTTTTACCAACAAATAATAAAAGTGACACTATTTTTATAGAGCACATTGACTTATTAGCATGGATTCCAACAATACCAATGCATGCCGCAAAGGATGAATATTTAGAGCATATTGGAATTATAAATGCGGAATGGAATAGACAGCAAGTTCGATTTGATAAAGGGTCTTTCAGAGTCTCTACAGATAATGAAGAAGGAGCAAAAACTGTTAGAGTTGATTTAGCCAGAAATTGTTTAAATTCTTATGCTTGGGAAATTATTACCTACACCGAAGAGCAAGGACAACAAAAATCGATGTATCATGGGTGGTTCGATTTTCCAAAAGCAATGTATCGAGAATTGTTTGATGAAGTAAACAAAGGGGTACTAACATTTGCAGAGTACAAACATCACCTAGAGGGATACACGCATCCAAGAAAGGAAGTTGTGAATTTAGATGTTCTCAGAACAGTAGACAATGAATACGAAGTTGCATTCGAGGATTTTAGACATGCTTTTTACCCAATGACTGGCGCCAGGAAATCAAAGTACAAGAACATTGTTTATCCGGAAAACCCAACTTCAATTGATCAAATGCTAAATGATTCAACATGTTACTCTACTTTTCAATGGCCTGGCAGGTATGATACGAAGGATCCGCGTGCTTCTACTTTAAGCATGTTAGGTATTCCCAAAAAAGTAATTATCAGAGAAACGACCTCTAATAATACAGCAAAAGAAAAATGCTATGAGTTTGATGTGACGTTTGCGCGTAATACAGATACAACCTATTTAACTAGAATAGTTATTGGTGGAGTTCGCAATTCGGATTTGAAGCAGTTAGATTTAATCGATTATAATGGAGGTTTTAAAATGCCAATGGGAATTGGAAACCACCCCTTTTATGAAAAACAAGATAAAGCGCAGGAAAATACAAGTAAAGAAAACCCATATTATGGTTTTATTTTAGATGCTGAAGGGAAATGGGTAGATAGTCACTTTTTTGGAGTTGATGGGCCATTATTTCACATGGATATAGATGATCAAGATGTATTACATTATTGGCTATTGTCATTCGAGCGTCACGCTATGGTGACACATTTGACATTTAATTTGAAGAAAGATAAAGCTCTGCAGTCATAAATATAATGACTGTGGATAAAGAATAGAGTATAAATAATCCTAAAATAGTCTGACCGTTTCATAAAAGAAGATGAATAAGGTTATTAGTGATTCGTTAATAATGGCCTCGTTATTGTAACCTATTTTCAGATCATTGTTATACACAAAACTCTTATATGAAAATTCTTGCTCTGCTTTTAATATTGACGCCGCTCCTTCACAATGCTCAAAAAAATACATTTAGCACTAAACATACTAATTTAAGTTTTGATTATTTAAAAAAGGATCTAACCGATGTTGTGAAAAGTGAAATTGATAGTATTTGGGATATAATCAAAAATGGATCTGAAGCAGAGTTTCATTTATTGTCTAAAGAAGAAAAAAAGAAACTACCAAATAACCACAAATACAGGCTTACATCAATGCGGTCGGATAGTGTCTTGGCTTATTTGCATCGAAAAAGAATTGCACCACAATACACATCTATTAAAACGAAATATTTTGACGACTCTCGCAAAACACAGTTTGCTTCCTCCAATGCTTCCTATAAATCGATGGTTGAAAAAAAAGGAGTTATTTCTGTTGTTGCAGAAAAAGACACCTATTCTAGAAAGTTTTTTCAGCAAAGTGAAAGTTCCTTGTTATCCTCTACGTGTAATGATTTTACAATTTATCCAGCTACAGAGCAAATTATTTTTGGGGAACAGGGAACAGTTGTGCGATTTCCTGCCAATTGCTTTTCGACGCAAGGATTGACTGACGTAAATGAAATTGAAATAACCCTCTGCGAGTATTATACAATTGAAGATATATTGCTTTCTGGACTAACGACAACAAGTGAGGACAAAATAATTGAAACGGGAGGCGCAATTTATGTTGAAGCGCGCTTTAAAGAAAAAGTTCTTCATTTAAAAACGGATCATCCAATAGATATATTTTTTCCTAGTGAAATGGATGAATTAAAAAATGGTATGAAACCATTTGAAGGGAAAAGTAAGAATGGATTGATTGATTGGGATGTTGAAATCAATGGTGATGTAAAAAAAATAAAAGAAGGGACTCAGTTATTTCCAGAGGAGCAAGATGTTGAAGATAGTTCAAATTGGGAGAACGAAGATTGGTCAGAAGAAGGTTATTATTCAGAAACAGATGGTTACTTAATGAAGGTGGGTAAAATGGGGTTTATCAATTGTGATCGATTTTATGATTTTCCAGTAAATACGGAGCTAATAGTATCTGTGGATAGTGATATTAAAATGAGTTACCGTTTGGTATTTGAAGATATAAAGTCTGTGCTACCTGGTTATGAATATTCACCAGAAGGGTGTATGAAATTTTCCAATTTACCAGAGGGAAAGCAAGCAATAGTAATCGCTTTTTCAATATCAAAAAAGACAAAACAAGCAAAGTTCGCCTATACACAAGTTAAGTTAGGGGAACAGAAGAAAGTCCACTTAATCGTAAAATCAATGAGTGTCTCTGATTTGCAGGAAGAATTGTCAGTTCTGTTTTAAATCCGTTTTAATATAATGCAGGATAGGCTTTTATTTTAAGACAGTATAAATATCTTTGCATCAATGAATTCTGTATTCAAACCAAACCAAACAGTTGGAGTCCTAGGCGGAGGACAGCTTGGAAGGATGCTATATCAAGCATCTATAAACCTTGATGTACATTTAAAATTTCTAGATCCGGACGCAAATGCTCCCTGTTCTAAGTATGATTTTAAACAAGGAGACTTAAATAACGCAGAAGATGTTTTTCAGTTCGGAAAGGATTGTGATGTGGTTACTATTGAAATCGAACATGTTTCTGTGGATGGTCTGCGCAAGTTGGAGGCAGCCGGAGTTGATGTTTTTCCTACTCCCGATTTGATAGAAATGATTCAGGACAAGGGAGTTCAAAAAGACTTTTATACAACAAATAATATCCCAACTTCAAAATATCAACTTTTTGATTCGGAATTAAACATTGATTGGTCTATTCCTTTCGTTCAGAAATTACGAAAAGGAGGTTACGATGGAAAAGGAGTTTCAGTCATTAATGGAAAAGATAAGTTAAATAATTTATTACATGGTCCTACTTTGGTTGAGGAGTTGATTGAATTTGAAATGGAAGTTTCAGTAATTGTAGCCAGGAATTCAAATGGAGATATAAAAACCTTCCCCATGGTAGCAATGGAATTTGATCCTGAAGCAAATCTTGTGGAGTTTTTATATTCACCCTCTGGTTATTCCTCTCAAATCGAAAAGAAGGGCTCACTTATCGCGAAATCAATCGCAGAAAAATCGCAGTTGGTTGGAGTTTTAGCTGTAGAAATGTTTCTAACAAAAGAAGGGGGTATATTGGTAAATGAAATCGCACCAAGGCCTCATAATAGCGGACATCAAACAATTGAAGGTAATCTTACATCGCAATATGAGCAGCATTTGCGATCAATACTAAACTTACCCTTGGGTGAGACAGATATTATTATGCCTTCCGTAATGCTGAATTTATTAGGTGATAAAAACAGTAAGGGTGAGGCAGCTTATCCGGGTATGGATGAAGTTTTAAAACTAAAAGGTGTTTATCCTCATATATATGGGAAATCAATTTCAAAACCATTTAGGAAAATGGGACATGTTACGGTGATAGATGAATCATTGGCCAACGCAAAAGAAAAGGCGCTGAGGGTAAAAAAAATATTAAAAGTAATTGGTAAATAGAAATTTAAAATATTATGGCAGAAGTAGGAATAATAATGGGTAGTAAGTCGGATTTACCGGTAATGCAAGATGCCGCAGATATTTTAAAGGAGCTAGGAGTAGAATATGAAATTTCGGTAGTCTCAGCCCATAGGACTCCAGATAGAATGTATGCTTATGCAAAAAATGCTCGAGAAAGAGGATTGAAAGTCATTATTGCTGGAGCCGGAGGAGCAGCCCACCTGCCTGGAATGACAGCTTCTTTGTGTACAATACCTGTAATTGGTGTTCCCGTAAAAAGCAGAAACTCTATAGATGGGTGGGATTCAATTCTTTCTATTTTGCAAATGCCCAATGGGATTCCCGTAGCTACGGTAGCTCTGAATGCATCGCAAAATGCAGGGATATTAGCCGCACAAATTATAGGTGCTTTTGATAAAACTATTGCTGATAATTTAGAGGTATTTAAAAAGAATCTTGAGACGAAAGTTTTAAAGTCAGCAGAAGAACTTTAGGGGATAGTATTAATACTTCTTTATTTGTTACCTTTGTTAACATAGATAAGATTGATGGCTATAGTTCAATTACACGATAAAAAATTTAAACCATTTATTACTGAAAAGGACATTCATTCTGCAGTTTTGAAAATGGTTGATAAGATTCAATCTGATTATGAAGGAATGAATCCAGTCTTTATTGGAGTTTTAAATGGTTCATTTATAATAGTAGCTGATTTGGTACGTCAATTTATCGGGGATTGTGAGGTGAGTTTTGTGAAGATGGCTTCTTACGAAGGAACCAATACCACAGGTGTTGTTAATGAGTTAATCGGATTAAATCAAACGATTGAAAACAGGCATGTCGTGATTATTGAAGATATTGTAGATTCTGGCAATACTGTAGAGAAATTAGTAGAATTAATTGGTAAAGATAAGCCTGCCTCGGTAAAAATAGCTACCCTGTTATTTAAGCCCAGGGCGTATCAAAAAACCATTCCTATTGATTATGTTGCTATTGAGGTTGGTAATGAGTTTTTAGTTGGATATGGATTGGATTATGATGGGTT
The DNA here is from genome assembly GCA_943787535.1 of uncultured Flavobacteriales bacterium. Taxonomy (GTDB): domain Bacteria; phylum Bacteroidota; class Bacteroidia; order Flavobacteriales_D; family Parvicellaceae; genus CALSMU01. The sequence goes on along the minus strand of CALSMU010000001.1, from coordinate 122,232 downwards.
AGGAAGAAATTTAAAAGATATTTATATAATAACGGAATAAAAAAAACGTATGTTAAACATTGTATTATTTGGACCTCCAGGTGCAGGAAAAGGAACACAAGCGTATAGATTAAAAGAGGAATACGACTTGGTGCATATCTCTACTGGAGATGTGTTTAGAGCATTAGATCCAGCCTCTGATTTAGCGAAATTAGCGAAATCATATTCTGATAAAGGAGATTTAGTTCCCGACGATATCACAATTGAGATATTGGAGTCTGAGGTTGCAAAATATCCAAACGCAAAAGGTGTTATATATGATGGTTTTCCTAGAACTACGGCACAGGCAAAAGCATTAGATCTGTTTTTAGCTGCTAAAGGAACGGCTGTAACAATGATGTTGTCGCTTATTGTGCCTGAAGATGAATTAAAAACAAGGTTAATTGGACGGGCAAAAGACTCTGGAAGAGAAGACGATGCAAACCCTATTATTATTCAAAACAGAATTAACACGTATAATAAAAGTACAGCACCTGTTGCAGACTATTACAAAGGACAAGGAAAACTAATTGATATTAATGGAGTTGGATCGATAGGTGATATTACTAAATCATTATTCGATTCAATTGAGATAACAAAATAATGGCCGACAGTAATTTTGTAGATTACGTAAAAATTTGTTGCCGTTCTGGTAAGGGTGGGGCAGGTTCTGCGCACCTACATAGAGATAGGCTAACTATGACCGGAGGCCCAGATGGAGGTAATGGTGGGAGAGGAGGTCATGTTATTATTCGAGGTAGTCAAAATCACTGGACCTTATTACATCTTAAATATAGAAAGCACGTAATTGCTGAACAAGGCTATCCTGGAGGAAGAAGTTTGAGTACTGGACGAGAAGGTAAAGATGAATATCTTGATGTGCCTTTAGGGACTATTGCGAAAGATGTAGAAACGGGAGATGTTATTTGCGAAATAACAGAAGTAGGGCAAGAATTTATATTAACTGAAGGTGGTCGAGGCGGAGTTGGAAATAGTCACTTCAAGTCTTCTACCAATCAAACTCCTCGTTATGCTCAGTCTGGTGAAGATGGTCGGGAAGAATGGAAAATTCTTGAATTAAAAGTTTTAGCAGATGTAGGTTTGGTAGGTTTTCCAAATGCAGGTAAATCAACGCTTTTGTCAGTAGTTTCTGCTGCAAAACCGGAAATTGCTAATTATCCTTTTACTACCTTAATACCCAATTTAGGAATTGTTAAATATAGGGAATATCAATCTTTTGTCATGGCAGATATTCCTGGTATTATTGAGGGGGCTCATGAAGGTAAAGGTCTGGGTCATCGTTTTTTAAGGCACATAGAAAGAAATGCTTTGTTACTTTTTATGGTGCCAATAGATTCTGATAATATTCAAAAAGAGTATGAGATATTACTGAATGAGTTAAAATTGTATAATTCAGAATTATTGGATAAAGAAAGAGTGTTGGCAATTACCAAAAGTGATATGTTAGATAACGAACTCATTGAAGAAGTTAGAAAAGAGCTTCCTAAAGATATTGAATCTGTATTTATTTCTTCTGTAAGTCAAAAAGGAATTACTGAGTTAAAAGATATATTATGGATGCGGTTAAATCCGGATTTTGCCATTGATAAACCTAACAGGTTTAAGTAAATGGAGTTTATTGAGAAAATAGAACAGATTGATCGGCAACTTTTATTTGCTATCAACGGGTCTAATTCCCCTCTATTCGATACCATTATGTGGTGGGTTAGTAAGCCAGTATTTGGTATTCCGTTTTATTTATTATTTGTCTTTTTACTTTATAAATCTTTTGGTTGGAAAAACACATTTCTTCTTGTTCTTTGCGCTGTTTTAGCTGTTGGCTTAGCAGACTTATCTGCTAAATATTTATTTAAAGAGATGTTTGAACGGTTTCGTCCAAGTCAAAATTTAGAAATAAAGGAGCAACTTCATTATGTTAATAATTACCATGGCGGAATGTATGGTTTTGTTTCTTCGCACGCAGCTAATATGTTTGCCATAGCTATGCTAATAGGCTTGTGGTTAAAGAAGAAAATAAGATATTCATTGCATTTTCTCTTAATATGGGCAGCAATAATAGGATATAGTAGAATTTATCTAGGGGTTCATTATCCAACTGACGTGGTGTGTGGAGCTCTATTAGGAATGTTAATAGCCATTCTTATGTATAAGGTGATAATAAGGGTAAATTTGATTAATTTTAGCACAAAATGAAGGTGCTCTTAGCAATATTTATAGGAGGAGGATTGGGCAGTGTCTCTCGATTTGGAGTCTCAATTTTAGGCTCTAAACTGTTTGATGACAAATTTCCCATCGGAACGCTTTTAGCGAATTTACTAAGCTGTATTGTTCTTGGTTTGTTGGTAGGAGCTTTTCAAGACAAAGTTAACTCTGAAGAATTGAGAGCATTATTGATTTTAGGTTTTTGTGGAGGTTTTAGTACATTCTCTACTTTTAGCTTTGAAACACTAAATCTAATGAAAGCTGGTCAATATTGGATGGCAGCATTAAACGTAATCATTAGCGTATTAGCTTGCTTGTTTATTCTTTACATGTTTGTTCAAAAAAGTAAAGTAATTTAATTACTATTTGAATCTTGAAGGATTTTGCATCACTCCAAAGCTGATTATTTTTAGCATATCTGAGGACTAGGTCAATTGCTACGAAGTAAGTCTAATTCCATGAACAACAAGTAATCTCTAAAATCTTCGGTAATTTCAACCTCAGGATATGCCGGAATAAGTTTAAATCCAAAACCTAAATAAAGAGAATGAGCAGCCTCCATAAATTTTGGTGTATTCAATCTTATCTTTTTATGTCCTAAATCTGTTGCAGCATTTATTATAGATTGAAGAATATCCCTTCCTATTCCAAGTTTTCTGAAAGCTGGATCTACAAACATCCGTTTAAGTTCACCAACTTCTTCATCAAGATTGTTTAAACATCCTATGCCACATGCTTTATTTTCAATGAATGCAAGAAAAACTTGCCCATTTGGAGGCAAATACCTGTCAATTTCTTTAATGTCTTGTTCAACTATTTTAGTTGGGTTGTGCGGATGTACACCATAATTTATTTGCATTGTTTCATTTCCCCAAGTCAGATAATCTGTCCATAATTTACGAACTAATTCAATGTCGTCTGGAAGTTTAATGTTCCTAATTTCAACAATGGGTATATGATTCATTCAATGCAGATTTAAGTAGTCGTAGATTCTTAATCTGTAGTTTCTTCTTTGTCAATACAGTTGATGAATATTTCGCCACTGCCAACTTCATCATTCATAGCATCTACAAAACTGTTGTAATTTGAGGTCGCTTTTTCCAAAGCACATTTACAAAATTCATTACTAAAATCTTTCTTTTCACAAATTTTAAGGTATTCGGTTTTGTTCTTGTCTGACCACCCTCCGCAAGAAGTAAGAAAAATAAGGCCTCCGATGTATAATAGTAGTTTTTTTTTAAACATGTTCCTTGTTGTTTAGGGTAAAAATAAGAAAGATTTTGTAATAGTACTTTTCAAGGAGATGAATAAACCTATGGTCGGTAGTCAATAAGTTAATTCTTTTCAATAGAATCTAACATAGCCCTAACCTCCCCTCTAATAGAAAGGTGTCTTTTGTGGTTATATGTTAAACCCATATAGGTTTTTTGAAATGATTCTATATTGAATGGCAAAGAGTCAAATAAAGAAATATTTACAGCAATATATTTGAACAGAGAATCTTTTACTTGGTCAGAACTATAGGAAGGTTCACTATATACGCGAGCGATAGGTAGATGTGAAATGAGATCTACGATTTGTTTTTTTCCCAAGGGAGAAATAGCATCTTGATCCATCTTAATGTCAACGAGTTCAACCTCCATTTCTGAAAGTGACTCTAGTACAATGTCGTAAATTCCTTGCAATTCTTTAGGTTGGGAAGCGTAATAGTTCATGGTGCTATTAAAATCTTCGTACGATGTTCCATGTTTTTCAAAGATCTCTTGAAAATAATTGTTGGCACTATCTCGAATAACAGATTGGTTCACTCTTACTTGATTAAGATGGGCTTCTATCAATTGAAATTCGCGTATCATTTCGGTGAAAATTTCCTTTTGGATCAAATTGTCAGGTTGTTCTTCCACAGTTTTGCCTCCGCAGGAAGATAATAGAATCGTATAAAAAATAAGACTTATAGCTATGTATTTGTTAAATATCACTATCTGTTAAAAAGCATTCGTTGTCCTTTTGTTGATTCGTCAAATGTCCCATTTTCATATACGGGATTCCCGTTAACAAATGTTGTCGTTACTTTACTTTTAAATGTCGTTCCTTCAAACGGTGACCAACCACATTTGTATAAAATATTATCTTTATTTACCTGCCATTGATTGTCGAAGTCTACTAAAACAAGATCAGCAAAATATCCTTCTCTTAAATATCCTCTGTCCTTAACTTCAAACAATGTAGCTACATCATGACTCGTTTTCTGAACCACATGCTCCAAGGTGAATTTTCCTAGTTTAACCATTTCTAATAATGCAACTAGTGCGTGCTGAACCAGCGGGCCTCCAGATGGAGCATTGAAATAGGCGTTGTTTTTTTCTTCTAATGTGTGCGGAGCATGATCTGTTGCAATAACGTCTATAGTCCCATTATTAACAGCTGCTATTATAGCTTCTCTATCTTTTGATGTTTTAACAGCAGGATTCCATTTGATAAAAGTTCCTTTGCTTTCATAGTCTTCATCAGAAAACCACATATGATGAATACAAGCTTCTGCTGTAACCTTCTTTTCGGTTAATGGTATGTCATTACTAAAAATGCTCGTTTCTTTTGCCGTGGAAATATGTAAGATATGTAAACGAGCATCGTGTTTAGTTGCTAGTTCAGCTGCGATTGAAGATGAACGATAACAAGCTTCTTCACTACGAATCATAGGGTGGTATTTCATAGGAAGATTTTCTCCAAATTGTTTGCGATAAGTTTCGGTATTTTTTCTAATGATAGGCTCATACTCGCAGTGAGAAGCAATCAATAATTTACATTCAGAGAAAAGACCTTCAAGGGTTTTAGTATTATCCACTAGCATATTCCCTGTTGAAGATCCCATAAAAACTTTTATTCCGCAGACATTTTTAGGGTTCGTTTTTAAAACTTCATCTAGGTTGTCATTAGTGGCTCCAAAATAGAAAGAATAATTGGCTAATGAGGTTTCAGCAGCTATATCATATTTATCTTCTAGAATGTTTTGTTTAACTGTATTTGGAATTGTATTCGGCATTTCCATAAATGAAGTTATCCCACCTGCTACTGCAGCTTTCGACTCAGTATAGATGTCAGCCTTATATGTCATTCCAGGTTCTCTAAAATGAACTTGGTCGTCAATTAATCCAGGTAGTAATAGTTGACCCTTTGCGTCAATAGTAGCATCAGGATTGCATGCGATATTATCTTTTGAAATTTTTGCAATTCTCTCACCTTCTATTAATAAATTACCAATGAAATTTTCTCCTTCATTTACAATTCTAGCATTCGTAATAAGTGTGCTTTTCATACTAAAATAATTTGAACGCAAAGTTCGTAAAGATTTAAATATTTAGAATAGTATTTTTTGTTTATTTACAAATCGGGTTTCGTGCGCTTTAGCACTGGAAGGCCGAAGATTCTAAAATTTCTTTCCACGTAATTTCAATACTCCCAAGAAAGCTTCTTTGAAAATACTCATATCCATTTTAGATTGACCTAATACGCGATCTGTAAACGTTACCGGTACCTCTTTTATTTTAAATCCAGATTTAAGCGCGGAATACTTCATCTCAATTTGAAAAGCGTAACCAATAAACCAAATATTATCCAAGTCTATTTTTTCCAATACTTTTCTTTGGTAGCAGGCAAAACCTGCAGTAGTGTCTTTTACCCCTATCCATAATATCATACGAACGTAAACAGATGCTAAATAAGACATTAGCCATCTTGTAAACGGCCAGTTTTCTATATGACCTCCTTTGCAATAACGGGAGCCAACTGCCATTCCAAAACCATCTTCACGGCATGCTTTCAGTAGCCTGGGTAAGTCATCTGGCGCGTGCGAAAAATCAGCATCCATTTCAAAAATGAAATCGTAGTCACCCTTTAACCCCCATTTAAATCCATAAATGTATGCAGTGCCAAGGCCTTGTTTGCCTTCTCTTTCTAAAACATGAAGTTGGCCTGTAAATTCATTTTGCAATTCCTTTACGATGGCCGCTGTGCCATCAGGGGAGCCATCGTCTACCACCAATACATGAAATACTTCGTTCAATGCAAACACAGCACGAATAATATTCTCGATGTTCTCTTTCTCATTGAAAGTAGGTATAATTACTAGGCTAGTCATTGTTGGATTGACGAATATAATTTAAAAAAGAGACTTGGTTACCTTTCCTACATCATTTTCTTCTCTTAATTTAACTTTAATTAACTTTACACCTAATGAGATTGTTACTAACTATATTAGGAGTTATTTTTTCGGTCACCGGAACTTGCCAAATACAAAATGTATTGAAGCTAGATAACTTTCGTGCTAATTCCCCTATTGGAGATGGAGTTTATAATGAAGTATGGGGATTTGTTCAAGACGGCCAAGAATATGGCGTTATTGGAGCAATGCATGGTACTTTTTTCTTTCACATCACCGATGATAATAGATTAGATTCAATCGATTATCACGATGGTGTTTATTCATCTTATAATGTTATTCATAGAGATTATCATGATTATAACGGTTATTTATATGAAGTTTGTGATGAAGGGAGCAGTACGCTGAGGATATATGATCTTCATTATTTGCCAGATTCAATTCCTATTGTTTATGATGATTCATCGTTACTTGTGCGCTCTCATAATGTATTTATTGATGAGTCATCTGGGTTATTGTACTCTTGCGGTAATACCAGTCAGTCAGGAGCAGATGCCTTGCGGGTAATTTCACTCCAAGATCCTGTAAACCCAATACTGGTTTATGATTATAATTTTGTTGATTATGTGCATGATATTTATGTAAGAAACGACACTGCTTTCATGAATGTAGGTAACCAAGGCTTAAAAGTTGCAGATTTTAGTATTCCCACAATGCCAATTGCACTCGGTAGTATGGAATTTTATACGGACAAAGGCTACAATCACTCTGGATGGCTAAGTGAAGATGGCAATACATATATAATGTGTGATGAAACTGTGGGAAGTAGGTTTAAGGTCTGTGATGTTTCGGATTTGTCTGATATCAAGGTAATGACATTGGATATTCCTCCTACTTTTGAAAATACGGTTCCGCATAATGTAATGTTAAAAGATGGCATAGCTTATTTTTCCTACTATAACGACGGTTTACAGATTTATGATGTAAGAGACGTTAATCGTCCAAAGCGAATAGCATTTTATGATACCTATCCAGATGAGGATACAGGAATAAATGTCTTCAGGGGTGCTTGGGGTATATATGCACTATTACCCTCAGGCAGATTATTGGTTTCGGATAGAAAGTATGGGTTGTTTTTGCTAGGGTATAATGCACCACCAAATATTCAGGTAGAAGAAAATGAACACGGAATTTATCCCAATCCAGTTCAAGGAGAGGCTTTTTTTTATAGAAAGCACCTTTTTGAATCAGATTACACAATCGAAATTTATGATTCCCAAGGAAAGTTTATAAAGGTGTTTGATGGAATGACAGATCATCTTTATATGGATCTAAACTCGCTAAGTGCAGGTAATTATACTTATCGGTATTATAATACTACAACCAAGGTGAAATTGAGTAAAAAGTTTGTTGTAATCAAATAAATGGAAGAAAAATCTAACTTTTTTAAAAATGCACAAGATGTTGCACGTCTTATACCAACAGGAAGAGTTACTTCGTATGGAGCAATTGCTAAATACCTAGGTGCGGTTAAATCTGCACGTATGGTGGGTTGGGCTATGAACGCCGCAAAAGGAACGGATGTTCCCGCTCATCGAGTAGTAAATAGAGAGGGTTTGCTGACGGGAATAAAGCATTTTTCAACACCCACAAAAATGCAATTACTTTTGCAAAAAGAGGGAGTCAAGGTTCAAAACCAACAGATTCAAAATTTTAAAGAATTGTTTTGGGACCCTAATGTGGAGTTAGCTTTATAAAATTCTTGGAATTATCCAATTAACAATTAGAATAAGTTTATCTCAATTTGTAGATTTGCAATCAGTTAATAAATAATCAACCCAATACTAAGTAATATGAAAATCACGAAAATTAGTTTAATTGCGCTTGCGGCTTCAATATCTTGCGTTTCCTGTTCAGGTGGAAAAGAAGAGGTGAAACATGAAAATCAAGGAACAACAGAAAACGTTGAAGAATTTGTAGAGAAGGAAGTTGTAGTAGAATCGGATGATTTGGATAAAGAGTTGCAGTTTAAAATTGATTTAATAATTGGTAATAACATTACTGGGCCGTCACAAGTGATTTCGAAAGTAAAGAATCAAGGTATTGGTAGTTTTCAAGAAAGCTTAGTTATTCCAATTGATAATGCAAGATTTTTTGAAGGATCCTCTGAAGTAAAAGGTTTAGCTCTTGGGGCTTTGGGTGTTGATGTTACTTATTTATCTGTTTACGATCGTCCAGATATGGCATTGAAATATATTGCTTCAATCAACCAATTAAATATAGATTTAGATTGTGGAATGGTGATTGACGGTGATGCGATAGATGCTTTTGACGAAGCAAAAGAAGATGGAGGTAAAATGTCTGAACTAATGTATGAGCAGTATTTTATGATGGAAGATTACTTGAAGTCAAATTCAAAGCTAGAGGTTGCGGTTCATGTTATGTTGGGTGGTGTTTTTGAGAGCTTATATATTTCTGCAGCGCAATTGATAAATGTAGATTTAACCGATGAAACGGTTAACTTACTATATGGTCAAAAACAGGTAGTTTCTGATTTGATTGAGATATATCAAGATATGGAGGGGGACGAAATCATAATTGATGAGTTGATGGAAGTTCAAAAGATATTTGAAATAGCCAGTTCAGATTTTTCAAAAGAAGATTTAGAGGCGTTGCACGAAATAGTTAAAGTATTTCATAATGAATTTACTTCATAAGAAATAATGGAGGTACAAATAGTATTATTTAAAAGCCGCTAATGACTAGTCGTTAGTGGCTTTTTTCTTTGGTAAAGGGTCGAGTTAGAGTTTAATGAGAAATGTATATCTTTGTTAAGAATAATTCTAAACAAGATGAGAGAAGTAACCAAAGAGGATGTGTTGAAGGCATTGTCGAATGTAGCAGAGCCAGATTTAAAAGGAGATATTGTTTCTTTAAATCTAGTGTCTGATATTGCAATTGAAGATGGGAAGGTTGCATTTACTGTAAAAGTAAAAAACCCAGCAATGCATGCTCGTAAGAGAATGATAGAAGCTTGTGAATTTGCTTTACAGCGCGCAGTTGATAAAGACTTGAAAGTTGATTGTACTATTATTGCTCAAGATAAAGGAAGCGAAAAGAACGCAACCTCCGGAAAAAAAGCAGCACCTATTACAGGTAAGTTGCCTAATGTCAAAAATATTATTGCAGTTGCTTCAGGGAAAGGGGGCGTGGGCAAATCTACTGTTACCTCAAATCTAGCGGTTGGATTGGCGAAAAAAGGATACAAGGTTGGTTTAATAGATGCTGATATCTATGGGCCATCTGCTCCAATAATGTTTGATGTGCAGCACGCAAAGCCAGTTGGGAAGGAAGTTGATGGGAAACAATTGATTGTTCCAGTAGAAAGTTATGGGGTTAAATTATTGTCCATTGGGTTTTTTGCAGATGTAAACCAAGCGGTGGTTTGGAGAGGTCCTATGGCAACCAAAGCATTAACGCAAATGGTGTTTGATGCAGATTGGGGAGAATTAGATTATTTGTTATTGGATTTACCTCCTGGCACAGGAGATATTCATTTAACATTGGTGCAGTCATTACCAATTACTGGGGCTGTAATAGTAAGTACGCCACAAAACATAGCCTTAGCTGATGCTAGGAAGGGAGTGGATATGTTTCAATTAGATTCTATAAATGTTCCAATTTTAGGTATTGTAGAAAATATGTCGTGGTTTACGCCAGAGGAGTTGCCTGATAATAAATATTATATTTTTGGTAAAGAAGGTGCTAAGGACTTAGCAGTTCAATTGAGTATTCCGCTTTTGGCAGAAATACCATTGGTTCAAAGTGTTCGTGAAAGCGGGGATGTCGGCCGTCCTGCCATATTGCAAGAAGATACTCCCATAGCTTTGGCATTTAAAGGCATGAGTGATAAGGTTCTTGAACAAATAGAGTGGAGGAATAAAAACTTATCGGAGACAAAAGTTGTTGAGGTGGAATATGGTGAACCAAAATGCTCTACTTGATGATGAAGTTAAAAGAAAAAGTAAACCATGCAATTGATAATTTGCGCCCATATTTAAATAATGATGGGGGTGATATGGAATTGGTTGACATTACAGAAGATTACGTTGTTCATGTAAAACTATTGGGAGCTTGTCAAGAATGTTCCATGAGCAAAATGACTATTAAAGCTGGTTTAGAAGAAACTTTAAAAATTACGGCTCCAGAAATTGTAAAAGTAGTCGCCGTAGAAGTTGATTGAATTTATTTTGCGTCGAAAACTTTGCCTATTTTGAAGCTGTATACTTCAGTTGTTTCTTAAATTTGCAACCAATCCCGAATTGATTAAAATCAGGAGTTTTTGAAACCAGAAATAGGACTTAATTAAAACTAATTTTCTTTACAATAGGTCCGTTAACAGTGGTTAATGTAAGAATGTATACTCCATTCGGAAGATTGTTTTTAGATAATTGTGTTTTATTTAAGTTTAAGCTTGATTTCAAAACAACAATTTCACCCAATAAATTAGTTAGTTGAATCGATTGGATTGCAAAATCAGATTCTATATTTACTAAATCTGAAGATGGATTTGGATATATTTTGATTATATCGGATATGTTATCATAAAATGAAGCTGTAGAATTTGGATCTATATTAAAGTCAATTAAAGTATCATTCGTTCCACAAACTAAAGTTTCATTGCAAACAAATGAAGACATGAAGTTAGCCATCATATTTATTGTTGTGTCGGTGTATATTGCACTTCCAGTATGCGGCACATGCCCAGCTCCATAGTGCGTGTGAAAGCAGTTTTCTACACCAATATTATTGGCCCTTGCATGGATAGAAAAACTTCCATCTACTTTCATAACGTCCCCCCCTAGAGGACTTGGGATAACATCAGTTGCATAGGGTACTGTCACATCTAAATCTCCATGAAAACTCAAAATAGGTGCATCACCCATATTCATCCAGTTGGTGTCTCTCAGGGCTCCTGCTATGTTAATTACAGCTGTTATTCCAGATTGATATCCTAAATTACCACTTAGCCCTTCAATTCCTCCTCCTAAACCTGCTTGATTAGTATCAATATATTCTGGTATTTCTAATGCATTATCCATGTAAGCAACATGAACAGCAGTAATAGCACCTGCAGATACTCCCCCTGCAAAAATTAGAGAGGTGTCAATTCCATAAATATTTCCATTTTCAGAAAAATCTTTTTTGAAATATCTGATTGCTGCTCTATAATCATGAACTGCTCTAACAACAGTTTCTGTGCCGTCTATTGAATCAATAGCAAATGGGTTTGAAAACCCTAACCTGTAATTTATTGATGCAACTACATAGCCCATTTTGGCGAATGACTCTGCCAATGGAACTACGTCTGAACCCGTTTTGGAACCGCCAATAAAACTGCCTCCGTGCGCAAGTAGTACAAGCGGTCTATTAGTTACTGAATCTCCATTTGCTAGGGTGTCTCCATTAGGCTCGTATACATCAAGGATTAAGTCTTCAGCGAATCCAGCATAATTAATGTTGTTCCCGTATTCAATATCAGAAGAAAGATTAAAGTTATTAAATATCTCCAATTTGTACCTATCTCCAACACATTGGGCAATGGCGTTAATAGAAGCAAAAAACATTGCTATTGCTATAAGAGTAAATAATTTTTTCATCTGTTCCGTTTTAATTTAGCTGAAAGTTACAGAAAAAAATTAAAATGGGAAATCGAAAGTTATAAGTGGCATTAATTCTATGTAGTTGGGACTAGGTAAACTTTTCTCTATGGAATAGTTTAAAAATTAAAGATGCTAATATTCCTCCTCCGATTGGACCTAATATATAAACAGTTAAAAAGCTAAAAGACGGTGCTGGAAATGCTACGTCTCCCCATCCTGCAAAATAGGAGAAAAGTCTCGGTCCAAAATCTCTAGCGGGGTTGAAGCCACCTTGAGAAATAGGTGCTAATAGGCATATTAATCCACCTACTGTCATTCCTATTAAAAGAGGTGTGTATTGCGATTCATTCTTCGGATGTATTAGCCAAAATATCATGTAAACCAAAATGAATGTTCCGAAAAACTCAGCACCAATTGCTTGCCATTCAGAAGCACTCTTTATAATGCCGCTAAATCCTGGATTGGGGAAGAATTCTCCAAACATGGAGGCTGTAATAATAGAGCTTGCATCTCCTCGCGTTATTTGGTGTGCCAGTTCATAGTCAGCAATAAATCCTCCATAAATTAAGTACAGAACCGCTGCGGAGGCAAAAGCACCTATAAATTGACCAAAAAGGTAGTGAGGTAGTTGTTTTAATTTCATTTTTCCTGCAACCAACATAGCAATTGAAACTGCGGGGTTGAGATGGGCATCGGAATATCTTCTTGAAGAATAAATAGCGAGCGTGACACCGATAATCCAAACAAAAGCAATTTGAAAAAGTCCATCAAAACTTTCAAATAACGTAGCAGACATCACTGAGCCACATCCAAAAAAAACAATGATGAACGTGCCAATAAATTCACCAATAAACTCAAGTAAAGATTTGTTCATGTTTAGAATTTTTCCTTGAGATAGGTTCGGCAAAATGTGTGGATTTCATCTCTCGTCTTTCTAAATGAATTTAGAATGTCATCATCTGTTCCGAAGGCTTTTGCCGGGTCGCTAAAAGTATGGTGGGTATGCTCAACTTTTTCAGGAAATACAGGGCAAGACTCAATTGCATGGTCGCAAACAGAGATTAAATGTGTAATTCCTGAATTTAAATAAGTATCAACCAAATCAGATGTATTATTGGATATGTCAATTTCCTTTTCTAACATTACCTTAGTAGCAAGCGGATTTACTCCATGTGTTTCAACCCCTGCGCTATAAATTTCTACATTTTTGTTTTCTGCTTTTGCATAGTGTTTTAAAAAGCCATCTGCCATTTGACTTCTGCAACTATTTCCAGTGCATAGAACTAATATTTTTTTTTGGTCTGCCATATTCGTTAGCAACAGCAACCAGGTTCGCATGCGGGTTTTTGTCCAAATACAGTAATGCTAAATACACCAAACTCTTCATTTTTATAACTTACTATCTCGGCATCAGATAAATAGTTTTTTAAAATCGTGTCTGGAAGGATCACAGCTTTTTCTTTTTGAACGGAAATTTTTTCAAATCCAGTTTCTTTAATAATGTTTAAGTAAGCATCTTTTTGAATCGCTCCAGAAACACATCCAGCATACATTTCTGCATCGTTTTTTAATCCTTCAGGTAAATCCCCTTTTAGTACAACATCCGACATGCTAAAATGTCCATCTGCTTTTAATACTCTATAAGTTTCATTAAATGCTTTTGTTTTGTCGGGAACTAAATTCAATACACAATTGCTGACGACTACATCAATTGAGTCACCCCCAATTGGCATTTGCTCAATGTCACCTTGTCTGAATTCCACGTTGTTGAAGCCAAGCTTGTCTGAATTGATTCTAGCCTTACTTACCATTTCCTCGGTAAAATCAAGTCCGAGGACTTTCCCTTTTTCTCCCGTCAATTCTCTTGCGATAAAACAATCATTTCCAGCTCCAGAACCTAAGTCTAATACTGTGTCTCCTGCTTTTATTTGCGCAAATTCCGTTGGGATTCCACATCCTAAGCTTAAGTCTGCATCTTCGTTGTAGCCTTTTAGTTTTGTATAGTCCTCAGAGAATATAGTGTAATCAACTCCGCAACTTACACCAACTCCACAGCAAGATGCCGCATTTTCTTCTTTGGGTTGATTCGCTATTTCAGAATATTTCTCTTTTACGGTTTCTTTTAATTCTTCAGGTGTTTTCATACTGTTGTATTTTTTAGGTTTAGCAGCAGCTTGTATGTTGTTTTTGATCAAAAAATTGAAACAACATGTCTTTGACAATATCCCATTTAGCATTGTCTATGCAGTAACAAACACTTCTTCCGTCAATGTCACCTTTTATTAGTCCTGCTTGTTTTAGTTCTTTTAAATGTTGCGAAACGGTAGCTTGTGCTAATCCAATTTCACCAACTATGTCACCGCAGACGCAAGCATTTTTTTCAAGTAAATACTGCAATATTGCTATTCTTGCAGGGTGTCCAATTGCTTTTGCTATTAACGCAATTTCATTTTGATCTTTGTTAAATATATCTGATTTAGTTACTCCCATTAATAATTGCAATATTACGATTAATAATTTAATATCGCAAAATAACGATGATTTTTTTTGAAATCTTTTGAGTTGGTTATCGAAGAACTTCTTGAACGTTGGCTTTTATTTTTTTGGATAATTCCCCTGTTGGTAAATCATTTGCGTCTTTCCCGAATGGATCCTCAATTTCTTCAGCTAAAACTTCCATGCTAACGAGAATGTAAAATATAAAAATTGAGATTGCAGGTGTGTAGTATCCAAAGCTACTAACAAACCCGAGCGGAAGAGTCATAACGTATAGAAAGATGAATTTCTTTAAAAACAAGCTATATGAATAAGGGATCGGGGTATTTCTTATTCTTTCACATGCTCCAATTATATCGGAGAAGGTTTTAAGGTTGTTGTCAATGGATAGAAATTCTTCCTCCGAAATTCTCTTCTCTTTTTTTATTTCGTGTAGTTTTTTATACATTGAATGAGCAACAAAATTCGGCTTATGTTCGGCACGTTCTATTTCTGTTTTTTCAATATCTGTTAATTCAAGTTCTTCAATATTTACATTTTCTCTTAAGTGCTCTTTCATTGATAAGGCATAGTTTGGAATCATTCTGGAGAAATATACCCGATCTTCTTTTTTTTCAATCATGGAGCTTATTTTAATGGCTAAATTGCGTGAATTGTTCACGAGTTCTCCCCATTTTTTTCTTCCTTCCCACCATCTGTCATATGCTGTATTTGTTCTAAAAACCAATAAAAGGGAGAGAACGAATCCAACTAAGGAGTACACAGCTATCATATCCTTAAAAACTCTTGTGTCTTCCATGTATTCGATCTCTACATAGGTGATTCCAGCAGAAAAGACGCCTAATATTATAAGTTCTTTCCATAGTACATATACAGTGTCACTTTTTGGAAAGTGAAAAATATGTTTAAACCAGAGTTTTGGATTGTAATTAATCATAGTAAAATCTTAAGAGTGCTGATTATTCAGCAAATTTAATATTTTTGTATGTAAAGTATTAATAAAATTACATGTTGATTAAAACACCTCGGCAATTTTCAATTTTAGCAGCATTTTTGCTTTCCCTTCTTTCGGTGGTTATTGTTGAGTTGACTTTGTATCTCTCCGGGACTTCAATAAATCAACGTTATATGATAATAATGTTTTTTGTTTTGCTGATTTCAGCTTATTTGGTGATCTATTATTTGCTAGAGAAGCTGATTACTCAAAAAATAAGACTGTTGTATCGGACGATACATAATTTTAAAATAAACCGGGGTGATTTTCCGCTAAGCATGAATGAGGACGTGTTGGGAAAAACAGAAAAAGAGGTCTTGGACTGGGTTGATAAAAGTAGAGAGGAAATTGAGAAATTAAGACTTCAAGAAGAGTTTCGACGAGAGTTTTTAGGGAACTTATCACACGAATTGAAAACACCTATATTTAGTATTCAAGGTTATATATTGACATTGTTGGAAGGTGGCTTAGAGGATGAAAATATAAACCGTGCGTTTTTAGAAAGGGCTTCTAAAGGTGTTGATAGGGTGACTGGAATGATTGAAGATTTGGATCTAATAACAAGAATAGAGTCTGAGGAGTTAGAGTTGAATACCGCAAAGGTTAATATTGTTGATTTAGCGAGGGAAATTGTTGAGAGTTTTGAAATTAAGGCGCAAAAAAGAAATGTTAAGTTGAGTTTGGATTGGAAACGTATAGGTAGTCAAGAGATTAATGTTTTATGCGATAGAGATAAGATAGGACAAGTATTGAGCAATATAATTAATAATTCGATTAATTATGGGGTTGAGAATGGACATACAGAGGTGAGGTTTTTTGATTTAGAGGATAATATACTGATTGAGGTTTCTGATGACGGAGTTGGGATAAAAGAGGAGCACTTGCCACGTTTGTTTGAACGTTTTTATAGAGTAGATAAAAGTCGTGCACGGAACGAGGGTGGTACGGGCTTAGGTTTAGCAATAGTTAAGCATTTGGTTGAAGCGCATGGTCAAACTATAGATGTTAGAAGTACGGAAGGTCAAGGATCTACTTTTTCTTTTACCTTAAAAAAGGTGTAATTTGTTTTTGAATTTTACCAGTTCAGATTTTTTAGGTTTGTTATGATTTCTGGAAGCCTTTTGAATTCTAACTTGCTGCTAATTTTTAGCTTATTTTGAGCGCTCCATCCGTTTTCTTTTCCATGTAGTTTTGCAAGATATTCTTGTTCGGTTTGTCCAGGTGTAGGTATGAAATGTGCAGGTTTCTGTAACGTGGATAGGTCCATGATTGTTGAGTATCCTGGTCGGCAAATGATTTTTTTAGAACGACATATTATTTTGAATAATTCATTGGAGTTCAAGTGAGAAAAGTATTGTATGTTCTCTATAGATTTTTGGTTTTTAGTAATAGGCTTGCCTGCAACGATAGCACATTTATTATTTAGTTTTTTAAATTCATTTATAATAATGCTTTCGAATTCACTTCGCTGTGGTTCAGGTCCAGAGATTATTGCTAGGTAATCGATATCTTCATTTTCTGAAGTTGCTTTTTGGCTGAATCTAGATAGCGTTCCAATATAGGAGCAATTATCATGTATTTTTCCATGGCTTAATCCCGCACCTAAATTGATTTTACCTTCCAAGTCGGGAATCCAGCAGTCAGTATAACGATTAATGTATTTCCCGTGTATTTTGTGTAATTGGTTTTTAATCAAATTTGGACTTTGAATATTGATTTGATGGGTTATGTAGACGCAAGGTATTTTTTGTGTGTGAAGCCCAAATCTGTTATCGGCGATGGTAAGGTCTATCTTATGTTTGTCAATTAGAACTTGTAATTCGTTGTGTTCTGTTCTTATTCGCTTTAATATTTTTGGAAATTCTAGTAGCATTTTAAGCCCCATACTTCCGCTTTTGGGGTATTGTATATTGTATCCCTCGAATTGAATATAATTAACAAAGTCTAATTCTTGTTCCAGTAGGAGTTTCTGCTCATCATTTACCCCAAAAAGAATGTTATGTCCTCGACTGTTCAGCTCTTTTGCCAGAGGGATACATCTTGTGGTGTGTCCTAGGCCCCAGTCTAACGGGCTAATGAATATGTTCTTTGGTTTATTCAGGTTAATTAGTCAATGTTGAAATATGAATTGGTTGATTCAATGAACTTAAGGACGGATTCTTGTCCGTATTTTGAATTGGAAGATGTTATGAATATTTGCGGAAGTTCATGCCAAGTTTTGAGCATTTCTTTTTTGTAATGTGTGAGATTTTTGTTTAATACTCCGCTAGTAAGTTTGTCCATTTTGGTGAAGCACATTACGAAGGGGATGTCTTTTTTTCCGCAATATTCCATAAAGTCTACATCAATTTTTTGAGGTGGAAGTCGTGAGTCAATAAGTACGAATACGCACATAAGATTTTCTCTTCCTCTTAGGTATTCAAGTGTAAAGTTATTGAACTTGTTTCTTTGTTTTATGGAGACTTTAGCAAATCCATATCCTGGTAGATCTGCAATGTACCATTCATCATTTATGATAAAATGGTTGATTAATGTTGTTTTTCCAGGTCGGCCAGATACTTTAGCGAGCTCCTTTCTGTTCAGGAGCATGTTGATTAAGGATGATTTTCCAACATTTGATCTTCCAATAAAAGCATATTCGGGTAAGTTGGCTTTTGGGCCTTTTCGCCAATTCGTGTTACTAATAACGAATTTGGAAGTTTTTATTTTCATAATGGTAAGGTGTGCTTACTTGTTTTTGTCTAGCCATTCCTTTAGAATTCTATTAAATTCTTGCGGGTGCTCCATCATAGGTGCGTGACCACATTTGTCAATCCAAAATAATGTGGAATTTTCAATGAGTTTGTTGAAGTCTTCTGCTACTTCTGGTGGTGTGATCGTGTCGTTTTTCCCCCAAATAAGGCAGGTTGGCATTTTGAAATTGGGGAGGTTTTTCTCCATGTTGTGTCGAATAGCAGATTTTGCAATTGCCAATATTCGAATTACTTTATCTCTATTGTTTACGGCTTCGTGACATTCGTCCACCAATTCATCCGTAGTCATTGCTGGGTCATAAAATGTTAAGGAGATTTTCTCTCGTAAGTAGTTTTTGTCTTCTCTTCTTGGAAAGGATCCGCCAAATGCATTTTCATAAAGTCCAGAACTTGCAGTAAGTATAAGCTTGTCCACTTTGTGAGGGTTATTGTCAGAGTAAACCAGTCCTACGTGTCCTCCTAGTGAATTTCCAAGTAAAATTACTTTATCAAATTCCATGTGCTCTATGAAATCTTCTAAAAAACGAGAAATGTTTTTAACGTTAGTTTTTAAAAGGGGTAATTCATAAATAGGGAGCATCGGAATAACAACTTGGTATTCATTTGAGAAGCCATTAATTACGTCTTGGAAGTTGCTTAGGGCTCCGAATAGCCCGTGCAGTAGTATGAGTGGTTTCCCTTCTCCAACTTTTACATACCTAAATTTTCCTTCTTCGATTAAATCTAAACTCATGTGATCTTTATTTTACTTACCCAAAAATACGCCTTTTTTTATTAAAAAAGCTAAGGAAATATAATTGCATCAAAAACAGATTGTTGAAAAAATAGGTGAAAGCTCCCATGTGAAATGGAGATGGAGAGTATGTTGGTTTGGTGTCTTTTTAACAATAAGTTGTTAACATAACTCCCACAATTTACCACTAAAATTATTCGAGAAGGTTTTCTTGTATTTCCTTATTAATAGGGCTTTATTTTGGTTTTTTATGAAACTAAAATATATTTGTGACGTTGAAAGTTATTCACAATTAAAAAATAGTGGGTAAAAGTGGGTAAATAATCGATAGATTTACGCTTAAATACAATACGCGGAAGAATAAAATGAACGGATTCATTGGAGAATATCACTGTAAAATTGATGCAAAAGGAAGGTTATTGCTGCCTTCCGATATGCGTAAGCAGTTGTCTCCCGCGGATCAAGAGAATTTTGTGATATCACGTGGAGTAGACGATTGTCTTTCTGTTTATCCAATGAGCGAGTGGACTCGTGTGTTGGATAAGTTGCGAGAGCTTAACCGTTTTAAGGCGAAGGATCGAAAATTTGCTCGTATGTTTCAAAAAGGCGCTACCAAAGTGTCTGTAGATTCTAATGGGAGGGTTTTACTACCGAAAAGTCTGTTAGGTTGGGCTAGCATTAAGAAAGAGATTGTCATGGTTGCGAATGTCGACTTGTGGGAGGTCTGGGATAAAAAACGCTATGAAGCGTTAATGTCTGAAGATTGGACCGAGTTTGAACAATTAGCAGCTGATGTAATGGGCGACTCTAATGTTAGTGAAGAATAAAGATTATCACATACCTGTTTTGTTGAAGCCTTCTGTGGATGAGTTGGTTCAAGATGTTGACGGAATATATGTCGATGTTACTTATGGGGGTGGCGGGCATTCTGCCGAGATTTTGTCAAGACTATCTAGTGATGGTGCTTTAGTGGCTTTTGATCAGGACTTGGATGCTGAGGCTAATATATCTGAGGATTCTAGGCTGAGTTTTGTTCGTCAGAATTTTTCGTTTTATCAAAATTATTTAAGGGCTTTAGGGAAGTTGCCAGTTGATGGTGTGCTGGCTGATTTAGGGGTTTCTTCTCATCAGTTTGATGTGGCAGAACGAGGATTTTCTTTCAGGTTTGATGCTGGATTGGATATGCGGATGAATCGCGATACGGACTTGACGGCGCTTGATGTTGTTATGAATTATGGTGAAAGTGATTTGCTGCGTGTGTTTAGGGAGTATGGAGAGTTGAAGAATGCATATTCAGTTGCTTCTCGAATTGTTTTCAGGAGAAAAGACGAGGTGATAGATACAATTGAGAAGTTGAAATCGGTTCTTGAGAGCCTGGCTCCGAGAGGTAAGTTCAATACGTTTTACGCAAAAGTTTTTCAGGCGCTTCGAATTGAGGTGAATGATGAAATGGGGGCTTTACGGGAGTTTTTGGAGAAATCTGCTGATGTAGTAAAGAAGGGGGGGCGTCTAGTTGTGATTACCTATCACTCTTTGGAGGATCGGATGGTAAAGAATTTTATTAAGTCTGGCAATATAGTAGGAGAGTTGGATAAGGATTTTTATGGGAATATAAATCGACCGTTTCGAGAAATTAATAGAAAGCCGATTGTTCCCAGTGAGCAAGAGGTTGAATTGAATAATAGAGCACGAAGTGCAAAAATGAGAATAGCTGAAAAAATTGGATAAGTGAGTAAGGGAAAAGGAAATAGCAAAGAAGATGTGGTTAAGAAAAAGAGGGTGTCTCTTCCTCTTAAAGGTCTTGTTTCTGGAGATATGTTTTCTAGAGGTGTTGTAACTAAAAACCTTTCTTTCTTGCTGTTTGTTGCTTTGTTGATGCTCTTGTATATCGGATATGGATACTACGTAGATAACACGGTTAGAAAAGTAGTTAGAGAGGAGCGAATAGAGGGGGATTTGTATTCTGAGTTGCAGTCGTTAATGGAGGTGTATGATCAAGAAAGCTTACGTAGCAAGGTTGCTAATGATGTTACAGTTTCAGGTTTGTTTGAGACCAAGGATCCACCAAGAGTAGTGCTAGTAGAAAATAATTTTTATAACAAAAGTGCAGAATAAGAAAGAGTCCATAGTTAGAGTTTATCTCGTTTATATAGCGATGCTATTGTTTGCTGTTTTGGTTATAGTTCAAACTATACGTGTTCAGTTTGTTGAGGGTGTAGAATTGAAGCATGAGGCAGAGACGATGACTTTGTCAATGCGAACAATAGAGGCTCCACGTGGAAATATTTATGCTGATAATGCACGAAAGACTTCGTTGGCTTTGTCTGTTCCTCGCTACAGGGTGTATATGGATTTAATGACTGTAGGGAAACTTGATTTCGAAGAAGGTGTTGGTGCGCTGTCTGATAGTTTGGCTGGTTTGTTTAATACAAAAACAGCTTCTCAGTGGGAGTCAGAACTTCGTAAAAAGAAGTATGTAGATAGTAGTCAGTATCATTTCATTAAATCTAGAATTCGTAATGAGCAATTAGTTCGGCTAAGAGAGTTTCCAATTTTTAAATTAGGGAAATACAGGGGGGGGTATATAGAGACAAGTGAAAATAAAAGAGTAAAACCATATGAAATATTAGCTTCAAGAACAATTGGTAGGGTAAAGGAAGTGAAAGCTGAAGATTCTGTGTATGTTGGTTTGGAGGGTGCTTTTAATCAATATTTAAGAGGTATTGACGGAAAGATGTTGATGAAGAAAATTGAAGGTAGCTTATGGAAGCCGATTCAAAGTGATTATTCCCAAGAGCCCGTTCCGGGAATGGATGTGTATACTTCTATAGATATTGATTTGCAAGATGTTGCAGAACGAGCTTTGATGGAGCAAATGAAAAATCAAGACGCTTTGAATGGTTGTGTTGTATTGATGGAAGTAGAGACAGGGTATGTTAAAGCAATTGCAAATATTACCCAGGATACTGCTAGGGGAACTTTTGATGAGGTTAGGAATTTGGCGGTTTGGCAAGCTTCTGAGCCTGGTTCAACATTTAAGCTGGCTTCTTTAATGGTTGCATTGGATGATGATAAAGTTCGAATTACAGATAGTGTCGATATTAAGTACAGATATCCCTATTTCGACAGGGTTTTAAGAGATGATCATGCTGTTCCTGGTAAATATACAGTTCAGTATGCTTTTGAGAAATCTTCTAATGTTATTTCGCAAATAATCTATGATGCCTATCGATCAAATCCTCAAGAATATGTAGATGGATTGAAAGATATAGGTCTTCATAAAAAATTGGGAGTTGACATTAAAGGAGAAGGCAGTCCGTATATTAAAGATGCAAGTGATTCAACTTTTTGGGGTGCTTCTCATGCTTGGATGGCAATTGGTTATGAAGTTTTGTTGACCCCATTGCAGACATTATCACTTTATAATGCTGTAGCGAATGATGGGAAAATGATGAAGCCTCAGTTTGTAAAAGAGGTGCGAAGTGGCGATGAGGTAGTTAAAGTTTTTAATCCGATTGTCTTAAATGAGCAGGTATGTACAGCTAAAACAAATAAAACATTAAAAGTTTTGTTGGAAGGTGTTGTAGAGCGGGGAACGGCTAAAAATATTCGTGCTAGAGGTTTTAAGATAGCAGGGAAAACGGGTACTGCAAAAATTGCTAAAAATGGTGGTTATGGTAAGAAGTATCAAGCTTCTTTTTGTGGTTATTTCCCTGCAGATAAACCAAAATATTCATGCATAGTTGTAATTCAAGGACCTACAAATCAAATATATGGTTCTGTAGTCTCGGGTACTGTTTTTAAAGAAATTGCGGATAAAGTTTATGCTGGTAGCCTAGAGAATTCTGAGGAGCCTGAATTAGTGTTAGATGAAATGAGTTTTCCGTACTCGAAGCATGGAAGTAAAAATGAGATTAATGCCGTGATGCGAAAGATGCATGTTACTGTAAGTGATGGAGCAGGTGACTCTGATTGGGCAGTAACAAAAACCAATTTGGATAATGTGGTTTTGCAAAATCGAATGATTCAAAAAGGTCAAATGCCAAATGTTATGGGAATGGGATTGAAGGATGCCTTGTATTTACTAGAGTCACAGGGTTTAACTGTTAGGGTTAATGGCAGTGGGATAGTTAAGAATCAATCAGTTATTCCTGGACGAGAAATTTTTAAAAGACAATTAGTAACAATTGAATTGATATAATGAAACTGCTGAAAGAGATAATATATGGAGTTGGAATTGTAGGTGTTAAAGGTTCTACAAATATAGCTGTTGAACATGTTGCTTACGATTCTAGAAAAGTAGTTTCATATACCATGTTTGTTGCGTTACGTGGAACTCAGGTTGATGGTCACGATTATATCAGTAAGGCAATAGAGGATGGTGCGCTAAGTATTGTTTGTGAGGAATTTCCTGTAGAAATTGATGAGCGTGTAACGTATATCAAGGTGGATGATTCAGCTCAAGCGCTAGGTGTTGTTGCTGCAAATTTTCATGAT
This sequence comes from uncultured Flavobacteriales bacterium, assembly GCA_943787535.1. Taxonomy (GTDB): domain Bacteria; phylum Bacteroidota; class Bacteroidia; order Flavobacteriales_D; family Parvicellaceae; genus CALSMU01. The sequence continues at coordinate 98,696 of CALSMU010000001.1, read as the reverse complement.
AATCCTTCAGATAAATTAAAATTAATTGGAGTTACAGGGACCAATGGTAAAACTACTTCTGTAACACTCATGTATGACCTTTTTAGGATGTTGGGTTATAAGGTTGGGTTAATCTCAACAGTAGTGAACAAGATTCATGCGGATAAAGTTGATTCGACTCATACTACGCCAAATGCACTTGATTTAAATGAGTTGCTAAATCGTATGGTAGAGAAGGGTTGTTTGTATTGTTTTATGGAGGTAAGTTCTCATGCTGTAGATCAAAAGAGAATTGCAGGAGTTAATTTTACAGGGGGTGTATTTACAAATATTTCGCATGACCATTTAGATTATCATAAAACATTCGATAATTATATAGCTGCTAAAAAAACTTTTTTTGATACGCTATCCGATAGAGCTTTTGTGCTTGTCAATTCGGATCAAGCTCATGGTGAGACAATGGTTCATGACACCCGAGCAAAAGTTCATACTTATGGTATTAATTCAGTTGCTGATTTTAAAGCGAAAATTATAGATAATCGCTTTGATGGGCTTCAATTGGATATTGGAGGAAAGGAGTTGTATACAAAATTGATTGGTGGCTTTAATGCTTACAATGCTATAGTGGCATATTCGGTGGGGGTGCTGTTAGGTGAAGATGAGTTGTCTGTCTTGGCAACTCTCAGTAACCTTAATCCGCCAGAAGGAAGGTTTCAGTATATATCATCTCAGTCAGGAATAACTGCAATAGTGGATTATGCGCATACTCCTGATGCTCTGGAAAATGTTCTCAAAACGATTAAAGATATTCGAGCTGGTAATGAAATGGTAATAACGGTAGTTGGATGTGGAGGAGATAGGGATGTTGCAAAGAGACCTTTGATGGCAGCAATTGCTTGCAAATTGAGTGATCAAGTCATATTTACTTCAGACAATCCGCGAAGTGAAGATCCAGAAAAAATCATTGAAGAGATGAGGGCTGGGGTTCCACCTGAGCATTATAAAAAAACACTCGCTATTACGGATAGAAAAGAGGCTATTAAAACAGCTTGCAGTATGGGGCATGCTGGCGATATTCTTTTAGTGGCGGGTAAAGGTCATGAGAAATACCAGATTGTTAAGGAGGAAACTTTGCCTTTTGACGATATGGAAACTTTAGTAGAAACTTTTAAAATATTGAGTAAATAATGTTGTATCACTTATTCGAAGGTTTAGATTTTCCCGGTGCTGGTTTATTCAGTTACATCTCTTTTAGAGCAGGAATGGCATTGTTGGTGTCATTGATTATATCCATGATGTTTGGGGGGAAACTAATAGCAATGCTGCAAAGAAAGCAAGTTGGCGAATCTATTCGTGACTTGGGTTTAGAAGGTCAAATTGAAAAAGCAGGGACCCCAACGATGGGTGGTTTGATTATTCTTGGCGCGATTTTAATACCAACACTTCTTTTTGCCGAGCTTGATAATATTTATACAATAACTATGGTCCTGGCTACTGTTTGGTTGGGTTTTATAGGTTTCATCGACGATTACATAAAAGTTTTTAAGAAAAATAAAGCTGGGTTAGCAGGGAAATTTAAGGTTATTGGACAAGTTGGAGTTGGAATTATTGTAGGGTCATTGCTTTATTTTAGTGAGGATGTTGTGGTGATGGAAAAGGTTATTGATAGCGATAAGTCAGAATTTATCGAAAATCAAAAAGCTGAATGTGATATCGATGGCGATGTGATTTATTATCACTGGGAAGAGAAAAAAGCGACAACAACAACAATTCCTTTTGTAAAGAATAATGAATTCGATTACAAGTGGTTTGGTCTGGGAGAGTATACTTGGATACTTTTTATTTTCATTGTAATTATTATTGTTGTTAATGTATCGAATGGAGCAAACCTTACAGATGGTATTGACGGTTTAGCTACAGGAACCTCGGCTATTATAGGAGTCACTCTCGCCATATTTGCATATCTATCGGGGAATGCAATATTCGCAGATTACCTAAATATAATGTATATCCCAAATTCGGGAGAGCTTGTAATTTTTATAAGTGCCTTTATTGGTGCGTGCATCGGGTTTCTTTGGTACAATTCTTATCCTGCAAAAGTTTTTATGGGCGACACAGGTAGTTTGGCTCTTGGTGGCATTATAGCAACGTTTGCTATTGCTGTTCGAAAAGAATTATTGATTCCAATTTTCTGTGGAATCTTTTTAATCGAAAATTTATCTGTTATGATTCAAGTGGGGTGGTTTAAATATACCAAGAAAAGGCATGGAGAAGGGAAACGAGTTTTTCTCATGGCTCCATTACATCATCATTATCAGAAAAAAGGAATGCATGAGTCAAAAATTGTTGCGCGCTTTTGGATTATTGGAATCATGTTGGCGGCACTATCAATTGTAACACTCAAGTTGAGATAGTGAATAGAGATGGGGAAATAGTAATTCTCGGAGCGGGGGAGAGTGGAGTTGGTGCAGCGATTTTAGCCCAAAAGAAAGGGTTTAAGGTCTTTGTTTCTGACAAAGGAGAAATTAAGGCGGAGTACAAAGAAGTTCTTTCACATAATGAAATCGATTGGGAAGAAGGTAGTCATACATTTTCCAAAATAATGGATGCAGATGAGGTGGTAAAAAGCCCCGGTATTCCAGATACGATTCAGTTAATTACAAGCCTCAGAGAAAAAGGTGTTTCTGTAGTTTCTGAAATTGAATTTGCAGCCAGGTATACTGACGCAAAATTGATTTGTGTTACTGGAAGTAATGGGAAAACTACTACAGCTTTAATGACATATCATATAATGTCTAATGCAGGTTTAAATGTAGCTGTTGCGGGAAATATTGGCGATAGTTTTGCCAAACTTGTTGCTGATAATAAGCATGATTATTATGTGCTAGAATTAAGTAGTTTCCAATTGGACGGCATGTTTAGTTTCAAAGCAAATATTGCAATGCTATTAAACATAACTCCTGATCACCTCGATCGATATGATAACGACATGCAGAAGTATGTTGAAAGTAAATTAAGAATCCTTCAAAATCAGACAGAAGAAGATGTTCTCATCTACAATGCAGATGATGAAGTGATTGTTAGAGAATTGCAAAAAAGAAAAATCAAGGCTCAAGTGCTTCCTTTTTCAATGGAGCGGGAAGTATCGGAAGGTGCTTGTATAGTAAACGAACAACTAAGCATAAATATAAACAACAAACAAACAACTATGAGTATACACGAACTAGCACAGCAGGGTAAGCATAACGCTTACAATTCTATGGCTTCAGGTATTGCAGGGAAAGTACTTGAAATTAGAAAAGAGATTATTAGAGACAGTTTATCTGACTTTCAAAATGTAGAGCACAGACTTGAGTTTGTTGCGGAGGTTCACGGAATTGAGTTTGTCAATGACTCAAAAGCAACTAATGTAAATTCTACATGGTATGCATTAGAGAGTATGCAGAAACCAACTATTTGGATTGCAGGTGGCGTCGATAAAGGAAATGATTATGAATTTCTATCAGGGCTGGTTAAGCAGAAGGTAGTAGGTATGGTTTGTCTTGGAAAAGATAATTCCAAATTGCACAGTGTTTTTGATGAGATAGTTGATGAAGTCTGGGACGCATCGAATGCAAACGAAGCAGTAAGACTTGCCTATCGTTTAGCGAAAAAAGGGTACGCAGTATTGCTATCTCCAGCTTGCGCTAGTTTTGATTTGTTCGAGAATTATGAGGAAAGAGGAAATTCTTTCAAGAAAGCCGTACGGTCTTTATAAAAAAGTATTAATAATTAATTTGATTATGGAACAGAATAAAGTAAAAAGTCAAAAAGCGCGAATGCTTGAAGCTAGAAAAAATAGTATAAATTTATTTTCAGATATAGGGCATAGGTTGGAGTCTGTAATTCTGAAAAAGGGTGTTGAGTGGATTAATGATTCCAAAGCCACTGACATAGATTCTTCTTACTATTCTCTCGAGTTAATGGATAAGCCAGTTATATGGATAGTAGCTGCGTCTGATGTTAAACGTGATTATTCAGTGTTTGATAAGTTGGTTCGATACAAAGTAAAAAAAGTAATTTGCTTTGGTTCTTACGAGACGCAAATAAAATACTCATTTGCTGGGATTATAGAGGGATATGCTCATAAAGAAACCCTTGAAGATGCTGTGTTAACGGCATCGGAATGGTCAAAAGAGGGTGATGTTGTTTTGTTCTCTCCAGCTTGTCCAAGTTGTGATTTGTATGATGATTACAGGCAAAGAGGAGAGCACTTCAAATCGTTGATTTCGAATTTATAATCACAAATGGAATTATCAATCGATAAATATCTTAAAGGTGATAAGGCTATTTGGTCTATCATAATATTGTTGTCAATAGTTTCTGCTATTATGGCCTATAGTGCAAGTGCAAATATGGCTTATCGGTTGACCGACGGAGATGCGATTCCTTTCTTTTTTAGGCATCTTTTTATGTTGGTAATGGGTATCGTGACGATCCTTTATTTGCAACATTTTGAGTTTCGATATTTTTCCAGATTATCTCAGTTGGGTATTTGGGTTGCTGCTGCCTTATTGCTTGTTACTTTAATTTTTGGTAGAAATATTAATTCTGCTCAAAGGTGGATTATGGGGTTTCAACCTTCTGATTTAGCTAAAATTATTTTGGTTATTTATGTTGCCAGAATGCTTGCTAAAAATAAAGGTAAAATCAAAAATTTCAAAGAAGGTTTGGTTCCAATATTAATGCCAGTAGGTGGAATTTGTATTCTAATATTACCCGCTGATTTTTCTACCGCTGCGATGCTTGCGACTGTTTGTTTTGTCCTTTTGTTTGTTGGTGGGGTTGCAATCAAACATTTGCTAGCTGTGCTAGGCGGTGCAATTGGATTGTTGATGTTGTTAATTGCTTTAAACCATGTTGCGCCAGGTCTTCTCCCTAGAGTCAATACTTGGGAGCAGAGAATGTTGGGATATAGTTCAGGTTCAGCAGACGAAAACTATCAGGCGCAAAGAGCGAAAATTGCTGTTGCGAATGGTGGTATATGGGGTAATGGTCCAGGTAATGGAACTATAAAAAATGAACTATATTCAGCGCAGTCTGATTTTGTTTATGCTTCAATTATTGAAGATTATGGGTCTCTTTTTGGTGGATTAATAATGTTGTTACTTTATTTGATGTTTCTATTTCGGTCTATAAAAATAATGACGAAAACGAGCAGTTCCTTTGGAGCATATCTTGCCTTCGGGTTGAGTTTTCTTTTGGTATTTCAGGCATTAATTAATATGGGGGTTGGTGTTAATCTTTTGCCTGTTACGGGTCAACCATTGCCGTTAATTAGTATGGGAGGAACATCTATTTTATTTACCTGCGTTTCTATCGGGATAATATTGAATATAAGTCGAACGGTATACAGAGAAGATGAGATGCAGGGATGAATGAATTAAAAGTTATAATAAGTGGTGGAGGAACAGGGGGACATATTTTTCCTGCTATTGCAATTGCGAACGCAATAAAGTTGGAACACCCTAATGCAGCTATATTGTTTGTTGGAGCAAATGGAAGAATGGAGATGGAAAAAGTTCCTGCTGCTGGCTACCCCATTAAAGGTTTAGATGTTGTCGGTTTTCATAGAAAAAAACTGTGGAAAAACTTTTCTTTTCCTTTCAAATTATTAAAAAGCTTAAAAGCAGCAAAGGCAATAGTGAAAGAATTTAAGCCCGACATAGCGATTGGTGTTGGGGGATATGCCAGCGGTCCATTGTTAAAAATGGCCGGTAGACAAGGTGTGCTTACATTATTACAGGAGCAAAATTCTTATGCTGGAATTACAAATAAGCTTTTAGCTAAAAAAGCAAAAAAAATCTGTGTAGCTTATGAAAATATGGAGAGGTTTTTTCCAAAAGAAAAAATAGTGATTACTGGAAACCCAGTGCGCAGTGATATTGTATCAGTTGAAAATAAGCGGAGTGATGCTGTGGCTCATTTTGATTTGGATGCTAACAAGAAAACAATATTAATAATCGGAGGAAGCCTTGGTGCACGAACGATTAATAACAGTATCAAAAATAAATTGCAGGAACTTGAAGATAGCGGTCATCAATTGCTGTGGCAAACGGGTAAAATTTACATTGATGAAGTAGAGAAAGCTACCGTTTCATCTAGCGAAAACATAAAGCCCATGGCATTTATTAGCCGTATGGATTTGGCTTACGCAGCTGCAGACATTGTAATTAGTCGAGCTGGAGCACTTTCTGTAAGTGAGCTGTGTTTAGTTAAAAAGCCAGTGATACTAGTGCCTTCGCCTAATGTTGCGGAAGATCATCAGACAAAGAATGCAATGTCGCTTGTTAATAAAAAGGCTGCAGTGCTTGTAAAAGATGTCGATTCACCTAATATTTTAGTAGAAACAGTACTGTCTTTGCTTGGTAACCCGGTAGAAATGACAGAATTGTCGAATCAGATTTCTGGATTAGGGAAGCCAAATGCAGCAATGGATATTAAAAATGAAGTAATGAAGTTGGTTGGAAAAGAATCCCAATCGTAAGTAATGGAATTGAAAAACATACATAGCGTTTATTTTATCGGAATCGGAGGGATTGGGATGAGTGCTTTGGCTCGTTTTTACTTAAGTAAAGATATTTCTGTAGGTGGCTATGATAAAGTGTGTACGCCTTTAACTGAAAGTTTGGTTAAAGAAGGTGCTACTATTTCATATAGTGACGAATTATCTGAGGTTTCGACTTCATTTAAAAATGTAAAAACAACGCTTGTCGTTTATACTCCTGCCATTGCATCAAACCACAAAGTATATAATTACTTTAAAGATAATGGGTTTGATATAGTTAAGCGTTCAGAGTTATTAGGGTTAATAACCGATGAGCTATTTACGATTGGTGTCGCTGGAACGCATGGAAAAACAACAACTTCGAGTATAATTACACATGTGTTGAATAACAGTGGTTTTCCTGTTAATGCTTTTTTAGGTGGTATTAGTGCAAATTTAAATTCAAACTTTTTACTAAATGAAAAGGCAGAAACGGTAGTTGTTGAAGCGGATGAATATGACCGTTCATTTTTAACTCTCGCTCCAAATATTGCAATTGTAACGTCTATGGATGCTGATCATTTGGATATATACGGTGAACATAGTTATTTGACAGAGTCCTTTGAAAAGTATGTTGCTAAACTTCCGTCAGATGGCGTATTGATAAAACGCAAAGGCTTGTTTTTGGAGCATAACAACACAATAGAATATGCTGTAAATGAAAAAGCAGATTATTACGCTACAGACATAAATATTGAAAATGGAGAATACCACTTTGATGTTGTTACTCCGAAAGAAAGAGTGAAAGATGTGGTATTAGGAATGCCTGGGTTGCATAATGTTGAAAATGCAGTTGCGGCGATTGCTGTTGGAAATGAGTTGGGTATCAGCATACCCTTTATTGTAGATACATTAAAATCGTTCAAAGGAGTTAAAAGAAGGTTCGAATATCATATCAAAACAGATGCTATTGTTTACATAGATGATTATGCGCACCATCCAGTAGAATTAAATGCTTGTATAAATTCAGTAAGAGATATGTATCCAGCCAAGAAAATAACGGGGGTATTTCAACCACACCTATATTCAAGAACAAGAGATTTTGCGGATGATTTTGCTGTCAGTTTGGACCTATTAGATGAAGTGCTGTTGTTAGATATTTATCCTGCAAGAGAGTTGCCTATTGAAGGTGTCAGTTCTTCAATGTTGTTAAGTAAGATCTCTAATGATTGCAAAGAGTTATTGTCGAAAGACGAATTAGTGCAATCCATAGCTGATAGAAAGTTAGAGGTCCTTCTTACGCTAGGAGCTGGAGATATAGATGAGTTAATTGAACCAATTAAAAAAAAACTAATGACGAAAAAGTCATTAGTAGTATAGTTTGAAAAAGGTATTGGAAATATCGGCTTGGAGTTTATTCGTAATTGGCGCTATGTTGCTAGTTGGATTTGTGGATGGCGATTATAAGGCAATAAACTGTGCTGGCTCAGAGATAAATATAGATAAATCCAATGGATACGGTTTTGTGACAGAAGAATTGGTGCACGAGGAAATGAGTAACATGGGTTATTCTTTTAACAATCAATTGATGGGTGACATTGAGGTGGATAGAATAGAAAAGGCATTGTTGGATATGCCTGGCGTTAAAAATGCGGAAGTATTTAAATATAATTCAGGAGTCGTAAAAATAGATATTACACAGAGAAAACCAATTGCCAGGGTGATAATGAAAGGAGGGCTTATTAGTTTTTACCTGGACGAAACGGGAGAGGAAATGCCTCTTAGTGACGATTATGTCGCTAGAGTGCCAATTTTTAACGGAGAAATTAAGGAGGGTAGAAATAACTATCCTATGAATGAATTACTTCAAAACGATTCATTAAAAGATGTTTCTGAAATGGACGATATATATGAATTGGCTCAACTATTTGAGAAAAATAAATTTATGAGCGAACAAATTGTTCAAATTTATTTTAATCAGGATAATGAAATGGAAATGATTCCGAGAGTGGGTAATCATAGAATACTTTTTGGCGATTCGAAAGACGCTGAAATCAAGTTCAAAAAATTGACACGATTCTACACTGAGGTAGTTAACCCAAAAGAATTGAATTTATACGACACATTAAATATTAAATATATAAATCAAATAATCTGTTCAAAACGTTAAATTATGGATGCACCAGAAATAGTAGTAGGCCTTGATATTGGAACCACAAAAATAGCATGTCTTGTTGGTCGCAAGACTGAGCATGGAAAAATCGAAATGCTAGGTGTTGGAAAGGCACCAAGTGTTGGAGTTACACGCGGGGTAGTTTCTAATATTGAAAAAACAGTTCAATCTATTCGCGCTGCAGTAGAAGAAGCAGAGGCGAAATCAGGCGTTGAAATTAAAGTAGTAAACGTAGGTATTGCCGGACAGCATATTAAAAGTTTACAGCATCGCGGTATGATTACTAGAGATAGTATCGAAGAAGAAATAAACCAGCAAGATGTAGACGCATTGATAGATGACATGTATAAACTTGTTATGATGCCCGGTGAGGAAATAATTCATGTTTTACCTCAGGAGTATATTGTCGATAGACAAAGTGGTGTGAAAGATCCAATCGGAATGTCTGGTGTGCAATTGGAGGCGAACTTTCATATTATTACTGGTGCAATGGCATCTGCTAAAAATATTTACAAATGTGTGGCGAAGGCTGGATTAGAGGTAGCTGAATTAATTCTTGAACCTCTTGCTTCAGCTTCGGCTGTATTAAGTGATGAAGAGAAAGAAGCTGGTGTAGTTTTAGTTGATATTGGGGGTGGTACAACAGATATTGCCATATTTCACGATGGAATAATCAGACATACTGCAGTTATTCCTTTCGGTGGAAATGTAATTACTGAAGATATTAAAGAAGGCTGCACAATAATGCATCGTCAAGCTGAATTACTGAAAACAAAATTTGGAACTGCTCTTTCTAATCAAAGCCAAGAAAATGAAATTGTTTGTATTCCAGGTTTGAGAGGCAGAGATCCAAAAGAAATTTCAGTAAAGAATCTTTCGAATATAATTAATGCGCGTATGGCTGAAATTATTGAACATGTGTATTATGAAATCAAAAATTCTGGATACGAGAAAAAATTGATAGGAGGAATTGTTGTAACTGGAGGTGGCTCTCAATTAAAACATATCAGTCAATTATTTGAATATGCCACCGGAATGGATGCAAGAATTGGTTTTCCAAATGAGCATTTAAGTTCAAATACCAGCAACAATTTAACGAGTCCATTATTCGCAACAGGTGTTGGATTAGTTGCAAAAGGATTCGAAAACTTTGACAAAGTATTAGCTTCAAAAGCATACATAAACACAAGAACACATTCTGAGAAAACAAAAGGAGGCTTTTTTGATAAGATTAAGAACTTTTTTGATGAGTCAGTAGATTAAAAATAGAGAATAACAACAAACAAATAATAACCGCTATGATGAAATTTGATTTACCCAAAGACCAATCATCCATAATTAAAGTTATAGGAGTTGGAGGTGGAGGCAGTAATGCTGTAAACCATATGTTCCGTCAAGGAATAAAAGGAGTTGATTTTCTGGTGTGTAACACAGATCACCAGGCTTTGGACATGAGTCCAGTTCCAATTAAAATTCAGTTAGGAAGGAGTTTAACTGATGGGAGAGGAGCAGGAGCAATGCCTGATGTTGGTATGAATGCCGCAATTGAAAACATCGACGAAATAAGAGAGATTCTTGAGACAAATACTCAGATGGTATTCGTTACTGCTGGAATGGGAGGAGGTACCGGAACTGGAGCTGCTCCAGTTATCGCTCAAATTGCCAAAGAATTGGGTATTTTAACCGTAGGCATCGTAACTATTCCTTTCAAATTTGAAGGAAGAAAAAGAATCACGCAAGCTGAAGAAGGATTAGAGAAAATGAGAGAATCTGTTGATACGCTACTAGTTATCAATAATGACAAGCTTCGTGAGATGTTTGGGAATCTTTCATTGGGAAATGCATTTGCACAAGCTGATGATGTGCTGTCTTCTGCGGCAAAAGGTATTGCTGAAGTAATATCCGTTACAGGACAAATAAATGTGGATTTTAATGATGTTAATACAGTAATGAAAGACAGCGGTGTTGCTATAATGGGAACTGCTGAAGCCGAAGGTGAGGGTAGAGCTCAAAAGGCGACAATGAAAGCTTTGGCTTCTCCATTACTAAACGATAATCAAATAAGTGGTGCTCGTTACGTATTACTTAACATAACATACGGAGACCAAGAAGTTTTAATGGATGAGATTTCTGAAATCACCGATTATATTCAAGACGAGGCAGGAAACACTGCAGATGTAATTTGGGGTCATGGTTATGATGCTAGTTTGGGAGATAATCTTTGTATTACTGTAATTGCTACTGGATTTAAATCAACACCTGATACTGGACTTCCACAAAGAGAACCTGCAAAAAGAGTGATGGATTTAGAAGAGGAAAGGCCAACTATCATTACCCAGCCTATTCAATCACCTACGCAAACTTCTGTACCTAAAGAAGAGAATGAAAAACTGGAAGAAGTTGAAGAACCATTTATCATAAAAAAATTCAATTTGGAGGATGATGTTTTGGAAGATACAGTGAATGAAGTGGAAGAACCTGTTCAGGAGGATTTAGGCTATACTGCTTCGGAAGAGGTAAAAGAAAACCCCGTTTCTGAAAGTGAAGATGGTAAAGTTCGTTTCATGCTAGAAGAAAATGATGCGTCTACAGCTGAAGATATTGAAGAGCCTGTAGCTGAAACATTCAATTTTACACCTACTCCTGATGAACCAATTGTTGAAAGTAATCTCGATCAGCCTTCTGTGGAGGATAACAGAGAGTTAACACAACAGCGTTTGGATAGAATTCGTAATACTAGTAAACAGATTAAGACTTCTATGACCTTATCGGATATGGAAAATGAACCTGCTTACAAAAGAAGAAATATTCAATTAGACGATGTTGACCATTCTTCAGAATCTACTCAATCTCGTTTTACAATTGGAGATATTGAAAATGAAGATGGTGAAAAGAGAACAGGGTTAAGCGATAATAATTCGTTTTTACACGATAACGTAGATTAATATAGTAGTATGTCATTAACCAACGCTATTAACGCCGATATAAAAAAAGCAATGCTTGCTAAAGAGAGGGATAAGCTTGAAGCATTGCGATCAATAAAATCAGCATTAATGCTAGAAGCTACAAAAGAAGGTGCCGGAGGAGAAGTTTCAGCACAGGTTGAAGTTGCAATTGTACAAAAACTTTATAAGCAAAGAATGGATGCATTGTCTATCTATAAGGCGCAAAACAGAGAAGATTTGGCAGTTGTAGAAGAACAACAGGCGGCAATAATAAAAACGTATTTACCCGCTCAAATGAGCGATGAAGAAGTGATTAAAACAGTCCAAGAAACAATTTCTACACTGGGAGCTAGCGGTCCTTCAGATATGGGAAAAGTGATGGGAGCTGTTATGGGTAAGCTAAAAGGAAAAGCGGATGGAGGATTAATTTCTGCAACTGTAAAAGGAGAATTAGGTAAGATATAGGTGGAGATATATAACGTACTTAAAATCCTGCTCTTTTTAGGGCGGGATTTTTTATTGTGAATTTTAAGACAGATTAATTCGAAATAGCAGATATCACTTTCACAGTTTCACCAATCTTAATAAAATATAGACCACTTGTATGTTGAAATTCTAATGAAAAATTAGTTTTGTTGAGAATTTTCATTCGTCTTCCCAAAGCATCATAAACCTCAATCTCGCGTTCTTCTATATTAACATTTGAATATAAAACATCCTTAAACGGATTAGGATAGAATACAAGTTCATTTCCTTCTATATCTGTTATACTACTGCAGCTTTCCACTTCTATGGTTATTTCGTCAATCGAAGAGCACCCGAACTGATTTGTAACGCTTACTGAGAAATCAAATATTCCAAGCGTGGATAAATCGGGAGAGTAGGTTTGTTGTGTTGAATTGTTGCTCCATAGGTAAGTACTTTGCACATCCGCATCAAGAACCAGATTGCTTCCTTCACAGAGCAGGGTGTCGTTTCCAAGAAATACATCGGGGAGGGGGTGAACATCCACCTGAAAGGTGTCTAAAATAGATACAGAACCATTCACTGCTTCGTAATATACAGTGGTAGAGCTATTGAATGTGCTATTGAGCCCAGGTCCGGAAGAAAGTATATTTCCATTCTGATCAATCCAACTTTCTGAATAATCAGCGGAGCTGAAACCTGCAATATACTCAAGATCTGAAGCAAGTGGTTTACACATCAATCCATGATTTTGTTCTGAACTTGCATCTTCAAGAGTATAGGTGCATTGCGCAGGAAGATTGTAAAGAGCAACTAGGTCTGTACTAGAAGCTACATCTATTGTGCTCATCATATTGGCATTTGCCTGCCCATTACTTAATGTGGTTTTCCAAATGGATATATCGGCCAATTTACCATTGAAAAAATTGGTGCATTGAAAATCATCAAATTCATGTCCTAGCGAGGCTCGGTCCGTGCTTTCAATAGTAAGGTCCTCTATAAATGAATTCTCTAGCACCCCATCCACATAAATCGATACTGTATTCGATGCCACATTCCAAGTATACCCTATATAATGCCATTGGTTATCATTTATGAAAGTTGTGCCTGAGAAATAATTTCCCGGAACATAAATATTAGCCTTACCGTTATATACACCAAATAGAAATCTATTGTCTCCATACCTATTATTAATGGAATAGATTCTTTCATCATCGCTAGGATTCAATGTTTTTACCCAAGTAAAGAATGAATGAGAACCATATTGCAGATCATTCACTACGGATTCAACATTCACGTAGTCCATCCCATCAAATGTATATATGTTACGAGGTAATTCATATGAAGTCGTTAAATCAAATGGTGGGCATTCACTTACGTCATCATGAACTGCTGCGGAATAGTTTGACAGAGCGTACTCAAAATTTTCATTCAAATTACATGTCGAAAAATTCATTTCATATTGGTCAACTACTTCTTGACGACTTAAGGGTCTTTCATAAATTTTCAATTCATCAATACTTCCTTTAAAGTAATTTCCATCATTTCTTCCAATTTCCGCGTCTTGGTTTGATCCTAATGTACCAATTCCTGCTGTGGAGTGGCTATCTATAAGTTCTCCATTTAAGTATATCATAGCTTCCGCACCATTGTAGACACCTGCAACATGTATCCATTGATTAAGCGTTAAATCAGACTGTGGAATTCCAGGTCGAGACGTTAGTCCCAGACCATCTTTCACTTTAAATCGGAGCTCTTGGTTAGCTTTGTCCAAATACAGAACATAGTAATCTTCGTCAGAGTCATAAATAGGTCCGTAGTCGTCCGGCATTTGAGAGGGCAATTCTTCTAATTTGACCCACGCACTGATGCTTACTGCATCTAGGTCAATATCTAGGGAAGGTGAGGTAAGTACATTCACATAACTAGAAGTGCCGTTAAAATATAGAGCAGACTGACTTATTCCCGAAATCCAATTGGCATTAGCTGTGTTTAGGTTGTTCCCATTATGGGAAAGGTCACTCGCGCTAGAACCAGAATTTTCATCAAAGGACCAATGTGCTATTAAACCTCCATTTCTCATGTAGCTTTTTAGCCCTATCATATCCTGCGCATTATCCGTAATAATCCCATCCATTCCCTTAGACATCTTATTGAGCATGGACCGCGCATCGTTCACAGTATAATTCCAAACTTTAATTCCAGCGGCTTGTGCAGCCATTATATTCCCAATGCTAGGATCAAGTCCTACACCTAGATACTCAGCATTGATCGATAATGCATCGGATATATCACCTGAAGTCATGATACTCGATAAATAACAGACTTTTACATCGGGGTTGATATTTTTTACGATTTGCAACTGAGAGAGGCTAAAGGAGAAAATAACGACATCGTCAAGCATTCCCAAATCTTCAATGAGTTGCATGGCCTGACTTTCAATATTGCTTGCCTTCAGTTCTACACATACTTTTATTTTTCCTTGAGCCATGGCGAGGACCTCAAATAATGTAGGTATTTCAGTGCCTATATAATCATTGGAAAACCAGCTTCCTGCGTCCATTAATTTTAAGTCATTATACGAGTAAGAGCTTACTAAACCAGAATAGCTAGTTGTTGCATCAACCGTCGCATCATGAATGACAATTAAACTGTCATCTGAAGATTTTTGAACATCTAATTCGATGTAATCTACATTGAGGTCTATTCCCAATTGAAAAGCTGGTAATGTATTCTGAGGAGCCAAAGAAGATACGCCGCGATGAGCAATAATTTTAGCGGTATCACAAGCATACGTTTGAAAAAGGGTTATGAATGAAAAAACGAAGGATAATGTAATTGCTTTTGACATAATTAGCATGTTTCATTACAATATACACAATCTTCTCTAGAGAGAGAAAATTTAAATTAATTTTATTGCAGTTACAAAGATTTAAAGGATGGTTCAATAATTTCGACTGCAATATCGATTAGTGTTTTAAAGGTTGTTGATTGCAATTTGCCCAATTAAAAAAGTAGATAATAAAAAGTTCGTCAAGGAAAATAATTTTTTTAATTTTAAGTTTTGTTGAGTAAATCCTGAACAGATCCAATTACAAATGATTGCCGCAATAGGTTGACTTTCTAACACTCAATAACAAAACCAACACCATGCACATTCTTTATATTGATAGAGATATCTTCTTTTAAGTATTTTCTCAATTTAGTAATAAACACATCTAAACTTCTACCATTAAAGTAGTTGTCATCACCCCAGACAAGGTTTAGAATCAAATCGCGTTCAACAACATTACCTTTTTGCTCGCAGAGAATTCGTAAAATATCGGCTTCTTTTTTTGTAAGTTTTTTAATCTGTGTTTCACCAATAGAAAGTTTGTAATTGGATGAATCGAAAAAATATTTTCCTAATTTAAAGCCATTATTTTTTTTAGAGCTGATACTTCCGGATCTTTTTAATATAGCTTCAATCCTAAGATAGAACTCATCCATACTAAAGGGTTTGGTGATATAATCATCTGCCCCAGCCTTAAATCCTTTTATTTTATCTTCCGTCATGGACTTTGCGGTAAGAAACACAATCGGAACCCCAACAGATAGTTTTCGAATATCTTCTGCTAAACTAAAACCATCTTTTTTTGGTAACATAACATCTAAAATACAAAGGTCATAGGTGTCTTCGTTAAAAGCTTTTAAACCCTCTTTTCCATCTTTGCTCAGGTGAACATGATATCCTTCTGTCTTAAGATTGTCTTGAATTACAAAACCTAGGTTCATGTCATCTTCTACCAAAAGTATATTTGCTTTCATTCGTCTTTTCTTTATACTGGAAGCCAAAACGTAAATTTGCTTCCTTTATTTAATTCGCTTTCAACAGCTATTTTGCCACCGTGCTGTTTGATTATCTTTTTTACATAATATAAACCAAGCCCAAATCCTTTAACATCATGTACACTACCGGTAGGGATTCTGTAGAATTTGTCAAAAATCAATTTCTGTTGTTCTTTGCTCATCCCTTTTCCATTGTCAGATATTGAAACAGTAATCCCGCTATTTGAGGTGTATGTTTTAACCTCTATTGCAGGGTTTTCTGGACTGTATTTGTTTGCATTGTCAAGTAGGTTGTGTATTATATTGGTTAGGTGAACTTTATCTGCAAGAATATTATTGTTCTTTAGGTCAAATGAAGTAGCTATTGTTCCATCATTTTGTGCTGCAGATATTCTGAAAACTTCAACTGAATCTATAATTAACTCTTTCAAGTTAAAGTTTTCTTTTTTCAATGTGATTTCTCCTTTATCTAATTTAGCTAATTGCAACACTCTTTCAACTTGGTTTTCTAATCGGTTGTTTTCGGCTTTAATGATTTGCGCATATCGATGAATTCTTTCTGGATCTTTTGCAATATCCTTATTCAATAGAACTTGGCTGGATAATCCAATGGTTGAAATAGGGGTTTTTAATTCATGAGTCATATTATTAATGAAATCTGTTTTGACTTCAGATAACCTTTTCTGTTTAAGGATGACAACAATCGCGTATGCAAAAATCAGAGTGATAAAAACAATAACAATTGATGAAATATAAAATGATTTTGAAACATTCTCTTTACTACTAATACTAGTATCTTTTCTTTCGGGAAAATATACTCCGAAATAATGCCCATCATGATCCCATTTTTTTAATTCGGTTCCAGACATATTAATATGTTTGCTGTTTGAAGATAAATCTACATATCGATCAAAAATAATTGAGTCCGTAAAACAGTCATAAATCCCATATTCAAACACTTCGTTTATGTTGTATTCTTTGAACTGTTCAATTAGAAGATTTTTAAGTAAATCAGGATTTAATGTATCGTAAAAACTAACAACGAAATAGTTAAGATTTATCTGTTTAACGGGTTCCAAGTATAATCCAGAGGCTTCATTATTCAAGGAAAGCAATTCGTCTCTTACATTGACCAAAGAAAGCGTTACTTGGTTGTTGAATTGACTTTTTTCAATTTGAATATTTTTTTGTTCTATCTTAAGGAGGTTATCTTGAATTTTGATTTCCTTGTTTATCCAGAAGAAATGATTTGTAATAATACCAATTAGAGCAAATACGGCCAGAATAATTATTGTACGAATAGAATTGCTTTTCATGCTGAGTTAAAGATAATAAGATAATCTAATATCTAAGAATGGTTAACACTTCATTAACAGATTTAATCATTAATGTAGTATCTTTGTACAAAGATATTTTTATGAAAGAATTCACCCACTTGTTATACGATTTTATACTAGAAGAAGGAGGGTCTGAATCGCTAGCCCTATACTCAAACATGTTTACTTTGTTGTTAATTGGGATTATTTCAATATTTACAATTGACCGGTTGGCTAAAGTTGTTTTGGTAAAGTTGTTCAGTAAGTTTGCCGAACGATCTAAGACGAATTTTGATGATTTATTAGTTAAGAATAAAGCCCCTAGAAACATAGGGCACATTTTTCCTTTATTAGTTGCTTTGGAGTTAACTCCTTATGTTTTTGTAGATTTTCAGCGTTTGGAAAGAATTGCTGAAAAAAGCATAGAGGTGTTTGGAATAATACTCGCTTTATGGATCACCAGAAGCTTGTTGAATACGCTAAAATCGTACTTCAAAACACTCCCTAAATTAAGAGACAAGCCAATTGATAGTTTTATTCAGGTGTTCATGATATTTGCTTGGGTGGCTGGTTTCATTGTAGCGCTTGCAATTATTACAGATACCGCAGTTTGGAAATTTCTAACAGCATTAGGTGCTACTTCGGCAGTATTAATTTTGGTTTTTAAAGATACCATTCTAGGATTTGTGGCAAGTATTCAAATATCCATAAATGATATGGTTCGGATAGGGGATTGGATTACATTCCAAAAATATGGTGCAGATGGCGATGTAATTGAAATTAATTTAGCCTCAGTTAAGGTGCAAAATTTTGACAACACCATTACGACAATTCCAACATACTCATTAATCTCTGATTCTTTTCAGAACTGGAGAGGGATGGTTGAATCTGGAGGAAGACGTATTAAAAGATCTTTGATAATAAAACAAGAAAGTGTAAAGTTTTTGTCGAATAATGATGTAGAAAAATTGAAGAAAATTGATTTAATAACCTCTTATATTGAAACGAGACAAGCAGATATTGAAGAATACAATTTACAAAATGAAATCAATAAAGAGTTAGCGATTAATGGCAGAAACCTCACCAACATTGGCGTTTTCAGGAAGTATATAGATAGTTACCTTGAGAATCACTCTGCGATTAATGAAAACATGATGATTATGGTTCGTCAGATGGACCCAACACCACAAGGAATTCCAATCCAAATTTATGCTTTTAGTAGTGATAAAAGATGGTTGAATTATGAATATATTATGGCCGATATTTTTGATCATTCGTTAGCAGCTGTGCCATTTTTTGATTTGGAATTATTTGAATTGCCGAGTAGCACAAGTTTTAATAAGATAAGTTAGTGATTGTTAATAATGAATGATAATCTTAAATATTGATATATTTGGATATGGGGAAACCATACGCAAAAGCATTTTACCTATTAACCTCTCTTTTTTTTATGTGGGGGTTGATTACCGTATTAGTTGATTTTCTTATTCCACGTTTGAAAGATATTTTTGAGTTAACTTATTCGCAGGCAATATTGGTGCAATTTGCTTTTTTTATTGCTTATGGTTTAATTTCTATACCAGCGGGAAATATGCTGCACAAAATAGGCTATAAAAAAGGCATTATTCTGGGGCTAAGTATAATGACTTTTGGGTGTTTTCTGTTTATGACAGCGGCTTCAGTTAGGATGTTTTCAGTTTTCCTGATAGGATACTTTACACTTGCTTCTGGAATGACTATTTTACAAGTCGCGGCAAACCCATATATAACCGTTTTGGGAGATCCAGAATCGGCGTCAAGTAGATTAAACTTGGCACAGGCTTTTAACTCACTAGGAACTACTGTAGCGCCAATACTAGGTTCGGTTTTAATTTTAAGTGATAATATTAAAACCGCTGAGGAAATAAATTTACTAGATACAACAACTAAGGAGTTATATTATACGAATGAAGCTTCTGCAGTGAAATTTCCATTTTTTTTCTTAGCTGTATCTCTTGGGATATTAGCAATAATTGTAATAACTGTTAAACTTCCAAAGTTGATTGATTCCAATACAAAATCAAATTATCGAAAGGCTATAAAGGACAGTAAGCTGAGCTTAGGTGCAATAGGTATCTTTTTGTATGTGGGTGCTGAGGTGGCTATCGGTAGTTTTTTGGTTAATTATTTTATGGACATGAATTTAGCTGATGTTATCTTAGAAAATAATTTCATGAAAGGCATAGTATCCTTGTTCCACGAGAATTTAAATTCTATTAATAAAAAGGCTGTTATCGGTACTTTTGTTGTGTTTTATTGGGGAGGTGCTATGGTAGGAAGGTTTATTGGAGCCTATCTAACACGTATGTACAAACCAAATAAAGTTCTAAGCCTCTTTGCTGTTTTAGCCATTCTTTTGGTATCAATATCTATGTCAACATCGGGATTAGTTGCTTTGTGGTCAGTGTTAGCAGTTGGGCTTTGCAATTCTATCATGTTTCCTACAATATTTAGTATAGCGATTGAAGATTTAGGAGACTTAAAACCACAAGGTTCTGGTTTGCTATGCACTGCAATTGCTGGAGGTGCGGTTATTCCACTTTTATTTGGATTCGTCACAGATATGCATGGGTTTAATATGGCTTTTATTGTCGTGCTTTTTTGCTATGCTTACATTCTTTTTTATGGTCAAAAATCATTGAAATTAAATTCCTCTGCTCTTCATGAAAATTAATAATTACCTGTTGCTGTTTTGTTGTCTTTGCTTATTTAGTTGTAAAGAAAAAATGGCTGTACTAGATCAAATATCAGCATATGATTTGGTTAATCCATTTATCGGAACGGGTGGTCATGGACACACCTACCCGGGAGCAACACTTCCTTTTGGAATGGTTCAGTTAAGTCCGGATACGCGCCTAGAGGGATGGGATGGCTGTTCAGGTTATCATAACACAGATTCAATAATTTATGGTTTTAGTCATACGCACTTGAGCGGAACAGGAGTAGGTGATTATGGCGATGTATTGTTAATGCCAACTTTTGGGGCTATTCAATTTGCTAATGGTTATAAATCAGGAGTTGAAAATGGTTATGCTAGTACTTTTTCAAAAGCAACGGAGAAAGCTTCTCCTGGTTTTTATCAAGTGAAACTAGAGGAATATGATATTGATATTAGATTAACTGCAACCACTAGAGTTGGAATTCATGAATATACTTTTAATAAAGGTGGTAATTCTAATATTATTTTGGACTTGATTCATAGAGATCAACTGTTAAAAGATAGTATACATTTTGTTGGGAACAATGAAGTGGAAGGAATCCGTGTATCAAGTTCGTGGGCAAGTGAGCAACATATCTATTTCGTAGTCCAATTTTCTAAAGAATGTAAATCCCATATATTGGATTCTACAGGTAAAAGAGCCGCTTTTATATTTGATACAAAACCGCATGAAAAAATAATAGTTCGCATAGGAATATCTTCTACAAGCATCGAAGGAGCTAGAAAAAACCTAGAAGTTGAGGCCCCTCATTGGTATTTCGATAAATACCTAAGCGACGCCAAATCAACCTGGGAAACTGCTTTAAGTAAAATTGAAATAGAAGACGAGAACAAAGACAAGAAATCAATATTCTATACTGCATTGTATCATTCGATGATTGCTCCTAACACGTTTAGTGATGTGGATGGAAAATACAGAGGGATGGATCACAAAATTCATGAATCAGGTGAAACAACATATACCGTTTTTTCCTTGTGGGATACATTTAGGGCAACTCATCCTTTATACACAATTATTGAGCAGAATAAAACAAATGAGTTTATTAACACTTTTTTACAGCAATACCAGCAAGGAGGTGCACTGCCTATATGGGAGCTAGCGGGTAATTATACTGGTTGTATGATAGGTTATCATAGTGTTCCAGTTATTGCGGATGCCTATGTTAAAGGCATAAGAGATTATGATGCGGAATTAGCTTTAGAAGCAATGATTCATAGTGCTGAGCAGGATAAACTAGGGTTGAACTTCTATAAGTCGAAAGGATTTATTGCTGCTGGAGATGAAGCTGAGTCTGTTTCCAAAACTTTGGAGTATTCTTATGATGATTGGTGTATAGCTAAAATGGCGAAAAGTTTAAAGCAGGAAAATGTGTTTAATAAGTTTATTAAACGCGCCCAATATTATAAAAATATTTTCAACCCGGAAGTAGGGTTTATGCAAAGTAAAATGAATGCTGGTTGGAATACTGGATTCGATCCTGCAGAAGTGAATTTTAATTTTACCGAAGCGAATTCCTGGCAATATAGTATGTTTGCGCCACAAGATATTTCTGGGTTAATTCAACTGTATGGAGGTAATGAAGCATTTGAGTCGAAGCTAGATTTATTGTTTTCTACAGAAATGGAGTTAAGTGGAAGACATCAAGTAGATATTACAGGATTAATTGGTCAATATGCGCATGGCAATGAACCGAGTCATCACATGGCATATTTATATAATTATATAGGAAAGCCATGGAAAACACAAGAACGTATCCATCAAATTTTAAATGAGCAATATTCTAATCAACCAGACGGTTTATCGGGAAATGAAGATTGTGGTCAGATGTCTGCATGGTATGTTCTAAGTAGCATGGGGTTTTATTCTGTTACACCTGGCTTGAATTACTATTCAATAGGAAAGCCACATTTTTCAAAAGCTACCATTAATTTGGAAAACGGAAATAAATTTAAGGTTATCGCTAATCACATAAGTGACAAGAACAGTTATATACAAAGTGCAACTTTAAATGGGATCCCTTTTAATCAGTCTTTTCTTTACCATGATACGATAATGCAGGGTGGCGAAATAGTTTTTGAAATGGGAAACAAGCCAAATAGAAATTGGGGAGTTAAGAACGCACCAATTGCAGAAATTGAAAGTGCGCTTTCAATTACTCCGGTTCCTTTCATTTCGGCATCTTCTCAAACATTTACAGATTCAATTAAAATTGAAATCAAATCAGTTGAAGGTGAAAATACAATATACTACTGCATCGATAGTTCTGATTTTAAAAAGTATGAATCACCATTTTACCTCAAAGAAAGTGTAAGTGTTCAGGCCTACGCGATAAAATCAAATAATAAAAGTTTTACCATAAATGCATCTTTTAAAAAAATAAAGGGGGGCAGAAGTATTCAGTTAGGCAGTGAATATAGCAACCAGTATTCGGCAAGTGGTGATAACGCATTGATAGATTTCCTGAAGGGATCCGCTAATTTCAGGACAGGTTATTGGCAAGGTTACTATGCCACAGATTTTTCTGCGGTCGTTGATCTGGGAAGGATAGAGCCTTTGAAAAAAATATCTGTTGGCGCATTACAAGACATTAAGTCTTGGATCTGGTTTCCTAAAAGTATAAAGATTTCATTTTCAGAAAATAATGAAACCTTTGAAGAATTGGCAATTATAAAAAATGATTTCGCGGATAATCAATATGGTGCATTCACCAAAGAGTTTTCTAAAATAGTTGGTGAAACGGTCCACGCACGTTATATAAAAATTGAGGCTTTGAGCTATGGGGTTTGTCCAGGTTGGCATCCTGGAAGCGGCAATGATACTTGGATGTTTTTAGACGAGATTGAAGTAGAGTAATTTTTTGCGTCTTTTGTGTAAATGATACCAAAGGCAACTTGCACAAGAGTGAATACCATCACCATCAGCAATATACTGACCTTTCTTTCTGCAATAATATTTGTTTTCTCCTTACTCATAAATAATTAAATTTAGCGCGTAAACGTACGATTTTAAGGAATACT
This sequence comes from uncultured Flavobacteriales bacterium, assembly GCA_943787535.1. GTDB lineage: Bacteria > Bacteroidota > Bacteroidia > Flavobacteriales_D > Parvicellaceae > CALSMU01. Next base: position 75,688 of record CALSMU010000001.1, on the reverse strand, counting down.
AACCTACAAAGAGTTACTCTTTATTACTTAATTTATTTACGAAATGCATAAATTTGTCTATAAAATAGCTATTTTCTAGGATGAAGTTACTATAAGGTCACATAGATAAGTAATTAAGGGCGTATACAATATTCAATTTTCACAACATCATATGCTTGTTTTTCATTGCCGTAATAATCAATAACACTCCAACTTGGCCCTGGCCAGCAGTCGTTTAATTGCCAAAACATAGTTCCCATACAATGTGGTGCTTTTTTCATGTGGGCTTGTATCGCAATTTTCATTGCTTTAGCTTGTGTTTTTTGACTTAATTCAATGAAGTTTTCAAAACTTGTTGGTTCCGAAAAGTGATTGTTAATTTGTTCCAAAATTTGGTTGTTCCCGATATAACTTTTTTGACGATTTTTCATTACCAAAGACTCTAGGTTTAAGTTATTGTTACTGATTACTTTTTTCAAGGTTCTCAGATCAGGGAATGACTGGAATCCATACTCCACCATAAAACGCCCCACATTCTTCTCGAAATTTTCAAAAGGTTCTCGACCGTGCCATACACCCCAGTAATGCATACTGCTATGATTAAAATTTTCTGGAGTACCCCAATTACTTAGTGGAGAGGTTGGTGTGTAATCCAAGTTGGTATAAGCATCAACTATTTCAGGTAATACATAGTGAAAAAAGTTTTTGTAATTTGCCCATATTATGATAGAATCTTCTTCCGAATATTTGTATTGTTTTTGCCAACCCCAATTCTTCCAGGCAACTTCTATTTCATTGTTTCCACACCATAATGCCAAACATGGGTGACCCGATAATCGTTTTACATTTTGAATGCCTTCTTCTTCTATGTTTCTAAAAAATGAATTATCAACCGGGTACAAACTTCCCGCAAACATAAAATCCTGCCAAACCAAAATGCCATTTTTATCGCAAAGGTTATAGAATATGTCCTTTTCATAAATACCTCCGCCCCAAACACGAATCATATTCATGTTAGCACTCGCCACCTGGTCTATCAATTTTTCATAACGTTCATTACTAACTCTTGGTAAAAACATATCCTGAGGAATGTAATTTGCCCCTTGCACAAAAATCGGTTCACCATTCAACTTAAAGAAGAATGAGGTTCCAGTGCTATCCGGTTCATTGACTAATTCAATGGTTCTGATCCCATAAGTAATATCCTTTCGATCCAACAGTTCACTATCCTTCCAAATAACTACTTCTTCATTGTACAGGTATGGATCTCCATGTCCATTGCACCACCATAAAGTAGGGTCTTCGACAATAAATTCAGTGCCAACTTCATTGAACCCTTTAGCTAGTAACAAAGATGTTTTGTGTTCTCCAATTCTAAAATCATAAGAACCAGATTCTTCTACATATGCATCGAATTGCGCCCTTAGATGCGCTCCTTTCTGCGTAATTGAATCTGTGTAGACGTTAATGTTTTCAATTATCGCTTCATTCCAAACTCTAAATACTACTGGCTTCCATATTCCACATGTAACAAATCGAGGTCCCCAATCCCAACCAAAGTGATAAGCAGCCTTTCTAGTAAAAGAAGCCACTTTTGGCTTTATATCTGCTGATTCATTTCCAGACGGTAGTTGATATGGATACTTTTTTACTTTCTTTTTATTGTATTTTATTGGAGATTGAAAAACGACTTTCAGTTCATTGTCACCTTGTTTAATGAACTGCTTTGCATCTACTTTCCACTCTCGAAACATGTTTTCTGCCTGAAGGATTTCTTTCCCATTTAAGTATACAGTTGCATACGTATCTAACCCATTAAATATTAGTTCCTGTTGGTTGAATTTTAATACTGAATCATCCACGATAAAAGTGGTTTGATAAATCCAATTTTCGTTTTCAATCCATCGTAGTTTAAGCTCATTATTTTCCCAATAGGGGTCTTCAATTATTTCATTCTCTAATAAGTCTAAATGAACTACTCCTGGTACTGTAGCATTATTCCACTCATTTTTTCCTTCTTGTTGAAATTTCCAGTTTGTTTTTATTTCGTATTCGAATTGTTGGCTAAACGCATTTGAAGCGAAAGCCATAATTACAAAGGTTATGCAGTGTTTAAAATTCATTATTGATTGAGAACTGCCATAATGTTGCCAACCTTTAATTCGTCCGGTATTAATTCTCTTCCCATTCCTAAATTAAGGTTTTCTTTTGAAGTGTGGGAGGTGAAATGTAACGCATCTATGCCAAGTGCAGAAAGTTCTTTTACATTACTTTCGTTTACACCGCTTCCTGCCATTATTTCTATTCTCCCTTGAGATTGATTAACTAGGTTTTTAATAGTTAATTTTCCTTCTATAGCTTTGGCTTGTTGTCCAGAGGTTAAAAGACGGTCAAATCCAATTTCAACTAATTGTTTTAATGCAATATTAGGGTCTTTGCAAAAATCAAAAGCACGATGAAATGTAACTTCTAACCCAAGGCTTTTTGCATGCTTAAAAAGCTGTTTGTTTTGTTCAGTGTCTATCTCATTAAGTGAAGTTAAACAACCAAATACTACTCCGGATGCACCTGCATTTTTTGATTGAGTAATGTCTGTTTTCATTGCTTCAATGTCGGAATTTGTGTACACAAAATTCCCTTCGGAGTTTCTAATCATTACATGAATTTCGACTCCGCCAATTTTGAAACATTGCGCTATTAATCCATAGCTAGGTGTTAAGCCACCAACGGATAACCCACTGCACAATTCGATACGTTTTGCTCCAAACTGTTTTGCAAGTTTGTAAGCTTCTGTTGAGTCACCGCAAATCTCAATTGTCATTTTACTATTATTTCGTCAATAAATATCCAGGCGTCTGATCCAGCTGCTTCGTGCCATGAAGGAACTTTGCCTACATTTTTCACTTTTATCTTTAAGTACCGAAAGCTTTTTGTTTGATTATGGTTGATGATTAAGGTTTTGATGAATTTTCCTCTTTGTTTTAAATCTGTTTCGCTAGAAGTATTTCCCCAATTCGACCAGGTTACTCCATCATTCGAAATTTGAGCAGACATTTCCTCAGGTATAAAAATCCATGAATTGGAATATTGATAAAAGTTAGCTGATACGGAGGAGTAGTTATTTGCTTTTTCGAAGTCAATAACGCATTCTAAATCGCTTCCCCAAAACCCCTGCCAGGATCCATCTCGAAAATCTAGTGTTCCTAATTTAGAATCAACTAACCCTTCTTTGCCTCCAGCTGTGTACCATTCACTGTATTCATTAGAGTAGTTTACGTTTCTGTTTATTCCTAAATGATTATGGAAGGGAATTTCTATTAATTTACCGTATTTTTTTTTGTTTTTATAGGGTTGGACTTTTAGTATGGAAGTTTCCAATATTCGGAAAGTTTTTTTATAGTCAATAAAGTTTGTGTCACACGATTCACATTCTAGTTTGTATTTTAATTGAATGGTCGAATCATATGGGTATAGTGTCATATATGGTCCTGGTTGTGAAGGCTTGAGGAAATATGTCATTGGCACAGATTCCTCGCCATAGTGTACATTATAATTGTCTAAAATGGTATAGTGCTTTTGTAATCGTTTGTTGAATTCAGTATAGTTTTTTTGTTTAACGTCCGATGCTGACCAAAGAACTTCGCTCATTGCAAGAATTCTTGGAAAGACTTTACTATCTAATGTTTTCTCGTCCGGAACATGTTCGGTCCACATATTACATTCTCCACCAATAATTAAACCTTCCTCCGCATTTGTTAAGCCTTTTGGTATTGGATTGAAAGAGTAGACTTTTTCCAAATCAATAGCTTTTAGGTCGTAATCAAAATAGGCATGAGAAGTTGGCGACATTATAGCTTTATTCCCATGTTTAACTGCTTCTTTACCTCCTTCCATACCTCTCCATGATTGCACGATTGCACCATCTGCTAATCCACCTTCAAGTATTTCGTCCCAACCAATAATTTGTTTCCCTTTTGCGTTTAGAAATGTTTGTATTCGTTTAATAAAATAGCTTTGTAATTCCTGTTCATCTTTAAGATTGTTGTCATTAATTCGCTTTTGACATTTCTTGCATTCTTCCCATCTAACTTTTGGTGCTTCATCTCCTCCGATATGAATATATTTTGAAGGGAATAAATCTATCACTTCCGTTAAAACATCTTTTAAAAAGATAAATACGCTATCATTTCCAGCGCAGTAAATTTCCTTAAAAACTCCCCAATCATTAGCAACATCAACTTGATTTCCCGTACATGATAAATAGGGATATGCAGCAATAGCAGCTTGAGAATGACCAGGTAACTCTATTTCTGGAATAATTTCAATGTGCTTTTTGGTTGCATATGTTACAATCTCTTTAATGTCTTCTTTTGTGTAATAACCGCCATATTGACTGCCATCCATCTCTGTTCGAAAAGCACCAACTTCAGTCAGTTTAGGGTATTTGTCAATTGCTAATCGCCAACCTTGGTCCTCTGTTAAATGCCAATGCAAAACATTCATTTTATAAAGGGCTAAAAGGTCAATGTATTTTAATATGACTTCTTTTGAAAAGAAATGTCTTGAACAATCCAATAACATCCCTCTATGTTCAAATTCGGGAGTATCCATAATATTCACATTTGGGATAAAATAATTTCCTTCAAACTTATTGAGAAGGGCTAGTTGTTTCAGTGTTGCTAATCCTCTTGAAATTCCAGCTGGATGCATTGATTCAATGTTAATAATATTGCTATCTACGCTAATTTCATATGCTTCTTTTTTCAAAAACCCATCTGTTACAATAGATAGATAAATAGCAGGGTTATTTGATAATTTTGAATTTTGTTCAAGTTCAAAACCTAGTTTGTTTTTTGCGAAATTTTGTAAATCTTCGACTTCATTATTTAATTCTTGTACAGTAGAAAAACGATTGTCTACAACAATAACGACAGAACTATTTAGTTGGAAAAAGCCAGAGTCAGCATAGAGATGTTCTGGTTTTGGAATAATGTTGCAACTAGCGACAACTGGTTCTGTGACTATTAGTTCTTCGTTGTTAGTTTCTATATCAGAACAAGAATTAATACAAAGAATAAGCAGAAAAGCAAATACTATTTTACCACTCCAAATCATATTGAGCTTCAACCATTTTATCATTAGCATTGTCTTTTAAAGCATAGTTAAAACCTGCGTAAACACTATAGCCGCCTACTTCACCATTTTTATTCATTGCGATGAACCCAACTTGAAGTCCGGTAATATCTTTATGTTTTTTTTGTATTCTTTCTACAGCAAGTTTACAAGCTTCTTCAGGAGAATGTCCATGTCGCATAAGTTCGACAACGGTATGACTTCCTGCAATTCGGATAACAGCTTCTCCCATACCCGTAGCGCATGCAGCTCCAATTTCATTATCCACAAATAATCCAGCTCCAATAATAGGCGAATCACCAACTCTCCCAGGAAGTTTGTAGGCCCATCCACTTGTTGTACATGCACCTGATAAGTTTCCATCTTTGTCCATAGCTAATAACCCAATGGTGTCATGATTTTCAGAGTTTATTTCTGGTTTCTTCAAGTCTTCACTTTCTTTCCATTTTAACCAAGTTTCTTCTGCTTCTGGAGTTAATAGGTTCTTTTTTTCAAAGCCTTTCTCAATTGCAAATTCAAAAGCACCATTTCCAACCATCATAACATGTGGTGTATCTTCCATTACCTTTCTAGCGACTGAAATTGGGTTCTCTATATTTTGTAAATATGCAACCGCCCCACATTCACTTTCATGATTCATTATGCATGCATCAAGCGTAACATTTCCATCTCTGTCAGGCAAACCTCCTAAACCAACACTTCTATTTGAGGCGTCAGATTCTGTAACTCTAACTCCTGCCTCAACAGCATCTAATGCACTTCCTCCACTTTCTAGTTTTTCCCAAGCAGCTTTGTTGGCAGCTATTCCATGATTCCAAGTGGATATAATAACGGGTTTATTTTTTATTATTGGTTGCTCATTGTATGGTTCTTCTGAAATAATAGGGTCAGTAGCTCCAATGCACCTTGATAGCAACACACCTGCTCCGGTAAGCGATGCTGCTTTTATAAAATTCCTTCTCTTCATAGGGTGTCTCTTTGTTTCTAAAAGTAACTATTATTTCCTAAATTGTGATGGATTGTTCCAATGTTCTGAAGTGTTTACTTTGTTGCCTAGGATTAAAAAAATAGATGAATGAAACAAATTGAGACAGAAAGATTAATAATGAGGGAGTTTGAACTCGCCGATGCTGAAGGCTTATTTGAATTAGATAGTGATCATTCCTTTGGACTACCAAAAAAAATAGCCACTACATTACTGCAGTGGCCTTTATATTTATACGTTCCATCTTATCCTTAATTAAACTAAGGGAAAAACAGCCCGAGAAAAAAGCCTTACTCCCGATAATCGGGAGAAGGCTTTTATATTTTATAAAGTTAAAGAATTCTTTAACAGTTACATATTTTAAAATTTGCTTACATCATTCCAGGCATTCCTCCGCCACCCATTGGAGGCATTGGAGGCATTGCGCCTTCTTCCTCTTCATCAGTGATTACACATTCCGTAGTCAATAACATTGCAGCGATTGAAGCAGCATTTTCTAATGCAATTCTAGAAACTTTAGTAGGATCAATAACACCTGCTTTAAATAAATCTTCAAAGATTTCAGTTCTAGCGTTATATCCATAAGCTTTCTTTCCTTCTCTCACCTTCTGCACAATTACTGCCCCTTCTCCGCCAGCGTTAGAAATTATTTGTCTCAAAGGTTCTTCAATTGCTCTTTTTACAATAGAAATACCAGTGTTTTCATCTTCGTTTGCTCCAGACTTAATGTCCAATAAATCACCAGCTCTAATATAGGCAACTCCACCACCGGGGATAATTCCTTCTTCAACAGCAGCTCTTGTTGCGGCAAGTGCATCATCAACTCTGTCCTTCTTCTCTTTCATTTCCATCTCTGTAGCGGCACCTACATATAAAACTGCAACGCCACCAGCTAATTTCGCCAAACGTTCTTGTAGTTTTTCTTTATCATATTCAGAGGTAGTGGTTTCTACTTGCGCTTTAATTTGATTGGTTCTTGCTTTAATTTCTTTTTTAGATCCTGAACCATTAATAATGGTTGTATTGTCTTTGTCAATTTCAACTTTTTCAGCAGACCCTAACAAGTCAATTGTAGCATTCTCCATTTTGAAGCCTCTTTCTTCAGAAATAACAGTTCCACCAGTCAAAATAGCTATGTCTTCCAACATAGCTTTTCTTCTGTCTCCAAATCCAGGAGCTTTCACTGCAGCTATTTTTAAACCACCTTTTAGTCTGTTTATTACCAATGTAGCTAATGCTTGGCTATCTACATCTTCAGCAATAATTAGCAAAGCTCTTCCGGTTTGAGCTACTGGCTCAAGAATTGGTAATAGTTCATTAATATTTGAAATCTTTTTGTCATGAATTAAAATGTAAGGGTTCTCTAAATCCGCAATCATTTTTTCTGCATTTGTAACAAAATATGGAGATAAATAACCCCTGTCAAATTGCATTCCTTCCACAGTAACAACTTCTGTTTCAGTTCCTTTTGCTTCTTCTACAGTAATAACTCCATCATTACCTACAACTTTCATGGCTGTAGCAATAAGACTTCCAATTGCTTCATCATTGTTAGCAGAAATAGATGCAACTTGTTTAATTAAAGCATTGTTATTTCCAACCTCTTTGGAGAGTTTTATTAATTCAGCAACAACAACGTCAACAGCTCTATCAATTCCTCTTTTTAAATCCATTGGATTTGCTCCAGCAGCAACATTTTTTAACCCTCCACTAACGATTGCCTGAGCCAATACGGTTGCAGTAGTTGTGCCATCACCTGCAACGTCATTGGTTTTAGAAGCAACTTCTTTTACCATTTGAGCGCCCATATTTTCAACGGTGTCTTTCAACTCAATTTCTTTAGCTACAGTTACACCATCTTTCGTAATATGCGGTGCTCCAAACTTTTTGTCGATAACAACATTTCTTCCTTTAGGGCCTAATGTTACTTTAACCGCATTTGCTAATGCATCAACACCTTTTTTTAATCTATCTCTAGCGTCTATATCAAATACTATTTCTTTAGCCATTTTGTTCTTATTTTACAATTAATAAAATTTCATCTTCTTTCATGATAAGATATTCTTTTCCATCGATCTTAACTTCAGTACCACTATATTGACCATATAATACTGTGTCACCATTATTAACCGTGAATTTATGATCTCCGCTTCCAAGTTCAATTACAATTCCTCTTTTCGGCTTTTCTTTAGCTGTGTCAGGAATGATGATTCCAGCAGCTGTTTTTTCTTCTGCAGCAGCAGGCTCTATCAAAACTCTTTCTCCTATTGGTTTGGCTTTTATTCCCATTGTGTATTGTTTTTCAAATGTTAAATGTTAAATCAATTTGGGTGAGTCATTTTTTATGCCAATTCCAAATGCAATAATCTTTTAAGCCACAATGTCAATAAAAAATAACTTACATAAAAAATGTCAGACTGAAGTGACAGACTGACATTAAATATTTATGTGTATTCGATAGAATTATTGAGGTAAAGGAACCATAGGAGCTGGGGTATTTACGTTCATGGGTGCAGGTTCTTGCGCTTTAATGTTTGTTTCAATCGCAGCTGAAGAAGATGCAGGTCCCATCATGGCAGAAGCAAGGCTTAAAACGACAATAGTGCCTGCTAAAGTCCAAGTTGCTTTTTCGATAGTTTCTGTAGATTGCGCAGCTCCACCTAATTGGTTTGCACTTCCGAAACTTGAGTCTAATCCTCCTCCTTTCGAGTTTTGTACAAGCACCACTAGAATCAATAGAATTGAAGCGGCTATGATTAAAACTGTAATTACTGTAGGCATATTAATTTATTTTATATTATAATTTCTCTTTTAAAAACCGAATTCGGCTTGCAAAGAAAGTATTTTTTTCCGGATTATCAATCATCAACCTTTCATAAATTCTAATTGCCTTCTCAAAATTGCCTTGTGAGACATAAACTTTTGCCAAAGTTTCCGTCACAAATTCTTCATTGTCAACCAAGCTAATCTTCGCAAGATTAGCTGGGGAGAAAAAGTCTTTTTTATTTACCTTGCTATTATCTGACTCCAGAAATCCTTCGACTAAATTGGAAATATCTTTTCTCTTCTTAAGACTAGTTTTTTCAGTTGAGAACCAGTCGGTAAACTCAGATTTAATTTTTTCTTGAGAACCAGTCGGGTTCAGGTTTGGTTCTTCTCTCTGCGTGGTTGTTAATTCATTTATTGGTGGGATTGTGTCTGGCACATCCAAATGCATAGTAGAGTTAATAGCTTCTATCAATATGTTTTGCTCTACTTCATCGAAATTTTTTTCTAAATTTTCTTGCTCTGTTCTTGGCGTAGCTTCTAAATCAGGTAATTGCTGTACAGGTTTTCTCGGTGTTTCTTTTACTTCAGGTTGAGTATCAATTTCAATTTTATCAATTGTCTTTTGAAGTTTTGGTTGGTGTATTATTTGATATAATTTTTTTCTATTCGGGTTTACAATTGCCGTTTTTTTAAGTTGCTCCTGAAAAAAAATACTACCGCAATTATGTAAAGCTTTAGCATAAAGCGTTTGCAGGATGCCTGAATAGGGGTAATTTTCGCTTAGTGTTTTCAAGGCATAAAAATCACTTTCCCCCAAAAGCTCTGGCTGATCAATATATTTTATGATTTGTTGTTTGTTCAAAATCTAATACAATAATAAAGACCTTACCAATCTCCTCCAAATGCTTTGTCATAAACATTCTGAGTTAATTGATAATTTAACTCTTTAATTAATTCTTCTTCAATTGCGCTAAAATTATCTTTGGCGTTATAATCAACAAACGCTGAAAAAAGCATGTTATGGAACCCTAGACTGTCAATTTTAGCATATGAATGGCTTACATTAATACTCATTGTAAGTCTGTTTTGTGCAGCAGTTTCACTTCCGGCTTGTATGGCAAGTGGGGAAATGCGATAGTCGCTAATAAACCCTTCAAAAAGTAGATCTCCATTGTTTGCAACAAGCTCTAAAGGGGTTTGAGAAAGCATAATGTCTCTAAGTCCTTCCGTAAAGGCAGTACTAACGGTCGAGCTAGCGAGAGAAGATTTGTTTTCAAAAAAGTCGACCTGAATCGTTTTCCCCGGAATCTCTTTGTCATTTCCTGCTCCGCCTGGTTTCATAGAAAAACGAGGCAAAGCACAGCCAACAATAAAGAACAAAATCAAAAAGATTAATACGTTATTACTTTTTGATATCATATTCTTTAATTTTCCTGTAAAGAGTTCTCTCTGAAATACCTAATTCCTTTGCTGCGTATTTTCTTTTATTATTATGTTTTATTAGTGCTTTTTTGATTAATTCAATTTCCCTTTCTTCTAAGGAGAGAGATTCTTCTATTTCAATGTGCTCTTGAATGGGTTCCTGAAAACCATAACTTTCATCCACAACGGATTGTTGTTCTGTAAAATTGCTTTGGTCTTCCCCTGGATGCGCAAATCCTTTGTTTTCTTGAACATCACTATTGTATTTAGAGATAATCGCGGATTTTTCATTTGTCGATAAATCAGAATTGTTTTGCAATAACCCTATTATTATTTTTTTCATCTCAGTTACATCACGGCGCATATCAAAAAGTACTTTGTATAAGATTTCTCGATCTGATAAATCTCCTTTAACTGAGGAATTTCCATCTATAACCATAGGTAAATTGGATTCAGCATCATTAGGTAAATATTTATGCAGAATTTCAGGCGAAATAATCCTTTCTTTTTCAATTACAGAGATTTGTTCAGTAATATTTTTTAGTTGTCTAATGTTTCCTGGCCACCTGTAACTGTCAATCATTTTAATGGATTCATCCGATAATCTGATTGTTGGCATTCTATATTTATCAGCGAAATCTGCCGCAAATTTTCTAAATATGAGATGAATATCATCATTTCTTTCTCGAAGTGGCGGCAAAGAAATAGGGACTGTACTTAATCTATAGTATAAGTCTTCTCTAAATTTCCCTTTTTTTATTGCTTCCGGGATGTTAACATTTGTTGCAGCGATTATTCTGACGTTGGTTTTTATTACTTTGGATGACCCAACTTTTAAAAACTCTCCTGTTTCTAAAACTCTTAATAATCTGACTTGTGTTTGCAAGGGAAGTTCCGCAACTTCGTCTAAAAAAATGGTTCCGCCATCTGCAACTTCAAAGTATCCTTTTCTAGTAGATTGAGCACCGGTGAAAGATCCTTTTTCGTGTCCGAATAGTTCAGAGTCTATTGTGCCTTCAGGAATTGCGCCACAGTTTACGGCAATGTATTCATTGTGTTTTCGAGAGCTATAACCATGAATTATTTGCGGTATGATTTCTTTACCTACACCACTTTCTCCAATTACTAAAATAGATATGTCTGTAGGAGCAACCTGCGTAGCAACCTCTATGGCTCTATTAAGCCCTGAAGAATTTCCTATTATCCCAAACCTTTGCTTTACTTGTTGTACATTCATTGTTCTGAATTTAGACTTTTACAATTCTTCCTTTTAATGTTAAAGTAGTGCATTCTTCCACTAATACGTTCACATACTCGCCGATATTGTAATCTTCTCTAGGAAAAACAATGGTAGAGTTGTAAGTGTTTCTTCCACTGAACATTTCATCTGATTTTTTCGAAACCTTTTCTATTAGAACTTCATAAACTTGACCTATTGCTTTAGTATTGTACTCTAATTGTTGTTTATGTTGAAGTTTAATGACTTCAGCTAATCTTCTTTTTTTGATGTCTAGAGAAACATCATCTTGATATTTTCTTTCAGCCAATGTTTTAGGTCGCTCTGAATAGAAGTACATAAAAGCAAAAGAAAATTTCACATGCTCAATTAAACTTAAAGTTTCTTGATGCTGCTCTTCTGTCTCGCCACAAAATCCAGTAATGATATCTGTAGAAATTGTAGCTCCAGGCAGTATAGTGTGAATAGCTTTAATTCTATCTAGGTACCATTCACGTGAATATCCACGGTTCATTTTTTTAAGGATATCTGAATTTCCAGATTGCACAGGTAAATGGATGTAATCACAAATGTTTTTATATTTTGCCATTATGTGAAGGACATCATCCGTCATATCTTTTGGATGTGAAGTTGAATATCTAATTCTTAGTTCAGGAGATATTTGAGCTACCATTTCAAGCAGTTCGCCAAAATTTGTTGTTGGGATGGATTTATCTTGAATTTCACCTTTTTTGGAAATATTCCAACGATAACTATTTACATTTTGACCCAATAAAGTAACTTCTTTATAACCATTTTCAAATAACTCTCTTGATTCAGCAACAATGGAAAGAGGGTTTCGGCTTCTTTCTCTGCCTCTAGTAAATGGAACAACACAAAATGAACACATATTGTCGCATCCTCGGGTTATCGATACAAATGCTGATACACCATCTTTTGCAAGTCGCACGGGGCTAATGTCAGCATAAGTTTCGTCTCTAGAAAGTAATACGTTAACACCTTTCTGTCCTCCTTCAACTTGTTTAATTAAGCTGGGCAAGTCTCTGTAAGCATCAGGCCCTACTACTAAATCAACTAACTTCTCTTCCTCTAGAAAAGCTTTTTTTAATCTTTCAGCCATACAACCAAGAACTCCAATTATTAATTCAGGTTGTGATTTTTTTCTTGTCTTAAAAGCTCTTAAGCGAGTTCGAACAGATTGTTCAGCTCTGTCCCTGATAGAACAGGTGTTAATCATAATAACATCAGCTTCGGCTTCGTTCATGGTTGTAGCATAGCCTGCTCCTTGAAGAATCGAGGCTACCACTTCGCTGTCTGCAAAATTCATTGCACATCCATAGCTTTCTAGGTATAACTTCTTTCCTATGCTTTCAAGTGGCGAACTCAGAAGTGTTGCTTCTCCTTGAATTGTTTCGTCAATTATTTGTGAACTCATCTATCTTCTTCAATTCTGTAGTTTGCAAAGGTATTTAAAATAGAGTGCGTGACAAAATGTCATTTAATTCTTTTGTTTTTTTGTGCTAAATATTTTTTTTCAAAAACTATATTATATAATAATATATATATATGTTTCAAAACTTTTATTTGGTAGAGTGTATTATTATTTCATTTATTTGCACATTCGAATTTGCAAATACATCTGAAAAACAAATACAAAATGGCAAGTAATTTAGTAATTGTTGAGTCGCCTGCAAAGGCTAAAACCATAGAGGGGTACTTAGGAAAAGACTTTGTTGTAAAGTCTAGTTTTGGCCATGTAAGAGATCTGCCAAGAAAAGGGATGTCCATTGATGTGGAAAATGATTTCCAGCCTAACTATGAAGTGTCTGAGGACAAAAAGAAAATTGTTTCTGAATTAAGGAGCTTGGCCAAAAAAGCTAATACTGTATGGTTAGCCACGGATGAGGATCGAGAAGGGGAGGCTATTTCTTGGCATTTAAAAGAAACGTTGGGGTTAGCGGAAGAGAAAACGAAAAGGATTACTTTTAATGAAATTACTAAATCTGCTGTGCAGGGGGCTATTGAGAGTCCTCGCGACATAGACATTAATTTAGTTAATGCACAACAGGCAAGAAGGGTGTTGGACAGAATAGTAGGGTTTGAACTTTCACCAGTACTATGGAAAAAGGTTAAACCGTCATTGTCTGCCGGTAGAGTTCAGTCCGTAACCGTAAGGTTAATTGTAGAAAGAGAAAGAGAGATTGAATCTTTTATTTCACAAAGTTCATTTAAAGTAATTGGAAACTTTACGGTAGACGGGAAAAATTTTCGAGCGGATTTACAGAAAAATTTTAAATCGGAGCAAGAAGCAAATGATTTTGTGGAAAAGTGTAAAAGCACATCTTTTAAAATTAGAGATTTACAAAAAAAACCAGCTAAAAGAACACCAGCGCCTCCATTTACTACCTCTACTTTACAGCAAGAGGCAAGTAGGAAGTTAGGGTATAGTGTTGGTAATACTATGTCAGTTGCACAAAGATTATATGAGGCAGGACGTATAACCTATATGAGAACAGATTCATTGAACTTGTCTGATTTTGCAATGGCAAGTGCAAAAGAAGAAATCAATAGCTCTTATGGTAGTGATTTTTGTAATCCACGAAAGTATAAAACAAAAAGTTCGGGTGCTCAAGAAGCTCACGAAGCTATACGCCCTGTAGATTTTAAAGTTCATTCCGCTGGTTTAGACGCACAGCAAGAAAGATTGTATCAGTTAATTTGGAAAAGAGCAATTGCTTCTCAAATGAGCGATGCAGTATTGGAAAGAACCACAGTTCATATCGAAATTGACGGTGTTGATGAGGAGTTCGTTGCGAAAGGTGAAATAATAAAGTTTGAAGGGTTTCTGAAAGTCTATCTAGAAGGGTCTGATGATGAAAATGAAGACGACAAGGACGGCATCTTACCTCAAATGAAAATAGGAGATAAACCTTCTTGTGAGCAGATTACGGCTACGCAAAGATTTTCTCGTCCTCCAGCTCGTTTTACGGAGGCTGCGTTAGTGAAGCAATTAGAAGATAGGGGTATAGGTAGACCTTCTACTTATGCCCCAACTATCAGTACAGTTCAAAAAAGAGGGTACGTTGAAAAAAAGGAAATTGAAGGAAAAGAAAGGCAATTTATTCAGTTTGTTGTAAAAAATGGGGAAGTAAATAGGTCGGTGCAAACAGAAACTTATGGTGCTGATCGTAAAAAAATGACGCCAACAGACATTGGGATTGTTGTAAACGATTTTTTGGTTGAGCACTTTGAAAGAATTCTGGATTACAATTTTACGGCGAGCGTCGAAAAAGAATTTGATGATATTGCAGGCGGGTTAATTGAATGGACCAAAATGATTGGGAGGTTTTATAATCCTTTCCATTCAAGTATTGAGCATACTCTTGAAACCGCGGAAAGAGCTTCTGGTGAAAGGCACCTTGGAGAAGATGCTGAATCAGGAGAGCTTGTAATTGCTAGGTTAGGTAAATATGGGCCAATGGTTCAAATAGGGAAGACCGATGATGACGGTAATAAAGCAAGGTTTGCTAGCTTGCAAAATGGTCAAACTTTAGGGAGTATTTCATTGGAGGAGGCTTTGGAGTTGTTTAAGTTTCCAAAAAGCCTGGGAGAATTCGAAGGAAGAGAAGTTGTTATCTCTCAAGGAAGGTATGGTCCTTACGTAAAATTTAATGAGTCGTTTGTCTCTCTGCCAAAAGGTGAAGATATTGGTTCGGTTGATTTAAGTCGGGCAATTGAATTGATTAAAGAAAAGCAACAAGCAGATGCACCTATTGCTGAATATGAAGGGTTTCCTGTGCAGAAAGGAACGGGAAGGTTTGGTCCATTTATTAAATGGAATGAAATGTTTATTAATGTCAATCGAAAGTATGACTTTGATAACCTTTCTCAAAATGATATTGAAGAATTGATTGAGATAAAAAAACAAAAGGAAATAGATAAGTTCATTCATAATTGGGAGGAAGAAGGTATTTCTGTTCAAAAAGCACGTTGGGGAAGATTTAATGTTATTCAGGGGAAATTAAAAATTGAATTACCTAAAACTTTCAAGGTTGAAAATTTGACATTGGAAGATGTGAAGAAAATGATTGAGGAGAAAAAACCGGCAAAAAAGAAATTAGCAAAGAAAAAAGCTGCTAAGAAAAAATAGACTTATATATGGATATTGATATTTATTTTCAGCCGATTAAAGCATTAGAATACGAAAAAAACACTTTAGGTTATTACACCGATTTTCACACGGAAGATAAATTTCCATTTTGGGAAGATAGTGATATTGCAATAGTTGGAGTTCACGAAGATAGAGGAACGAATAGTAATAAAGGATGTGCTGTTGGCGCAGATTTTATTCGTGAAGAGTTCTTTGGATTGTATCATCACAATATGGGCATTAAAATTTGTGATTTGGGAAATGTATCTGCAGGTGCTACAGTTTCCGATACATATCACGCAGTTTCCGATGTTGTGCAAAGCTTAATAAAGAAAAATGTATTTGTAGTTATTCTTGGAGGAAGTCAGGATATAACTTTTGCTAATTATAAAGCTTACGAAAAATTGGAGCAGACTGTTAATCTCGTTTCTATTGATAATAAATTTGATTTAGGAAACGATGAAGATACTCTTTCTTCGTCGAACTTTTTAAGTAAAATCATTTTACATAAACCAAACTACCTATTTAATTATGGGCATTTAGGTTATCAAACGTATTATGTTTCTCCTGATGAGATTAAATTAATGAATGATCTTTATTTTGATTATGCTCGATTAGGTGAAATTCAAGAAAATGTCCAGAATGCTGAACCATTAATTCGAAATGCTGATATAGTAAGCGTTGATGTATCTTCGGTTAGGAATTCAGAATTATCTGGTAATAGCAATTCAGGTCCCAATGGATTTTATGGAGATGAGATTTGCCAATTAATGCGTTATGCAGGAATGAGTGACAAGCTTTCAAGTGTGGGGTTTTATGAGTTTAATCCAAATGCAGGAGCAAGTAAAATGTCTGCAAAGCTAATTGGTCAAATGATTTGGTGTCTAATTGATGGTTTTACCAATCGAAAAAAAGACTATCCTGTTGGAACAAAAGAGAAATATACACGTTATAGAGTGCATGTAGAAGGAACGGAACATGAATTAATCTTTTATAAAAGTGATAAAACGAACAGGTGGTGGATGGATGTGCCTTATCCACCTGACAATAGGATGAGGTTTGAAAGACATCATTTAGTTCCTTGCACATATGCAGAATACAAAGATTCTTCGGATAATGAAATTCCGGATTTGTGGTGGAGGACTTATCGGAAGTTGAATTAGCGTTGAGTGTATAATTATTAACAATATCTCTTAATTTATTGTCTAATTGGATTAAAAGTTTTGAAAGAATATAAAAATTGTTAATTTAGCGAACTTGTAACTTTCTCTAAAAAGGGAGTTATAGTTTTGACTATGTAAAGTTAGATTGTATGAAAAAAGTATTATTTGGTTTGTTTTTGTTGACTTTAGGTTATACAGCTAAGTCTCAACAAGATTATCAATTCACGCATTATATGTATGATAAGTTGTCATTCAATCCAGGATATGCAGGGTTAAATAAATCAATTTGTGGGACAATTATTTTTAGAGAGCAGTGGTCTGGCTTTGATGGAAACCCTACTACTGCATTGATTAATGTGCATTCTCCTGTTCAAATGCTTAGAGGTGGCTTGGGTTTTACATATGTAAGTGATAAGTTAGGTTTTGAGAGTAATAACCTTGCTAGATTATCTTATTCTTATCACATGGGGTTAGGAGTAGGTGATTTAGGTATTGGTATCTCAGCAGGGATTTTGCAAAAAACTATCACTGCGAACTGGATAACTCCCGATGGTACTGACCCTGCGTTAGATCAGTCTATTGCAGTTTCAGGTGAAAGCGGGTTAGTTCCGGATATTAATTTTGGAGTTTTTTATATGCAAAACCAATTGTACATGGGCATATCAGCAACACATTTGTATGCGCCAGACTTAACAGAATTAAATATTTCCAACGCTAAGCACTTTTGGATAACAGCTGGATATGAATATGGTTTGGGTCCAGATTTAAAATTGCGTCCGAGTATTCTAGCTAAATCAGATGCTGCGTCTACTCAGTTAGATGTAAATGTAAATGTTCTTTATAAAGATATGATTTGGGGAGGAGTTTCTTACAGAGTAAGTGATGCAATTGCTCCAATGATAGGGTACCAAAATAATGATGTTGGAGGAGGGACACTTCGTATAGGATACGCTTACGATGTAACAACTTCGCAAATTAAGGGTTATAGTAACGGTTCTCATGATATCATGGTGAATTATTGCTTTAACTTAGATAAACCAAAACCACTACAGAAATCTAAAAACCCAAGGTTCTTATAATATATTATTGTAAGATTTTGAAACCTTATTTCTATGACTTCGTTACAAGCAACTCGCAAGGAAAAATGAAAAATAAGAAGCAGTTGGGAACTTTAATAAAAGTCAAACTAAAAAAAGGTAGCATGAAAAAATTATTGTATTTCGCTATTACACTATTTATAGGAACAAGTTGTTCTGATGGAGGTCGTGGAGAACTTATCGGAGCTTCAGGTCGAGCACTGTGGTATCATCCAGATCCATATGGAATGTTATACATACCTGCAGGTGGTTTTACTATGGGTCAAAGTGATCAAGACGTTCCCTTTGTTCAGTATTCTAGATCGAAAACTGTTTCGATTCAAGCATTTTATATAGATCAAACCGAAATATCAAACAATGAGTATCGTCAGTTTGTTTATTGGGTAAGAGATTCGATCGCTAGGAGGATTTTAGGAGAAGAAGCTCCTGACGAATTTTTAACTGTTACTTTAGATGATGAGTTAGAAGAGAAAGATCAAGAGGATTGGACTTTGAACTGGCAAGGCCGCCTATATTGGGATGATGAAGAATACAGTCCATTATTAGCTGAAATGTTTCTTCCAGAGAGCGAAAGGTTCTATCAGAGAAAGGAGATTGATACCCGTAAATTATTATTTGAATACTATTGGGTAGATTTACAGGAGGCTGCTAGGAAAGGTAGGCCGTTGGTAAAAAAATTATCAAACACTGAATACGAAAATGATGATGAGCATAGGACCGAAATGAAAAACCCGGATATGCCATTTCCAATGGAATCAGGTATGCCGCAGGGACGCGATTTAGATTTGGGTTTTAGAAACAGTAAGGGTCAAAACAATGCTATCAGAGGTCATGAGGATCGATCGAGGTTTGTAATACATGAAATTATCAATGTTTACCCGGATACATTAACTTGGATTCACGATTTTACTTATTCTTATAATGAGCCGATGACGAACATGTATTTCTGGCATCCTGCTTATGATGATTATCCAGTTGTTGGTGTTACTTGGCAGCAAGCAAATGCTTTTAATGTTTGGAGAACGCAATTGTTGAACTCCTGGAGAAATAAACAATGGGAGTCATATGTGCAAGATTTTAGACTGCCAACGGAAGCCGAGTGGGAATATGCTGCAAGAGGTGGGTTGGATTTAAGTCCTTACCCATGGGGTGGTCCTTATATCAGAAATGCAAGAGGGTGTTTTCTAGGAAACTTTAAACCAATGCGCGGAAGATATATGGAAGATGGAGGGTTTCATACTGTAAAAGTAACTTCTTACCATCCAAATGATTATGGTTTATATTGTATGGCTGGTAACGTTGCAGAATGGTGCAGTACTGCTTACGATGAATCTGTTTATGAATTTGCACACGATTTAAATACTGAATACAAGTACAATGCATTAGATCATGATCCTCCTTCTATGAAAAGAAAAGTGATTAGAGGTGGTTCATGGAAGGATATTGGATATTACCTGCAAACGGGTTCTCGATCCTACGAATATCAAGATTCAGCAAAATCTTACGTAGGATATAGAAGTGTAATGACCTATTTAGGACGTGGGGGTCCTGATAGAATGGGAGATATTTAATAGATTATAATTAGAGTAGTTAATAAATTTTTAAAAAAACAAGGAAAATGAGTGGAAACAGTATTTTTGCCAGTAAGAAATTTAAGACCATAATGAAATTCGTTTATGGTTGGGGTGGAGCAGTTGTAATTGTAGGTGCTTTATTTAAAATCTTGCACATACCTGGTCCCATGTTAACTATTGGTCTTTTGGTGGAGGCTGCAATTTTTGTCCTTTCTGCTTTTGAACCTTTGCACGAAGATCCAGATTGGACTTTAGTTTATCCTGAATTGGCGATGGGTAATGCTGATGTTGGGCATGAAGAGCTAGGAGAAGGAGATGGTGAAATTAGTGATGATGTTTCTGTGGTTGAGCAGTTAGATAATATGTTGGCTGATGCTAAAATTGAACCGGATTTGATTGAAAGTTTAGGGACAGGTTTAAAAAACTTGAGTAAAGGAGCTGGTCAAATGGGAGATTTAACTGGAGCAACTGCAGCAAATGAAGAATTAGTTGCTAATATGAAAAATGCTTCAGGAAAGGTTGGAGAACTTTCTAATGCCTATGATTCTGCCTCTGAAGCAGTATTGGGAAAAGTTGGGCAGCTTTCTGATGCATATGATTCTGCTGCAGAATCCCTATTAGGGTTAGCAGGAGATAAAGACAGTGGGAATCAAATGGGTGAACAAATCCAAAAGGTTTCTGGGAATTTAGCTGCATTAAATAATGTATATGAGATGCAATTGAAAGGAGCTTCGGAGCATTTACAAGTTACAGAGCAAATGTATTCTGGAATTAACGAGTTGATGACAAACCTTCACGGATCACTCGATGATACGAAGAAATATAAGGAAACTATGTCTGAGTTAAGTGGTAACTTATCTGCGCTTAACACAGTTTATGGTAATATGCTTTCAGCTATGAATGTTGGTAGAGATTAATTCAGGCAAATCTGAAATGTATTAATTCAAAAATCAGTTTTGTAAATTAACCTATTAAAAATTGAATCATGGGAGGCGGTAAAGAAACACCAAGACAAAAATTAATTGGCCTTATGTACCTTGTACTTATGGCCCTATTGGCAATGAATGTATCCAAATCTATTTTGAATGCTTTCATTATTGTAAATGACAAATTTGAACATGCAGCGAATCTAACACATAAAACCACAGAGGCTATGTTGGATAAAATGAATCAGTCAATTGTGGTAATGAAATCATCGGGTGCAGCTCAAAAAGAAATTGAGGATATTGAGGCTATTATTAATAGCGCCAATGAAATAAGAGAGTTATCGAGAACTACTTCAAACTTTTTTGTATGGGAGGCATCTGATATGATTCATCATTCAGATCCTGTAATGCCTGCTCCATTTTACACGGAAGAAGGTTCTCCCGAAAAACCCTATTATGTATTGATGCAAATGGATACGTTGAGTAAAAAAGATGATTACGATACGGCACCGCATATGTATTTATTGGAAGGTGTGCTTGAACCAAGTGAGCGAGGAATAAATATTGAAAATAGATTATTTAGTTTTAGAGATAGTATTATCACTATGGCAGCTAAGTATTCCGTTGATAATGGAGAAGGTGGCGCAACAGAGTATTTTATTGATCCTACAATTTTAGTTAGACCACCAAACAGTCATGATACAACAGATTTTGAGGAATCAATTACAGAAGCTTTGAAAACAGTTCACCCTAGTGATCAAGCCAGAATTAAGAGGATTATTGAGGTGCTAACGGTTCCAGAGGTTATTGGTAATCATGGGGAGGAATATCCATGGATTGCATATCAATTTGACCATACGGTTATAGTTGCGGCTGCGACCATATTTACTGCTTTAAAAAATGACGTAAAGATGGCCGAACAGCTTGCGATAGAGGTTGTTTCTGGAAGAGCAACAATTGAATCATTTAGTTTTAATAAAATTATTCCTTTAGCGTTTTCTAAGTCTAGTTATATTAATCAAGGGGATTCTTTAGATCTAAAAATTATGATAGCGGCTTTTGATTCAACTGAAGCGATGAACCTAGAATATTATATAGATGATACATCCCATACGGGTGATCCATTGGTGTTTTCAGGTGAACCAGGAGATGCATTAACCTTAAGTGGTGGAGTTGGAACTCATGTTGTTGAGGGAACGATTGAAGTGAAAGAAAAAGGAGCTGTGAAAAAGAAACCTTGGAAGTTTAATTATAGCGTTGGAGCTCCAACTGCAACGGTAGCTAATGCTGATTTAGCGGTTCTGTATAGAGGTTGGGAGAACAAGCTTAAAATTTCTGCTTCAGGATACGAACCAGAAGCAATAAAGATTAGTTGTTCAGGGTGTAGTATTTCAAAGAAAGGAGATTTTTATATAGCTAATCCTGGGAAAGGTAAAATAGCAACAGTTAGTGTTTCTGCAACAACGGAGGATGGAAAAACGGTAAAATTAGCTGCAGAAGAGTTTCGAATCTTTCCTCTGCCACTACCGAAACCATATTTTGCGAATCAAACATTTGATAAGCCTACGATGAAAAAAGGAACAGCGATTTCAGCTTCTCAAGTTTTGGCTAAGTTGGGAGATAGTCCCTTAAATGTAAAATATACTGTTACCGGGTTCAAAATGATTGTAACCAAAGGCGGTAAAATTGCTGAATTAAAGGCTAAAAATGGAAGGCTTACTAACGACATGAAAGCTGCTATTAAGAAATTGCCAAAAGGAACTTCATTGACTTTTGTTGGAGTTTCAGCGGCTGGTCCGAGTGGTAAGTCTCAGCCAATTGGAGGATTGTCCTTCAAGTTAATTTAATAACTAAAACTATTTGGTATGTCAAAATGTATGAAAATAATCGCTTTGCAACTGGTATTTTTTATTGGTTTCGCAACAACTGGATTGGCTCAACTTCCTAGTACAGGGGTGTCCTCCTCAGGTGTTTTGGATGGGGTTTATGTGCAAGAACATATACCAACTAAAAGAGTTGTTCAATATGCACATTTGCGAGAAGCTGATGTTATGTGGTCCAAGCGTGTTTGGAGAACTATTGATTTACGTGAAAAAATGAATCATCCACTATATTATCCGGAAGAGGCTATGGCGGACCGTATGTCCTTGTTTGATGTAATTAGGTATGGAGTTTTCGAAGAGGGTAGTTTGACTATCTATGATTTAACCGCAGATTTTGATGACAAGTTTAGATTTCCAGTTAAACCAACTAACGGAAATATTAATGATCCAGACTTTGTAAAGCGTTTGAAGGAGTTTTTTGGAACGGTTGCGCAAGTAGCACGACTTGACCCGGAAACAGATGAATTTGTTTATGATGATAATGGAGATCAAATATACGATAGTGTTGCAGAGCCTTATACGTCTAGAGATATTATTCGTTATGAGATTAAGGAAGATTGGTTCTTTGACAAACAGAGGTCTGTTATGGATGTAAGGATTATTGGTATTTCACCAGTGGTATATTTTAGAAATGAAGAAACAGGTGACATAATGGGACCTAAAAATTTATTTTGGTTATATTTTCCTGAATGTCGTTATGTATTTCAAAACTTTTTTGTTTACAACTCTTCTAATGATGCTATGCGAATGTCTTTTGATGATATATTCTGGAAAAGACAGTTTTCAAGTTACATTCACAAGGAGACAAATGTTTTTGACAGACCAGTCAATCAGGTTTGGGATGGTTTAGATGCTCTTCTGGAATCTGAAAAAATTAAAGAAGAGATGTTTAAGATTGAACACGATGTTTGGCATTTGTAAAAAACGCTTATTTAATTAGTTTGAAATACCCGCGGAACTGTGGGTATTTTTTTTTGTATCAATAGAATATGATTTCAGCAGGTAAAATTTCGTTGTTTCTTGGAGGGAAAGAGCTATACTCAAATGTCTCTTTTCAAATAACTAAGGCTGATAAAATTGGTCTAACAGGTAAAAATGGGGCAGGTAAATCAACTTTACTTAAATTGATTACCGGGGAGTTTAAAATTGATGAGGGAAACTTATCTGTGGCAAAGGAAACGAAAGTTTGCTATTTGCCGCAGGAAATTATGTCCTCTTCTACGCGTCCTGTTTTAGAAGAGGTGCAAGCTGCCAACGAAGAAATAGTTGAGATTGATAGGAAGTTGGAGGAGATCAATCACCAGTTAGCTACAAGAGAGGATTACGAGTCGGAATCTTACATGCAGTTATTAACGGATATTAATGAACTAAACGAAGAGTTTCTTTTAAAAGGTGGTCAAGGTGTTGGCGAGCAGGCTGAGGTGATTCTTAAAGGACTCGGTTTTTCTTCTTCAGAACTGTTTAAACCCTTCAATGAATTTAGTGGTGGTTGGCAGATGCGAGTAGAATTGGCTAAGTTGCTTGTTCAAAACCCTGATGTTTTACTATTGGATGAGCCTACAAATCACCTTGATATTGAATCGATTCAATGGTTGGAGAATTATTTGAAAAAATTTTCTGGAGCTATAGTGCTAATATCACATGATAGAATGTTTTTGGATGCAATTACTACCAGAACAATGGAAATTAATGCTGGAAAGGTATATGATTACAAGCTTAGTTACTCAAAGTACTTAGTAAAAAGAGAAGAGGAATTAATTCTTCAGCATGCAGCTTACAAAAATCAACAGAAGGAAATTGAAGATACAGAAAAATTAATTAATAAATTCAGAGCAAAAGCGAGTAAAGCTTCTTTCGCCCAGTCATTGATTAAGAAACTGGATAAAATGGATAAAATTGAAATTGATGAAGTAGATTCTTCTGCTCTCGCTTTTAAATTTCCAGAACCGATTCAGTCGGGCAAGATTGTTGCAGAAATACAGACTGTTTCTAAGAATTTCACCGATAAAAAAATATTTTCTAATCTTGAGTTTACGATTGCTAGAGGGGAGAAAATTGCATTGATTGGGAAAAATGGAATGGGTAAGTCTACGCTAATAAAAATGTTGGTTGGAGATACATCTTATTCAGGAGAGATGAAATTAGGGCATAATGTAAGTGTCGGGTATTTTGCTCAAGATGAAACTACTAAGCTAGATGGGGATAAAACGGTTTTAGAGACTATTGATGATGTAGCCGTTGGAGAAGTTCGTAAAAAGGTAAGAGCAATTTTAGGGTCTTTTTTGTTCAGAGATAGCGATGTTGAGAAAAAAGTAAAAGTGCTATCCGGGGGTGAAAAAACTAGATTAGCATTGTGTAAATTATTGTTAGAGCCCTATAATTTTTTAATCTTAGATGAACCAACGAATCATCTTGATATTGTTTCTAAAGATGTATTAAAGGAGGCCTTGAAAAAGTATACAGGTACGCTTTTACTTGTTTCTCATGATAGAGACTTCTTAGATGATTTGACAGAGAGAATTTATTATATAAAGAATCATGGAATCAGTATTTATTTTGAAAAAGTTAATTATTTCTTGAATAATCTAAATAGCGAAATAGAAGAAGCTGCACCAAGTAAAAAGGTAGCTGGAGAAAATAAGAACGTAGGAAACTCTTATAAAGAGAAAAAACAAGCGAAAAACGAATTACGTAAGTTTAAGAATCGGTTTTCCAAAGTCGAACACGAAATTGAAGCGCTAGAAGCTGAAGTAAAGCAACTTGACGCTAAGGTTGGTGAAATGAATTATTCTTCTAATGAGGAAGCAAACCAATTATTTGATAAGATTAAGAAGGAAAGAGACCGATTAGATGATTTAATTATTGAATGGGAAGATCTTACAGAAAAAATTGAAGGATTATCGTCTATTGTCAATTAGTGTAGTGTCGTATTCTCCATCGTCATAGATGCCATGAAATAGCAAAACTTCATTTTCATCCCACTGTTTAGCATCTCCATGGTACTTATTCTTTTTGAAAGTTGTTTCTGATTTTTTTTTACCAGAGGAATAAAATGTGGTTAAAACCCCTTCAACTTTTCCTTTGTTGTAATTTATTGTCTCCAAAGTGTCCCCATTCTTATTTAACTTATAGCACATTCCAGTATATGGTAGTTTTCGATTTTCAATATAGAAATGGTTGTATAAATGGTCTAAAGTAAGTTTGTCACAGTTGCATCCTGTAGTTTTGACTGATTTGGTGTCTTCTGATTTACAGGCGGTAAATAAGCAAATCAAAAAGAATATAATTACGTTATGTTTCATAATAAGATGCAAAATTTTAAATAAATCAATAATAATCCAAATTTTGTGAAAAAATCACTAAAAAAAAGCTAGAAATGTATAAAAATGCGATTTGTAGCACAGTGGGATTGAAGGGCTGGTGCATAATTTGATCAATCACTCAATAATTGACGACAGAGATTTGAGCGCGATTATTCAGAACCATAATTAAAGTAGTGGGTGTTTCAGAATATTTGAATTGCCATTGAAATAAAAACCCTAATCAACTGATTTTCATATTGATTAGGGTTTTTGTGTACCCACGGAGGGAGTCGAACCCTCACGCACATAGTGCACTACGACCTCAACGTAGCCCGTCTACCAATTCCAGCACGTGGGTAGGCTTACAAATATATAAATAGTTAAGGAATTAGAAGTTAAAAAGGCGAACCCTCTTCTGGTACTTCTTCAAATGAAAAAGGAATGTCTAGTTTAGACGAAAAATAAGATCCTTCGTCTAGTATTTGCTCATCACCTTCATCATATTTCCACAGAATTGATACGTTCTTGCCATCCTGCTTTATTTTTTCCGTAAGTAATAGTATTTCGAATATCATTTTAAACGAAATGGAATTGAGATAGTCCAGAAAAAAAATAATTTTAAGGTTCTGTTTCTCCGAGTTACCAAAGTCTGTTACCCATTCAATTAAAGGAGAATAAAACTCCGTAGCATTTTCAGGTATCGACCTTCCTAAAATTTCAATAAGCTCATTTTCAAAATCACATTTTATAGTGGGTGTTGACTCTGTGGCTTGTATTGAAATAGCGTTCATACTATAAATATAATAATAAATATTTTACAGGCAAGTGATAAAGGATGTTCCTAAACCTCTATACAAAAAAAGCCTCTCCTTCCGAAAACTATCGGAATGGAAAGGCTTTTTGTGATTCAGCTGGGGTTCGAACCCAGGACCCCATCCTTAAAAGGGATGTGCTCTACCAGCTGAGCTACTGAATCGGATGTCATACATCATCTAACGGATTTCTGCTAGCGGCTGCAAATATACTAGCATTATTTAATTTCACAAGTTCGGAATAAAAAAAAATAAAAGAATATTTTTAGCTTTGTTATTCGAAACCTTTTTTAGCTTTATCTAAAGGATAAAAATAATAATCAAACGGAATGAAATTCAGTATTATAACATTAGAAATTAAGCAGGAACTAATAAATGTTGTAGGAGATAATTATTGCTTTACTGAAAAACCCCGTTTAGAAGATTATTGCCACGATGAAACGGAGGATCTAAATTTCCCGCCAGAAGTTGTAGTTAAACCAGCAAATACAAATCAAGTATGCGATATAATGAAACTAGCATCTAAGTACAACATTCCGGTTACTCCTTGTGGTGCAAGAACGGGGCTGAGTGGGGGTGCTTTGTGTGTTCATGGAGGGATGTCACTTTCAATGGAAAGGTTTAATAGAAATCATTGAAATTGATCGAAGATAACTTCAGGTAGTTACGCAAAGTGGCGTTATTACACAAGAATTGCAAGAAGCTGTTCAAGAAAAAGGATTGTATTATGCTCCAGATCCAGCTAGCAGGGGAACTTGTTTCATAGGGGGCAATATTGCCGAAAATTCAGGGGGACCTCGTGCATTAAAATATGGTGTAACAAAAGATTTTGTGCTCAATCTTGAAGTGGTATTGCCAAATGGAGAAGTAATAGAAACAGGTGCTAATACCTTGAAAAACTCAACTGGATATAACCTTACTCAATTAATGGTAGGTAGTGAAGGGACTTTGGGAATAGTTACCCAAGCTACTCTTAAGCTAATTCCTTGCCCAAAGCGCAATATGTTAATGTTAGTTCCTTTTTCATCAGCAGAGAAAGCTTGTCAGGCAGTTTCTGCAATATTTAAGGCTGGAATTACACCTTCAGCTTTGGAGTTTATGGAAAGAGATGCAATACAGTATACGATGGACTTTACAAAAGAAAGTCCTATTAAATTAAAGGATAATGAACAAGCACATTTGCTTATTGAAGTGGATGGAAACGATACGGAGGTCTTATTTAAAGAATGTGAGGTGATTGCCTCGGTAGTTGAAGCATTAGAATGTGGTGAAATAATGTTTGCCGAAACAGAAGCACAAAAGGAAGCACTATGGTTTTTAAGAAGACGGGTAGGCGAAGCTGTTAAAGCTACTTCGATATACAAAGAAGAAGATACCGTGGTGCCGAGATATCAACTTCCTCAATTGCTAAAAGGTGTAAAGGAGATAGGGAATAGGTATGGCTTCAAATCTATTTGCTATGGACATGCGGGTGATGGGAATCTTCATATCAATATTATTAAAGGGGATATGAACGACGCTGCATGGAACAATGAATTAACGAAAGGGATTAGAGAGTTATTTGAACTAACAGTCGCCTTGGGAGGTACGCTTTCTGGAGAACATGGAATTGGTTATGTTCAGAAACAATATATGGACATTGCTTTCACAAAAGTAGAATTAGAATTGATGAAGGGAATAAAGAAGCTCTTTGATCCAAAAGGAATCCTTAATCCAGGAAAAATATTTACATAAAAAAAGCCACATCAATGATGTGGCTTTTTTTAATTGGGATGAAAAATAGAGTTATTTAATACCTTGCATCCATTTTTTCATTATCGGAGAAACAATAAATGCCAGTATAGCAAACATGAAAGAAATTAATGCTATTTGAGCAAAGATTTTAGCATAGGTTGCAAGACCTCTAATTGGAGCTACTTGCCTCTTATGATTTTCTAATGCCGAGTTAAATTGGAATGCAGCCTTAGCCCATTCTGGATTTTCTTTTTTCATTGCAATTTCTAGAGCAATTAATTTTTCTGCTTTCGATTTCCATTTTTGGGTAACCTTCTCTAATTCATGCTTTCTTTCCTCTGCGGTTAGCGTTGTATCTTTTCCACTTAATAAATCATATGCCTCTTCAAAAGAAGGCATATTCGCTTTCTCTTGGAAAACTTGATTGTAGCGATGATAGTCTAAAATCAAATTTCTTTCTACAAAACTATTAAGCTTTGTCAAGGTTGGAGTTATCTTATCTGAAGCTTCAACTATTGGTCCTTTCGCTGCTATCCAAGATTCATTCACATTATCCATTAAATCAAATGTTTTATTATAAGCTACTAATTGAGCGGTCTCTGGATATTTCAATCGGTCATTGTTTATAGTATATAGAGTATCTGGTGCTTTGAAGTCTATTTCAGCTGCAGTTAATGAGTCTGTGTATTTTGAAATAGCATCAAATGTTTCATTCTTTAAAACGGTAGTGCTTCCATTTGATTCAATAGAAACACTTTTCCAATGTATATTTGTGTCTACAATAGCACCATGCGCCTTGTCGTATTCATAACTAAACTTCCCTACGGCATTTTGATCACACCCTGAAGCCCAAGTGGCAAAATTGAAAAACAAGTTATCTTCTTGTACATACTCTGTCTCACTAACAGCAGGAATCGTCATTTTGGCAATAACTCCGGATATATGATGCGCAAATGATGAAGATAAAAACCAAACCCCCATCATAAAAGATACTAGAAAAGCAGGAGATAACTCAGTAACTTTAGATAGGCCTATAGGCGAAGCGAAAAGCTCTCCAGTTGTAATTAATAAATATCCTAACATTAAGAACATCATTGGTACTAATCCAGTTGTACCCATATATGGAGCACTCATTGCAAAAATTAAAAACCCTATTCCTAGTTGCAATATTCCTAAACCAAACTTAATAGTTGTATTCGGGTTTTTTCGTTTTTTATCTAACCATACCCACATCATAGAAAATGGAACAGCTAGTAAGATAATATAACCTGCATTTATCGAATTGGTTTGCGCCGCATTTAATAGAACGAGATCAACATTTTTCTCAGCAAATAATGTTAATGATGATCCAGCTTGCTCAAAGAAAGACCAGAATATTGTGATAAAGAAAGTTAGAACTATAATAGCTCCTAGCTTTTTAATATCTGACTTTTTTAACTTAGTAGCAGACAAATAAACTAAGTAGATAATAACTAAACTCAATAGAGACCAAAGTAAGAATTCCATCAATTTTAGATGTACAAAAGGAACTTCAATTTCACTTTTGTTTACTAAAAATGCAAATACAGGCACTGAAGCAAAAGCTGCTGCATAAATCCAAACAAGAATATTAAATCCACCGTATTTTTTTTCGTTATAAGGAGCTGGTTGATGCCCTTGATCTCCAAAAACATTTTTTCTGTCTCCTCTCCAAAATACAACAATTCCGGCCAACATTCCAATACCCGCAGCAGCAAAACCATAATGCCATCCATACGAATGCCCTAACCATCCACATACCAATGGAGAAAGGAATGCACCAAGGTTAATGCCCATGTAAAATATCGTAAAACCGGCATCTCTTCTTTTATCACCTTCGTTGTAGAGGTTTCCAACCAATGTAGAAATGTTTGGTTTAAAAAATCCATTACCAATAATTAATAAACCTAATGATAAAAAGAATATGGATTCGCTTTCAAATGCCATGGTAAAGTGTCCAATACACATCAAAATTCCACCTAGCATCACAGAGTTTTTCTTCCCAATTATTCTATCGGCAAGCATTCCTCCAATTGCTGGAGTAAAGTAAACCAGAGCCCCATAGGCTGCATAAATAGAGAATGCAACCTCTTCACCGTTCATCAAATCTTTAAAGAGTTGAGTCGATAAATACAGAACCAATAAGGCTCTCATTCCATAGAAACTAAAACGTTCCCACATTTCAGCGAAAAATAAATAAAATAGTCCTTTAGGGTGTCCGAACATTTCTCCTTGTTCGCTTCGTTCTAAATTTTCGTTATTTGCAGTTTCTTCACTCATAATTTATTATGTGTTTTTTACGAGCACCGAAAGTACAGTTTTTTTTTGAAATGATATGTAGAGAATTAGTTTTGAGCGATATCTTTCACTATTCTATCTAAATTAATTAATTTCTATCTGCAAAAATGTATGATTATTAGCTTGTTAATGATATTTTTGTGAGCCAAAATAAAAGACTATGAAATTAATACAACTTGCTGCATTACTATTATGTATTCCGTTTTATACTTCTTGCGGAGTATCAGACAAAGAAGAAATGATTGATGCATCTAATGTTGCTGAAGAATCCAG
Organism: uncultured Flavobacteriales bacterium; assembly: GCA_943787535.1. GTDB lineage: Bacteria > Bacteroidota > Bacteroidia > Flavobacteriales_D > Parvicellaceae > CALSMU01. The sequence goes on along the minus strand of CALSMU010000001.1, from coordinate 44,933 downwards.
TGTATGTGAAAGAATTTGGACCGAAGATGAAATAGATTATCATACATTATCCAATTATATGGATGTATATGTATCGCATATACACTTAGACGTTGAAATTTCATTTGCTGAGAAAAAATTATTTGGTAGTGCTACGCACACTATTGAGAACCCTTGTAATAAAGACATTATTGTTTTTGATTCTCGATCTTTAGATGTTGCATCGATTACTCTTAATGAAGGAGAGGAAGCTACTTATGAAATAGGCGATTTGGATGAGCTTTTGGGGCAATCCATCACAGTGCATATAGATGAAAATACCGAGTCGGTAACGATTAATTATTCTACAACCAAAGGAACTAGAGCATTGGATTGGTTGGTTCCTGCTCAAACAGCCGGTAAACAAAATCCGTTTATGTATACACAAGGTCAAGCTGTACTAACAAGAACATGGATTCCATGTCAAGACACTCCCGGAAGAAGAATAACATATTCTGCAAAAGTTAAAGTTCCCAGCCACTTAATGGCTGTTATGAGTGCTTCCAATCCTACAGCTAAAAATGAAACTGGAATCTATAATTTTGAAATGAATCAGTCGATTCCCACCTATTTGATGGCTATTGCAGTCGGTGATTTAGAGTTTATTGAAATTGACGAAAGAACAGGTGTTTATTCGGAGCCATCTATGATTGAAGCTTGTAGATATGAATTTGGTGATATGGGAAAAATGGTTGAAGCAGCGGAAGGGCTATATGGAAAATACCAGTGGGAGAGATATGATGTAATCGTATTGCCTCCAAGTTTTCCATTTGGAGGAATGGAGAACCCAAGACTAACTTTTGCTACACCAACTATAATAGCGGGAGATCGTTCTTTAACAACGCTTGTAGCCCATGAACTGGCGCATTCATGGAGTGGGAATTTAGTCACAAATTCTAATTGGAATGACTTCTGGTTGAATGAAGGTTTTACGATGTACTTCGAAAGAAGAATTATGGAAGAACTATATGGTAAAGACTATGTTGACATGCTTGCCTTATTAGGATATCAAGATTTACTAGCTTCGATATCTTCTCTAGAACCTAAAATGCAAATGCTTAAGTTAAAAATGAAAGACCTAGACCCTGATAAGGCAATGACGGATATTGCTTATGAAAAAGGGTATTCTTTTTTACGTTTAATTGAGGACCTTGCTGGACGTGAAAAGTTTGATGTTTTTATAAAAGATTACTTTACTGCGCATAAATTTCAAACAATGACAACAGAGGTATTCCTTGCATACCTTAAAGAGAATTTATTGGAACCAAATAATATTGAGTTTAATTTGAATGAATGGGTATACGAATCGGGACTTCCGGAAAATTGTCTTGTTGTTATTTCTGAAAGGTTTAATTCGGTTGAAGCTCAATTAACTGCATTTTATGAAACAAATAATGTGAGTTCTGTTACTCCTCAAGATTGGTCAACGCATGAATGGTTGCATTTTATTCGTCATTTTAAACCGGAAACCACGGTAGATCAAATGGCTATATTGGATGATGCTTTTCATTTAACACAATCCGGTAATTCTGAAATAGCGGCTATCTGGTTTGAAAAAAGTATTAACGCTGGTTATAATAACATTGATGATGAGTTAGAAGCATTTTTAATCAGGGTAGGTAGAAGGAAATTTTTACAACCGCTTTACAATGCATTAGCAGCAACCCCCGAAGGAAAACAAAAAGGCTTGGACATCTACGTTAAAGCTAGAGATAACTATCACTTTGTATCTGTTAGTACGATAGATGCAATTCTCGGATATTCTCCAAGTTAATAGAGTCATTCTTTCAATAAGTCCTTGTAAAAATTCGTGGTTGCTTGGATTAAATCTGTAACTTTGGGAAACAAAGTACTTTTAACCGAATTTTTATGACTGAAAAAGAAGATCAACTAGGGCATTTATCTGATATAAAAAACATGATGGAGAAATCATCTCGGTTTTTATCATTGAGTGGATTGACTGGAATATTTGCAGGTGTATATGCTCTAGTTGGGGCGTATTTGGTGTATAGTGATTTTCACATTATACCTTCTGATACTGCCAGAGTTAGTTATGCTGAATTTATTACTTCTGGAAACGATTCGGTAATGCTAAAAATTCAATCGCTGTTTATCATCGGAGCAATTGTTTTGTTGTTATCATTGGTTACCGGATATATATTTACAAAGAGGAAGGCAAAAAAGCAAAATTTAAATGTTTGGGACAGTACCACCAAAAGAATGGTTGTTAGCCTTTCTATTCCTCTAGTTGCTGGTGGTATATTTTGCTTAATTTTAATTAAGCATCAAGTTGTTGGCTTGATTGCTCCTGCAACGCTTATTTTTTATGGTCTAGCTCTGTTAAATGCAAGTAAGTATACATTTAACGATGTTAAATACTTAGGGGTTTTAGAAATTATACTGGGCTTAGTTTCGGCATATTATATTGGTCGAGGCTTACTTTTTTGGGCGGTTGGGTTTGGTATGCTTCATATCGTATATGGAACCGTTATGTATTTTAAATACGATCAGAAAAAATAGTAATTCGGTGCAAGGGTTTAACCAATTAAATAAAGCTTTTGATAATCGTGTAAGATTAGGTCTTATGGCTATTCTTGTTGTAAATGATTGGGTCAACTATAAAGATATAAAAGAAAACCTTAGTCTAACAGATGGTAATTTGGCTAGTCATGTCTCATCATTGGAGAGAATTAAATATGTCGAAATTAAAAAGCAGTTTATCGGAAAGAAACCTCAAACATCCTACAAGGCTACTAAATTAGGAAGAAAGGCATTTGCAGATCATATTGATGGATTAGAAAAAGTACTGAAGGGGCAATAGTTTTTTTTATTTGCCTTATTGCTTTGAGATACAAAGTACTTTGCAGAGTGGAAAACCTCTTTAATTTTACATTATCCTTAATTATTGCAGACTTATTATTTCTAATAATTATCGAAATAAAAGATATTTAGACCAATCCTTAATTGTGCATTTTCCTATATTTATCGATAATTGTAGATAATAATCTCCTTTCGAACATATTTATTTAAGAGAATACTAAAAAACCCTTACTATTATTAAAATATTTCTATTTTTGCTAAATAGGAACATTCAAAAATCAAGAAATGAAAAAAAATATGTTTAAATGGAATGTAATAGCCCTTGTTGGCGTGGTAATTGGTTTTTCAAGTTGTGGGGAAGAGGTTATTCCTGAAAAGGAAGAAATTGCTATAGATGTGAATGTCGAGGATACGGTTTTATTGGATATGCCAGAATTAGATCCGGACATGGCTTATTCAGTTCCAACTCCTAATGAGTTGTTTGCGGTAATAAAAGAAACGGGTGTTTTATATGATGGAACTATTTTAAATTCACCTGAAAACATAGAAAAGTATTCTTCCAAAAAAATTCAAGCGCTTAATTTTGGTGTTTATTTTACTGATTTAGCTTTTGCTAGTAGCTTTGCAGAAAATGCTTCAATTCTAAGTTATTTTGGGACCATTAAAGTTTTAAGTGATGATCTTGGAATTTCTAATGCATTGGATGCAGCGATTTATGAAAAAGTTGAAGCTAATCTGGAAAATGATGACGCTGACTCTTTATTGTTTCTTTCAAATGATACTTATTTTCAAGCATATTCTTACTTAGAAGAGAATGAAAGAGGATCCACTTTGGCATTAATTGTGCTAGGAGGATGGATTGAAAGCTTATATATAATGACCAACCTTGGAGAGTATGAAGAAGGTAGTAATTTAGTAGCTCGAATCGGAGAACAAAAGCTTACCGTTGGGAATTTAATGGGATTTATGATGAAATACCAGGACGATTCAAATGTTGCTGAAGTAATGGAAGAGTTAGCAGATATTGAAGAACTATTTTGGAGTTTTGAAGAGGAAGAAGGTGATGATGTGACAACGGCACAAGAAGATGATGTATATGTTCTTTCAGGAGGTTCGACAATTATGGTGTCGGCTGAACAATATGAAGAATTGAAAGAATTAGTTGCTGAATTAAGAAAAGATATAATTGAAGGGGAGCTTTAAAATATAAAAAATTAACTTATGAAAAGATTATTCACAAACCTATTTTTAGTTGCTTTAGTTATAGCACCTAGTGCTTTGTTAAGTCAAAACTGTAGAAATATTGTTAAGTACTGTGACCATGCCAAGCGAGATGGGTTTTTGCGCAATGGCCAGTCTCTAAGTGGTGCATTTGCACAAGGAGATACTGCAGAGATTGTGATTGTTGTTTATAAAAATATGGAGTACAGAATGTCTCTTTGTTCGCCAACTCACGATCAATTAGACGGAAAATTTGAATTCAAAATTGTTGAACAGATTACAAAACCAGCTTGGAAAGAGGTTATTACCTACGAAACAGAAACGGAATATGATGATTATGGTGAGGAACTAGAGGTAAGAACAGAGAAAAAATCACGAAGACGCGTTTACAATAAAGTCGATGTTGTACGTTACGATAACAAAAAGGATGAAGATGCTCAAGAATTTATCTTTATTTCTGATAAAACAAGAAAATTAACGATCAAAGTATTCATACCTTTACCGGAAGGAGGAGAGGAAAGTCAAGGTCTTGAGGCAGAAACCTATGCTTGTGTTGGTTTGTTGATTGAGCACCAGCCAGGTCCAACCACTGGATTTAGCAGATAAAATTGAATAACTTTATTTAAAGCCTTGCTCTTAATGAGCAGGGCTTTTTTATTTTTGGGAAATGAATATAGAAGAGATATTAAAGAGAAGTAAGAAAATTGTAATAACAACGCATCAATCTCCCGATGGTGATGCTATTGGCTCTTCATTAGCATTGTTTGGCTACTTAGTAAAAAAAGGGTTTGATGTTAGTGTCGTTGTTCCAGATAGCTTTCCCAAATTTTTAAAGTGGATGGAAGGAACGGATAATATCCATGTCTATGACTATGAGCAAAATGTTGTGGAAGGGCTTATATTTGAAGCGGATTTAATATTTAGTTTGGATTACAATGATTTAACTCGAGTAGGAGGTGTTGGAGTTTTAATTGAAAAGAGCACTGCTTATAAAGCTATGATTGATCACCATCTGAATCCAGCAGCCTTCGCAGATTGGATGTGCAGTGATACATCGTCTTGTTCTACAGCCCAGCTCGTCTATAACTTTATTGAAGACTTTAATGATTTAGATTTAATCGATAATCAAATAGCGGAAGGCATTTATTGCGGTATAATGACTGACAGCGGATCATTTAGATTTCCTTCTGTTCAAGCTAAAACACACTTGATTGCAGCAGATTTAATAAATAGAGGGCTAAATCATGCTCGTGTTCATGAATTAGTACACGATGTAAATACCTTACCCAAATTACATTTACTAGGTTTTGCATTAAATGAAAAACTACGCGTGTTACCAAAATTGCCTGTTGCAGTTATAGCAATAAGTTCTGAGGAATTAAGCCGGTTTAGTTACAAGAAAGGAGATACAGAAGGGTTGGTTAACTACGCTTTATCTCTTGAGGGGGTTGAAATGGCAGCATTTATCAAGGAAGATGATAATAAAGTGAAAATGTCATTTCGATCAAAAGGAGATATCTCTGTGAATGAGTTTTCAAGCCAGTACTTTAGTGGAGGAGGGCATAAAAACGCAGCAGGTGGCGTTAGTTTCACATCGTTTGAAGAAACAGTGAAATTATTCGAATCTAAAATTGTTGAATTTTTAAAATGAGAATACTTTTTCTAATATCAATATTTTTTATGGTCGGTTGTCAGCCCAAACATGAGGTAGAGGTTTTTGATGAGCCTATTTCAGAAATATCAATAACGAAAGAGGAATCGATAGAAATGCACCGAATGTGGGTAAAAGATGAGTCCTATAAAATTGATCGATATATTGAAAGACACAATTGGGATGCAATTTCCACAGCATCAGGGGTGCGGTATTATATATATGAAAAAGGTAATGGTATTTCCGTAGAGAAAGATATGCTTATTACGGTTGAATTTGAAGTTAGATTGATTGATTCGGATACTACTCTTTGCTATACTTCTGATAACAACGGTGAACACACTTTTTTGGTTGGAATGGATAACGTAGAATCTGGACTGCATGAGGCTGTTAAATATTTACATGTTGGAGATCGAGCCTATATTATACTTCCTCATTTTGCAGCTCACGGCTTATTGGGCGATATGAACAAAATTCCACCACTGTCCACGGTGCTTTACGATATTTATGTTGTAGATGCGAAAAATAGATAAGAAAATATTCAGATTATTTTTTGCTGCCACTATTTTAATTGGCTGCGAAACAGAAACTCCCGAATATTTTTTTACCGAAGGTGGCTTGAAGTATAAATATCAAGATATAGTAGGGGAAGGCAAAGAACCTCAAATTGGAGATGTATTGTCTGTCGATATGAAATGGAGTACTATTGAAGACTCGGTATTTTATACATCAGTTAATACAGGTTATAATGGAGCCGATATTGTAAAGTTGAAAAAACAAAATCAACCTGGAGGTATAGAGGAGGGGTTTGCAAAGTTGATAGAAGGTGATAGTGCTACGTTCTATATCAATCCGGAAAGATTTTTTAAGGAGTATATTCAAGCAGAAACACCTGTTTTTCTTTTGAATGATGCTGAAATGAAAATTGATATTCGATTAATTAAGATTCAAAGTAAAAAAGAGTATGCGGCATCAGTAATAGAATGGCAGCGATATAAGGAATTTGAAGAATTTCAAAAAATAGAGGAGACCATAGATTATTGGAATAGTAATGGAGATTCCATAGTTGAAATTGATGGATTATATATAGTTTATGATACGCTTCATTTAGGAAAGAAAATAAATTACAATGCGGTTTTCGATCTACATTATATAGCAACTTTTACGAATGGTCAGGAATTCTATAATACCTATGATAATGGCCATCCAGATGAGTTTCAATTTGGTCAAAATGGACAAATGGTGGAGGGGCTTAAAAAAGCAATTTCATCAATGAAATATGGGCAAAAAGCTAAGGTTTTAGTTCCTTCTGAAATGGGTTTTAAAGAAAAAGGTTCTGCAGGAAATATTGTTCCACCCTATACCCCTGTCATTTATTATCTAGAAATTATACCTAAGAATGCTGATGATTTTTTTATTGAAAAGTAAAATCAAACTCTTCGACAGCGATCATTTCAATTGGCACATCAACTAAGTCAGCAAACATCTTACCTTCCTCTTCCAAATCAGCGTCGTCATTTTCAAAGTACCATTTTACATTAATCGTATTACCTGCTTTATTCATGCTTTCGAATCGCTTAAATATTTCATAAAGCAATTTTGATGAACTCGTATTAAAATATTCAAGTTTTACCTCAACATTAGTCTGAGGCGCAGTGCTTTTAGCATAAGCATCTAACCATGCTAAAACAGGGTTATAAATATCAATTACATTTTCAGGAAGAGATCTACCCCAAATTTCAAAATTTCCATTTGGATCTAAAACAATATGTGGTGATTTCCAGCTTCCTTCTATTTGTAACTTTTTCATATAACGTGATTTTAACACTAAAATAGGCTTAATTTTTAAAATTTATAACGAATTATTAAATTTAGTTGATAATTCGCTAGCCAATAAGGAAAATACAAGGCCTTTTATTTAAATTAGGAATATTCTTTTTCCAATCAATGATCTTTTTTGATTGAATAAACTCATTTTCCATAGATATATCTGCAGCTAAGCATAGTTTTGTGCTAGGGATACACTGCTTTAGTAAATCTTCCATTAAATGATTATTCCTGAACGGAGTTTCCATGAAAATTTGTGTAAATCCACTAATTGCTTGCCTCTCCAGTTCTTTGATTTTTTTAATTCTCAAGTTTCTCTCCTTTGGAAGATATCCATTAAAACAAAAGTTTTGTCCATTCATTCCGCTTGCAATTAGAGCCAATAGAATAGATGAAGGGCCTATTAATGGAACAACTTTAAAGTTTTTGGAATGCGCGATACTTACAATATCGCTTCCTGGATCAGCAATCCCCGGACATCCAGCTTCACTAATTACTCCAATATTGTTTCCTTCCAGTGCTGGATTTAAAAATGATTCAATATCAATAGATGAGGTGTGTTTATTTAATACATAAAATTGCAATTTATCGATGTCAATTTCCCTTTCGACTTTTTTTAAAAAACGTCGAGTGGTTTTGATATTTTCAACAATGAAATACTTTGTGTCAATTATTATTTGTTGAACATCTTTAGGGATTACAGAGTTAATGGTTGAATCACCCAATGTTGTTGGTATCATGTAAATCTTACCTTTTTCCATTGTCACATTTCCTTAGTAATTATTTCACATGCTGCATCTAGTAGTTCATATACTTTTTCAAATCCTTCATCACCACCGTAATACGGGTCGGGAACATAATTGTTATTTCCAATATTTAGTTCGTCTAATATAAGTCGTACTTTTTCTATATCTTCATTTGACCTTGCTAAAGAAACGATATCTGATAAGTTTGAACCATCCATAGCGTATATAATATCGAAGTCATCGAAGTCAGTCGCAGAAAATTGCCTAGCTTGTTGATGTGAAATATCGACACCATATTTTTTAGCTATAGCCACAGCTCGCAAATCAGGTCCTTGTCCAACATGCCAGCTTCCTGTGCCGGCCGAGTCGACTTTTATGTCAAGTCCTTTACGGTTGATTTTTTCTTGTAGGACTCCCTCTGCAAGAGGAGAGCGACAGATATTACCCAAGCAAACCATTAAAATTTTCATAGTTAATCTTTGTTGCAAAAATAGTTGAACTTTTACAAACTAGCAGCTCCTTGTTGGGATAGATTCATTCTATACCTAAGCAACATTTCCATTCCTCCTCTTCCGTCACTAGCAAGGGCTAATCCTGACATATTTAAGTCATAGCTTACACCTAAGGAAAAGGAAGCGAAATTTAAGAATAGCGTAGTATAAAAGGCATCTCCAACTCGTACATAAGCCCCCATTGAAATAGTTGATTTGTCATAATAACCAGTGTATCTAGAGCTTTCTTTCAGAGAGTAAATAAAATCTGTTCCAACTGATAATGACTGATTTGGACCTTGGATAAAGTAAATCATATTTGGCGAAAAGGCTATTTTAGAATTGTCTGGACTAAACTCTCCCCCTCCATGAATCGTATACTTTTGATAGAGGTTTTCATTTGCGTTTAGCAATGTGTTTTGCGGTTTCAATAAGTGCGCCACAGAAACACCAAAATTTAGGGAGTTTTGATTGTTAAGTTTCCCAAAATAATATAGCCCTGAATTAATCTCAAATTTAAATGATTTATTAGTGCCTAATGTTTCTCCATTTTCTAAATTTGAATCAAAAGTTGAACCTGTCCATTGTTCGTCCCAGGTTAAGGATTCCATACTTGCGAATCTCTGAAAAAATGAAGGTTGAATACCAAGTGCTAGTTGATGATTGTCAGCTACTTCAATTGCGTAATTTATGCTTATGTTCGTTATGTTTGTTGTCAATTGACTATCACCAGCCTTATCGTTGTAGAAATTGACTCCCAACCCTAGAAAACTATTGTTTGATTTTCCTTTCATTAGTTTAGAGTCGATACTTGCTGAAATTGTATTGTAAGGGTTTGAACTAATTGCTTTCCATTGGTTTTTAAATCCTGTAAACAATTGAATATCGCCAGGAAAAAATCCCGTTGCTCCCGGGTTTATTGCCATTGGCGAGGCGTAAAACATACTGTAGTGTCTGTCTTGTTGCGCTTGTCCATTTATGAATATACTTAAGGCCAATATGCTAAATACTAATTTTTTCATGTCTTGTTGTTTTAACAATTTATTTAACCAAAGTTATGTTTCCTTTCAACGAGCTTTTATCCCCATTGACGTATTCATATTCCAAGTAGTAAGCAAAGACCCCTGTGTTTTCGGGTTCTCCTTTGTAGGTCCCATCCCAGCCACTAGACAAGTCGTTAGTTTCAAAAACCTTCTCACCATACCTATTGTAAATAACTAAAGTAAAAGATTGAATTCCTGAACCTCTTACGTAAAGCACATCATTATGGGTATCGTTATTTGGAGAGAATGCGGTAGGTATTCCAATAACTGATTCTACTTCTTCAATAACTTCTACTATCTGACATGCGGTATCTGGACAGTTTGTTGCAGTATATGCAATTAAGCAAATCGTATAAGCTCCTTCGGCGTTATAGGTAATAGATGGATCGTCATTGGTTGATGTAGTACCATCGCCTAAATCCCATAAATAGGATACTGCACCGTTAGATGAATTATTGGTAACCACTAAAGTTTCACCCAGAGAAATCGGGTTTCCAGATAAGTCAAAATCAGCATTAGGAGCATCTGAATTACTGATTGAAATTGGGCCATAAGAATCTGTACATCCGTTATCATCTGTTACCACCAAGGAGTAGTCGTTGTTGGATAAATTAGTGGCATCCAGGTTTCCAGCTACTCCATTCCAAGCATATGAATAGGGACTAGTCCCACCTATAATAGTTATTCCAGTAATCGAACCATTTCCTGCATAACAATCTTCATCTGTAATTATTATTGATGTAGCATCAATAGTTGGTCCTGGGGTCGAATTGACAACAATTGGTCCCATTGAAGAAGAACAACCATTGTCGTCCGTTACAGTAAGTGTATAACTTCCACCTAATAACCCAGATGTATCTTCAGAAGAAGTATTACTTCCATTCCAGTCATAAGTAAATGGTGATAGTCCACCTGAAGAGGTTATTCCAGTAATAGAGCCATTTTCAGAAGCGCATGTCTCGGGGCTAACAACGATGAAAGAACTATCTATCGTTGGTCCTGAATTGTCTAATATAGTATAAGGGTTTGTTGTAAATATGCATCCTGCATTATCCGTAATGGTAAGTGTATAAGTTCCTGCTAATAGACCTAAAGTATCTGCGGTAAGGCTTGTTATGCCGTTCCACTGAAATGTGTAGCCAGGAGTTCCTCCGGAAACGGTTATTCCTGTTAAAGAACCGTTTCCGGATGTGCAAGCATCGTTAACTAATGTTAAGGATGTTGTATCGACTGTTAATCCTAAATTCTCAATGTTGATTGGATTTGATATAACAGTGCAACCTAGAGCATCCGTAACGGAAAGGACATAACTGCCTCCTCCTAGTAATGAGGTATCAGCAGTTAAAGTGTTGTTGCTATTCCAGCTATAGTTAAGTGGTGCGTTTCCACCAATAATCGTAATTCCATTTATTGATCCATTTATTGAACCACAAGTCTCATTTGTTATTACTAAGCTAGATGTGTCTAATAAAGGAGCAGCATTGTCAATAATAGCATAGGGGCCAGTTTGGTCGGTGCAGCCAAATGCATCCGAAATAATTAGGGTGTAACTACCCGCTGCAAGATCAGCAGTATCCGCAGTTAAAGTTGTATTTCCATTCCAAGAATAAGTAAGTGGAGCAGTTCCTCCCGCAGCTGTTATACCAGCTATGCCACCATTGGAAAGAGAGCATGATTCATCTGTTATACTAAGTCCAGATATGTCAAATAAAGGACCTGGAATATTAGTAATTACATGAGGGCCAGAAGAAGTTGAACAACCTAATCCATCCGTTGCTATTAAAGTATAACTACCCGCAGCAATATTTGCCAAATCTTCATTTGCAGAAACTGAACCATTCCATGTATAGGTAATTGTTCCAGAACCTCCTGTTGTTGTAATTCCTGTAATTCCTCCATTTGCGTTACCGCAATTTTCATCTGAGATATTGATGTTAGTTTCGTCTAATACAATACCTGCCGCATTTCCAATAACATATGTACCTACAGTCGTTATGCATCCTTTAGCATCAATCACTTCTAATGTGTAGCTACCTGCTGATGCATTTGTCAAATCTAAAGTTGTAGGTGTTCCATTCCATTCGTAGGTTAATGGCGCAGTTCCACCTGATATCGTAATTCCAGAAATTGTTCCATCACCCAAGCCACAATTTTCATTTTCGATAATAACAGAGGCATCGTTAAATGCAATTGGTGGAGAAATGATTACGGAAACCGGTATCAAATAATTACCTGGGCAAATTCCAACCCAATATGTTGTATTAGCTGTTAATGTTCCGGTTGTTAGTGTGTTGGTTCCGATAATATTTCCTCCTACTTCGGCATCATACCAAGTTATATCCCCGTTCAAGGTTCCAGTTACAGAAGCCGTTAAAGTAGTTGAGCTTCCACTACAAATTGTGTCATTTGTTGTGGTTAAAAAGAAATTAGATATTGTTTCATTTGGTAACCCAACACCACCGGCTGTTGCTCCATTTGCAGGGAATTCTGTTAATCCGGCCGAATTGGTGACTCCATTTGACCCTCCATTTGCTGTTCGAGAAATAGCCCCATTTGAAATAGCTATATAGCCACCTCCACCTCCACCTCCAGGCCCTTCTGCTTCGTCGGTGTTACCAAAACCTCCATTGATTATTATTTGATTTCCACCATTTCCACCATTTCCATTAATAGAAATGCCAGAAATATTTCCATTTGAATTTATAATTACTGTTCCTCCAGCGCCACCTCCACCAGCACCATCATTTCCTGCAATGTTTCCAAAACTAGCGCTAGGGGCAGAAACATCTTCTGCTGTTTCTCCAAGTGAGAGTATGTTTCCAGATCCAGTTACATCTCCATAATTTAGAATGTAAATGATTCCTCCACCGTTACCCCCACTTCCCCCCGTAGAGTTAGATTCATTTAAGTCACCGGCACCACCACCTCCACCAAGGAAAATTTTCCCAGTTGAGTAATCCAGAGGTCTTCCGCCTAAACCTCCACGATTTTTATGATTGTCTCCACCCCATGATGGGTCTCCAGCGGGAACAGTATTTGCATTTTGGTTAGTCCCTGAAAATGTAAAACCACCTCTTCCGCCTCCAGATCTAGCTACTCCATTTATTGGAGCAGGAGTAACTTCATCTTTTTCGGTTTCTATCGACCATGCATTGTAGTTACCTTGCGGAACACCAACTCCATCAATCCAGTTGGAAACATCACCTGCGTTTCCACCGCCACCGCCACCGCCATTGTGACCATTTCCACCGCCACCTCCATTCGCTGGAGCTGCCTTACAATAGCTTCCACCATCTAGTAGGTATTCTGAAGTCCATCCTCTAATACTTTCTCCTTTCATTCCTCCTGCATCAGATAATGGGCGCGACCAATGCGCTACACCTAGTAAAGACGAAGCTGTATTTGCTATACCTCCTCTAAATCCTAGTTCTGATGCATTGATTTCTCCGTTGATTATTAAGTTATTGTTTACTTCAATTGCTAGAACACCACCTGTATTTCCATTCCATGCTGCTGTTGTAAGTGTGCCGTTAACGGTTAAATTTTCAAATCTTGGAACCCTTATAATTTGAACTTTTCCCAATGCTGTATAATCATTTGAAAGTCCACATCTTAATTCAATTGATGAGCTATTCGGAATGCTTTTGACTTCTGCATATTCATTGTTTCCACAATTTCTATAATTAGTAATTTGTCCCCAGGTAGCATCGATAGGAAGGGCATAAGTTCCATCCCATCCATTTGGAGCACCAATCATATCGCCTTCACCTATACCTTGAGTTTGAATAATTAGGATTAAATCTCCGGGTTCTAAATTTCCCGAAAAACCGTATGAATTGGAATTTAAAGCAGAGTTGCCTACGGAAATTACACTATTACCGGAAGCTGCATCAGCTGTTAAGGTTGTAAAAACATTAACAATGTTTGTGGATCCAGAAAGGGTAATGGTTCCATTTTTTCCTTTTTGTCCGAAACCGAATCCAATTAAAAGAACAAGAGCAGTTGATAAAATGAGTTTTGTTGTTTTCATAGCTTGCGGTAAAGACGCGAATTAATTTATGATGGTTGTATCGTTTTCAAACGATTTTCTCGAAAATTAGTAAAATATTTTCAGAACAAAAATAATTTGATGTTGGTAAGTAGCCATTTCAGACTTAAGAAAAACAATAATCCAGATAACTTCTAAATCTTATTTTTGGTTAAAAAGTGTACATTTGTTCGCTTGTCAAAAATAATGATGAAAATAGCTATTCTTGGATACGGCAAAATGGGTAAAGTAATTGAGGAAATTGCTCTACAGCGAGGGCATTCAATTGAATTGAAAGTTAATCAAACGAACCTGTATTTTGATATAGAGCAACTTAGTGCGTGTGATGTAGCAATTGAATTTTCTTCCCCCGAATCAGCTGTAGAGAATATCAGCAAATGTTTTGAAGCTAATGTTCCTGTTGTTGTTGGAACAACCGGATGGTATGCTCAATTTAATGCTGTTAAGGAAAAATGTTTTTCCGAAAACAAAGCATTATTGTATGCAACAAACTTTAGCGTAGGCGTTAACATATTTTATGAAATAAATAAAAAATTAGCTGCGTTAATGGATGCAAATAGTCAATATGATGTGGATGTCGAAGAAACGCATCATACGGAAAAAATAGATGCACCGAGTGGCACAGCAATAAGTATTGCAGAAGGAATAATGGAAAATTTGGAAAGAAAGAATTCTTGGAAAAATGACGTTAATGTTTCTGAAAATGAATTGGCTATACAATCAATAAGAACGAAGGATGTTCCTGGAACACATGTTGTTAAATATGAGTCTGATATTGATGTTGTTGAGATAAAGCATGAAGCAAAAAACAGAAATGGATTTGCGTTTGGAGCTGTTTTAGCTGCTGAATATATTCGCGGTAAAAAAGGAGTGTTTACAATGAAAGATGTATTGTCTTTGTAAAAAAAATCAATAGAAAAAGAAAATGGGAGTTCCACAAATATTATTGTATTTAATGCTTGTAATTTATTTTGCATCATTATGGAAGATTTTTGAAAAAGCGGGTAGACAAAAATGGGAAGGGTTTGTTCCTGGATATAATGTCTGGGTTTGGTTAAAAGTATTAAATAAACCTTGGTGGTGGATTTTCTTTTTTCCAATACCATTTGTGAATTTTGTAATTACAGTTGCTTGTAATGTTGAAACTGCTAGAATGTTTGGGAAGTATGCGCCAAAAGAAACTATACTAACGGTTTTGGTTCCATGGTACATGATTCCCGCTTTAGCCTATAAAGAAGAAAATGTAATTGTTGAGCCTACCGACTGGACAAAGAAAGATGACCGAGAAAAAAGAAGTATTCACGATCATCTTACTTTATTTTTTATGGCGCCATTTGTTGGCCATGCATTATTAGTTGTGTTTAGGCTAACCGGCTCTAAAGATAAGCCGAATAAAAAAACCATGCCTAAGGAATGGACGGATGCTCTTGGTTTTGCTATAGTTGCAGCTACTATAATTAGAGTTTTCTTTTTTGAAGCGTTTACTATCCCAACAGGGTCGATGGAAAAAACGATGTTAATTGGGGATTATCTTTTTGTAAATAAATTAAAGTATGGTGCTAAAATTCCACAAACGCCATTCTCAGTTCCATTTGTTCATAATAGAATTCCAGGAACATATACCAAATCTTATGTAGAGTGGTTTAAAAATGATTATATGCGTCTGCCTGGTTATGGAGCAATAGAGAGAAATGATATCATGGTATTTAATTGGCCTGCTGGAGATACGGTGATTGTGCATGATGATGCCATTGCGCATGATTATTATTCTATTTTAAGAAATCACGCATTTACCATGAGTGGGGTCTCAAATTATGAAGAATTTGATAAGATTAAGAATGTCATGATGACCAAGGCTAGAGAGCATATTGCGGGTGGAGGTGCATTATTGGCCAATCCTTCTGGGGGAGCTCCCATTACAAAAACAGGTGGAGTTATGTCGCATCCTGTAGATAAAAAAGAGAATTATATTAAAAGATGTGTCGCAGTTGGGGGTGATACCTTAGAGATTGTTAATGGAACTATTCATATTAATGGAATTGCAGAGGAAATTCCGGAATATGCGCAGTTTAACTATTGGTTTTATTTTAAAAATTATGAAGCTGCAATTCCATTTTCTGATCAGTTTCTTTATGAGAATTACGAAATTTATCCATCTGGAATTCAAAGAGGTGAAATTGAAGTTGGAGATTCTATTGACAGGTTTAAAGAAGGTTAATGTTATGATTATGCCGTGCAGTAACAGAATAGCTGCTGAGCTCTCCAGTTTGTCGGGTGTAGATAGTGCATCTGTAATGTGGGAGAAGAAAGGAACCGATGTAGGGTATTCTTCAATATTTCCAAATGATATAAGGATCGATTGGACAAAAGATAATTTTGGACCACTATATATACCAGAAGAAGGTGCAACAATCCAGTTAAATGAAGAAAACTATATTGCCTATAAAAGAGCTATTACGGCGTTTGAAGGCAATACACTAGAGAAAGAAGGAGATGCCTATCTTTTAAATGGTTTAGCAGCAACTACATATACCTTTAAACAAAATTACTACTGGTTAATGGGAGACAATAGACATGGCTCTGCCGATTCTCGATATTGGGGGTATGTTCCAGAAGATCATGTTGTTGGAACTGCTTCGTTTGTTTGGTTCTCTAAAACCACAGAAAAAGGCTGGTTCGATGGAGGCGTTCGTTGGAGTCAGAATATTTTCATTTATTAAGTAACTATTCCCATGAAGGCAATATTGGGAACTCGTATATTGCGGCAGTATTGAATATTATTCTGTGTTAAAAAATGCAGAGGAAGTATTGATAGATTCCTATGAACACTATGCGAAGCAGACCTACCGAAACCGTTGTGAAATATATGGAGCAAATGGAAAGTTGAACTTAACCATACCCTTAGTCAGAAGAGGGAAGAGAGTTCCAGTTAATGACGCTCAAATAGAAAATGACTTTGGTTGGAGGAAATTACATTGGAGGTCTATCGAGTCAGCTTATCGGTCATCCCCATATTTTGAGTTTTACGAGCATCACTTTATTCCTATTTTCGAAAAGGAACATACACACTTGTTTCAGTTAAATCAGGAAATACAAAATAAAATAATTCAAATTTTAGATTTAGGCGTAATAATTAAAGAAACAGAATCCTACCAAAAAGACCATTCCGGTTATACTGATTATCGGGATACAATTCACCCTAAAATTGCACCAAAAAATAAATTAGCAGACAAAAGGTATATTCAAGTGTTTGAGAGTAAATATGGTTTTATACCAAATTTATCCATCTTGGATTTGTTGTTTAATGAGGGGCCAAATGCAATAAGTTATTTATGAGTTTCTTTTTTCTCTTTTTGTATTCTACGTGTTTTGTCTATTTCACGTAAATATTTATCCGTCGACCTTTTGAATTGAGATAAATCATTTGAACAACTAATAAATTTTTGTATTGGGTCATCTGTTTCCTCATAAACTTCATTCAATAAAGTTTCCGCATTCGTTTTCTTTTTGTTTGCCTCCTCAAGTAAATAGGTGGTTTTGTGTGTATACTCATTAGATTCTAAATCTACTAACTTCTTGATGTCACGATTAAGAGTTTGTAAATTGTTTTCTAATCCTTGAATAGCATTAATATAGCCAATAGTAGCTTGTTCATTAGCTTTTTCCATTGCTTTCATTTTTTCTTCTTCATCAGCAATGGTTAATGCTTCTTTCATAGTAGCATCAGCTATTTCAAATTGTGCTTCTATTTTTTCTGAGAAACAAGGATATTTATTTTTGTAATTTGTTATTGTGGTTTTGTTTTGCTTCCAGGTAGCCTCTTCATTTTCAACACTTGTGCCGCATGAGAATAGTAACAATGCTAATAGGAAAGGGAGTGTTTTATACATGATTTTGATGATTAATCATTAATCATTAATTACCTAGTATTGTTATATTAAGCCGTAACTCCTAGAACTGCAGCCATTTTCTTTCCTAAGTCAGCTGGTGAATCTACAACGTGAACACCGCAGTCTCTAAGAATAGCTTTTTTGGCAGCAGCAGTATCTTCTTCTCCTCCAACTATTGCACCTGCATGTCCCATTGTTCTTCCAGCAGGAGCTGTTTCTCCAGCTATAAAAGCCACTACGGGTTTTGTTCCATTCTCTTTAATCCACTTTCCAGCTTCAGCTTCTAGGTTTCCACCTATTTCACCAATCATAATAATACCTTCAGTAGCAGAATCTGCCATTAATAATTGAACAGCATCTTTAGTTGTAGTTCCAATAATTGGGTCGCCCCCAATTCCAATAGCTGTTGTTTGTCCTAAGCCAACCTTTGTAATTTGATCTACTGCCTCATAGGTAAGTGTTCCTGATTTAGAAACAATTCCAATGGTACCTTTTTTAAAAATAAAACCTGGCATAATTCCAACTTTAGCTTCTCCAGCAGTCATTATACCGGGACAGTTAGGGCCAATCAATCTGCAATCTTTATCTGTAAGATATTCTTTAACAGGAATCATGTCTGCTACAGGAATTCCTTCTGTAATACATACGATAACTTTAATCCCACCTTCTGCGGCCTCCATAATAGCATCAGCTGCAAATGCAGGTGGCACAAATAAAATAGATACATCTGCGCCAGTTTCTTTTACAGCATCCACTACAGTGTTAAAAACAGGTCTATCTAAGTGAGTTTGACCTCCTTTACCAGGAGTAACTCCACCAACAACATTTGTTCCATATTCAATCATTTGACCAGCATGGAAGGTTCCTTCTCCTCCTGTGAATCCTTGAACAATTACTTTTGAATCTTTATTTACTAATACACTCATTTTTGTGTTTTTGATTTCTAATATTTTAGGTATCCAAAGTTAATAATAGAAATGAATATACTTCGGAATGCAATGTATTTTTTTAAACAAAAAACCCGCCCCGATAATCGGGGCGGGTTTTAACTATTTTCAAATAGAAATTAAAGGTTTATTTTCCACCTTCCATTTTCTTTTTTAAGTCAGCTAACACGTCTAAATCTCCAAGAGTAGATTTTTCTTGGTTACTATTGAGGTTTTGAACCGCTTTACGAGAGGCAGTAGATTTAGCCTTCTTAGCAGCTTCAGCAACTTCTCCCCAGATACCTGTGTGAGAAACGATAAGCTTTTTACCTTCTTTGTTGAATTCAATCACTTTAAATTGTGCTTGTTCTTCAGCAGCTAGGTTGGCACCATCTTCTTTTTTCATATGCTTTACAGGACAATATCCTTCAACACCATGCGTAAGAGAAACGATTCCTGCTTTATCTTTGATCTTAATAACTGTTCCTTCGTGAATAGAGTCAATTGAGAATACAGTCTCATAACCATCCCAAGGATTTTCCTCAGTTTGTTTATGACCTAAACTCAATCTTCTGTTTTCTTTATCTAATTCTAGTACAACAATTTCCAATTCGTCGCCTACAGCACAAAATTCAGAAGGATGTTTAATTTTCTTTTCCCAAGATAAATCCGAGATATGAATTAACCCATCAATTCCTTCTTCTAATTCTACGAATACTCCAAAGTTAGTAAAGTTCTTAACCGCAGCTTTGTGCTTAGATTGAATAGGATATTTAGCTTCAATACCTTCCCATGGGTCTGGCATCAATTGCTTCATTCCTAATGACATCTTTCTGAATTCTCTATCTAAAGTTAAAACCTGTGCTTCCACTTCGTCCCCAACTTTTAAGAAATCATTAGCTGTACGCAAGTGCTGGCTCCAGCTCATTTCAGAAACATGAATCAGTCCTTCAATTCCAGCTGCAATTTCAACAAATGCACCGTAATCTGCCAAAACAACAACTTTACCTTTAACAGTATCTCCAACTTTCACCTCCTCAGCAAGTGCTTCCCAAGGGTGAGAGTTTAATTGTTTAAGACCCAATGCAATTCTTTTCTTGTCATCATCAAAGTCAAGAATAACAACATTGATTTTTTCGTCCAATGTAACAACCTCTTCAGGATGGTTCACACGTCCCCAAGAAAGGTCAGTGATATGGATAAGTCCATCAACACCACCAAGATCGATAAATACACCGTAAGAAGTAATGTTCTTAACTGTACCTTCCAATACTTGTCCTTTTTCAAGGCCAGACATAATTTGTTTCTTTTGTTCTTCTAACTCAGCTTCAATAAGCGCTTTGTGAGAAACAACGACGTTTTTAAATTCATTGTTGATTTTAACAACTTTGAATTCCATGTTTTTACCAACATACTGATCGTAATCTCTAATCGGCTTAACATCAATTTGAGAACCTGGCAAGAATGCTTCAATTCCAAATACATCAGCAATCAATCCACCTTTCGTTCTACATTTTACAAATCCAGTAATGATTTCTCCAGTTTCTAATACTTCGTTGACTTTTTGCCAAGCTCTGTGCATACGAGCTGTTTTGTGAGAAACCACCAATTGTCCCGTTTTATCTTCCATTGTTTCAATGTAAAGATCAACAGGGTCACCAATTTTAAGGTCCGGGTTGTATCTAAATTCATTTTTAGGCACAACACCTTCACTTTTATATCCAATGTTAATAACAATTTCTTTTGAAGTAATAGCTATTACAATACCATGTACAACTTCTTTTTCAGCTATTTGAGAAAGAGTACCTTCATATAAGTCACTTAGTTTAGTTTTTTCCTCAGCTGTGTAAGTTTCAATTCCAGCTTCAAAACCATCCCAATCAAAATTAGGGTCAGCAACTATTTTTGCCGCTTTTACTGGAGCTTTCTTTTTAGTTTCAGTTTTTGCTTCTGCTTTTGGAGCTTCTTCAGTAACTGCTTCAACTTCTACTTTTTTAGCTTTAACCGTTTCCTGTTTGGGAGCAGCTTTTTTAGCCGGAGCTTTTTTCTTAGGAGCAGCTTTTTCCACTTTCGGTGCTTCTTCCTTTTTCGCTTTAGTAGTTGTTTTTTTCGCTGGAGCTTTTTTAGTCTCAGCTTTTACAGTTTTTTTAGCTACTTTTTCTTTTTTTTCTTCAGCCATATGGCATCAATTATTGTATCTCACTTTTTCGGTTTTGTGAGAGTTGTTTAACTTAACCTGTCCGTCAGGTTTCCTTTTAGGGGTGCAAATGTAGTGATTTTCTTTAGGGTAACAAGGCATAGATGCTTTTATTTATGCAAATATTTAATTCTCACCAGCGTATAATAAACCTTGCAGAAATGTCGACTTGCAATACAGTATATTCGTACTACACATCGAATCGTTGAAAATTCCAATTATTTAATTGAAAGTGCCTTCTAGTTGAATGTAACTTTAACAAATCAAAACTGGTGGAACGGTTTGTGTAAAAACGACTATTTCGAATACTTATATTTTAAGCAAGTTTTTATATACAATGCGCAATATATTTTTCATACTAATCGCTGGAGCTGTTATCATTTTGTCAAGCTTTCTTTTTGAAGAGAGTAAAGGAGATAATGTGATATCAGTAGATGTTGCGCCGAGAATATCTCCTGTATTTTTAACGCAGAACAATAAATGGGTTGATAGTGTTTTCAATACACTTTCAGAGGAAGAGCGAATAGCACAGCTTTTCATGGTAGCTGCTTATTCCAATAGAGATAGCTCCCATCAACAAGAAATAGAGAAGTTAATAACGGATCAAAAAATAGGAGGATTAATCTTTTTTCAAGGAGGCCCTATTCGGCAAGCTAACTTAACGAATGCCTATCAAACTATAGCAAAAGTTCCATTGTTGGTTTCAATCGATGCAGAATGGGGATTGGCGATGCGCTTGGATAGCACCATGAAGTTTCCTAAGCAAATGACTTTAGGTGCTGTATCCGACAATAATCTGATTTATCAAATGGGGGAGCAGATAGCTATGCAGTGCAAGCGTATGGGTATTCATATAAATCTTGCTCCAGTTGCGGATGTTAATAATAACTCGGAAAACCCAGTAATTAACTACCGCTCTTTTGGAGAAGACAAATATAAGGTAGCTAATAAAGCAATTGCATATATGAAAGGTATGCAGAATAAGGGTATTATGGCAAATGCAAAGCATTTTCCCGGTCATGGAGATACCGACAGTGATTCCCATAAAACACTTCCGATTATTAAACACAACCGAGAAAGACTCGATTCTTTGGAGTTGTATCCTTTTCAACAATTGATTGATAGTGGATTGGGAAGTATGATGATTGCGCATTTGTATATTCCTAGTTTAGATGATAGGCCAAATAAGGCATCTACATTATCGGAAAATATAGTTACTGATTTACTTCAAAAAGAAATGGGTTTTGATGGGCTTATTTTTACAGATGCCTTAAATATGCGAGGGGTGAGTGCATTTTATAATCCAGGAAAATTAGATCTAGAAGCCTTATTAGCAGGAAACGATGTGTTGTTATTCTCAGAAGATATACCCAAGGCAATTGAAGAAATTAAAATGGCAATTGATCAAAAATTAATTTCTCAAAAAGAAATAGACAGAAGGTGTCGCAAAATATTATTTGCAAAAGCATGGTGCGGTTTAAATAAATATAAACCAATTAATACAGCTTCGCTCTCTGAAGACTTGCATCAATCCGAAGCCGAATTTGTAAATATGAAACTATATGAAAGTGCATTGACACTTTTAAAGAATAAAGAAGCTGCAGTTCCAGTTATGAAATTGGCAGAAAAGAAAATTGCATCCATTACAATTGGGGCTGCAAACGAAAACGATTTTAATACCTCGATTGATCGATATTGCGATTTTGATGCTTTTTCCTATCCTTTAAAACCTTCGAATGATGAAATTGCAAAAGCTATAGATGAGCTAAAGGAATACAATTTGGTTTTGATTACAATTCATGATATGAATCAACGACCGTATCAGAATTTTGGTATTACCAAACAACTCAATAGCTTGGTAGATAGCTTGGCTTCTGAGCACAGCGTGATACTGAACATTTTGGGTAATCCTTATTGCCTTAATAAGTTTGAAGGAGCGCATAAAGCTAAAGCGATTTTGGTCAGCTATGAGGAAGAAAGTTTAGCGCAAGACATAAGCGGTCAGATGATTTTTGGAGGGCTTCCAGTGAAAGGAAAATTACCGGTATCTGTAAAAAACTATCCGAATGGTTCAGGGATAATAATTGATAAATCGATTCGAATAAATTATACTATGCCCCAAGCATTAAATATAAGTCCAAAAGATTTAAGTGGTGTCGAATTAATTGTATCTGAAGCTTTGAGAGAGAAAGTATTTCCGGGTTGTCAGATTTTTGCTGCGAAAGACGGAAAGGTGTTTTATTATAAATCTTTTGGTAATCATACTTATGATAAAGATGCGTTACCTGTTAAAACAACAGATATTTATGATTTGGCTTCAATTACTAAAATTGCAAGTTCAACGGCTTCCTTGATGAAGCTTCAGAGTGAAGGTATTGTGGATGTAGACAGTTCATTAAGTGCTTATTTACCCGATATGGTAGACACATCTGCTTATAAAAATATTCTTTTGAAGGAGATGTTAACCCATCAAGCAGGATTTACTCCATGGATACCTTTTTATGTGAGAACATTGCACAAAGGAAAGCCTAAATTTGAATTGTACAGCGTTAGGCAAACCGACTATTTCTCGGAGCGTGTAGCTGACAACCTTTTTGCACACAAAAGCCTGCGAGATTCCATATTTAAAAAGATTTTATCTACTAAAGTTTCAGCGGTTAAGAAATATAAATACAGCGATATAGGATATTATTTTATCAATGAAATTATCCAAAATAAAACGAATACGAGCCAAGATAATTATGTGATGAACGCATTTTATAAGCCACTTGGTTTGGAGAACATTGGTTATAAGCCAAGATTAAAATGGGATTTGAATCGAATTCCTCCAACAGAGGATGATAAAGCTTTTAGAGGGCAATTAATTCAAGGAGATGTGCATGATCAAGGTGCGGCTATGCTGGGAGGTGTTTGCGGTCATGCAGGGCTTTTTGCCAATGCCAATGATTTAGGCGTAATGATGCAGATGTTTATGCAATATGGAGAATATGGGGGAGAGCGGTATATGAAAGAAGAGGTAGTAAAATACTTTACTTCGGCTCCATATTTTGATTCAAACAAAAACCGAAGAGGAATAGGTTTTGATAAAGCGGTTAGAGCAGGAGGGAGTGGACCAACTTGCAGCAAATGTACCTCGAATGAAAGCTTTGGGCATTCGGGTTTTACGGGAACAATTACTTGGGCCGATCCAAAAACAGGTTTTGTATACGTTTTCTTATCAAACCGCGTAAATCCGAATGCGGAGAATAGAAAAATAATTTCGCTCGGAATCCGAACACGTATTCAAAAGATATTTACCGATGCAATAGCCAAAGCGGAAAAAGCTATTTAAAGGTCATTCGGAAGTGTTCATACGTTTCTACCTCAAACACAAATAAAATAGTTGTGTTGTCATACACTTTTTTGTGGTTTGTAGTTATTGTTTCTTACCTTTAAAAATGTTAAAAACCCATTTTAGCTATTTATACATACTATTACTGCTACTTTCTTTCGGCAGCAAAGCGCAGGTTAACCTAGATTCATTATGGGGTGTTTGTAACGACAAAACCCAACTAGACACAAACCGGTTAAAAGCAATGCATAAAATATCTTGGGATGGTTATTTGTTTTCTCAGCCCGACAGTGCTTTTTATTTTGCACAAATGGGATATGATTTTGCTGAAGCTGTAGATAATAAAAAATGGATGTCAACTTTGTTAAACACGCAGGGCGTTTCATTTTATTTTAAAGGCAACTACGAAAGAGCGTTGGAATACTATTCAAAAAGCTTGGCTATAAGAAAGAAAATAGCTGATAAAAAAGGAATGGGAACTTCTTATGGTAACATTGGAAATATTTATGATGACCAAGGTAATTACGAAAAAGCATTAGAATATCATTCAAAAAGCTTATCGATAGAGAAGGAACTAGGCGATAAAAAAGGAATGGGGTTTTCCTACAATAATATTGGAATTATTTATTCTAACCAAGGTAATTATGAAAAAGCGTTGGAATACGATTTGAAAAGCTTGGCTATAAGAAAGAAAATAGGTGATAAAAAAGGAATGGCAGCTTCCTACAATAACATTGGAGCTATTTATAAAAACCAAGGCAACTATGAAAAAGCACTTGAGTATTTTAGGGAGAGTATTGCAGTTAAAGAAGAAATTAATGCCCCAGTTGGGACTCAATATTTTAATATAGCATGTATTTTATTGAAGCAGAATAATGTAAATGAAGCACTAATTACATTTCATAAGGTTGAAAAAATAAATAATGAAAAAGGAATTAATAAAGATCAAAGTCAGATATATGTTTATGATGGTTTAAGCCGAACACATTATAAACTTAAAAATACTAAACAAGCTCTAGACTATGCAAATAGAGCAATTAATCTTTCAGAAAAACTAAACTATAGTTTTGGAAAATCATTTAGCTATTATACTGCAGCAGAAATATATAAATCACTTGGCAAGACAAAAAAATCTATAGAATGTGCAAATAAATCCTTAAGTACGTCAACTCTAATTGGAAAACAAGCTGACATAAAAAAAGGAGCTAATTTATTATACATGGATTATAAAGAAATAGGAAAATATAAACAAGCCTTAGAAATGCACGAGCTGTATATGGAGACAAAAGACTCCATAGCCAAAATGGATGCAGAAGAAGAGCTGTACAAGTTTGAGGTAGACAAAGAATACCAATTAAAAAAGCAAGCCGATAGCATACTGCATGCCGATGAAATTATAATCCAACAAGCAGAAAACCGCGCCAAGGAAGAACAACTCAAAAGCGAAAAACAAAGAAGAACAGGCTTGCTTGTAATAGTAGGGTTGGTATTAGTTTCTTTAGGTTTTGTATTTGTGCAATTAAGAAAAACCAAAGCGCAAAAAGTAGTTATAGAAGGACAGCACGAAAAGCTCAACGAATCGCATCGAGAAATCACCGATAGTATCAACTATGCCAAACGCATACAAGATGCCTTAATGACATCGGCCGTGTATATAAAAGATGTACTTCCCGAGAGTTTTATTTTGTTTAACCCAAAAGATGTCGTTTCAGGAGACTTCTACTGGGTGTATCGCTCACCCAAAGGACAAATCTACTTTACGGTAGCCGATTGCACTGGCCATGGCGTGCCAGGCGCCTTTATGAGTATGATAGGAACTTCACTACTCAACGAGTTTATTATTGAAAACAACACAGAAGATACCGCCGAGGTACTCACAAATATGCGCGAGCAGATTATTAAGTCGTTAGACCAAAAAGGCTTGCAAGGAGAAAATAAAGATGGAATGGACATGGCACTTTGCAAGTACGACCCCAAAAAAGGCACGGTTCAATATTCGGGAGCGTATAATCCACTAATTCACATTAGTAAAAACCAGATAAACCAGCTAAAAGGAGATAGCCAGCCGGTTGGATTGCATACAGGCAAGAAACTTCCTTTTACCAATAAAGAAATACAAGTAGCCAAAGGCGATATGTTGTACATCTATTCGGATGGTTTTCCAGACCAATTTGGAGGAGAAAAAGGCAAGAAATACCTTTCTGGGAAGTTCAAGAAGTTTTTACTGTCGATAAGTGATAAGCCAATAGATGAGCAGAATACGCTTATTAAAGCAGAGTTTACCAAATGGATAGGAGATCACGAGCAAATAGACGATGTGTGTGTAATGGGGGTGAGAATTACGTAGCTTTAATGGATGTAAATAATAATGACTCATGTTTTTATGAAAACCGTTAAACCCAGAATTTAAAATTGATTTGGGGTAATTATATCTAAATATTTCTTGTAAGCCGAATGTATTCGTTACCTTACCGAGGATTATGAAGACTATACTTATTTTAGCCATTGCCTTATTAACTACTAATTTATTCGCGCAAACAATTCTTGTGGATGAAAATTTCGATAGTACTGCTTTTCCATCTGGGTGGACGCAAACTTCCAATGCGACGGATGGAGGTTGGCTAATGGGTAATAATAATTCATTGCAGAGTCAATGGTGGAGCATCGCTGAACATGGCAGCTTTATAGCTACCAATGATGATGCTTGCGATTGCGATAAAACAGTGGACTTCCTAATCATGCCACCTCTAGATTTATCTACACTAACATCTGCTGTGCTTCAATTTGAAAGCTATTTTGATGCGGGTAGTTTATCTGGAGGGACCGAAGTTGCTACAGTTGAATATTCCTTAGACAATGGTGTTACTTGGAATTTACTTCAAACAATTATTGGTACAGATGACGGTGCATGGGATGCCCAAACAGTAAGCTTAAATTCAATTTCGGGTAACGCAAACGTGTTGGTGGCATTTCATTATTTTGACGACAATAATTGGCTATTCGGTTGGGGCGTTGATGATGTTTTGGTTTTTGAATTAGAGGGTACGGATTTAGAGCTTAGCGCAATTACAACTAATTCTACTGTGGATGTTCAGACTCCCAATACAGTTGAAGGTTCAGTTACAAATACGGGTTTAAATGTTATTCAGTCTTTTGATGCTTCCTGGACTATTGGAGCAAACATTTATACAGCTAGTTTTAATTCTTTATCTATTCCCTCTTTAGGCAGCTATAATTTTTCGCATCCAGACTTACTTGCCTTTAATGTTTCTGGTTTAGATACATTGGAAGTGTTTATAAGTAATGTAAATGGATTGAGTAGCGATTTTAATACCTCTAATGATAGTATGTTGGTTCAAATTGAAGCTGTTGATTATGCTACACTTGGTAATCGGGAATACATTTATTATCATGCTAGTACAGCTCCTCCCAATTGTCCCTTGGTATTGGTTTGTCATGGTTATAGCGGAACTGCACAAGGTATAATGGATTATTCTCAATTTAATGCGCTTGCAGAGGAATTTGGTTTTGCTGTGTGTTATCCACAAGGAACGTTGGATGGTTCTAATACTACTTTTTTCAATGTTGGGTATGATTTTCAGAATAATCAAACCGTAGATGATGTTGCTTTCGTTGAGGAATTGATAGATTCTTTGCAGGCTATGCATTCCTTGAGTGAACAGGATGTTTTCTGCACGGGAATGTCGAACGGAGGAGACTTTAGTTATATGTTGGCTTGTCAGGCTTCCGAAACATTTAAAGCAATAGCGCCGGTAGCTGGAATGATTATGCAAGATATTATGGACGATTGTAATCCGATTAATGAGGTTTCTATTCTAGAAATACATGGTACGCAAGATAACGTAACCTACTGGCAAGGAGATCCGAATAATAATGATGGCTGGGGTGCTTATCCAAGCATTCCAAATACCATTGATTTTTTTACAAATATGTTTGGATTAAATACGCTTGTTTCTGCTGCTTTTCCAAATATCGATCCAGTAGATGGTAGCACGGTAAGTACTGATAAATACACAGAAGACGGCTCCTGTACAGAAGTGTGGTTGTATACGGTAAATGATGGAGGACATGATTGGCCCGGTGCTTGGGGAAATATGGATATTTCTGCTAGTCGAGAAGCTTGGCTTTTTTTCGAGCAGCTTTGTGATAATCCAGTTGATATAGAAGAATATAATCCTGATGAAGATCGCAAGTTGATTCGAATTGTTGACCTATTGGGAAGAGTAACCGAATTTAAAAAAGGTACTGTTTTATTTTATCAGTATTCAGATGGCAGTGTAGAAAAGAAGCTAGTGATGGATTAATTTTACTTTACAATACTTATCCCTCTAGTAATTCATTTTTTTATTGACCTAGTTTGTGAGTAATTAAAAAAAATGGTAAGCATTAGTTATTATAAATAATTAAGCCAAAGCTTTAATCTTATCCATTATTACATGTGCTAATTCATTTGCCTTTTCTTCAGAAGCACTTTCAGAATATATTCTGATAATTGGCTCAGTATTACTTTTGCGCAAGTGCACCCATTCTTTTTCAAAATATATTTTAACCCCATCAGTAGTGTCTATTTCGTTGTTGCTAAATTCTCCTTGAATATCTCTTAAAATTCCATCAACATCCATTCCTTCTTCTAGTTGAATTTTGTTTTTCGATATAATGTATTCTGGATAACTAGCGCGTAATAATGATGTTTGGGTTCCGCTTTGGGCTAAATGCGTAAGAAATAATGCAATACCAACTAACGCATCTCTACCGTAATGTAATTCAGGGTAAATAATGCCTCCATTACCTTCTCCGCCAATTACAGCATTTGTTTCTTTCATTAGATTAACAACGTTTACTTCTCCTACTGCAGAAGCAGAGTAAGTGCATCCATTTTGCTCGGTTACATCTCTAAGTGCTCGTGTTGACGATAAGTTCGATACAGTGCTTCCTGGAGTGTTTTTTAAAATGTAATCAGCTACAGCAACAAGTGTGTATTCCTCTCCAAACATATTTCCTTTTTCATCAACAAAAGCAAGTCTGTCCACATCTGGATCAACTACAATTCCTAGGTCAGCTCCTGTTTCTTTTATCTTTTCGGCAATTGCTGTAAGGTTTTCCGGTAAAGGCTCCGGATTATGCGGAAAGTGTCCAGTTGGTTCTCCGTATAATGAAATGATGTCTTTTACTCCAAGTGCTCTTAACATTGCAGGGACAAATATTCCTCCAGTGCTATTCACAGAGTCACAAACTATTTTAAAGTTTGACATTTCAATTAATTTTGGATCGACTAGCTCTAATTGTAAAATAGCATTAATGTGTTTTTCTAGATAGCTGTTATTCAAAGTAAGGTGTCCTAGATTATCTACATCCACAAATGAAAATGCTTCATTTTCTGCTATTTCCAAAACGTCTGCACCATCTTGAGCAGAAATAAATTCTCCCTTTTCGTTTAATAATTTTAAAGCGTTCCATTCTTTTGGGTTGTGACTGGCTGTAAGAATAATTCCACCTTGTGCATTTTCCAAGGGAACTGCTATTTCAACAGTTGGAGTTGTTGATAAGTCTAAATTAATAACATCAATTCCAAGTCCTTGTAAAGTGCCAACACAAACATTACTAACCATTTCACCTGAGATACGCGCATCACGTCCAACTACTATTTTTACTTTTTCCATAGAAGAGTTGTTTTTTATCCAAGAGCCATAAGCTGCTGTAAATTTCACAATATCTAAAGGAGTAAGTCCATTACCTGGTTTTCCTCCGATTGTTCCTCTTATTCCTGAAATTGATTTGATTAGTGTCATAAACGTTGTGGTTAAGTTTGCAAAGAAACAAAATAAATGCATTTTAAAGCGCAAGTCGTAATAATTAGAATTTTTTTCTTCATCGCTGCGTTTCTTTGCGCATCATACTTTTCATGGTGATAGTAATAAGTCTATCGCTTAATTATGCGTTTTGATATCAACAATCAAATATACAATGTTAATAATGTTTGGACGTTTTATGTTGTAGGTATTATTTAAAAAGCAATATTGTAGTAGAATTTAAAATTTGATTTTAAATGGAGGAAGAAAGATTTAATAATGAGGCTAGAATGGAATTGGTAGCAAAGTTTGAGACGATGCTTTCCAATGAGGAAACTTTTTTCTTTGATGTGTCTGAGGTAGAGACTATTGCAGCTTATTATTTTGAAGTTGAAGAGCCGAGGAAAGCACTTTCTATTATCGAATTAGGTGAGCAGCAACACCCGAGTTCAGAAAACATTATCTTATATAAAGGAGAAGCACTTATTCAATTGGGTAGAAAAATAGAGGCGGTTGAAGTGTTGGAATATGCATTAGATTTAAATCCTCTTAACGGAAATGCACTAAGAATATTAGCAACAATTTATGCAGAACTTTTAGAACATGAGAAAGCAATCGCCTATTTTGAAAAAGCAATCACATTTGACTTAGACTTTAAAGCAGAGCTGTATTTAGATTTAGCTTATCAATATCAGACATTAGGTAGGTTTAAAGAAGCGCTATTTTTCTTAAAGGAAGCACTTGAATTAAATAGGGAAAATGAAACGGCATTATTTGAAGTTGGACTTTGTTACAATGAATTAGATTTAGATAATGAGGCGATCCAGTACTTTGAAGCATTTTTGGAGCAGCAGCCTTATTCTTATATAGGTTGGTTCAATTTGGGTAATTCTTATTATCGAATGGAACAATACAAAGACGCATTGTTTGCTTTTGATTACAGTGTCCTTACAAACGATTCGTTTGCTGCAGCGTACTATGGGAAAGCAAATGCTTATATACAATTAGATGAATACAAAAAGGCGATAGAAGTATTGAATCTCACCTTTGGGTTGGAACAGCCGCATGCATTCGTTTATTGTCACATAGGTGAATGTTATGAGAAATTAGGGGAATATGAAAAGGCAATTACTTTTTATGAGAAAAGTTTAGAGCTGGATAATGATCAGACTGATGCTTGGTTAGGTATTGGTGTTGTAAAGGATTTAAATAAGCAGCCTGAAGAAGCCGTTAAGTTTGTTAGAAAAGCCTTGGAGAAAGACCCTGAAAATGTTGAGTATTTATATATTTACGCAGAAATATTGGGGAAACTTGGTGAAACTGAAAAGTCAAAAAAGATATTTAGAAGAGTAGTGGACTTAGATCCTGATAATATAGATGCTTGGTTAGATTATTCCAATATACTTTTTGAAAAGTCTTCGCCTAAAGATGCTGCTAAACTATTGAAAGATGCAATAGCTTTAAATGGTGATCAAGAAGAATTACAATATAGACTAGTTGCTTATCAAATATCTGTTGGAGACAGCGAAAATGCAAAGATTAACCTACGTAAAGCATTGTCTGCAAATTACAAAGGTCATGAAAAACTTTTCGAATTTTATCCACAAGCTAAAGATATCACCGAAATTGTTGATATTATTGCAGATTATAAGAAATAATTATGAATTTTGATTTACCATATTTGCCCTCTAGGCCAGAAAAGCCTAGAGAGAAAGGATTAACGATGATGATGGATAAAGGTTTGAGCGTTCGCCAAACAGAAGACTTTATCGAAAGCGCAGGGCATTTAACGGATGTCATTAAGTTTGGTTTTGGAACTTCTTTGGTTACGAATAAGTTAGAAGATAAGATTAAACTATATCAAGAAGCTGGAGTTCGGCCTTATTTTGGGGGTACTCTTTTTGAGGCTTTTATTGCTAGAGGAAGGTTTGATGACTATCAGAAGTTTGTGGACAAAATGGGATTAGATTTGTGCGAGGTGTCTGATGGGTCTATAATTATTCCGCAAGAAGAGAAATGCGAGTATATTAGTAAACTTGCAAAAAACTTTACAGTGTTTAGTGAGGTAGGCTCCAAAGAAGAAGGGATGATAATTAGTCCTGGAAAATGGATTAGAATGATGACCAATGAACTAGAAGCTGGTTCTTGGAAAGTTATTGCTGAAGGTAGAGAAAGTGGTTCTGTTGGTATTTTTAGAAGAAATGGACAACCTCATACGGTGTTAATTAATAAAATTATTGCCAAGGTTAAGCCAGAACAAATATTGTGGGAGGCGCCGGTTAAAACACAGCAAGTTTGGTTTATTAATTTATTTGGAGAAAATGTAAATCTTGGAAATATTGCGCCGCATGAAGTTATACCATTAGAATGTTTGCGATTAGGATTACGTGGAGATACATTTTTTAATTACTTACCAGATAATGTGGTAATTGAAAAGAAGCAAAAAATTGAAGCTGAATCAAAGTAATTATGAAAACTATTTCTGTAGAAGAACTTAAAGCTAAGTTTGATAATTCCGAAAACTTTCAATTAATTGATATTCGTGAAGAATATGAATTGGAGTTAGCCTGTATTGGAGGTGAGCACATTCCTATGGGGGAAGTTAGAGGTAATTTGAATAGAATTCGTAAAGATATTCCTGTAATTATTCATTGCAGAGGAGGGAAAAGAAGTGGTAACATGGTCGTTTTTTTGTCAGATAATGGATACGATAATTTGTATAGTTTAGAAGGTGGAATAAATGCCTGGTCGGAGCGGATTGATTCCTCAATGAATGTTTATTAGATGAGAAGTCTGCTGGATTACTTTGTGCTTTTATTGAAAGGAATGGCTATGGGTGCAGCTGATGTAGTTCCAGGAGTTTCAGGAGGTACCATTGCTTTCATATCTGGCATTTATGAAGAATTACTAGAAACAATAAATTCTGTTAATCTAGGAGCCTTAAAAACTCTTAAAAATGAAGGGATAAAAGCTGCTTGGAAGTCAATTAATGGAAATTTTATTGTAACACTATTTTTAGGTATAGGAATTAGTATTGCCTCTCTCGCTAAATTAATAAGTTATTTATTGGAGGCGCACCCTATATTAATTTGGAGCTTCTTTTTTGGATTGGTTCTAGCGAGTATTGTATATGTTGGAAAACAAGTAAAGAGCTGGAATGTTGGCACCATGGTTAGTTTAATTATTGGAACGGGTGTGGCTTTTTGGATTACTATTCTTCCGCCACTATCAAGTTCAAATGAACTGTGGTTTATTTTTGTCTCGGGAATGATTGCTATTTGCGCCATGATTTTGCCAGGTATTTCAGGAAGTTTTATCTTATTGCTAATGGGGTCATATCAAACTGTTTTGGGTGCTGTAAAGGACAAAGAATTTCTCACCATTGTAGTATTTATGCTTGGTGCCATTATGGGTCTTTTATCTTTTTCTAAGGTTTTAAAATGGATGTTTGCAAAGTATCACGATGTGACTATAGCTGTCTTAACAGGTTTTTTAATCGGTTCTTTAAATAAACTATGGCCATGGAAGATTAATAAAGAACTACTTTATACGCACTCCGACGGTAAAAAGGATTTCCTTCAAGAAAACGTTTTTCCGACAGACATAGTGGGAGAACCCCAAGTTGTGTATGCAGTTGCATTTTGCATTCTTGGTGCTGGATTAATTTTAGGGATGGAAATGGTTTCTAAAAAAATGAAAAAAGCATAATGAAAACCTACGGATTAATAGGGAAATCACTATCGCATTCTTTTTCGAAAAAATACTTTGCTGAAAAGTTTGCTCATCTGGGCTTGACTGATTCTGAGTACATCAATATTGAAATCGAAACTATTGAAGAATTTACTGAGAAAGTAAAAGAGCATAAACTTGAAGGACTTAATGTCACTATACCGTTTAAAGAAGCAATTATTCCCTACTTAGATGAACTAGATGAGGTTGCCAAAGAAATAGGAGCGGTTAATACCGTCGTATTTAAGAATGGAAAATTAAAAGGATACAACACGGATGCTTTTGGTTTTCACCAAAGTATAAAACCGTTTTTTAAGTCCCAACATGAAAGAGCTTTAATCTTAGGAACAGGAGGAGCATCTAAAGCGGTAGAATATGTTCTAAAGCAATATGGTGTTGACATTCTATTTACGTCTAGATCTGAAACGAAAGACAATATTCTGAATTGGAATGATATCAATGAAAATGTGATCAAACATCATTTATTAATTATCAATTGTACCCCCTTGGGTATGTATCCTGATGTTGAAGTCAAACCAGAAATTTCTTATTCTGCATTAACGGATAAACATCTATTGGTTGACTTAGTTTATAACCCTAAAGAAACGTTGTTTCTGAAACTAGGAAAAGAAAACGAAGCAAAAGGAATAAATGGCTTAACAATGTTACAACAACAAGCAGAAAAGTCTTGGAGGCTATGGAATGATTAAATTAGTGGAATACTCAGTATGCCCATTAAAATAATTATTTTGTAAATAGTGTTAATTCTATCAAAATGCGTTGGTGTTTTGGAAAATTTTAAAAGCAATATACTTCCCATGATTAATGAGGAACTGACAATAAAGTAGTACAGAATATTTCTGTTAACAATATCCGGAAATAATACTCCAACCGGTATTAATGAAAAGAGCATAGATCCAAGAATAATATATTTCGTCTTTCGGATACCTATTATAATGGGTAGTGATTTTTCGCCAACGATTAAATCACCTTTTAAATACACCATTTTTTTTATTATTTCCCTAGTCAAGGTTACAGCAAATAAATAGCCAATGTAAAGTACAATAGTAAGATTTGTCTCTAAGTAAAAAATGGTTAGACTGATAAAAGGTGCTATTGTGAGAAGCGTTGCTCCTAGCTCTCCAGTAATGGGTTTCTTTCTTAACTTATGCGAATAAAACCAAAGAGAGAATGAGAATATTGTATTAAAAACTAGGACTTTCCAACCAACCATAAGACTCAATATAAATCCGATCAGAATAAATATTCCATATGCACGTAAACAAGATGTCTTACTGATAATCCGGTCGAAAATAGTTTCTTTAGGGCGGTTTATAATGTCCTTTTCAAAATCATAAAAGGCATTTATGATGTAGCCTGCCATTATGAAAAAAGCAAGGGATGCTATTGTAAGGTGCAGCTTGTACGATAGAGAAACTTCTAACCAATTCTCTCTTGGATTAATCAAAAATACTGCGGAAAGGTACAGAGCAAATGTAATGAGCAGTATGTTGTACCAACGAACTAATGTAAACAGTGCCAGAAACTTTACAAAAAGATATTTTTGTTTCTTGCTAAAAGCCATTTATAGAATAGGGTGTCTAAAAATTATGGATTACATCTAATTGGTAATCGTTTAATTTAGTTCGAGCTTTATCTAGATCTTCTGTAAATCCTAAAATAAATCCTCCGCCTCCAGATCCACAAAGTTTTAAATAGTATGCATTACTATCCAATCCGTCTTTCCATATTTTTTGATATGCTTTCGGAATCATTGGTTTAAAGTTATCTAAGACAATTTTAGATAAGTTTTTAACATTAGATAACAAGCCTTTACCGTCTTTATTTAAGAACGCTTCAATACTAGCATCATTATATTTGTTGAATTGATTTTTTATCATCTTTCTAAACCCATCCTCTTTGCAACGTTCTAAAAAATGATTTACTAGAGGTTGTGTTTTTCCTGTGAGTCCGGTATTTAATAGAAAAATTGCTCCTTTACTCTTACCTTGTTCAGGCAGCCCAACCGTTCCTAATTCTGTTTTGGATTTAATTAAAATAGGAAGGTTTAGATAACAAATTAAAGGATCAAGCCCAGAGCTAGTTCCATGAAAGTAGCTTTCTAACTCTCCAAAAATTCGTTTTAACTCAAGTATATCAGAATTATTAGTGGAACCTGATTTATTGATACAATATTTGTTGTATACAGCGGCAACCAAAGCTCCTGAACTTCCTACTCCATATCCTTGCGGGATACTTGAGTCAAACAACATTCCTTTTGAAATGTCAATTTTAAAAGTCTCTAAATCCAAATCACATGGTAATTTATTTTCGGCTTTTAATCCAGATAAATGAGAAAGGTATTTGTGTAACTCTTTGTTAGAGTCTTTAGAGAACTTTTCATCGTCTGAGTGAAAGATAAAACTTCCCTTGTAACTGTTGTAAGGGATGGATAAGCCCATTGAGTCTTCAATGATGCCATACTCTCCAAACAGAAGAATCTTGCCGTAAAAAAGTGAATCTTTAATTACACTCATAAACTTAATTGTTTTGGTCCTAAACCAACATTATCACAAATATACGCTCCATTTTCGCAAAATACAACTAATTCAGACTTAATGAAGTCTACTGCAGCTTGCTTTTCTGCTTCCGGATACAGTAAATGAACATTTGCTCCTGCGTCTAAAGTTATAGTCAAATGAAGTTGATGCTCCTCTCTGAATTCCCAAACTTTTTCAATAATTGCTATCGTATTTGGTCTTACTAACAAAAAATAAGGGTCAGAACTCATCATCATAGCGTGAAGCGTAAGTGCTTCGGTTTCCACTATTTTGTTGAATGCAACTAAATCTCCCGTTTGTAAGGCGCGTTTCAATTTACTTAAACTACTGTTTGCTTGATTAAACCTCGTTTCAGCAAAAGGGTGCTGGTGCATAAGTCCGTGTCCTACGGTGCTACTTACTTGTTTTTGGCCTTTGTCAACTAATAGAATAGTATCCTGAAAGGTTGTAAACACCGGATGTATATCATCATAGGGTGAACCAATAAGGTCTGAGCTATTTTTTAGCTCGTTGTGCTTTCCCCAGGAAGCCATTTTTGGAAATAGAGAACGGCAAGCACTTCCAGATCCTAATCTAGCTAAAAAAGAAGCTTTATTTAGAAAAAAATCCCCTTCAAATTC
The DNA here is from genome assembly GCA_943787535.1 of uncultured Flavobacteriales bacterium. Taxonomy (GTDB): domain Bacteria; phylum Bacteroidota; class Bacteroidia; order Flavobacteriales_D; family Parvicellaceae; genus CALSMU01. The sequence goes on along the minus strand of CALSMU010000001.1, from coordinate 8,004 downwards.
TGAATTAATGTTTTGTTCGATTGAGCAAATACACAATGCTAAAGCGCTTAATCCAGATGCAGAGGAAGCTATTCCACTGCTATGCGGGAATGAATTAGAAGTGTCGATTCTAAATTTATATTTATTGATAAACGAAGAATATTGACTTATTCGTTCAAAAAATGTTTTTATTTTTGGTTCAAAACCTTCTTCTCTTTTTCCATCTACATATACTTCAAAAGATAATTTATTTGAATTGGAATAGGAGAGAGTAGTGGTTGTTTTGCAATTGTTTAATGTAAAGCTAATTGATGGGTTGGCAGGAATTTGTTCCATCTTCTTTCCCCAGTACTTCACCAGGGCAATATTAGATGGACTTTCCCAAGATACAGTGCCTTCCGGTAAGTTTACTGAATTTTCAATATATACGAATTTCTCCATCATTTTTTGTAAGAAACAAAGTTATTGCTTCTGCAATGGAATTGATAAAATAGGTTAAACAATTATCAACATTGATGTTAACACATTTGTCTAGGGTGAAATATTATTCCTTTGGTTGGATTTTAGTTACTTCTTCAAAGTCTTCTCCTAATATCCTAAAGGATGTTCTTCTGTTTTTTTGGTCGTCTGCTTCAGATGTGGAGTTTTTTACAATAGGAATAGTTTTCCCATATCCTTTTGCTATCAATCTTTCCATTGGGATTTCATTTTCAATTAAATAGTTAACAACTGATTGAGCCCTTTCTTGAGACAATTTATTGTTATATGAATCACTACCATGTTCATCCGTGTGCGAACTAATTTCAATAATTAGATTATTGTTAACTAATAAGAAATCAACCAAACTATCTAGCACAATCATGGATTCTGGACGAAGAGTGGCCTTGTCGTAGTCATATAATATGCCCGGTATTGCTATTTCTTTATAAGGTATTTTACTTAAGAAAAAATCAATGGTGTATTCCTCTGATTCAACAACACCTATTGTTGATTGCACATTGGCATCTGCAAAATATTCAATTTTTTGCGCTTTCAAAAATATATGCATTTCTGGTGATAGTGGCATCTCATAATAACCGTTTTGATCCGTTTCGAAAGTATAATCTTCAAAGCCACCTAATACATCTTTAATCGTAATTTTAGCGTTTGGAATTTCTTCATCAGTTAGCGCATCCAAAACATAACCAGATAATAAAAATTCATTCTCTTCTTTCACCATGGTATAGATCTGGTTGCAATGCGAATCATCACAATCTTCACATCCTCCTCTATTTGAGGTAAGGAATCCATTTGTTTGTAATTCATTTAAAACAAAATACTTATCGTTTTTTGCTGAGTTTATTGGGTATCCCATATTCTCTGGGTAACCTGCATAATTATTTTCTAAATTATATTTTGCTTTAAACACGTCATACCCTCCAATGTTTTTATGTCCCGTAGAGCTAAAATAAAGTACGCTTGTAGCCTCATGGTAAAAAGGAGTAATCTCATCCTCTGCCGAATTTATATTGGGTCCAAGATTAATTGGATCACTTGTTTTTCCTTTTCTATCAATTTTGCAATACCAAATATCCATTCCTCCATGCCCACCTGGTCGATCAGAAGCGAAGAAAAGTGTTTTGTTGTTTTTTGAAATATATGGGTGCGAAGATGTGTACCCCTTAACATTAACAGCAGTACCTAATTTCCTAGGTAACATCCATTTATCAACAAACCATTTTGTAACGAATATGCTTGCTTCTTTTTTATTATCCACATACCATCTGGTAAAGTACATTGTTTTTTTGTCGTCACCAACTGAGGTAGCTCCTTCGTGTTGGTTTGTATTAGGTTCTCCAATTAAACTATGAACGTCTTCCCAACCATCTCCATTTTTTCGCATCGTGAAAATATCGCTCAATAATGAGCCGTCAATGTCATTTTCTTTATCTTCTATACTTGTATTTCTTGCGGATGAAAGAATTATGTTGTTGTAGTCCATATAATTAACAGCAAAAGAGCTGGAGCCATTGTTCAGTAATGAGTCACCTTTTTTAACTGTTACTCCTTTTATTTTACTACGAGAGCTTTGTGCATATTTACAATTCTTAATTAACTGCTCAGCTCTTAATACGAAATAAGCGTTTTGAGCTGTGGTATCCTCATTGTCTAAAATAAAAGTTTGTAATTCATCAGCAGCTTGTTTATAGTTATTGTTATTCATTAAGATTGTAGCATACCAATATCTGTCTAAAGGGTAAGTACCTTTCTCCATTCCCCAGCTAAGTTGCAGTGATTGCACGTACCAATATTCAGCTAGTGAGTAGTCGTTCATAAGTCTACAGCATTCTGCAATCATGTGCGTTGCATACAATTCGTTGGTGTCTTTGTCAATTTTGCCATTTTCTGCAAAATCATTTTCATTAAAATCTTGTTTATCCGGAATTTCATTTAAATGGTTAGATAAAGAGTCAATATTATTAACTGAATCAATCAATTGATTAATATCCGACTCAGCACCTTCCACTTTTTTAGTTTTCCCAGTATAATTATTGTAGGCATAAGGGTGAGCTGAAATTCTTTCAACCTTGAGTCCTTCATCTATAACCATCTTGTAAAAATGAACAGCAGATCCATAATTTTTTTGTTCATATGCATTATCTCCGTAACGTAACATTTCAAATAGAGATAACTGAGCTATTGAACAAGTAGAGATCATAATAAATCCTACCAAAAGAGCTATGTTTTTTATAAATCTGGACATGATCTTATTGGTGTTGGGTCTATTTTACTGCTTATAAAAATTAAAGAAATTTCAAAACCACCTCTGCTATTGGAAATAGATTGGAGATTAGATGTGTTAACGTCATAACTTAAGCGATACTGCAATTGCTTATACTTTAGTCCAATATGAGCAATAACTGCGTCATCATTGGTTCTTCGCGTAATTCCGTATGTAGCAAAAGCATCTTTATTTTCCATGTAATAGTACCCCATCCAGCTAAACATAACTTCTTTAATATTTTCCTGTTTCATCAAAATTCCATGCATTAAAAATTGGAATTTAGAATTTAGATTTACTTTAATACCTGGGTGAATGTTAAACCTCATAGGTAACTTGCTAGAGGAATTGAGAAGCGTTTCATTGGGTTGTGTTAGGTGCAAAACCGATGCTCCTAAAAATGGATTAATTCTTTTTTTCGTATTCGTATAATAATACATAAACCCTAAATTTACTTCAGGAAGTAAAGTCGAAGTTGCTCCACCCGTTTCACTTGTTGGGTTAGAAAAACTACCACCATTTGCCGCTAAATATTGATCTTCAAAAGTCAAAGAATTAAAATCGATACTTTTAAAAATACCCCCTAATTGCAATCCTCCAGCAATATGATTGTGTGGGCTACCACCGAAGCGGTAGTCATATGCCCCAGAAAGAACTAAATTAGTTGTGTTGTACTTACCTGACCCGGCAGATGTATGGAGTAGATATGCACCTGCATTAAGTTCTTTAATCTTGGTGTCGACTGATAAGGCTGTACTTCTGAACGGGTTGCTAATTATACTTGCCCATTGACTTCTGTAATGTAAAGTTGCTCTATAGTCACCTTTAAACATTCCAGTCATTGCAGGATTAATAAGCATCGGAGAAGCTTCGTATTGTGATAAATGAAAATCCTGTGCATGCGATGAAATTGCCATAAAATATACCAGAGGTACAGTAAATAACTTAATCAGTGATATTTTAGATAGCTTTTCCATTACCTAATAATCGTTACGTCTCCATGTTCAGAATATTCTTCTCCATCTTCAGTTACCACATGGTAAATCCAAACATATACTCCTAAAGGTTGTTCAATATCTTGGTGAGTTCCATCCCACCCAATAAGTGGGTCATTTGATTCAAAAATCATTTTGCCCCAGTTGTTGTATATCTCAAATCTAAATTCAACAAATGTTCCTCCTATTACGTAAAAAATATCATTGAGACCATCTCCATTTGGAGAGAATGCAAGTGGAAGTTTAGGGGGTTGTTTAACCGTTACTAAATGTGTAACAGTATCTGTACATCCAAAATCATTTGTAATAATAAGTGACACAGTATACTGATTATAAGTATTCCAAGCATAATCCGGATTTTGATCAGTTGAGGTACCTATCGTGTCACCAAAGTCCCATTCCCATTGTGAAGCGTCTATGGACTCATCGGTAAAATAAATAGGATCAAGCACTTGAGTAATATTTGAACTCATACTAAATTCTGCTGTTGGATTTGGACTAATGGAAATATTTTGAGCAGTAGTATCTGCACAACCATAGTTTGAAGTAGTGATTAAGGTGACATCGAAAGTTCCCGCAACCCCAAATCCATTTGAAGGATTTTGTTCTACACTTGATTCCGTGTTTCCAAAATCCCAATTCCAAGCGATAACTTGCCCGGTATTAATTGTCGATTCATCTGTGAATAATACATTGTCTTCTTCGCAGAAACCTTCGTAAGAAAATGCACTATTCGGTAACGGGTGAACCATAATATCTTGTGTAACTGTATCAATACAACCGAAGCTGGATGTTACTACTAGGGTTACGGGTTGCAGACTGTCAGAGTCAAAAGTGTAAGTCGTTGCTGAAAGTGTATCAGTAGACAGACCATCAATTATCCATTCCCAGGTAACAATTGTACCAAATTCTACGGTGGAAGCATCGACCATATTTGATAGTTCATTTAAACAAACAGAGTCTGAAATGAAAGATGCTATTGGGTTTGGTTGAACTTGTAAGGAGTCGGTTATAGTATCTGTACAACCCATATCAGTTGTTACAATTAAGGTAGTTGAATAGACGCTTGCGCTATCGAAAATAACAGATACATTTTGCGTGTTTCCGGTAAATCCATTTTCTACCATCCATTCCCATTCAACTATGGTACCTGTTGCCACCGTTGAAGCATCAAACATTTCTACCGAATCTTCATAACAATCTGCATTACTTGTCAGCGCTGCTGTTGGCAGTGGAGAAACAATTATATTTTGTGTTAATGAATCAATACATCCATAACCTGATGTTACAACCAACGTCGCTGTCTGTGTTCCAAAAGAAGTAAATGTTACATTAGTATCTTGTTGGCTCGATAATATAGTGTCATTAAAATCCCAACTCCAATCAGTAACGCCACCAATAGCAGAGCTAGAATCTGTAAAGAATACAGTTTCATTTAAGCAAATATCAGCGAAACCAAAATTAACAGCTGGTGCATCAATCAAACCAATTATTATACTATCAGATATAGCAGTACAAACCCCATTGTTTTCAGTTATGAAGGTTAGTGTAATATTATTTGATGCAGTATCTGTATTTCCCATTAAATATTGAGGATTCAATGAGTTAGAGTCTGGTAAAAATGAACCATCACCATTTGTAATCCAATAGCCCTGACCAGTATTAGTAGTGCTAAAGATATTGAAAGCTCCTCCATTTCTACAGGCGGTATCGTTAGACATTACTGATAGTTCCAGTGGATTCTGAATATCAACTTGCAGAGAGTCTACTTGTGCTAAGCATCCTCCATTTCCTGTAGTTGTAAAGTATAGCTCTACGGTGTTGGCAATTGTATCGTTTGCTCCAAAGTAGTAGCTCGCATTTAAATCAGAAGAGTCTGAAAAAGTACCATCTCCTAGAGTAGTCCATATCCCCCCAGTAGCGGTTTGAATAGCAGCATTTAATATTAAGCTATCATCTCCACAAACTAATGTGTCATTTCCAACAAAAACCGTTATACTAGTCGGCGTAATCGTTAAGAGCATTGTGTCGGTAACAGAATTACATAATCCATTACCTGTAGTGGTAAGATATATTTCAACCGATCCGTTGGTTTGGTCACTCAGGCTAGTTTGATAAATAGCATTTAAATCAGTATTGTTTGGTGTAAATGTACCTGAGCCATTGGTTGACCAAATGCCTCCAGTTGCTGTAACTACTGAACCAATTAATGGGACAACAGGGTTCGTTGAACAAACAGATGTGTCATTCCCTGCAAATGAAATAGGAGCAGGAGTAATAGTAATCATCATTTGGTCGGTATATGATTGGCACAACCCATTTCCAGTTGTTGTTAAGGTTAGAGTAGCACTTCCAATTGCTGTGTCACCAGCACTTGGAATATAAGTTGCGTTCAGGGCTGTTTCACTAGGAGAAAATATTCCTGTTCCATTTGTTGTCCAAATACCTCCAGCAGCAATGGCAATTCCTCCGTTTAATGAAATTCCGGAGATGTCTGCACATACAATTTGATCGGAACTAGCATATGCAACTGGAATATCAGTTAAAGTAATAGTCATTTGATCTGAATATGCATTACATAGTCCATTTCCAGTAGTAGTTAATGTAAGCGTGATACTACCTGCAGCGGTATCGGCAGCTGAAGGGACATAAGCTGCCGTTAAAGTTGTGTTGTTTGGGTTAAATGTACCTGTTCCCGATGTAGACCAGGTACCTCCAGTTGCGGTAACAATTGCACCTGAAAGATCAATAGATGCAATGTCTTTACAGGTAGTAATATCAATACCTGCATCAACTGTAGGAGCAGGAGTAAATGAAATAGTCATCTGATCTGCATATGTATTACAAGTTCCGTTACCTGCTGTAGTAAGCGTTAAAATTACGCTACCAGCAATAGTGTCGGCTATTGTAGGAATATAACTAGCATTAAGTGTGTTTGCATTTGGAGAGAATGTACCTGTTCCTGAAGTAGACCAAACCCCTCCCGTAGCTGTAGTAATTTCACCGCTTAAAGGAACAGCTGTTATATCAGCACAAAGTGTTTGATCTGGACCTGCATTGGCAATCGGAGCGGGTGTAATTGTAATGGTTATTTGATCTGAATATGCATTACATAGTCCATTTCCAGTAGTAGTTAAAGTAAGTGTAACGCTACCCGCCACAGTATCTGCTTCAGACGGAATGTAAGCTGCTGTTAACGTTGTGTTATTCGGATTGAAAGTACCTGTTCCCGATGTAGACCAAATTCCTCCAGTAGCATTATTAACACTTCCTCCCAGAAAAGCACTAGCAGCATCAGCACAAATGATTTGGTCAGCCCCCGCATCAACAGTCGGAATATCAGTTAAAGTAATAGTCATTTGATCTGAATATGCATTACATAATCCATTTCCAGTAGTAGTTAATGTAAGCGTGATACTACCTGCAGCGGTATCGGCAGCTGAAGGGATATAAGCTGCCGTTAAAGTTGTGTTGTTTGGGTTAAATGTACCTGTTCCCGATGTAGACCAGGTACCTCCAGTTGCGGTAACAATTGCACCTGAAAGATCAATAGATGCAATGTCTTTACAGGTAGTAATATCAATACCTGCATCAACTGTAGGAGCAGGAGTAAATGAAATAGTCATCTGATCTGCATATGTATTACAAGTTCCGTTACCTGCTGTAGTAAGCGTTAAAATTACGCTGCCAGCAATAGTGTCGGCTGTTGTAGGAATATAACTAGCATTAAGTGTGTTTGCATTTGGAGCGAATGTACCTGTTCCTGAAGTAGACCAAACCCCTCCCGTAGCTGTAGTAATTTCACCGCTTAAAGGAATAGCTGTTATATCAGCACAAAGTGTTTGATCTGGACCTGCATTGGCAATCGGAGCGGGTGTAATTGTAATGGTTATTTGATCTGAATATGCATTACATAGTCCATTTCCAGTAGTAGTTAAAGTAAGTGTAACGCTACCCGCCACAGTATCTGCTTCAGACGGAATGTAAGCTGCTGTTAACGTTGTGTTATTCGGATTGAAAGTACCTGTTCCCGATGTAGACCAAATTCCTCCAGTAGCATTATTAACACTTCCTCCCAGAAAAGCACTAGCAGCATCAGCACAAATGATTTGGTCAGCCCCCGCATCAACAGTCGGAATATCAGTTAAAGTAATAGTCATTTGATCTGAATATGCATTACATGATCCATTTCCAGTAGTAGTTAATGTAAGCGTGATACTACCTGCAGCGGTATCGGCAGCTGAAGGGATATAAGCTGCCGTTAAAGTT